>NZ_JARGND010000007.1 GCF_029212645.1 Vannielia sp. | reverse complement strand
GGGCGGCTTCTTCTTCGGCGGAGCCACCGATCTCACCGATCATGATGATCGACTGAGTTTCGTCATCGGCAAGGAACATCTCCAGCACGTCGATATGCTCGGTGCCCTTGATCGGGTCCCCACCGATGCCCACAGCGGTGGACTGGCCGAGGCCGCTATCTGAGGTTTGCTTCACGGCCTCATAGGTAAGCGTGCCGGAGCGGCTGACAACACCGCAGGAGCCGCGCTTGTGGATATGGCCGGGCATGATGCCGATCTTGCAGGCGTCGGGGGTGATCACGCCGGGGCAGTTGGGGCCGATCAGCATGGAGGACGAGCCTTCAAGCGCGCGCTTCACCTTCATCATGTCGAGCACCGGAATGCCCTCGGTGATGCAGATGATCAGCTCCATTTCGGCGTCAATCGCCTCAAGGATCGAGTCGGCCGCGAAGGGCGGCGGCACATAGATCACCGAAGCATTGGCCTCTGTGGTGGCGCGGGCCTCATGGACCGAGTTGAAGACCGGCAGATCAAGGTGGGTTTGCCCGCCCTTGCCGGGAGTCACGCCGCCGACCATCTTGGTGCCATAGGCGATGGCCTGCTCGGTGTGGAATGTGCC
This sequence comes from Vannielia sp., assembly GCF_029212645.1. Taxonomy (GTDB): domain Bacteria; phylum Pseudomonadota; class Alphaproteobacteria; order Rhodobacterales; family Rhodobacteraceae; genus Vannielia. The sequence continues at coordinate 91,500 of NZ_JARGND010000007.1, read as the reverse complement.
CTGCGAGCCGGTGAGGCCCTGACAGATTACCTTTGTGTTTTCATCGACGAGGACTGCCATTTTCGGAAGTCTCCTCTAAGCTGCTGTTGTTTTTCTGAATCTCACCACCACGAATGCGGAGAGAAGGACGAGAGCCGCAAAGAGCGGCTGGATTAGGTAGGTTTGAAGGAGGTAGAACGTGGCTTGTGGAGCATCGCAGTAAGAGGGGAATTCCGACGCCTGTGGCGCGCAATCCCTCTTCCAGTCAAGATGCATGGAGACAGACAGATAAGCGGATAGGCCAACCGAGATGGCGGACAGGCCCACGACTGGCCATTTTCCGATATGGCGGGCGAGCACCCAAAACAGGCCGAACACGACAGCGACTATCAGAGTCACCGGGACAGCAACGGCCAGCCCGATACCCAAATAAAACACCGTCTCCGCAAACTCCACTTGGATCAGCCTTTCACCGCTTTGACGATCTTCTGAGCGCCATCTTTCAGGTCGTCGGCGGCAATCACGTCCACGTCGGAGTTGTTGATGATCTCTTTGCCTTTGTCCACGTTGGTGCCTTCAAGCCGGACAACCAGCGGCACCTTGAGGCCCACTTCCTTGACCGCGGCGATCACGCCCTCGGCGATCACATCGCAGCGCATGATGCCGCCGAAGATGTTGACGAGGATGCCTTTGACGTTGGGATCAGAGGTGATGATCTTGAAGGCTTCGGTGACCTTTTCCTTGGTTGCGCCGCCGCCTACATCGAGGAAGTTGGCAGGCTCGGCACCGTAGAGCTTGATGATGTCCATCGTTGCCATGGCAAGGCCCGCGCCGTTGACCATGCAGCCGATTTCGCCGTCAAGCGCGATGTAGTTCAGATCGTGCTTGGAGGCAGCGAGTTCCTTGGGGTCTTCCTCGGTTTCGTCGCGCAGTTCGGCAATGTCGGGCTGGCGGTAGATCGCGTTGCCGTCAAAGCCGACCTTGGCATCAAGCACCTTGAGGTCGCCCGAGGGCATCAGGATCAGCGGGTTGATCTCCAGCATCTCCATGTCTTTTTCCATGAAGGCCTGGTAGAGGATGCCCATCAGTTTGACGCATTGCTTGACGGCAGCGCCCTCAAGGCCAAGCGAAAAGGCAACGCGGCGGCCGTGGAAGGGCTGGTAGCCGGTGGCCGGATCAACCGAGAAGCTGAGGATCTTGTCAGGGGTGGAGGCAGCGACCTCCTCAATGTCCATGCCGCCCTCGGTGGAGCAGACGAAAGACACGCGGCTGGTTTGACGATCGACCAGCAGGGCGAGGTAAAACTCGGAGGTGATGTCGGAGCCGTCTTCGATGTAGATGCGGTTCACCTGCTTGCCGGCAGGGCCGGTTTGGTGGGTGACGAGGGTTTTGCCCAGCATCTTCTTGGCTTCTTCAGCGGCCTCTTCGACCGACTTTGCCAGACGCACGCCGCCCTTTTCGCCCGCGCTTTCCTCCTTGAAGGAGCCTTTGCCGCGGCCACCGGCGTGGATCTGCGCCTTGACGACCCAAAGCGGCCCGTCAAGAGCACCGGCGGCGGTCTTGGCCTCATCGGCTTTGAGCACGATCCGGCCATCAGAGACCGGGGCGCCGTAGGAGCGAAGCAAAGCCTTCGCCTGGTATTCATGGATGTTCATGAAGGTGTCCCTCAAGCTGTGTTTCGTATCGTCCTTCGCATAGCAGCGCGCCCGAGCAAACAAAAATCGCCTTGTGGAGCGGGGTTTGGCGGATTTTCTGCATTTTGTGATCACAGCCCGGAAAGGTGTGATCACAAGTTAACGCAACCATAACAAGACCGAGAGAATCACATGTACTTCACGCGTTGCGGGGGCTGGTTTTGGCCGCGATGAGGGAGTATCTTTGGCGTATGAGTGAAGTTGAAAAGCCTGTTGAGAAGATCAAGTGGGGCGTCGTTGCGACCGTGCGCGAACCGGCTGATCTGGTGCTGGCCTTCGTGGCGCATCACCTTGAGCTGGGGGCCGATGAGATCGTCCTTTACCTTGATGACCCCGAGGACGAGGTGTTTCCGATCCTGCGCCGCACCGGAAAGGTGCGGGCGGTGCGCTGTGACTGGCGCTACTGGGACAGGCTGACAGATGGCAAAGGCCGCCCCGGCAACCAGAACCAGCGGCAGGCGAAGAACGCCACACAGGCCTACAAAACCACCAAGTGCGATTTTCTGATCCACCTTGATGCCGATGAATTCCTTTATATGGCGCGGCCCATCGAGGAAGAGGTTGCGCGGCTGGAGGGCGATGAATGCTGGCTGCGCGTGCCTGCGATGGAGCGGTGCTGGCAGGCGGGCAATCGTGACGAAAGCATCTTTGGCGGCGTGTTCCGCAGCCAGATCCGCAATGCTCCCAAAGTGGTGCGCAATATCTACGGGGATGAGGTGGTGCCATTCCTGTCACACGGGCTGGCGGGCGCTGCCCATGGCAAGCCGTTGGTGCGGGTAGGGGAGCAGGTTTCGCTGCAGGTGCATGCCGCCAAGCTGCCGGGCAAGAATGCGGGCTGGGCACCGCACCGCCGCGCCACCGGGCTGACCGTGCTGCATTTTGACGGGCTGACGCCGCTGCATTGGGTGGCCAAAACGCTGCGCTACGCCGAGCAGGACGACGCGGCGATTGATGATTTGCTGCACGATGCCCGCGCCCGGCAGGTGCGCGCGGCACGCGACCTTATGGGCTCTATGCCCGAACTGCTGCGCTTTTTCCGCCAGATCACCGGGCTTTCCCCGGAGCAGGCCAGCGCGTTGACGGCGCATGGCAAACTTGCCGCGCTGGAGTTTGATCCGGCGGCAGCCGTGAAGCGGGTGTTCCCCGATCATGCTGCGGACTACTCGTTTCGGGCCTTTGATCTGAAGCTCGGAACCGAAAACGCCCGCCGCCTGATGAAGGTGATTGGTGCTCCGCCGCGACGCCGCAGGCCAGAAGGCACGCCTAAAGCAGGCACGGCTAGCCCCGTTGGCTAAGACGGCACAAACGTTTGGCGAGACTCTGACTAAGCCCGCGCGCCAATCCGGTCAGCCGCTGCCGGAACAGCGGGCGCACCCGCGCGCCGTCGCCGCCAAGGGTGCGATCCGAGGCCAGCAGGGCCGCGATGTGCCGCTCGATCGCCGGGCCGCAAATCGCGCCGACAGTGTGAAGCTGCTTCTTGGTGTTGAGCGTATCAAAGTGGCGATGCAGTCGCGTCAAATGCAGGATTCGGGGGGCGCCGTTTTGCTCTGAATAGGCTTCGAGCAGGTCGATGTTCATGAAATTGTACTCGGGCGGCAGCACCCATAAGCGTAGGTCACTTTCGAACAGCAAGGTGCGTACAACCGGCTGGTCGCGGTTCATTTTGCTCTCTTTCATCGCGTTCTCGACCTTGTTGAAAAACGCGTCGACGGCGGGACTCTTGCGGATGGCAACGACACCGCTGTTGAGCTGCGGAAAGGCGGCAGGAACCGGAGTTTGGAAGTGGCGCACTGCCAGATCGCTGGCGCGGCGCGGCTCGTGGGCTGCGGCCAGGTCGAAGCGGTCCATCAGTTCGAATACATCGCCGATCGGAGCGACGCATATGATGTCTGCATCCAGCACGATCGATTTGGTGAAGCGAGAGCGACGTAAGGCCTCGAATCTGGGGCGGAACCAGGCGTCTTCGAGCGGGATGACTTGATCGAATACCGCTGCATCGCAGGGCTGATCGCTAAACAGGTCTATCGGGTGGTTCGGGTGGTGCTCACGAATGGTTTGCGCGGCACGAATGGCCAGCGGCAAGTAGTTCTTGCCGCTGACCGCAAAGACAAACCCTTCGTCTGTCTTTGCGTTGTTATCTGCGGTTGGTTTAGGCGAGGGAGCCATCAATGCCTTTGCAGGCTTCAACGAGGCCCTTCACAGCGTTGACCGAGGTATCAAACATCTCTTGCTCGTCCTTGGTGAGCTTGATGTTGACGATCTTCTCGATGCCGCCAGCGCCGATCACGGTGGGCACGCCCACATACATGTCTTTCACGCCGAGGTCGCCATCGCAGTAGGCGGCGCAGGGCAGAACGCGCTTTTGGTCCTTGAGGAAGGCTTCGGCCATTTCGATGGCGCTGGTGGCGGGCGCATAGAAGGCGGAGCCGGTTTTCAGCAGGCCAACGATTTCGGCGCCGCCATCACGGGTGCGCTGGATGATCGCATCGAGCTTTTCCTGCGTGGTCCAGCCCATTTCCACCAGGTCGGGCAGCGGGATGCCGGCGACGGTGGAGTAGCGGGTGGAGGGCACCATGGTATCGCCGTGGCCACCAAGCACAAAGGCGGTGACATCGCGCATGGACACGCCGAACTCAAGGCTGAGGAAGTGGCGGAAGCGGGCGCTGTCAAGCACACCGGCCATGCCGCAGACCTTGTTTGCGGGCAGGCCCGAGAACTTTTGCAGCGCCCAGACCATCGCATCAAGCGGGTTGGTGATGCAGATCACAAAGGCATCGGGCGCGTGGGCGGCGATGCCCTCACCGACCGATTTCATGACCTTGAGGTTGATGCCAAGCAGGTCATCGCGGCTCATGCCGGGCTTGCGTGGCACACCGGCGGTGACGATGCACACGTCGGCGCCAGCGATGTCGGCGTAGTCATTGGTGCCTTTCATCGTTGCGTCAAAGCCCTCGGCGGGGCCGCTTTCGGCAAGGTCGAGCGCCTTGCCCTGCGGCACGCCTTCGGCGATGTCAAACAGGGTGACATCGCCCAGTTCCTTCATTGCGGCGAGATGGGCGAGCGTGCCGCCGATCTGCCCTGAACCGATAAGTGCAATCTTGGGTCTGGCCATGATAGGTGTCCCTTGGTGGTGTTAAATCCGCGCAAGGCCTAGCCAATGGTGGGGGGGCGTGCAAGGCTGCATTGCAGCATTTTGGCTTGGGGTTGTTGCGGGAATGCAGCGCAAGCGCCAGAAAATTCAGGGGAAAATGCAGAATGTGGCCTGATCCGTGGGTCTTGGCCGTGGCAGTGCCAGCGGTGCTGTTTGCGGGGATTTCCAAGGGTGGGTTCGGCTCGGGGGCGGCCTTTGCCGCGACCCCGATTCTTGCGCTGGCGATTGATCCCAAGGTGGCGGTAGGCCTGCTATTGCCGCTGTTGATGCTGATGGATGTGGTCACTCTCAAGAGCTTTTGGCGGCAGTGGCACGGGCCTTCGGCATGGGCGCTGATCGTCGGTTGCCTGCCGGGGATTGCGCTGGGGGCGTGGCTGTTCAGCGCGATTGATGCCGCAACGCTGCGCCTTTTTATCGGCGTTATCGCGCTTGTCTTTGTTGCTTATCAGCAGGCGCGCATCCGGGGCTGGCTGAAAATCCAGGACCGCGAATTTTCGCCGGTGTTTGGCGGCATCGCCGGGGCCGTGGCGGGCTTCACCAGTTTTGTCAGCCACGCGGGTGGCCCGGCGGTGGCGGTGTTCTTGCTGGCGCAGGGGATGCGAAAAACCGAGTATCAGGCGACCTCGGTGATCGTGTTCTGGGTGATGAACTTTCTCAAATGCATCCCCTATGCCTTTCTGGGGGCCTTCACGGTGAACACGCTGGTGCTGGACCTCTGGCTTGCGCCGGTCGCCGTGGTGGGGGCATTGCTGGGCATTCGGGCACATCACATGGTGCCCGAGCGCGCATTTTTCACCCTCACCTATATTTTGCTCACCCTGACCGGGACCAAGCTGGTGTGGGATGCGCTGGCCTGAGCCTAAGCGTCTTTTTCGGAGGCTTTGGCAACCTCTTCATCAACCCGCTCAAAGCTCTTTCCCGAGGCAACAAGGCAGGTAAGCCCATTGGGGGTGGTCACGGTGACGGTCCAGGTGCCGCTTTCGAGGTTGGCCCAGGTTTCAACCACCTGATTGGAGGCGGCGAGGCCAATCGCCTGGCGACCTTCGCCATAGGTTTCACCGAGGCGGGTCACCACACGTTCGCGCTGGGCGCAATTGCGGGTTTGGGCATCGGCCCCGGCGGCGGCGAGGCAGGCAAAGCCTGCGGCAATCACTATGAGTTCTTTCATCGTCCATACCTTTTGGTTGGCTGCGCAGGCCCCAAACCGGGCGCGCCCGGCTTTGCCGGTTGTACGGGAGGCGCATTTTGCGCCCGTCACGAAAAGGCCGGACTGATTATTGCCGTTGGTTATGGCGGCTCTGCCATACGGCCCTCCAGTCGCCCGACTCTCCCTTTGACTGTCCACCGATGAGGTGACCATGTGGTTAACGGGGGCCAACGATGGGTGGCTGGAGCAGGAGCGAGACAGTTTGTTGCGCCCGCAAAGGTATTTGGAGAAATGATCTTGCGCGGCGGCGTGGCATTTGGTTTTTCTGCCACGGAAACCCGCGAGGAGAGAATCATGACGGCCCCAATCCGCCCCTACAGATCTGTGCTTTACATCCCCGGCTCCAAGGAGCGCGCGCTGGAAAAAGCCGCCGGGCTGGCTTGCGATGCGATCATCTTTGACCTTGAGGATGCCGTGGCCGCCGAAGCCAAGGTAGAGGCGCGTGCGCTTCTGGCAAAAACACTTGCGAGCACCGATTACGGCCAACGCGCAAAAATCGTGCGGGTGAACGGGGCCGATACCGAGTGGGGCGCCGACGATCTGGCCACCATTTGCCCGACCAAGCCCGATGCCGTGCTGCTGCCAAAGGTTGAAACCGCCGCGCAGGTGGCCGCCGTGAAGGCCGAACTGGATGCCGCAGGCGCGAGCGAAACGCAGGTTTGGGCGATGATGGAAACGCCGCGTGGCATCCTCGCCGCGCAAGAGATCGCCGCCGCCCCCGGCATGGGCGGTTTTGTGATGGGCACCAATGATCTGGCCAAGGATCTGGGCACCCGGTTCAGGGCCGACCGCGAGCCGCTTCTTTCCTCGCTTCAGCTTTGCCTGCTGGCGGCGCGGGCGCATGGGATCGTGGCGATTGACGGTGTTTACAACGCCTTCAAGGACGATGAGGGCCTGCGGGAAGAATGCGAGCAGGGCCGCGACATGGGCTTTGATGGCAAAACGCTGATCCACCCGGCGCAGCTTGATGTGGCCAATGAGGCCTTTGCGCCCTCAGGCAGCGAGATTGATCTGGCACGCCGCCAGATTGCCGCCTTCGAAGAGGCCGAGGCCAACGGGCAGGGGGTGGCGGTGGTTGATGGCCGCATCGTGGAAAACCTGCACGTTGCAACGGCCCGCGCAACGCTGGCCAAGGCAGATGCCATTGCGGCCATGGCCGGTTAAGGGCAGGTTACGCGCAAACGCCGTTCATTTGACAGGAGTCTCCCATGGCCCTTCCGCTACTCATTCTTGGTATTGCGCTTTGGTGGCTTGGGCATCTGTTCAAGCGGCTCGCCCCGGCGCGCCGCGCCGCGATGGGCGACAAGGGGCGCGGGCCGGTGGCGCTGGTTCTGGTGGCCTCGATTGTGCTGATGGTCATTGGCTTTCGGATGGCGGACGATGTGCCGGAGCTCTGGAATCCGCCCTATTTCCTGCGCCATATCAATAACTTGCTGGTGCTGATTGCGATTTACTTCATGTCGCCCGGCCCCAAGAAGGGCGCGATTTTCTACCGGATGCGCCACCCGATGCTGGCCGGTTTCGCGCTGTGGGCCTTTGCGCACCTTCTCGTCAACGGTGACCTTGCCTCGGTGATCCTGTTTGGCGCTTTGCTTGTGTGGTCGCTGGCCGAGATGGTGGTGATCAACCGGGCCGAGCCGGGTTGGACCCCGCCCGCCAAAGGCTCTATCGCCAAAGACGCGATGTTCCTTGTGGCCTCGGTGATTCTGCTGGGGATCATCGGTTACATCCACGGCCTGCTGGGCTACCCCGTATTCGGATAGGACTGCCATGAAACTCTACCGTTTCCTCACCGAAGACGACACCTCGGCGTTTTGCCACAAGGTGACTGCGGCGCTCAATAAAGGCTGGGTGCTGCAAGGCGATCCGCAATACAGCTTTGATGCCTCCAACGGGGTGATGCGCTGCGGCCAGGCCGTAGTGAAAGAGGTTGAGGGCACCTACACCCCCGATATGAAACTGGGAGAACAGTGAGCATGGCAAAGACCAATCCGGGCCGTTTTTTTGAGGATTACACGCTGGGCGATGTGATTGTGCATGCGGTGCCGCGCACGGTGGCAGAGGGGGAGCGGGCGCTTTACCACGCGCTCTATCCGGCCCGTCATGCACTGTATTCCTCCGATGCTTTCGCGGGCGATTGCGGGCTGGATGGCTCGCCCATGGATGATCTGGCGGTGTTTCATGTGGTGTTCGGCAAGACGGTGCCGGATATTTCGCTCAACGCGGTGGCCAATCTGGGCTACGCCGAGGGGCGCTGGCTGAAGCCGGTTTATGCAGGTGATACGCTGCGCGCCGAGAGTGAGGTGATTGGCCTCAAGCAAAACTCCAACGGCAAATCAGGCGTGGTTTGGGTGCGCACCCGCGGGCTGGATCAAACCGGCGAGGCGGTGCTGGAATATGTGCGCTGGGTGATGGTGCGCAAGCGCGATTTTGACGCCCCCGCCCCCGAAACGATGATCCCCGATCTGGCCGATGCCGTGCCTGCTGAGGCGCTGGTGATACCCGAGGGGCTGTCGTTTCAGGGGTATGATTTCACCCTTGCCGGGGAGCCGCATCGCTGGGGCGATTACGAGGTTGGCGAGCTCATTGACCATGTCGATGGTGTTACGCTGGAAGAGGCCGAGCATATGCTGGCCACGCGGCTGTGGCAGAATACCGCCAAGGTGCATTTTGATGCGACGGTGCGCGAGGATGGCAAGCGGCTGATCTACGGCGGGCACATCATTTCGCTGGCGCGGGCGCTGTCGTTCAACGGGCTGGCGAATGCGCAGATCGTTGCCGCGATCAACGGGGGTGCCCATGCCAACCCGGCCTTTGCGGGCGATACCGTGCGGGCCTGGAGCGAGGTGCTTGGCAAGGCCGAGACGGTTGCGCCGGGGGTTGGCGCGCTGCGGTTGAGGCTGGTGGCCGTGAAGGGCGGCGAAACACTGGCGGGCGATTTGCGCGGCGAAGACGGCAAGTATCTGCCCCATGTTTTGCTTGATCTCGATTACTGGGCGCTGATTCCCGTTTAACCCCCGCGCCTTGCACCTGTTTGCCTTCTCGCGGTAACGTGGCGGCAAGAGCGGCGCCGGGCGGGGCCTGGCGCTTATGGGTGGGGGCCCGCGAGGTGGATGAAGATGAGTGCGACCGCCTGCGGACCTTCGCGGCGGAGATGATTTTTGCGCATCGGCGCCCGGTGCCGGTTGTTGCCGGGTCAATGGCCCGCGCATTTCCGGCGGCGACCGGGCTTTCCATTTGTTTCGTGCTGGCGGACATGGCCGCCGAGATTGCCCGCACATGGGAGCCGAAAGACCCCTATGAGCGCGCCCTGCCACGCGCCCTTTTCGAGGCGAGCGCCCTGCTGGCGGCGGATCTGTTTGCGCTGCAAGAGAGCGGGGCAGAGCGTGCCACCGGGCGTGATCTGGTGACGTTCTGGGGGGCCGGTGACGGGTATTTTCTCGGCTGAGAGATTTGTGATCACGTTTAATTTTGTGCGGCGGGGCGTTTGCTGGCAGGGTTGAGTCTCCTGTGGGGCGCGTTGCCCATGTGGGGAAAATTGTGATCACGGCCTGAAAGAACGTGATCACAAACGTGAAATTTTTCGCTGTTAGCGACGAAACCTCCCCCTGAAATCCGCCCATTTGCCCGTGACTCCGCCGGGGAAAAGTGGCAAAGCATGGGCTTAGCAGGCCTGCGTTGCATTCGGCGCGAGGCGAGCCATTTTTGCGCGGCACGGCCCTTTGGCCCCCCGCCGCGCCCGCAAAGGAGAGCGTTCATGGCCGATGTGAACCAGGGCAACCGCCCGCTCAGCCCCCATCTTCAAGTCTATCGCCCGCAGTGGACATGGGTTCCCTCGATCATCAACCGGATCACCGGGGCCGGGCTTATCGTGGGGGCCTTTCTTGTGGTCTGGTGGCTGATCGCCGCCGCCTCTGGCCCCGAATACTTCAGCTCGATCGACTGGCTGATCACCTCCTTCATTGGAGATGTGGTGATGTTCCTCTCGGTCTGGGCGCTGTGGTGGCACATGCTTGGCGGCATTCGTCACCTGATCTGGGACGCAGGCTACGGCCTTGACGTTGAAACCTCCGAGAAGATGGCCAAGGGGATCGTTGGCCTTTCGGTGGTGCTCACCATTCTCACCGCGATCATCGTGTAAAGGGGCGGCACAATGGCATTTTTGACTGACCGTAAACGCGCCACTGGCCTTGGTTCCGCCAAATCCGGGACCGAGCATCACTGGCATATGTCGATCTCAAGCTATGCGCTGGTGATCCTGACGCCGCTCTTTTTGCTGACCTTCGGGCCGCAGCTTGGCAACAGCCACGAAGAGGTTGTGGCGCATTTCTCGCGGGCCTGGCCTGCGGTGATTACCGGGCTGATGATCGTTGTCGGCATGTGGCACTTCCGGCAGGGCTTCCAATCCATCATCGACGATTACATGCGGGGTCTGACGCGCAAACTTTCGATCATTGCGCTGGTTTGCGTGAGCTACGGGCTGATGGCCGCCGGGATTTTCGCCCTCGTCAAACTGGCGCTCTGAGGACGCCGCCGGGATGTCGGAGTTCACCGATTACATGCTGCTGCAAACCGAGGCCGAAAGCCTTGGGGCGCTGCAAGGCCAGATCGAGCGATCGGTTGGCGCGGCTGAGCTGCCGCTGATGATCCTTGGCGCGGCCGCCAGCAACAAGGCCGAGGCCGAGGCCGCCTGGGCGGCGCTGGAAAAGCCTGTGTGGGTGATGGTTGGCACCGAGGCCGATATCGCGCGTTTGTCACGTGCTGGCCCGGCGCTGCATCTCACGGTCGAGGAAGATTTCCAAAGCTGGGCGGTGGCGACCTATGTGCAGCGCCATTCACTGGTGCTTGCCATATTGCGCCAGCCGGACATGTATCGCCAGGCGACCGTGCAATACGGGGCCACCCAGGTTTATGATGCGACCACAAATGCCACCGATCTTGCGCTCCTGGCCGAGCACTTCAACGTGAATCGCAGGGCCTTGGTCAAAACTTTCGTGCCCGATGGCGGGCAGGCTTTCAGCGCGCTTCTGGGTGCGCCTTACCAACAGATGGCAGATTACACGATCCCGGATAATGCGCCGGGCGCGGTGGTCTTCCCCTTCAACAACTAGCCGCGCAGGCGAGTGAACGAACCGCAAGGGACGGATGAACAGATGGCAGCATATGATTACGAGACACACACCTATGATGTGGTTGTGGTGGGGGCCGGCGGCTCTGGCCTGAGGGCCACGCTGGGGATGGCCGAACATGGCCTCAAAACCGCCTGCGTGACCAAGGTTTTCCCGACCCGCTCGCATACCGTGGCTGCCCAGGGCGGGATCGCCGCGAGCCTTGGCAACATGCAGGTGACCGAAGATGCCGAGATGAACGACCACTGGCAGTGGCACCTTTATGACACCGTGAAGGGCTCTGACTGGTTGGGTGATACCGACGCCATGGAATACCTCACCCGTGAGGCGCCCAAGGCGGTGTATGAGCTGGAGCATTACGGCGTGCCGTTCTCGCGCACCGAAGAGGGCAAGATCTACCAGCGCCCCTTTGGCGGCCATACCACCGAGTTTGGCGAAGGCCCGCCGGTGCAGCGCACCTGTGCCGCCGCTGACCGGACCGGCCACGCGATCCTGCACACGCTTTATGGCCAGAGCCTCAAGCATAACGCCGAGTTCTACATCGAATATTTCGCCATTGATCTGATCATGGGTGAAGACGGGGCTTGCCAGGGCGTTGTGTGCTGGAAGCTGGATGACGGCACGATCCACGTGTTCCGCGCCAAGATGGTGGTGCTGGCGACCGGCGGTTATGGCCGCGCCTACTTCTCGGCCACTTCGGCGCATACCTGCACCGGTGACGGTGGTGGCATGGCGGCCCGCGCTGGCCTGCCGCTTCAGGATATGGAGTTTGTGCAGTTCCACCCGACCGGGATTTATGGCTCGGGTTGCCTCATCACCGAGGGCGCGCGCGGCGAGGGCGGCTACCTCACCAACTCGGAAGGCGAGCGCTTCATGGAGCGCTATGCGCCCACCTACAAAGACCTTGCCAGCCGTGATGTGGTTTCACGCTGCATGACCATGGAAATCCGCGAAGGCCGCGGTGTGGGCAAGGAGAAGGACCATATGTACCTTCACCTGAACCACCTTCAGCCCGAAACGCTGGCCGAGCGCCTGCCGGGCATCTCGGAAAGCGCCAGGATTTTTGCCGGTGTGGACGTGAACAAGGAGCCGATCCCGGTGCTGCCGACGGTGCACTACAACATGGGCGGCATTCCCACGAACTACTGGGGCGAGGTGCTTGACCCAACCGAAGATGAGCCTGATCGCGTGGCCCCCGGCCTGATGGCGGTGGGCGAGGCTGGCTGTGCCTCGGTGCATGGCGCCAACCGGCTTGGCTCGAACTCGCTGATCGACCTTGTGGTCTTTGGCCGTGCCGCTGCGATCCGTGCCCGCGAAGTGGTAGACCCGGATGCCGCCAACCCTGATCTGAACAAGGCTTCGGTGCAGGCGGCGCTTGATCGGTTTGACAGTTTCCGCAATGCCGATGGCTCCATCACCACCGCGGATCTGCGCGACGAGATGCAGCGCACCATGCAGGCAGATGCCGCCGTGTTCCGCGCTGACAAGACGCTGGCCGAAGGTGTGGAAAAGATGACAGCGGTTGCCGCCAAGATGGATGACATCAAGGTCACCGACCGGTCGCTGATCTGGAACTCCGACCTGATGGAAACGCTCGAACTGGCGAACCTGATGCCAAACGCGCTCGCCACCATCGTGGGTGCCGAAGCGCGCAAGGAAAGCCGTGGCGCCCATGCCCATGAGGATTATCCCGACCGGGATGACAAGGAGTGGCGCAAACACTCCCTCAGCCGGGTGGATGGCAACAAGGTCGATCTCAGCTATCGCCCCGTCCACATTGATCCGCTGACCACCGAAGCCGAGGGTGGCATTGATCTCAAGCGGATTGCGCCCAAGAAGCGGGTTTACTGATGCACAGGAGGGGCGCGTGACAATTCCGGGGGTTCCTTCCGTGGCCGTTGTCGGTGCGTTCCGCTCGGGAACCAACTACCTCCAGTATCTTCTGGAGACCAATTTTCGCTGCCGGGTCGTGCCCAATGCCCATGGCTGGAAGCACGCGCCGGTGGCGATTTCGCTGCGGCGGTCTCGGCGGATCTGGGATGGGCGGGTGCCTATCATTGCCGTGATGAAACCGCCGCTGGCATTTTTGCAAAGCGTGTTTCGCTATCATCTTGAGGTGGGGCGTAACATTGCTGCGCCCAAGGAGTGGAGCGCTTTTTTGGAAGCGCCGTTCAGCATTTTCAACGGGCGCCGTGGGCGCACGCCGGAGCTGAGCTTTGCCAATCCGGTTGAGTATTGGAACTGCCTTTACCTCAACCTCACGACCCTGCCCGAACCGGCGTTTCGCTGCCGTCTGATCCGGTATGACAGGCTGACCGACGCCCCTGAGCAGCAGGTTGAAGACCTGGCCAAATTTGCCGGGTTGCGCCGCCGGTCCGGGCCGTTTCGCTTGCCTGAGGGTCCGCTAAGGCGGGGGCCACGGGCCTGGACGCACCGGATCACAGGGCGCTCAACCGAGGTGGCCCCAAACCCCGGCGAAGCTGCCCGCAACCGGATGCCGCTGCCGGAATTTACAGAAACGCAGCGACAATCTGTTTTGGCGCGAGTGCATCCTGATCTGGCCGCGCTGGCCGGCATCTCTGCGCAAGGAGCCGTCGCTTGATCGTCGCCAACCTCGCAACATACCCCCCGCGCGAAAGCAACCTTGCCGCCGTGGTCAAGGCGATCCTGCCGCAGGTGGATCGGCTGAACATCGTGCTCAATCAATATGACGCGCCCCTGCCTGCCTTCGAGGGGGAGGCCAAGATCACCCAATTGATCCCGCAAGAGGATCAAAAGGACGTGGGCAAATTCTACCCTGATGTCTCCGGGGCGGATTGGGTCTTCATGATAGATGACGATATGATCTACCCGGCGGATTTTGTTGCCCGCTCCATCACCGCGATGGAGGCGCTGGGCACGGGGCGCTACCTTGGCGGTTATCACGGCTCGCTCTATTATGAGCCAAGTTTCACGCTGTCGCCCAAGGCGCTGCTGAAATACCTGCGCTACAAGCCCGATAACATCGCGGATTACCGCAGACCGTTTCGCTTTTATGAAGGGCTCGCAGCGCCCACCATCGTGGACCAGATCGCCACCAATGCAGCTTTGATGCGCGGCGCGGATTTTCCGCCGCACAGCTTTATGGCGGGCAGTCAGAAGTTTGTGGATGTTCGCTTGGCGCGCTGGTGTTTTGAGCAGGGCATCCGCCCGGTATGCCTGCCCCGTGAGGCCGGATGGCTAGGGGAAGTGCGCTTTGACGAGACGATCTTTCATGGCTTCACCCGCCAAAACCCGGCCCATGTGGCAAATGAAATCTGGACCTATGCGCTAAAGGTGCCGGGCCGTGGCACAGTGGCTGGGGGGGCTGAGTAATGCCCCGCCTGATGTGCTTTGCGACCCACCACAAAAGCGGCACCGTCTGGATCAGGCGGACGGTGCAGGCGATGTCGGCGGCGTTTGGCACCGAGTGGCATGGCATCTGGCGCGATGGGGCCATGTGGAAAGTGCCCGATGAGGGTGAGGCGTTTTTGGTCAACTGGGCGGGGTGGTTCCCCGAGGCGCTGTGGGAGCGCGACGATGTGGGCTTTGTTCACCTCATTCGCGATCCGCGCGATATGCTGCTTTCGGGCTGCGTCTATCACCATCACGCGGGCGACAAGGGTGAGAAGTGGCTGCATGAGCCGCGCGCCGCGTTTGGCGGCAAAAGTTACCAGCAGCACCTCAACGCGATTGAAGGGGAGCGCGACAAGCTGCTGTTTTCGATGCGCGGCAAGCACCGTGAAACGGTTCAGGAAATGCTCAACTGGCGCTGGGGCGATCCGCGTATCACCGAGCTACGCTACGAAGACCTGATGCAGGATCATGCTTGCCACCTGTTCCAGCTGGCGCTCGCCCACCTTGGGCTGGAGGGCGATCGGCTGGAAAAGGGCCGCTCGCTGTTCTGGGAGCAGTCGCTTTTTGGTGGTATGGCCGATATAGACAAGAGACCCAGGCATTTGCATGGCCATGTCCACTCGGAAGGGGCTTTGAAGCGCTGGGAAAAGGAGTTGCCCCGTGCGGTGGGCGAGGCTTATGCCGCTGAATTTGGAGACGCGCTCAAACAGCTTGGATATGAGCAAGACGACAGCTGGGTTGACCGGCTTCCCGAGACGCCAGCCGACCTGCTGCGCGAGACAGACAAGGTAGAGTGACGATGACCAAAGGTGCACTGATCCTGACGGCCGCACTGGCCGCCATGATGCTGGTTTCCGCCTGTGGCGGTACCGGGGCGCGGGGCGAAATCCCCTTTCCCGCAGGCTATGCGGTGATGCCCGGCGACCGGGAGCTTTGGGACTCGATGAGCGATGCCGAACGCCGCCGCGCGCTGGCCTTCCTGTCAACCGGGGCCACCTTGCAAAGCTCGACACAGCCCGATTGATGATGATCCTGCGCTCCCATCATATCACCGCGCTTTCTGCGCTGGGCCTGCTGCTTGCCGGATGCGGCGAGGCCAGCCTGCCCGATATCGTCGCCCGCCAGGCGGCCAAGGCGGTGGTGCGCCCGATCATCGTGGAAAAGCTGCCCGGTGTGCCGCCCGATCTGGTGACCGAATGTATCATCGACAACGCCACCGCCGCAGAACTGACGAGCCTTGCCTCGGATGCGGCCACCGGCGTTTCCCCGCAAACGACTGAAACGGTGGTGGCCATCGCAGGCCGCCCCGAAGCCATTGAATGTGTGACGCGGGAAGGACTCCCGCTGATCTTGAACGGATAGGAACAGGAGCCTCTGACATGGTACAACTCACCCTGCCCAAGAATTCCCGCATCACCACCGGCAAAAGCTGGCCCAAGCCCGAAGGGGCGAACAACCTGCGGAAGTTCCAGATTTATCGCTACGATCCCGATACCGGCGACAACCCGCGCGTTGATACCTATTGGGTGGATATGGACGAGTGCGGCCCGATGGTTCTGGACGCGCTGATCAAGATCAAGAACGAGATCGACCCCACGCTCACCTTCCGCCGCTCTTGCCGCGAGGGGATTTGTGGCTCCTGCGCGATGAACATCGACGGCATCAACACGCTGGCCTGTATCTACGGCATGGATGAAATCAGCGGCGACGTAAAAATCTATCCGCTGCCGCATATGCCCGTGGTCAAGGACCTGATCCCGGACCTCACGCATTTTTACGCCCAGCACGCCAGCGTCATGCCGTGGCTGGAAACCAAAACCCAGCGCCCCGAGAAAGAGTGGCGGCAATCCATCGAGGACCGCAAAAAGCTGGATGGCCTTTATGAGTGCGTGATGTGCGCCTCTTGCTCCACCGCCTGCCCGAGCTACTGGTGGAACTCTGATCGCTACCTCGGCCCGGCGGCGCTGTTGCACGCTTACCGCTGGATCATCGACAGCCGCGATGAGGCAACCGGCGAGCGGCTTGATGACCTTGAAGATCCCTTCAAGCTTTACCGCTGCCACACCATCATGAACTGCGCCAAAACCTGCCCCAAGGGCCTGAACCCGGCCAAGGCGATTGCGCATATCAAGGACATGATGGTCGAGCGGGTGGTGTAAGCCACTGTTGCGAATGCTTCCTGCGGCGGGCTTTAGCGGCCCGCTGCTGCGACACCCGCGGCGCGCGGGTTAATTGCGCGCCTCTTCCACCGAAAACGGATTGCGGTTGCGGAACTCGGCGGGCACGAGGCCATCTACCGTTTCGGGTGCCGCATTCCAGAGCCAGCCGCGCCAGTCGTGGGTGAAGAGCAGATCATCACGCTCAATCTCCACGGTGGTGCTGCTCAGCTTGCGCAGCACACCGGGGTGGCTGGGCGAGACAACCCGCAGGGTAAAGGCGACGCGGCAGGAAAACGCATCTTCCTGCATCCGCTCGCAGCGCCCCTTGAAGCCGGTGTAACTGACGCAGATTTCCACTTCCGGGGCCTTGCGCAGGGTTGAGCGAAAGCCGGCAGAGCAATTTTGCTGCGGGTAAAGGCGGTGGAGGCTGGCCAGGAACCCTTCCTGTAATTCGCCCGCAGAGGGCGGGGCAGAGAGCAGGGACATCGTGGCATAGGCGCGTTCTATCCGCTCTGGTCCCCCCGGATCAGGGGCGTCGGGGCTGACCCCGGCGAAAAAAAGCGATGCGATTGCGGAACCTATTGCGGCGATGTGCATTATACCTCCGTTGGGAGAAATGAGCTTCCTCAGGACTATGTGCTTGAGGTCAGGCTAACCTGCGTGACTCGTCTTGCAACCCTCTAGCGCAAATTTCTTAACGTTGCGGAAATCCACCGGTGCAAAAATGCAGGGCTTTCGCGCCCGCGCCAAGGGGCTATACCTTCGAGCAGAAGAGGCAAACGAGGCGAGCGATGACAGGCGACAAGGCCCCAGACTATGCCAAGGCGGCCCGTGCGGTGGAGCCTGTTGTTGTTTACCCCGAAGCCGCGCTCCCCCTGCCTGATCTGGCGCTTTACGGCGCTGCGCGGGCGCGGGCGGTGAAAACAGGCGAGGTGCTGGTGGCGCCACGAGAGGCGGCCTGCCTGCCGGTGCGCGCCGGGCAATTCCTGCGCATCAGCTGCCCCGAGGGGCCGCAGGTGGGCGACCTCAACCTCTGGAACCTTGCGGACCTGTCAGAGCGGTTTTACTCCGGCAAAACCCGCGCCCTGCACGGCACCCACCTCGATGTGGGGGATCGCATGTGGTCAAGCTTTCCGCAGCTGCGCCCGCTGGCAACGATGGTGGCCGATACGCTTGCCTGGTATGGGGTAGATGCCTTTGGCGGGCGGGTGCATGATGTGATTGGCACCCGCTGTGACCCCTACACCCATCACTTGTTGACGGGCGGTGAATACCACCATTGCTGCCACTCCAATCTCACCCGCGCCCTTGCCGAGTGGACGGGCAAGCCGGTGAGTGAGGTCGAAAGCGCGGTGCATGATGTGCTCAACGTCTTCATGTGCACCGGCTTCACCGCCGATACCGGCCAATACTTCATGAAGGCCAGCCCGGTGCGCACCGGGGATTACATTGAGCTTTTTGCAGAGATTGATCTGCTGGCAGGGCTATCGGCCTGCCCCGGCGGCGATTGCGGGCAGGGCCATAGCTCGGATGAGGCGTTGTGTTATCCGCTGCTCTGCGAGGTGTTCGCGCTGCCTCCCGCCGCGCTGGAGGGGTGGGAGAGCCCGCAGCCAAGTGGCTATTCGGGCTCTCACGGGGCCTAAAGCATCACGCCTAGCAGTAGCGTTCGATGCCAAGCGTTTGGCTATCGGAGTAGCGATCACCGTGGGCAAAGCCGACGGGCAGCACCATTTCAATGGCGTCGTAATCCTCTGCAGTCAGCGTCATTTCAGCGGCGTCTACCCATTCTTTCAGGTGTGCGCCGGTGCGCGTGCCGGGGATCGGGATCAGGTGATCGCCCTTGCCCAGCACCCAGGCCATCGCCAGCTTGGCCGTGCTCACGCCAAGATCTGCCGCATAGCTGCGAAACGCGCCAAGCGCCTGCTGGTTGTAGGTGTAATTCGGCTCCTGCCAGCGCGGGTTGGCGCGGCGAAAATCAGCCTCGCCCATCTTGGCGGGGTCGGGGGGCGTGTTGGTCAGCTCGCCACGGGCCAGCGGCGAGAAGGGGATGAAGGCCACGCCCAGTTCGGCGCAGGTCTGGATCACCCCAAGCTCTGGCTGGCGCGACCAAAGGGAATACTCGTTTTGCACCGCTGTGCAGGGGTGCACCGCATGGGCGCGGCGAATGGTAGAGGGGGCAACCTCGCTCATCCCATAGCCGCCGATCAGCCCCTCGCTGATGAATTTCGCCAGCGTTTCAGCGACCTCTTCAACCGGGCGCTCCTGTTCGCGGCGATGGATATAAAACAGCTCCACATGGTCACGCCCCAAACGCTCCAGGCTATTCTCCAACTCGCTGCGCAAGTGGTCTTCATCATTGCGAAAATGGCGCGTGGGCTTAGGGACGATGGTGGCCTTGGTGGCGATCACCGGCTTTGCATCGGTGCCTTTGAGCCACGCCCCAATCGCGCTTTCCGAGCGGCCCATGCCATAGATATTGGCGGTGTCCAAAAAGGTGATCCCGGCCTCCCAGGCGGTATCAAGGCAGGCGATCGAGGTGTCGAGATCGGTATCGCCAAAGAACCCGGCGAATGACATGCAGCCCAGCCCAATGGCCGAAACTTCGGGGCCATTGGTGCCCAGTTTTCGTTGCTTCATAGGTATGTCCTTTATTCGGAAAATGCGGCTTCGAGCGCGATTTCGACCATATCGCCAAAACTCTTTTCGCGTTGATCGGCGGGCAATGCCTCATGGGTTTTTAAATGATCGGAAACGGTGAGCACGGCCAATGCACGGCAACCGTAACGTGCGGCCAAAGTATATAGTTCAGCCGCTTCCATTTCGACAGCAAGAATTCCGTGACGCTCCATTTGTTCGTTCAGATCGGGGCGCTCATCGTAAAACGTATCTGAGGAATAGATGCCGCCGATGTGGGTATCTATCTCCTTTTTGGCGGCGGCTTTCGCGGCGGCTGACAGCAGTGACCAATCGGCGGCGGGCGCGAAAGCAAGCTCACGAAAGATGGTGGAGGAGGGGGTGGACACGCTGGAGGTGGTCATCGCCAGCACTAGATCGCGCAGTTTCACGCTTTCCTGCATTCCCCCGCAAGAGCCGATGCGGATCAGGGTTTTAACGCCGTAATCGCGGATCAGCTCATTGGCGTAGATCGAAAGCGAGGGCATCCCCATGCCGCTGCCCTGAATCGTCACCCGATGGCCGTGCCAGGTGCCGGTAAAGCCCAGCATTCCGCGCACTTCGTTCACAAGTTTCGGGCTTTCCAGAAACGTCTCTGCCGCCCAACGCGCCCGATAAGGATCGCCGGGCATGAGAACGGTTTGCGCAATATCTTCAGGGGTAGCGCCGATATGGATAGTCATGGAATGGGCCTTTCATATGCAAACGGGGGCGGGCAGGCCCGCACCCCGTGCAGATGATGGCTCAGATTGCGAAATCCGCAAGGCTCTTGCCAGCAGCAAGGCCTTCTTTCACCCAATTCGGCTGGCGTCCCTTGCCTGTCCAGGTTTGGGTCTTGTCGGCCGGGTTGGCGTATTTCGGGGCACCCTTGGGGCCAGCTTTTTTGGGGCCGGGTTTGCGGCCGCGTTTGGCAGGGGCCTCACCGGTGAGCTCGCCCAGCGAAAAGCCATGCGCTTTGGCTGCTTTTTCAGCGGCGGCAATTGCGGCTTTCTTTTCGGTTTCGTTGATTTTGAGCAGGGCCTTTTCAACTTCTGCCTGAAGCTTTTCCAGTTCCTTGCGGGACATGCCTTTAAGGGCGGCTTTGTTTACCATGTGTTTTCATCCTAAACAGGGAATAACTCCCCAATTGTGAGTGGTGTAACGGACAGATCGTGTAGTAATCAAAAATATGAATATGAGCCCGCTGCCTTTAATATTACAGTCCGAATTGATTTTTGCAATGGTAAGGAATTCCGCACCCTGAATTGGGGCGGAATTCCTTGCTATCATTACCGGGATTTCGGCGTTCAGGCGGCAGCGGTGTCCGGCTCGACCAGGGCGACGATATCCATCATGATCCGGTTCAGCTCAAAATCCTTGGGCGTGTAAACCTGCGAAACACCCATTTCCTTGAGCCGCGCGGCGTCTTCCTCGGGGATGATCCCGCCCACGATCACCGGGATATGGGAAAGCCCCTTGGCGCGCATTTGCTGCATGGTTTCCTCGATCAGCGGCAGGTGGCTGCCCGACAGGATCGACAGACCAACCACATGCGCGTCTTGCTCCAGCGCCCCGGCAACAATCTCTTCGGGGGTCAGCCGGATGCCTTCATAGGCGATATCCATGCCGCAATCGCGGGCGCGAAAGGCGATTTGCTCGGCACCGTTCGAGTGGCCATCAAGCCCCGGCTTGCCGACGACAAATTTCAGCCGCCGCCCCAGCTTGTCTGACACCAGATCAACCGCCTCGCGGATTTCTTCCAGCCCCTCGGTGCGGTTGGAAGGCGCGGAGGACACGCCGGTTGGGCCGCGATATTCGCCAAAGACAGCGCGCATCACGCCCGCCCATTCGCCGGTGGTGGCCCCGGCCTTTGCCGCGGCGATGGATGGCGGCATCACGTTTTCACCTGCCTCGGCGGCTTCGCGCAGCGCGGCCAGCGCCGCCTTGACCGCCTCGTTATCGCGCTCTGTGCGCCATGCGGTGAGCCGCGAAATCTGCTCGGTCTCCACGGCCGGGTCCACTGTCATGATGCCGCCATCGGCACCCATCAACGGTGAAGGCTCACCCTCTGACCAGCGGTTCACGCCCACCACCACGGTTTCACCGGTTTCAACCCGGCCAAGCCGCTCGGCGTTGCTCTCAACCAGCCGGCCCTTCATGTATTCAATCGCCGCAATCGCGCCGCCCATGCCATCAAGCTGGGCCAGTTCGGCGCGCGCCCCATCCTTGAGGGCCTCGACCTTGGCATCAATCGCGGGGTTGCCATCAAACAGGTCATCAAATTCCAGCAGGTCGGTCTCATAGGCCATGATCTGCTGCATCCTGATCGACCATTGCTGATCCCATGGGCGCGGAAGGCCGAGGGCTTCGTTCCACGCCGGAAGCTGCACAGCGCGGGCGCGGGCGTTCTTGGAGAGGGTCACGGCCAGCATCTCGATCAGGATGCGATACACGTTGTTTTCAGGCTGCTGCTCGGTGAGGCCAAGCGAGTTGACCTGCACACCGTAGCGGAAGCGGCGGAACTTGGGATCGTCGACGCCATAGCGGGTGCGGCAAATCTCGTCCCAAAGGTCCACAAAGGCCCGCATCTTGCAAAGCTCGGTCACAAAGCGGATGCCCGCGTTGACGAAAAAGCTGATCCGCCCCACGAGCCGCGGAAAGTCCTCATCCGGGACCTGCCCCTTGAGCGCATCGAGCACCGCGATTGCCGTGGCCAGCGCAAAGGCAAGCTCCTGTTCGGGTGTCGCACCGGCCTCTTGCAGGTGGTAGGAACACACGTTCATCGGGTTCCACTTGGGCACCGCCTCATAACAGTAGGCGGCCACGTCGGTGATGAGTTTGAGGCTGGGCTTGGGCGGGCACACATAGGTGCCGCGCGAGAGGTATTCCTTGATGATATCGTTCTGCACCGTGCCTTGCAGTGCCGAAATATCCGCGCCCTGCTCCTCGGCCACAGCGATATAAAGCGCCAGCAGCCAGGGTGCGGTGGCGTTGATCGTCATCGAGGTGTTCATCTTTTCCAGCGGGATATCGGCAAACAGGGCGCGCATATCGCCCAGATGCGCCACCGGAACGCCAACCTTGCCCACCTCGCCGCGCGCGCGCGGATCGTCACTGTCATACCCCGTTTGGGTGGGCAGATCGAAGGCGACGGAAAGGCCGGTTTGGCCCTTCTCCAGATTGGCGCGGTAAAGCGCGTTTGAGGCCGTCGCGGTGGAGTGTCCGGCATAGGTGCGGAACAGCCAGGGACGGTCCTTTTCGGGGGCGTTTTGCTGCGACTGCGACATGGGGCGGGTCTCCTGAATCGGGTGAGCAAGATTATTCCGTTTGGGTGGTTTTTGGCGAAACATTCGATTAATGTCAATTCGCTGCATTGCGGCAAAGTTCGGCGCGCGCGGGGGGCTGGCGCTGAGTGCGTTACAGCACAGCGAAATCCGTGCTAGGGCTGAACCACCGAGCGGGAAGGGTGGAAGATGTCATGTATCGTTTGACCACGCGGTTGATCCTGGTGCTGGTGCCATCTGCGGTAGTGCCGCGCGAGCGCGCCAACCGCCGCACCGGGCACGCTTAGCCCCCATGGGCACCGTCACCCTGCCCACCTGGCTCTTTGGCCTGATCCTGCTCTTTGCAGCGGTGACAATGGCATCGCATTTCCTGTTTCCATCGGTGCGCTGGTTCTTCCGGCGGCGATTGGAGCGGGCGGTGGCGCGGCTCAACAAGCGGCTGGCCCGGCCTATCGAGCCCTTCAAGCTGGCGCGCCGCCACGATACGATCCAACGGGTTTCCTATGACCCGGCGGTGCTGGCTGCCGTTACCGAGCACGCGCGCGAGGAGGGGGTGCCCGAAGAGGTCGCCTTTGAGCGGGCGCAACGCTATGCGCGCGAGATCGTGCCGCGCTTTTCGGCCTTTGCCTACTTTGGTTTCGCGATCCGCGCGGCGCGCCTGCTGGCCACAACGCTGTATCAGGTGCGTCTGGCGCGGCTGGATGAGCAAGAGCTGCGCGCGATTGATCCCGAGGCGACGATGGTGTTTGTCATCAATCACCGTAGCAACCTTGATTACGTGCTCGTCACCTATCTCGTCGCCCAGCAAACCACGCTTTCCTATGCGGTAGGGGAGTGGGCGCGGGTTTGGCCGCTGCGCACGTTGATCCGGGCGATGGGGGCATACTTTATCCGCCGGGGGTCGCGCACCGGGCTCTACCGCCGGGTGCTTGCCACCTATGTGGCCCATGCCACGCGGGGCGGGGTGGCGCAGGCCGTGTTCCCCGAGGGCGGACTTAGCCTGACAGGCGGGTTGGAAAGCCCCCGGCTCGGCATCCTCAACTATATCACCGAAGCAAAGGCGGCGGCGGTGGGGCGTGATGTGGTGTTTGTGCCGGGGGCGCTCAACTATGAGCGGGTGTTGGAAGACCGGGTGCTGATCGCGGCGGCCACGGCGGGCAATCGACGGTTTCCCATGCGCATCCGGGTTGTGGTGCGGTTCACGGCGCGGTTCTTGTGGCAAAAGCTGCGGGGGAGGGCGCATCGCTTTGGCTATGCCGCTGTCAGCTTTGGGCGGCCAATGTCCCTTGCCGGATTTTCCGGTGATACCGAGGCGCTGGGCCATGCGCTGATGGACCGGATCGGCGAAGTGATGCCGGTGTTGCCACAGCCATTGCTTGCGGCGCTCCTGCTAGAGGCTGCGGGGCCGGTGGAGCGGGGCGCGCTACAGCGCATATGGGCCGAGCGTGTGGCCGCGCTTGAGGCCGCTGGGGCGGTAATCCACATGCCTGATGGCGAGGCGGCCAAGGGGCTGGAGACAGCCCTGGCCGGGCTGCGGCTGCGGCATCTGCTGGCCGAAACGGGTGAAACCATTGGCCCGGCCCCAAATGAGCACGCGATCCTCAGCTACTACGCAACCTCCATCGCCCCGGCGCTGGCACAGCTGGGCCTGACAGGGAAAGCCCGGCGCGATATTCCCAGACTGGCCGCTGCGGAGGATGCAGTTGCAGAAACTCCGGCCCCGGTTGCCGAGGATGACAAATCCGGAGGGACATAAAATTACAAAATGAGCTGCAATAGTATTGCAATCTTGCGCGGCCTTTCGTATTCCTCCCTCAAAGAGCGGCTCGATTCTGCGCCGCAGAACACATGCGAGGAGTTGATGACTATGGCTTTGGACATTCGCGACGCCCCCGCCACCTACGAGGCGGAAGAAAAAGAGCTCTACGAGTTGGGCGAAATGCCCCCGATGGGTTATGTGCCGCCCAAGATGTATGCTTGGGCAATCCGCCGCGAGCGCCACGGCGAGCCGGATGTGTCGTTCAAGCAGGAAGTCGTGGACACCTGGCAGGTTGATAGCCACGAGGTGCTGGTGTTGGTCATGGCTGCCGGGGTCAACTACAATGGCGTCTGGGCCGGTCTTGGCGAGCCGATCAGCCCGTTTGACGTGCATAAGCAAGACTATCATATCGCTGGTTCCGATGCGGCTGGCATCGTGTGGGCCGTGGGCGACAAGGTAAAAAACTGGAAGGTCGGCGACGAGGTTGTGATCCACTGCAACCAGGACGACGGCGACGACGAAGAGTGCAATGGCGGTGACCCGATGTTCTCGCCCAGCCAGCGGATCTGGGGCTACGAAACCGGCGACGGCTCGTTCTCGCAGTTCACCCGCGTGCAGGCGCAGCAGCTCATGCCGCGCCCCAAGCACCTGACATGGGAGGAAAGCGCCTGCTACACCCTCACGCTGGCCACCGCCTACCGGATGCTGTTTGGTCACCACCCGCATGAGCTGAAGCCGGGCCAGAACGTGCTGGTCTGGGGCGCGTCTGGGGGGCTTGGCTCCTACGCGATCCAGCTTGCCAATACGGCGGGCGCCAATGCGATTGGCGTGATCTCGGATGAGAGCAAGCGCCAGTTCGTGATGGATCAGGGCGCCAAGGGTGTCATCAACCGCAAGGACTTCAACTGCTGGGGCCAGCTGCCCACGGTGAACAGCCCCGAGTATAACGATTGGCTGAAAGAGGCGCGCAAGTTCGGCAAGGCGATCTGGGACATCACCGGCAAGGGCGTGAGCGTTGATATGGTGTTCGAGCACCCCGGCGAGGCCACCTTCCCGGTCAGCTCGCTGGTGGTGAAGAAGGGCGGCATGGTGGTGATCTGCGCCGGCACCTCCGGGTTCAACTGCACGTTTGATGTGCGCTACATGTGGATGCACCAGAAACGCCTGCAAGGCTCGCACTTCGCCAACCTCAAACAGGCCGCCTCTGCCAACCGGCTGATGGTCGACCGCCGCCTTGATCCCTGCATGTCAGAGGTTTTCCCCTGGGAAGAGATTCCTGCGGCGCATATGAAAATGCTGAAAAACGAGCACAAGCCGGGAAACATGGCGGTGCTGGTGCAGGCCCCCACAACCGGGCTGCGCACGCTGGAAGATGCGATCGAAGCGCGCAAATCCGCGATCTGAAGACACCCTCCGGAGAGGAGGCCAAAGGCCCGGGCGCATTGCGCTCGGGCCTTTTCTCTACGCGCTATGGTTGTGCCCGAGGCGGGCGGGGCGGGCCACGCATATGCAAAAAATGCCATGTAAACAGTCCCTCCCCATTTCAGGGGAGTAAACAAGAATCATTATCTTCGCTAAGAGTATACATGCTGGAGTTGTGTTAACGGCTCATTAACCTTTATAAACGAGGCTGCTGATGAAACATGAGTGGATGGTTGACGTATTGGCGGACCTGAGTGCCTACGCGGAGCGCAATGCGCTCGCCGGGTTGGTTCCGCAACTGGTTGAAACCATTGCCGTGGCCGAGCAGGCCATCGGACGCGAGCGCGCTCGACAGCAGGGGGGGGCCACGCCAGATAGTGATGGTGGCGGCATTAGAGAACTTCATCGAGGGGTTGCAGCAGGCGGACACGCCTGACGCCCTTCAAGCGCAGGTTTTCGACCTGCGCGAGCATTTCGACGTTGAGCACGTCGTTTACCATTCTGTAAATGCGTCCGGCGGCCAATACGGCGTGCTGACCTATGCCGACGACTGGGTCGAGCGCTATATCGACAAGGAATATGAGCGGGTCGATCCGGTGGTGGTGGGCTGTTACCAGCGCTTTCACCCCGTTGATTGGAGCCGCCTTGACTGGTCTGGCAAGGTGACCCGCGATTTTGTGGGCGAGGCTCAATCTGCCGGAGTTGGCAGGCAAGGGTTTACCGTGCCAATCCGTGGCCCGGCGGGGCAGTTTGCGCTGTTTACCGTATCAAGCAATGCCAATGATCGCACCTGGGGCCGCTTCACCGAAGAAAGCACCCGCGATCTGATCCTTGCGGCGCATTATATCAACCAAAAGGCGCTGGAGCTTGAGAGCGGCGAAGGGGCCACAAGCGCGCCGCACCGCGCCCTTTCGCCGCGCGAGCGCGATGCGCTGACCTTGCTGGCGCTGGGCTACTCCCGCGCACAGGCCTCTGAAAGCTTGCAAATCTCCGAGCATACCCTGCGGGTTTATATCGAGGGCGCGCGTTATAAGCTCGGCGCGATGAACACCACCCATGCCGTTGCCCTGGCGTTGTCACAGGGATTGCTGGTTTTTTAATCGCTGCCCGGCAAAAGGTAATGCAACTTTAACGGGCTGTTTTTAACCATGTCTCAATCTTAACGATTCTACTCTACCCTCTGAAACGTTTGATGAACGTACGGAGGGCGAGCTATGCTACGCTACATTTACGGCAGTGATCTTAACCAGTTTCCCAAGCTTCGATCGGGGATGTTCCGCGACCGGGCGCATCAGTTTCGCGAGCGTTTGGGCTGGGATGTGTCGGTGGACGCTGCGGGTGAGGAGCACGACCAATACGATGCGATGAACCCGCTCTATGTGATCTGGCAGCGGGCCGATGGCAGCCATGGCGGCTCGATGCGGTTCATGCCCACAACCGCGCCCTGCATGGTGAACGATCATTTCACCCATGTGACCGACGGCGTGACCATCAGCCACCCGCTGATCTGGGAATGCACCCGCTTTTGCCTTGCGCCCGATGCGGAGCCGCGTGTTTCGGCGGCGCTGATGTTGGGCGGGGCGGAAGTGGGGATTGGCTTTCACCTCACGGATGCCGTGGGGGTGTTTGATGCCCGGATGGTGCGCATTTATGGCCGCCTTGGGTGGCCTCCAACGATCCTGGGCACCACAGGTAAAGGCCGCGATGCGGTGAGCGTTGGCCTGTGGGAATACTCCGAAGACCTGCGCACCCGGATGGCTCGCAAGGCCGGGCTTTCGGACGAGCTTTCGACCCTTTGGTTCGAGCGGGCCTTTGGCCGGGCCGCGGCCACGCCGCAGGCCGTTTCGGCCTAGCGCATCAGGGGCGGAGCCCGTAAGTTCCGCCCCATGACCGCCCCCGCGCTGACCTTCTCCGACGACCAGGCCGAAGCCTGGGATAGCCTCTCGGAGGTGTTGCGCTCGGCGGGCGTAAACCTTGAAGACGAGGTGCTCACCCCCGCCGCCACGGGCCGTGACAGCGTGACGGCGGTGATGGGCAAGGCCGGTTCGGGCAAAACCCTGCTGCTGGCCCGGTTGGGGGACGCGCTGGCCGAGGCCGGGGTTGATGTGATTTCCGGGGATTACGAGGGCAAGCCGCGCAAGGATCGCCGCACGCTGGCGATTTTGGCCCCCACCAACAAGGCGGCATCGGTGCTGCGCAACCGCGGCGTTGCCGCCACCACGATCCACCGCATCCTTTATACCCCGGTCTATGATCCCGAATATGAGCGTATTGCCGAATGGCTGGCTGGCAATGGCGAGCGCCCCGAGATTGAAGGGCTTACAGAGGAAGCCCTCGACCGTGCTCATGCCTCCTTTCAAGCCCATAAGTCCGTGCCCGCCGCGCTCGCCTCGGCGGGGCTGCGCGGCTCGGATTTCATCACCGGTTGGAAGCGCCGCGAGGAGCCGCTCGACATTGGCTTTATCGACGAATCCTCGATGCTGTCGGATGACCAGTTCGAAGACCTGAAGGAAATTTTCACCACCCTCGTGCTGTTTGGCGATCCGGCCCAGCTGGCGCCTGTCAAACAGTCGGGCAATATGGTGTTTGACCGCCTCCCCGAAAAGCGCCGCCTGATCCTGCACCGGGTGCACCGCCAGGAGGGGGACAACCCGATCCTCGATCTTGCCCACGCGCTGGCCGACCCGCAGGTTGATTTTCCGGCGTTCGAACGGCTGGTGGAGCAGGCCGCCGCGCGCGATGACCGGGTGCAAATCGGCCAGCGGGTTGAGGCCGGGCTGATGGCCCGCTCCCCCGCGCTGGTCTGGACCAACAAAACCCGCATTCGCCTGATCCACGCCTTCCGCGCCGCCTATGGTGCCCCGCATGATGCGCTGCTTGAAGGCGAGCCGCTGATTTGCGACGGCATCGAACTGCCAATGAAACACCGCAAAAAGCGCCTTGATCTGGAGGCGCGCGGGCTGATCAAAGGGGCGCAGGTTGTGTATCTCGGCCCCGGTCGCAAGCCCGGATTCTCGCGCCTGCATGTGGTGGGGGCCGAGGACCCGCAGGTGTCTGCCGCTTCCATCGTCAAGATCGAGCTGCCGGATGAGGAAGAGCCGTTCATCCCCTTTGCCGCCCGCATGGGAGCCACCTTTTTGCACGGCGCGGCGGTGACGATCCACAAGGCGCAAGGCAGCCAGTGGCCCACCGTGCAGGTGTTTGCGCCAGACCTCGCCATTGCCGCCCGGATGAACAAGATGGAAGCCGGGCAGCCGCTGTGGAAGCGCCTTGCCTATGTGGCGATCACGCGGGCCGAAACCCGGTTGATCTGGTGCGTTCGCAACCGGCTCGCCCGCCCGACCGGGCCGCTCACCACCAATGATCTGGTCGCCCCCGCCGCGCCTCTCACCCTGGAGGTGCAGGGCCCGGATTAGAGCTTCTCGAACATGCGAAATCAATAAGTTAGAGCGTGTCGCGTGAATTCGAATGAACGCGACACGCTCTAGGCGGCTCAGTACCCGGCAGCGCGATCCACCAGCCCCACCAAGCCCTCGCCCGCCTCGGCGCGGCGGATGTTTTGGGCGATGGACTGCGCCGCAGAGGCAGGCCGGGTCGCCGAGGCGGTGTGGGCGGTGACGGTAACGCCGGGATTTGCCCAAAACGGGTGATCCCTTGGCAGCGGCTCGTCGCGGAAGGTATCCAGCGTTGCATGGGCCAAGCGGCCGCTTTTCAGCGCCTTCAGCAGCGCCGCATCATCAATCAGCGTGCCGCGACCGGGGTTCAGCACAAAGCTACCCTGCGCGAGCCAGCCAAGGGTTTCGGTGTTGAGAGTGTTCTCGGTGGCGGGCGTTGCGGGCAGCAGGGTGACGATAATCTGCGCGCCGTTCAGCGCGTCGCGCAGCCCCGCATCGCCGCTAAAGCAGGCCACGCCCTCAATCTCTTTCGCCCCGCGCGACCAGCCCCGCACCGCAAAGCCCGCGCCGGCCAGGGCCCTCGCACAGGCCGCGCCCAGGGCGCCAAGCCCCAGCACCGTAACCACGCGATCCTCCGGCAGCGGCGGCACAAAGAAACGCCACTCGCCCTCGGGGTTCACGATATGCGCATCCAGCCCAAGATGATGGCGCATGGTATGGCCCAGCACCCATTGCACCATGCCCTCTGTCATCTTGGGGTCCACCATCCGGGCCAGCGGCATGGTGAGGGTTTCGTTGCCAACGATCTGCTCCACCCCGGCCCAAAGCGACAGCGCCGCGCGGGCGCGGGTGTAGGGGGTGAAATCCGCTATCGGCCCGCTGGGCGCGAAGACGATGTAATCAACAGCCTCCGGGGCCACCTCACCCGCCTGCGCGATCTGCGCCTCTAGCCCCGCCTCGGCCAAAGCGCCGGGCAAAACAGGCGCGTACTCATCCCACACCCCGTCAGGTGCCGAAAAAACCAGTTGAATCATGCTCTTCCCCTTGGTCGATGAACATGCGCCGATTGCACCAGCCCGAAGGCCGCCATCAGCACCAGCATGGCCGAGCCGCCGTAGCTGACCAGCGGCAGCGGCACTCCAACCACCGGCGCAAGGCCCATGACCATCGACATGTTGACCGCGAAATACAAAAAGAACGCCCCCGCGATCCCCAGCGTGAGCAGCGAGGAAAAGCGGTCTTTGTTCTTGAGCGCCGACACCACGCAAAACGCGACGATGCCGATGTAGAGCATCAGCAGCGAGACCCCGCCCACAAAGCCAAATTCCTCGGCCAGTGTGGTGAAGATGAAGTCGGTGTGCTTTTCCGGGAGGAAGTTGAGCCGCGACTGCGTGCCCTCCATCAGCCCGCGCCCTGTCCAGCCGCCAGAGCCGAGGGCGATCTTGGATTGGGTGATGTGGTAGCCCGCGCCAAGCGGGTCAGACTCGGGATCAAGGAAGGTGTCGATCCGGCGATACTGATAGTCCTTCAAAAATTGCCACGCCGTGCCGCGAAGCGCAAACACCGAAAACACCCCGCCGCTGCCGATCAGCGCGACCACGGCGAAATAAAGCCAGTGAACCCCGGCGCAAAACATCACCGTCGCGCCGCCGACCAACAGCAAAAGCGCTGTGCCCAGATCAGGCTGGCGCAGCACCAGGATGGTGGGGATGAGGATCAGCAGCACCGGTATCAGCACGTAAAACGGGTGCGAGGTTTTGCCGACATCGAGCCAGTCGTAATAGGCGGCGAGCAGCATCACCAGGGTGATCTTGGCCAGTTCCGAGGGCTGGAGCTGCATGAAGCCAAGGTCGATCCAGCGCTGCGCCCCCATGCCGACAGAGCCAAATAGTTCAACGAAAACAAGCATCAGGAGCGCGGCGATATAGGCCAGAAGCGCCAGATTGCGCCAAAAGTAGATCGGAACCATCGCGATGAGAAACATCAGCGTCAGCCCCAGTGCAAAGCGTTTCATCTGGGGTTCGGCCCAGGGCGAAAGCGAGCCACCCGCCACCGAGAACAGCATCAAAAAGCCCACGCCGGCCACCGCGATCAGCAGCACCACCAGCGCCCAATTGAGGTAGAGCACCTTGGCAAAACCGGTTGGGATGGTCTCGCGGTTATACTCAAGATAGCTCATGCACGATCACTGGCCTGTTTGCGAATTTCCTCGCGGATGGGAAGCTCCTTGCGCATCTGCTCCACCCGCCAGCGATCCCCTTTGGGATAGGCCGAAAGCGGCGGGAAGCCGCCATAGAGCGCCTGTAGCATCACATCCCGCGCGATCGGGGCCGCCACCGTAGAGCCGCCGCCGCCATGCTCAACCACCACCGAAAGCGCGTATTTCGGCTTGTCGTAGGGCGCGAAGGCGACAAAGAGCGCGTGGTCCCGTTCTTCCCACGGCACATCCTGGTTGCGCACCACAACAGAGCGCACCTGGCTGGTGCCGGTCTTGCCCGCCATGGCCATGCCTTCGCTCAAAATGCGGGCGCGCCGCGCGGTGCCCCGGCCCGAGTTCACCACGTTGAACATCCCCTTGCGGACCTGTTGCAGCGCGGTGGGCGAAATATCGAGCGGCACCGCGCCCTTCACCTCGGTCTCGCGGCCATCGACCGATTTGACCAGGCGCGGCTCAATCGCGTTCCCGCTGGCGATCCGCGCGGCCATCACCGCCAGTTGCAGCGGCGAGGCCAGCACAAAGCCCTGCCCGATAGAGGCGTTGAGGCTGTCGCCGATCACCCAATCCTGATCGTAGCGCTCCTTTTTCCACGCCTTGGTGGGGGCGAGGCCCTGCGCGACGGCAGACATCGGCACATCATGGCGCACCCCGATGCCCAGCTTCTTGGCCATCGCCGAGATATTCTCGATCCCCGCTTTCAAGGCGATTTCGTAGTAATAAACATCACAGCTTTGCTGGAGCGATCCATCGAGATCCACCCAGCCGTGCCCCGAGCGCTTCCAACAGTGAAAGCGGCGCCCCGCAACCTCCTTGTGGCCGCGGCAATAGAAGGTTTCACCGGGGGTGATCACACCGGCCTCAAGCGCGGCCAGAGCGGTAACCATCTTGAACGTCGAGCCGGGCGGGTAGAGGCCCTGCGCGGCCTTGTTGGCCAGCGGGCGGTGGTCATTTTCGGTGAGGGATTTGTAATCGGCTACCGAAATGCCGCGCACAAACAGGTTGGGATCAAACGAGGGCGCAGACCCGATGGCGACCAGATCGCCGGTTTCCACATCCATCACCACGCAGGCGGCGCTTTCCGTGCCCAGCCGTGCCTGCACAAAGTTTTGCAGCGCGGAATCAACTGTAAGCTGCAGGTCGGCACCGCTTTCGCCTTGCTGGCGATCCAGCTCGCGCATCACCCGGCCAGCCGCGTTCACCTCGATCCGCCGGTTGCCCGCGCGGCCCCTCAGCGGCTCTTCCCACTTGTTCTCGACACCCGATTTGCCGATCTGAAATTGCGGCAGCTTCAACAGCGGGTCCGGTTCTTCCAGCTTTGAGAGGTCATAGTCGCTGACCCGCCCGACATAGCCGATGACATGGGCAAAATCCTCGGCCAGGGGATAGCTGCGCGACAACCCGACCTTGGGCGAAATGCCGGGCAACGCCGGCGTGTTGACCGCCACCTCCGAAAGCTGCTCCCATGAGAGCCGGTCGGCGATGGTGTATTCATGGAAGGGCGAGGAGCGGCGGATATCTGCCAGGGTTTTCTCCACGTCCTCATCGGGCAGCGGCACGATCTGGCGCAGCCGCGCAATGGTGTTCTCTATATCGCCCGCATCTTCGGGAACGAGCACCACGCGGTAGATCTGCTCGTTGACCGCGAGCGGGCGGCCTTCACGGTCAAAGATCAGCCCGCGCTCAGGCGGGATCAGCGAAAACTTGATCCGGTTTTCCTCGGCCAGCAGGCGGAAGGTATCCGCCTGATCCACCTGAAGGTGGCGCATCCGCCCGACCAGCAGCGCCGAAAAGCCGCCCATCAGCCCGCCCATGATCAGCCCGCGCCGGGTGATCCGGCGGGCGCTCTCTTCGGTGTCCTTGGGCGCGCGCTTCATAGCCGGTGCCCCAGTGCATCCACCTCACCGGGCGAGGCCTTGCGCAGCCCGAAGAGCAGGTGGGAGGCGAGCACCACCAAGGGGTAAACACCGATGGTGGCAATGGCCCGCGCGGTGGCCACGCTCAGCGGCGGTCGCGGCACCATGAACAGGGCGAGCAGGGCGAAATAGGCGATCAGGATCGCCAGCACCACCGAGCCTGCCAGGGCCCATTCCACCGGGAAGGGCACCTCGCGCGAAAGGGATTGCCGGGCGCGCAGGAATTCGGTGCCAAGCAGCACCAGCATCGCCCACAGCCCCGGCGGGCGCTGAAAGATCAGATCGGCCGTCAGGAACACCATCACGATCAACATCGGTGGCACAAAAGCCGGACGGCGGAGCACCCACGCCATGGTGAGCGCCAGCATCAAATCCGGGCCGGGCCAGCCCTCGGCCGAGGTATCCAGCGGCAACAGCCGAAAGAAGGTGAACAGCGCACAAAGGACAATAAAGCCAAGGCGATAGGTCCAGGTGCGTGAGGTGACCGGATCAATCATGCGCCATGCCCTTTTGCCAGGGCGCCCGTTTGCTGGGGGAGAGCGGCGTTACCCATCGGTCGCGCCCCCGTTCTGGGTAAGCGCATCGGCGGGTAGGTTGGGGCCGGTGGCAGGCGCAAGGATCAACCCGCCGGGATCTTCGATCACCTCCGCCTCGTGGCTGCGCAGAACGCGCAGGTAATCAAGCTGCTGATAATCCGCCGAAAGCCGCACCCGCAGCCGCCCGTCGCGCCCCTCCACAACCTGCCCGACCACAAGCCCCGAGGGGAACAGCCCGCCATCGCCCGAGCTCACAACCCTGTTGCCGGGCTGCACAAGGTCACGGCCTTCCAGAAACTCGATAAGCGGTGCGGCGGTATTGTCGCCCGACAGCATTGCATGCTGCCCCGAGGGCTGGATCGTTACCGGTATGCGGCTGGCAGCGTCGCTGAGCAGGATCACCCGCGCCGTTTGGTCGCCCACCCCCGAGATACGCCCGGCCAGCCCCAGCCCGTCCATCACCGCCCAGCCATCGCGGATGCCGTCCCGGCGGCCCACGTTGATCAGCACCGATTGCCGGAACGGCGAGCCCGAATCAGCCAGCACCACCCCCGAAATCGAGGTGAGCCGCGGGTCGAGCCGCAGGTTGTTGAGCGCCAGCAGCTTGGCGTTTTGCTGTTCCAGTTGTTCGGCGGCTTCTTTCCACGCCTTCATCTTTTGCAACTCGCGCCGCAACTCCTGGTTTTGATCATAAAGCCTGTTGTAGCTGCTGAAGCCCTCGGCCATGTCGCCCAGCTTGGTGGCCGGCCCCGAAGCCCAGTTAAACGAGGGCACAACCGCATCAAGCAGATTGGCGCGAAAGCGCTCAACCCGCGGGCTGTCGATCCGCCAGAGCAGGAACAAGCCAAGGCAGAACACCACCAGAATCCCCACCAGAATACGCCGGACGGGGCTCACATAATCAATATTGGGTTCTCGTCTCGCCAAGCGGGGGCTACCTCACTGGTCCGAGACCCGCCGCTTGGGCCTCAACTATCGTAGTCTATCACATGCCTGAGCTGTTTTTCATATTCCAGCGCCTTGCCGGTGCCGAGGGCCACACAATTGAGTGACTCGTCAGCAACCGAGACGGCAAGGCCGGTCTGCTCACGCAGGGCCAGATCAAGCTCGCCCAACAGCGCGCCACCGCCGGTGAGCATGACGCCCCGGTCAACGATATCGGCGGCAAGATCAGGCGGGGTGGTCTCAAGCGCGGTCATCACCGCTTCGCAAATCTGTTGCACGGGTTCGGCAAGCGCCTCGGCAACCTGCGCCTGATTGATCTCGGTTTCCTTGGGCACACCGTTCAGCAGGTCACGGCCCCGGATCATCATCGACGAGCCGCGCCCATCGTCGGGCATCCGTGCGGTGCCGATCGAGGTTTTGATCCGCTCGGCGGTGGCATCCCCGATCAGGATGTT
Source organism: Vannielia sp. (assembly GCF_029212645.1). Lineage (GTDB taxonomy): Bacteria > Pseudomonadota > Alphaproteobacteria > Rhodobacterales > Rhodobacteraceae > Vannielia. The sequence goes on along the minus strand of NZ_JARGND010000007.1, from coordinate 56,227 downwards.
ATGCTGGCGGCGCAGGTAGCTGACAATGGCCTCATCCATCCGGTCGCCGCCCACCCGCACCGAGCGGGCATATACGATGTCGCCCAGCGACAGCACGGCCACCTCGGTGGTGCCGCCGCCGATATCCACAACCATGTTGCCGGTCGGATCGGTGATCGGCATTCCGGCGCCAATCGCCGCTGCAATCGGCTCTGCGATCAGCCCGGCGCGGCGCGCGCCTGCCGACAGCACAGATTGGCGAATGGCCCGCTTTTCCACCGGGGTCGCGCCATGTGGCACGCAAACGATAACCTTGGGTTTGGTAAAGGTGGTGCGCTTGTGAACCTTGCGGATGAAATGCTTGATCATCTCTTCCGCCGTGTCGAAATCGGCAATCACACCCTCACGCATGGGCCGGATTGCCTCGATGCTGCCGGGCGTGCGCCCCAGCATCAGCTTGGCGTCCTCTCCCACGGCCAGCACTTCCTTGCGCCCGCCCTTGGTGTGATAGGCCACAACCGAAGGCTCGTTGAGGATCACACCCCGGCCCTTGACGTAGACCAGCGTGTTGGCCGTCCCGAGGTCAATCGCCATGTCAGACGAGAAAAGACCGCTCAGAATACCCATTGCCCGGATTGCCCCCTGTTGCACCACCACGAGGGCGCGATTCTGGCTGGCCCTCGAACGGGCTACCTATAGGGCCTTGCCGGGGTCAGGAAAAGGGGCATGGCAGGATGCTGCCAAGCGATAGGCAGGAAGTGCCGATAATGTGTTCGCCGCTGCTTTGTGGTGATGCGTTTCAGGAACACCGAAGGCACTGGCGCACCGGCGCAATACAGTCTGGCCGCTCCATGAATCAGACCCCGCGAGGGAGCGTATGGGGGCTGTTGAGTGCTGGTTCGGAATGCCGTTCAGGCTGGTCGCCCCCACCACAGTTGAGGTTTGGCAAGCGGATCGGTCAGCTGCCGAGATAGCGCACTCCCTGTCGCCCTTGCCATCACGTTGTGCCACCGGCGGGGCATGCACGTATTGCCGCGCCGTCTTCCCGTTGCTCCGGCCCTGATTTTGCGCCGCATCATGGGTTTTCCGGCGCGGTGGTGGCGCGTATAACGCTGGCATGGCAGTGGAAAAACCAAAAGAGCAGGACCTCTACGCCCCGGTGAAATCCCTCCTTCAATCGCAGGGTTACGAGGTGAAGGGAGAGGTGGGCGCGGCAGATGTGGTTGCCCGCCGGGCCGGCGAGGAGCCGGTCGTGGTGGAGTTGAAGCTGGGGTTCAGCCTTGCGCTGGTGCACCAGGGGGTGGCCCGCCAAGCGCTCACAGATGCAGTTTATCTCGCGGTGCCACGCGGGCAGGGGCGGCGCTGGCTGGGGGCGCTCAAGCAAATGAAGGTGCTGTTGCGCCGTCTCGGGCTGGGGTTGATCCTTGTGCGCCTGAAGGACGGGCATGTGGAAATCGCGCTTGATCCGGCCCCCTACACCCCGCGCAAATCAAAGCCCCGCAAAGCGCGACTGCTGCGCGAGTTTGCCCGCCGCGAGGGCGATCCGCAGGTGGGTGGCGCTGCCCGCAACGGCGCGATGATGACCGCCTATCGCCAGGATTGCCTGCGCCTTGCCGCCCATCTCGCCAGCCACGGCCCCTGCAAAGGCGCCGCCGTGGCCAAGGCAACCGGGGTTGAGGTGGCCACCCGGATGATGCGCGACGATCACTATGGCTGGTTCGAGCGGGTCGAGGTGGGCGTCTATGGCCTCACCCCAAATGGTGCAAAGGCGCTCGCCCCCGCCGCAGCAAAGCGAACGGATTGAATTGACGAATGCGCCGCGGTTTGCTCCAAGGCTGCAAACCCAGCGGACCAGCAACACGGGGATGACCCTTCCAATGAGCAAACGTATCGTTCTTTCTTCCGACCACGCCGCAATCGCGCTGCGCCAGACCATCGCCGAGCATATCGCCGCAAAGGGTTGGGAGGTGGTCGATCTTGGCCCCACCACGCCCGAAAGCACCCATTATCCCGAACGCGGGGCCGAGGCCGCCGAGCGCGTCGCCTCCGGTGATTGCGCGCTGGGCATTGTCCTTTGTGGCACCGGGCAGGGCATCATGATGGCCGCCAACAAGGTGAAAGGCATCCGCTGCGGGGTGTGCCACGATACCTTCTCCGCCAGGATGATCCGCCAGCACAACGACGCGCAAATGCTCGCCATGGGCGCACGGGTGATCGGCGAGGGGCTGGCGCTTGATATCGTTGATGCTTTCCTCGATGCCGCGTTCGAAGGCGGCCGCCATGGCACCCGCGTCGATATGATCAAGGCGCTCGAAGCCTGATCGCGCGCCGCCCCACGGCACCGCACAAAAAAGGCGCGGCAGTCTCCTGCCGCGCCCCCTTGTTTTACTCCGCCGGGTTCAGCCTGCGTCTTTGTAGCTGACCTCGCGCACTTCCTTGCCCCCCAGCTTTTCGCGCCGGGTGCGCAGGCGGTTGAGCGCGGCAACGTAAGCCTTGGCAGAAGCCACAACCGTATCCGTGTCGGCAGATTCACCGGTGGCGAGAATGCCATCTTCCTCCATCCGCACGGTCACTGTGGCCTGCGCATCGGTGCCCTCGGTTACGGCATGTACCTGATAAAGCTGTAACTTTGCCTTATGCGGATAAAGCTCTTTCACCGCATTGAAGGTGGCATCCACCGGGCCATCGCCCTGCGCGGTTGCCTGCTGATCCACCCCATCAATGGTGAGCGTGATATCTGCCGATTGCGGCGCCTGCGTGCCGCAAACCACCCGCAAAAACTTCACCTTCAGGTGCTCCTCTGCCGGGTCGGCGCCGCTGTCGCGCGTCAGCGCCACGAGATCGTCGTCAAACACCTCTTTCTTGCGATCCGCCAACTCCTTGAAGCGCACGAACACGTCCTTCAGCTGGTTGTCGCCCAGATCAAAGCCAAGATCGGCCAGCTTTGAGCGCAGCGCGGCACGGCCCGAGTGCTTGCCCATCACCAGACTGGTCGCGCTGAGGCCCACATCCTCGGGGCGCATGATCTCAAAGTTCTGGGGGTTCTTCAGCATCCCGTCCTGGTGGATGCCGCTCTCATGGGCAAAGGCGTTTCTGCCGACAACCGCCTTGTTGGGCTGCACCGCAAAGCCACTCACAGCGGCAACCCGGCGCGAGATATGCATGATCTTGCTGGTGTCGATCTCGGTGTCGAAGGGCAAGATGTCATGGCGGGTTTTCATCGCCATCACCACCTCTTCCAGCGCGGTGTTGCCGGCCCGCTCGCCCAGACCGTTGATCGTGCATTCAATCTGGCGCGCGCCCGCCTCAACAGCGGCAAGGCTGTTGGCTGTCGCCATGCCCAGATCGTTGTGGCAATGGGTGGCAAAAACCACCTCGTCGGCGCCCGGCACCCGTTCGATCAACCCGCGGATCAGATTGGCGCTTTCGCGCGGCGCGGTGTAGCCAACGGTATCGGGGATGTTGATCGTGGTGGCCCCGGCCTTGATGGCAATCTCGATCACCCGGCAAAGGTAATCCCACTCGGTGCGGGTGGCGTCCATCGGAGACCACTGCACATTGTCACACAGATTGCGCGCGCGGGTCACCGTGTCGTGGATGCGCTCGGCCATCTCGTCCATCGTCAGGTTGGGGATCTGGCGATGCAGCGGCGAGGTGCCGATAAAGGTGTGGATACGCGGGCTTTTGGCGCATTTTATCGCGTCCCAGCAGCGATCAATGTCCTCGTAGTTGGCGCGCGCAAGGCCACAGATCGTGGCGGATTTCGCGGCCTTGGCAATCTCGTTGACGGCGGCAAAATCGCCCTCGGAGGCTATCGGAAAGCCCGCTTCGATGATGTCCACGCCCATTTCGTCAAGCAGCGAGGCGATCTCGAGCTTTTCGTCGTGAGACATGGTTGCGCCGGGGCTTTGTTCGCCGTCACGCAGGGTGGTGTCAAAAATCAATACACGGTCAGACATATCTGGCCCCTCCTCAAATTCGGTTTTGCGGGGCAGGCGTTGTGCCTGAATCCCCGGAATTGGGTTCACCCTTCGGCTCGATCAGAAGGGCCATCCCCTCCTCCTCGGCACGGGGCACGATGACAAGCTCACCGGGGCCCGCCGTGACCGGCGCGGCCTCCTCATACTCCATCACCGTGGAGCCTTCCAGCACGAGGAAGAGATTGTCGCTGGTATCATGCATGTGAAAAGGGAACGCGCCCTTGCCTTCTTCCACCATGGCCTCGTTGTCATTGCATGCGGCAATGGCCTTGGGGTTCCAGTGGCTGCTGAAAAGCGCAAGCTTGTCAGGCAGGTTTATCGGTTTCATGTGATGTGTCCTTAGCGGCTGATGTCCTTTGGCGCGGCGATACCCCTGAGCGGTCGCGCCGGAAAGGCACGCTCAGAGGCAGCTAAGGAGAAGCAGCAAGCCAGCAAGCGGCAGCGCAGCCGCCAAGCCCAGCGAAAGCTGGCTGGCGTGGGGCAGGGCACGGGCCTCTGCGGTCTGGCGGCGCTGTTGCATCATGTCGGTGATCATACCGGGGCAATGGTAAAAGAAAAGCAAAAATTTTTGGCGGCGGGGGCAGACGGTGGGTTGCACCCACCCTACGGATAGGGTGGGGCCAATGCACGTTGACTCAAATGATGTTGTGCTCTGGGCCAAACGGAAAACCGGTGATGTTTTCTGCGCCGTCTTCGCCGATCACCAGAATATCGTGTTCGCGGTAGCCGCCCGCGCCCGCCATCCCTTCGGGGATCGTCAGCATCGGCTCCATCGAAATCACCATCCCCGGCTCCAGCACCGTGTCGATGTCCTCGCGCAGCTCCAGCCCGGCTTCGCGGCCATAGTAATGCGACAGGATGCCAAAGCTGTGGCCATAGCCAAAGCTGCGGTATTGCAGCAGGTCGCGGGCCTCGTAACAGGCGTTCAACTCTGCCGTCACCTCCGAGCAGCGCGCACCGGGTTTCAGCAGCGACAGGCCCAGCTCATGCACCGCCACATTCGCTTCCCAATAGCTGCGCGACGCAGGGTCACATTCGCCCACAAAAAGCGTGCGTTCTAGCGCGGTGTAATAGCCCGAGATCATCGGAAAACAGTTGAGCGACAGGATATCGCCCCGCTCCAGCTTGCGCGAGGTCACAGGGTTATGCGCGCCATCGGTATTGAGCCCGGATTGAAACCAAACCCAGGTGTCGCGGTATTCCGCATCGGGGAAGGCGCGGGCAATCTCGGCCTCCATCGCGTTGCGCCCGGCCATGGTCACCTCGATCTCGGTGGCACCGGGGCGGATGGCCTCGCGGATCGCCTCGCCGCCAAGGTCACAAATGCGGGTGCCTTCGCGGATCAGCGCAATCTCGGCGGGGCTTTTCACCATGCGCTGGGTCATCGCCGGGGCGGCGATATCGGCCAGCGCGGCGGGCTTCAGGAACCTCTTCAGCTTGGCAAGCAGCGCCACCGTCAGGTGATCTTCCTCATAGCCAAGGCGGACCCCCTCACCCGAAACCTCGCGCAGCGCGCGCCAAAAATTGTCACGCTCCCAATCGGTGTAGGTGATCGCATCGCCGTGGCAGCGCCGCCACGGCTGGCCCGCGTCGATTCCCGCAGAAATCACCACCGCGCTTTTGGGAGTAACAACCAGCCCATAGGGCCGCCCGAAGCTGCAATAGAGAAAGCCCGAATAATAGGCGATGTTGTGCATGGAAGTAAAAAGCGCCACCTCCATGCCATGCTCGGCCATCAAGGCGCGCAGCCGGGCGAGGCGCTGGTCATATTCCTCGCCGTTAAAGGGCAGGGGGGCCTTGGGGCCATTCTCGAAGCGGTAAAACTGTGGACGGTTCGTCATGTGCAACCTTTCCGGGCCTCGCGCGGCCCTTTCATTTCAGAAAGGTCCCGGCGTGCAGGACGGTCAGGGCCCAAGGGTGAGCGACGCCATCGCTCCGGGCAAGACCAGCTTTGCCACGGGGCGGCCCCCTTGTGAAGATGCCAGATGCAGGCGACGCGCCAGATGCACCGCATCCTGCTTTCCCCAGCCCAGCCAATCACGTAGCGTGGCCGCATGATCCGCTACCTCGCCTCGCGCCTGCTCTCGCTGGCCCTCTCGCTTCTTGTGGCCAGCGCGGTGATTTTCCTAATGCTGGAGGTGCTGCCGGGCGATCCGGCCCGCTTTATGCTGGGGATCAATGCCCAGCCCGATACCGTGGCCGCGCTGCGCACCGAGCTTGGCCTCGATGGCACCACGATCGAGCGTTACCTGCGCTGGATCACCGGCCTGCTGCGCGGCGAAATGGGGATTTCCTATACCTACCGCGTGCCGGTGCAGGAGCTTGTCAGCGCCCGGATCGCCGTTTCGGCCCCTCTGGCGGGCTATGCGCTGCTTCTGTCCACGCTCATCGCCATTCCGGTGGGCCTTTTGGCGGCGGCGCTGCGCGGCACGGTGGCGGATTACGGCATCATGGGGCTGACCCAGCTTGGCATCGCCATCCCCAACTTCTGGTTCGGGATGCTGCTGGTGCTGGGCTTTGCAATCACATGGAAGCTCTTTCCCTCCGGCGGTTTTCCGGGGTGGGACGCGGGGTTCTGGGCGGGCCTCAGGGCGCTCACCCTCCCGGCCATTGCACTGGCTCTGCCGCAAGCCTCTATCCTTGCCCGCGTCATGCGCTCGGCGGTGATCGAGGTGCTCTCGCAAGACTTCATCCGCACCGCCCGTGCCAAGGGGCTGTCGCGCACACAGGCGCTCACCCGCCACGCGCTGCGCAATGCGCTGGTGCCGGTGCTCACCATCCTCGGGCTGCAATTTTCCTTCCTGCTGGCGGGGGCGATCATCATCGAAAACGTGTTCTACCTGCCCGGCCTCGGGCGGCTGATCTTTCAGGCGATCAACCAGCGTGATCTGATCGTGGTGGAAAGCGCGGTGATGCTGCTGGTCTTTGCCGTTATCACCGTCACCTTCCTGACCGATATCGCCTATGGCCTCGCGGACCCTCGGTTGCGGAGGCGCAAATGAGGCTCCCGGCGCAAATGTGGATCGGCGCGGCGCTCACCCTCGCCTTCTCGGCACTGGTGCTGCTCTCGCTGGTCTGGACCCCCCATTCCGTGCTCGAACTGTCGATCTCCACCAAGCTGCAAGGGCCGTCACCGGCGCATTGGCTTGGCACCGATCATCTGGGCCGCGATATGCTCTCGATGCTCATGGCGGGGGGGCGCACCTCTGTGGCGGTGGCGCTTGTGGCGGTGGGGATTGGCCTTGGCATCGGGGTGCCCCTTGGCCTGATCGCCGCCGCATGGCGCGGCTCGCTGCTGGATGAGGTCCTGATGCGCGGCAATGATCTGATCTTCGCCTTCCCCTCACTGGTTATCGCGATCCTGATCACCGCCACCTTTGGCCCCTCGGCGGTGAATGCGATCCTTGCCATCGGGATTTTCAACATCCCGGTGTTTGCCCGCGTGTCGCGGGGCGCGGCGCTGGGGATCTGGCAGCGCGAGTTCATCCTTGCGGCCCGCGTGGCAGGCAAAACACGGCTGCGGATCAGCGCCGAGCATATCCTGCCCAATATCGCCAACCTGCTGGTGGTGCAGGCCACCATCCAGTTTTCGCTCGGTATTCTGGCTGAGGCGGGGCTCAGCTATGTGGGCCTTGGCGCGCAGCCGCCCACCCCGTCATGGGGGCGAATGCTGGCCGAGGCGCAAACGCTTTATTACGGCTACCCCCGCCTTGCCATGCTGCCCGCTGGCTGCATCATCGCCATGGTGCTGGGCCTCAACCTCATGGGCGACGGGCTGCGCGACATGCTCGATCCGCGCCTGCGCCGGGTGGCCCGCCAATGATCTCGCTCAGCCACCTCTCGCTTGAAATCCACGGCACGCCGATCCTGCGTGATGTGTCGCTCACGCTGGTGCCGGGGCATATCCTTGGCCTTGTCGGGGAAAGTGGCTCGGGCAAGTCGATGACAGCGCTGTCGCTGATGGGGCTTTTGCCGCAGGGCAGTGCGCTCAGCGGCTCGGTCTCACTGGAGGGTGAAGAGCTTACAACCGCCGCCGAGCGCCGCCTCTGCCAGCTTCGCGGCAATGAGATCGGCATGATCTTCCAGGAACCGATGACCGCGTTGAACCCGATGCAGCCCATCGGCGCGCAAGTGGCCGAAACCCTGCGCATCCACGGCGCCGCCTCGCGCCGCGAGGCCCGCCGGATCGCCCGTGAAAAGCTGGATCGTGTGGGGCTTGAGGCGATCCCGATGCACCGCTACCCGCATGAGCTTTCGGGCGGGCAGCGCCAGCGCGTGTGCATCGCCATGGCCATCGCCCTGCGGCCCCGCCTGTTGATCGCCGATGAGCCGACAACCGCGCTTGATGTCACGACACAGGCGCAAATTCTCAACCTGTTGCGCGAGCTGGTCCGCGATGAGGGCATGGCGCTGCTGCTCATCACCCATGATCTCGCGGTGGTGGCCGAAATGGCCGATGATATCGCCGTCATGCGGGCAGGCGCGGTGGTAGAGGCCGGACCTGCCGCTCAGGTTTTGCGCGAGCGCGCGCACCCCTATACCGAGGCGCTGTTTGCGGCCTCCGGCCACCAGCCAGACCGCGCCGCCACGCAACTGCGCGAGGTGCCGCTCCTGTCGGTCGAGCGGGCGGTGCGCGAGTATTCCGGCCGCTCTGGGGCGTTTCGGGCGGTGGATGAGGTCAGCTTCACCCTGCGCCAGGGCGAAAGCCTTGGCCTTGTGGGCGAGTCGGGCTGCGGCAAGTCGACCCTCACCCGCGCCATTCTGGGCCTTGATCCGCTGCAAGGCGGCGCGATCCGCCTTGATGGCCAGCCGGTCAGCCCGGCCATGGGGTTTGAGCTGCGCCGCCGGGTGCAGGTGGTGTTTCAGGACCCCTACGGCAGCTTCAACCCGCGCCACCGCGTTTCCCGGCTGATCGCCGAGCCGTTCCACCTTACCGGGCGCCCGGCAGACCTGCCCGCGCGGATTACCGAATCTCTCACGGCGGTTGGCCTGTCTCCAGACGATGCCCATAAATACCCGCATGAGTTTTCCGGCGGGCAGCGCCAGCGCATCGCCATCGCCCGCGCCCTCATCACCCACCCCGAACTCATTGTGCTGGATGAGGCCGTATCGGCGCTGGATGTGCAGGTTCGTGCGGTGATCCTTGATCTGCTGGCGCGCCTTCAGGCCGAGCGCGGGCTGAGCTACCTTTTCATCAGCCATGATCTTTCGGTCGTGCGCAACGTGACCGACCGTGTGCTGGTGATGCAGTCCGGCAAGATCGTGGAGGAGGGGGAAACCGAGCAGGTTTTCACCGCGCCCCGCCACCCCTACACCGCCCAGCTCATCGCCGCCGCGCCCACGCTTGAAGGGGTCGGTTAAGCGGTGATACCGCACCCTCCCTGCCGCCTCACGCCCCTTGTTGGGCGCCCACTTGGCGAAGAGAGCGCTCCGCCCATGGCCGCGGCCTCCTCCGGACGGGGTGTTGAGCGCTTTCTGCCCGCCCCGCGCCGCCCCCTCTCGACCCTCCGCCAACTTCGCCCCATAGTCCGCTGAGCAAAAGGAGGATCAATCATGCGGCTCAACGGAAAAACGGCCATCGTCACCGGCGGCGGATCTGGCTTTGGGGCAGGGATCGTGCGCAAGTTTGCCGCCGAAGGCGCGCGCGTTACGGTGGCGGATATCAACGCCGACGCCGCCCAGGCGGTCGCGTCCGAAACCGGGGGCACGCCGCTCACCATGGATGTGACCTCGCTGGCCGATTGGGAGCGCCTCGCCGCCCAAGGCCCGTGGGATATCCTCGTCAACAACGCCGGAACCACCCACCTGCCGCAGCCCATGGAGCAGGTCAGCGAAGAAGAGTTTGACCGGGTCTTTGCCGTTAACGGCAAGTCGATCTACCTTTCGGCGCGCACGGTGGTGGCCGGGATGAAGGCCCGCGGCATGGGCGCTGTGCTGAACGTCGCCTCCACGGCGGGGGTATCGCCGCGCCCCAATCTCAACTGGTATAACGCCTCCAAAGGCTGGGTCATCACCGCCACCCGCGCCATGGCGGTTGAGCTGGCCCCCCATGGCGTGCGGGTAAATGCGCTGAACCCGGTGGCCGGAGAAACCCCGCTGCTGGCCAGCTTCATGGGCGAGGATACACCGGAAATGCGCGCCAAGTTCCTCTCGACCATCCCAATGGGCCGGTTTTCCACGCCCGAAGACCTTGGCAACGCGGCCTGCTATTTGTGCTCGGACGAGGCGAGCATGGTCACCGGTGTCGGGCTTGAGGTGGACGGCGGGCGATGCATTTAAGCTCGCCACCCCGCGCCCGCCGCTCCCGCCGGATAGACCGCATCGCCTGGTGCGGCTAACCTCTGGTCATGCTCACACCCTTCTCGCTCTTTACCTCGATCTTTCGCCGCAAGCCCCGCGCCGAACCGGCCCGCCCTTTGCCCGAGGGCATGATGCGCCTGCACCTCTTTGGCGGCATCTTCGGCTCTGAAGCGGCGGCGCGGGATTACCTCTTTGGCCCCGTCGAGGTGGACCTGATCGACGCCCCCGCCCCGATGACGGTTGATCTGCCCGATGCCTTCGTCAACGCCGACTTCGTGCGCATGTCATGGGGGATCGGCAAGGAGGCGCTGCTGGCGGAGTATTTTCGCGGCGAGGCGCTGATGGACGCGGTGCATATCACCTCGCCCTTCGACACGCTGGCGCTCCTTCCCGAAGAGGGCTTGGGCGGCGTGCCCTTCCGCCTGCATGACACGCCCAAGCTGCGCTACCTCGGGGCCTTTCTGGTCACCGCTCCCTGATCCCCGCAAGGCGCGCAAACATCGCTCGGGCTTGCCTTTGTGGCAGAGGTGGGGTTGAACCAACTCGGACGAGTGAAGAGGAATCCTATGAAACCGGGGCCGAGAAACCTGATTACCGACGTGGCCGGGCTGAAGGTGGGCAACTCCACCAATGCGGTTGTGAAATCCGGCGTAACGGCCCTGGTGGGCGACGATCCCTTCATTGCGGGGGTGCATGTGATGGGCGGCGCGCCCGGCACCCGCGAAACCGATCTTCTGGCGCCTGACAAGCTGGTGCAAAAGGTGGATGCGCTGGTGCTGTCCGGCGGCTCCGCCTTTGGCCTTGATGCCGCCTCCGGGGTGGCCGACGGGCTGCGCAGCCAAGGGCGCGGCTATCAGGTGGGTGAGGCGCGGGTGCCGATTGTTCCCTCAGCGATCCTGTTCGATCTGCTGAACGGCGGTGACAAAAGCTGGAAAGACAATCCCTATAAAGCCATGGGCCGCATGGCGCTGGATGCGGCGGGCGAGAGCTTCAAGATGGGCTCCGAAGGCTGCGGGACCGGTGCAACCACCGCCAACCTGAAAGGCGGGCTCGGCTCGGCCTCGGTGGTGCTGGACAGCGGCATCACCGTGGGCGCCATTGTTGGCGTCAACGCGGTGGGCACGGCTGTCGCCGATGGGGGGCCGCGCTTTTGGGCCGGGGCCTGGGAAATGGCCGAGGAATTTGGCGGCATGGGCGGCCCCAAGGTCACCGATGCGGGCTTTGAACCTTCGCTCGAAAAGCTGGTCGGCGAGGCGACAACCATCGCCATCGTCGCGACCGACGCCGCGCTGGACCGCCCGCAAGCGCAACGCATGGCCATTGCCGCGCATGATGGCATGGCCCGCTCGCTGGTGCCTTCGCACACCCCGTTTGACGGCGATCTGGTGTTTTCTGCCGCGACCGGGCGCAAAGCCATGAAAGACCCGGAGTGGGACATTCTGCGCATCGGCCACGCTGCCGCCACCTGCCTCGCCCGCGCTATCGCGCGCGGCGTCTACCTTGCCCGCGCCGCAAAGGGGGACGACCTGCCAACCTGGCAGGATAAATTCGGCAAGTAACGGTTGCTGCGCACCTCGCTTTTCGTAGCCTCGCTACGCCCGGTATGCGGCCTCCGTAGCCTCGCTGCGCTCGGGTGGGCCGGGGTTACGTCCGTCTTCACCCCGCGCTAACGCGCCCTCGCATGTTCCAGCCGTTGCCTGGCAATGGCTTCCTGTGTTTTGGCCTTGTCCTGCTCTGTCAGCGCGCGTTCCACAAAGCCCAGATGCGCCTCAACGGCCTCTCTTGCGGCCTCGGGATCGCGGGCCTGAATGGCAGCGTTGATGGCGCGGTGCTGGTCAAGCAGCGTGTCACGGGTGGGTTTTTGGCGAAACATCACCTGGCGGTGGTAAAACACGCCCTGCTTCAGCAATTCATACATCGCCCGCATCATATGCAGCAGCACCACGTTGTGGCTCGCCTCCAGAATGGCGAGGTGAAAGGCGGCGTCCAACTCGGCTTCGCGCTCGGGGGCCGGGCGGGCGCGGTGGGCAGCTTCCATCGCCTCTAGCGCGGCTTTGATCACCTTCAGATCGGAGGGCGTGCCATGCACCGCCGCCCGCGCTGCGGCCTGCCCCTCCAGATCACGGCGAAAGGCGATGTAGTCATAAACCGCCTCTCTGTGCCTTGAAAACAGCCGCACCAAAGCGGGCGGAAAGGCCGCGCCGAGCGCTTCGGCCACAAAAACCCCCGCCCCGGCCCGCGCTTCCAGCAAGCCGCGCTTTTGCAACTCGGCCAGCGCCTCGCGCAGGCTGGGGCGGGAAACCTCAAGCCGCTCTGCCAGCTCACGTTCGGCAGGCAGCCGCTCACCCGGGTTCAGGATGCCCCGCAGGATCAGCGTTTCGATCTGCTCGACCACCGCGCTTGAAAGGCGGGCCGCGGCGACAGGCTCAAATGGCATGGCAAACAGGCATAAAAAGGCCCCCGGAAATTGGTCAGTTCATATGACCACTTCCCGAGGGGCAGGGCAAGCCAGCCGGGGAGGGACGGCCCCGGCGGCTTGACCGATTGTCAGCATCAGGCCCCGATCAGGTGTTGGGGATGATGATGATCTCAACCCGGCGGTTTTGCTGACGCCCGGTCGAGGTTTGGTTGGTGGCGATGGGCTGGCTTTCGCCGCGGCCTATCGCCTGCACCCGGCCAGAGCTGACGCCACCGTTGGCCAGAACCGCTTTAACGGCGCGCGCCCGGCGCTCCGATAGCTCCTGGTTATAGGCCGCCGCGCCGGTGTTATCGGTATGGCCGATCACCTGCACCGTGGTGTTGGGATAGTCGTTGAGGCTTTCGGCCAGCGTGTAAAGATCGTTCTCCAGCGCGCCGCTCACCGAGGCGCTGTCAACCGCAAACAGAATATCCTGCGGCATGGTCACGATCAGGCGGTCCCCGGTGTTTTGCACCGAAATGCGCCCGTCAAGGTCTTGGTCAAGCTCCTGCGCCTGCTTATCAAGCTGCTGGCCGATGGCACCGCCAACGCCAGCGCCCACAGCGGCACCGATCACAGCACCGCGGCGGCGGGCTTCTGCATCGTCGCCAGCCACAATGCCGGTGGCTGCGCCGATCAGCGCGCCCGTGATGGCACCGGATTTCGTTTTGTCCCCCATCTGGCCGTCGGTGCAGCCTGCGAGGGTGATGGAGGTGATGGCCGCGATGGCCAGAGGTGTGCGGAACATATCTGCTTCTATCCTTGTCTGCCTTGGGTCTTCCCATGGGTTCTTTTTGACCACAACGCCTTCTGTGCGGGCGGGGTTCCATGGCTATATAGGCGCTTCGGCAAGGTTTCGCCCGCCCTATCGCGGGTAGATGCGCGGAAAGTTGCCAAATTTGGTTGCGGAATGTTTCAGACCCTCACGGCACACTGGCGTGCACTGCCCTCAACCCGCCTCGCTGCGGGCCGCTTCCCAGGCGAGCAGGGCGCGTTTCACCGGCAAACCCCAGTGATAGCCGCCCAATCCGCCGCCTTTGCGCAGCGCCCGGTGACAGGGGATCAGCCATGACACCGGGTTGCGCCCCACGGCAGAGCCCACGGCGCGGTAGGCTTTGGGGTGGCCGATCGCCTCGGCAATCTCGGCGTAGGTGGTGACATGGCCCGTTGGAATTGCCAACAACGCCTCCCACACCTTGATCTGGAAGGGCGCGCCGATCAGGTAAAGCGGCGTTGGCGTGCCCGCCTCCCGCGCCCCGAAGGCCGAAAGCACCCATGGCCGCAACGCCTGCGGGTCTTCCACATAATCGGCCTTGGGCCAGCGCGATGTGAGGTCTTCCATGGTTGCGGCCTCGCCGGTTTCGGCGGCAAAGCCTATGCCACACAGCCCCCGCTCGGTGCCCATCACAAGGGCGGGGCCAAAGGGGCTTTTAAACCAGCCCCACCTGATCACCAGCCCCTCGCCGCCCCGGCCATACTCCCCCGGTGACATCGCCTCCCAGGTGATAAACAAATCATGCAACCGCCCCGCGCCCGAAAGCCCCGCCCCGGCGGCGGCTTCCAGCGTGGTGTGCCGCTCGGCCAGCAGGCGGCGGGCGTGATCGAGCGTCAGATATTGCTGGTAACGCTTCGGGCTTACCCCCACCCATTGCGAAAACACCCGCTGGAAATGCGCGGGTGACATGCGCATTTCACCGGCCAGCCCATCCAGCGTCAACTGGCCCTCGGCGGCGTCGATCACATCAAGCGCACGGCGCATCACCTGGTAGTGGTAGCCGTCTTCGCTGTTGTCGGGCGCGTCTGGCACAGGCGGGTTATGGGACATCTTGAGCCTCCTTCTTGCTCCATAAGCTAACGGCGCGGCGGCGGCGATGCGACCCGGTTCATGCGGATTTGCCCCCCCGAGCGCCCGCACCTTGCCGCCGCCACGGCACAGGCTTGCCGCCATCCTGCCTCGCCGCCCCCACCTGCGCTCTTGCCCCGCGCCGCCGCGCTTGGCATAGGAGGCGGCGATGCGCCGCGCCATGACATATCAAGAAATCTGCGAGTGCTTTGCCCGCTTTCAGGCCGCCGAGCCGGAACCGAAGGGCGAGCTGGAGCATACCAATGCCTACACGCTTCTGGTGGCAGTGGCGCTTTCGGCGCAGGCCACCGATGCCGGGGTCAACAAGGCCACGCGCGGCCTCTTTGCCGTGGCCGACACGCCCGAGAAAATGCTGGCGCTGGGCCTTGAGGGCGTGACCGAGCATATCAAGACCATCGGCCTCTTCCGCCAAAAGGCCAAAAACGTGATCAAACTGTCGCAAATGCTGGTCGATGGCTTTGACAGCAAGGTGCCCTCATCGCGCGAGGCCCTGCAATCGCTGCCTGGCGTGGGCCGCAAAACCGCCAATGTGGTGCTGAACATGTGGTTCCACCAACCCACGCAGGCGGTCGACACCCATATCTTTCGCGTGGGCAACCGCACCGGCATTGCGCCCGGCAAGGATGTAGACGCGGTTGAGCGCGCCATGGAAGACCGCGTCCCGGCCGAGTATCAGCAACACGCCCACCATTGGCTCATCCTGCATGGGCGCTACACCTGCAAGGCGCGCAAACCGCAATGCGCCGCCTGCCTGATCCGTGACATTTGCCTTTTTGAGGAGAAGACCCTGTGACCACCAATTATGACGTTGTCGGCATCGGAAACGCGATTGTTGATGTGATTTCCCATGGCGATGACAGCTTTCTGGAGAACATGGGCATCACCAAGGGCATCATGCAGCTGGTCGAGCGCGAGCGCGCCGAAGTGCTCTATGCCGCCATGGGCGACCGGGTGCAAACTCCCGGCGGCTCTGTTGCCAACACGCTGGCAGGCATCGGCACCCTGGGGCTGAACACCGCCTTTGTTGGCCGGGTGAAAGATGATGCGCTGGGCCGCTTTTACGCCGAAAAGATGGAGCTTGAAGGCACCGTCTTTCCCAACGGCCCGGTTGATGACGCCGGCCAGCCGCCCACCTCCCGCTCGATGATCTTTGTCTCCCCCGATGGCGAGCGCTCGATGAACACTTATCTTGGCTGCGGGGCCGAGTTTTCTGAGGACGACGTGGATGTTTCGGTGTTGGAAAACACCCGCTACCTCTTCCTTGAGGGCTACCTTTACGACAAGGACAAAGGCAAACGCGCCTTCACCGCCGCCGCCAATGCCTGCCGCCACGCGGGTGGCAAGGCGGGCATCACCCTGTCTGATCCCTTCTGCGTGGACCGCCACCGTGACAGCTTCCGCGCCCTGATCGAAAACGACATGGATTTCGTGATCGGCAACGAGGAAGAGTGGCTCTCCCTCTACCAGACCGAGAGCCTTGAGGTCGCCATGGGCGAGGCCGCCATGATCTGCCCCACGCTGGTGTGCACCCGGTCCGGCAAATCGGTGCTGCTGCGCCATGAAGATGAGCAGGTGGAAGTGCCCGTCACCCCGGTTGTCCCGGTTGATGCCACCGGCGCGGGCGATCAGTTTGCCGCCGGATTCCTTTATGGAATGGCCACCGGGGCCAGCCTCGAAACCTCGGGCCTCATGGGGGTGACAGCCGCCGCCGAAGTGATCCGCCACATCGGCCCGCGCCCCAAACGCCCCTTGCGTGACATCTTCCACGATGCCGGGCTGCTCTAAGCCTTGAACCACCGCGCGTGGGGCACACCTTGCCCCACCGCGCAAAGCCTATTCCTCCTGGTGCCAAACCACCGCGCCATCCCGGTCGACGTAGGAAAAACGGTGCCACGCGTTTCCGTCAGCCGGATAGCGCACTTTGGCCAGCCCATCCCTGAACGGAAGGTCCGAGCCGAATTGCGGCGCTATGGCGTGCTTGCCCGACAGGTCCAGATAGCCCCAAAGATCGCCCAGCTTGAAGCTCGCGCGACCGTCATGAAAGTAGCCCGTCCGCATCTCGGGGCTAAACCAACGAGGCCGCCCCAAAATCCCCGGCATCGCAGGCTTGCCATTGGGGCGGTAATAAGCCGTGCCTTTCCGGGGATGGGTGATTGAGGCCACCCCGCCAGAGAGCGAGGGGCAGGCCTTTGGAATTGAGGGGGACCAATAGGTCAGCGGGAGCGTGCCGATCACTTCGGCGGAGGCAATGTCATACACATCGGCGCGGTCTTTGGCAGCATTGCGCACAATCCAGAAACCGTCCTGCACAGCGCTTTGAATACCCTCACCCTGCACTTCAAATTCCTGCTTGAAGACAGGCGTGCCCTCAAGGGTCACCACATTCACCCGCCCTTCGCGCACGACCGTCGCAAAAGGGTCCGTCGGTGAAAGGGAGATGTGATCGTAGATCGCGGGCAGGATGATCTCGCCGTGCTGGTCCATCAGCCCCTTTTTGCCCTTCCACTGAGAGCCCTCGTGAAACACATATCGCCCGTGGCAGGAGCTCGTGAAATAGGCCCGAAAGGCGACAGAACCATCAAGCCGCATTGCGTAATAGCGGGTTTCACCGGTGAAAATGATGTCCCGCCCAACAAGCTCCCAAAGGGCGGCATTGTCGCCATCTATCAGCCGTGTCGCCTGAAAAATGCCGTTCTCGTCCGGGCGCGTGAACGGCCCCACCTGATACTCTTCGGGAATTTCAAGAACCGTCTCGCCGCTCTCGTCGATCACGATCTTCTGGCGTTCCCCGTGGCGCACAACAATCGCATAGCCCGCGTCAGAAAAGTAGCGCCCCATCACGCTCCTGTTCTGGTGGAACTGCGGCTCGATCACCACGTTCCCCAGCCCATCCATAAAGCCCATACGCGGGCTCCACCGATTGGACGTTGTCTCCAGTATCTCAAAAAGCGGCAAGGGGCCTCCCGCTCAAACCAACCCTATACCCGCACCACCGAAACCCCCTGCGCCACAAACTCGGCAGGCACCTCGGAATCCATGAAGGCAATGTCATAAGCGTCCCGCCCCACGGCGATCACTGCCAGCGAGTCGGCGGCGCACATGCCGGTGGCGTCCACCAGGTGCCAGGCATCATCCAGCCAAACCTGCGTCACGGCATGAAAATCGGGTGGGTACACATCGGGGCTGTAGGCGGCAACCATGCGGGCAGGGATCTTGGCGGCGCGCGCCATGGTGCAAAACAGATGCGCGTAATCCCGGCACACACCTTCGCGCCCGGCGAAGGTTTCCAGCACGTTGGTATCGGCGTCCGAAGCGCCCGGCACATAGGTGAGGTTGCTTTCGATCCAGTCGCGGATCGCGGCAATCTTGCGCCCGCCCGTCACATCGCCAAAGCGTTTGGCCACAAAGGCGAAGAACTTGTCAGACTGGCAGTAGCGCGAGGGGCGCAGATAGGGGGCCACATCTGCGGGCAGCCGGTGCAGCGGCATCGCCTCCAGCCCATCAAGCTGCACCGCCGGGCGGGTTACATCCACCGTGGCGCGGTAGAAAAGCACCATCTCATAGCCCGGAACCTGCGCCCAGATCCGCTCACCCACATAGCCATCCCCGGTGATCCGGTCCACCTGTGCCGCGCCAAGATCAATGTGTTGATCCACAATCACCTGCCCCTCGGTTTGCGCCGCTTCCAGCGCCAGAAACACCGTATTGGGCCGCGAAAACCGGTAGGTCATCCGAACATCAATCGAGAGCAGCATGCGCTATCCTTTGGCCTGTCTTGCGGGCTGGGCCTTTGGCCGATCCGGCGGGGTGGGGGTGGCTTGGCCCGGCGCGTCTTGGGCGCGCTCAGGGCGATATCTGTAAGCCGAGTGCCCTATCGGCCCTGACGGCGATCTGCAACACGTGATCCGCCTGCGGCCTGTGCCGGCCTCACTCCTCGGGGTAGGCCGCCTTGCAGGCTGCAACCTCACGCCTGGCCTGGGCAATCAACTCGGTGCGCTTGGTCTTCAGCCCGGCCAGCTTGCGCCGCTCTGCCGCCGGATCAATGGAAACCGCCTTGTCGCGATAGCGCGTCGCCGGGCGGTGGCACCACTTGGTAATAACGCGCGGCCCGTCCTTGGTGCCGATTTCCACGTTGCATTGGTAGGATTCAAAGCTTGTGTAGGCCTCCTGCTCTATCGCGTAACCGCGCGCCAGATTGGCCTCGGTGGTGGCGATCAGCTCGTTCACCGCGCGCAAGTCCTTGGTCACCCGCGCGATGCAGGCCTCCTGCGGGGTGGCACAAGCCGCCAGGAACGTGAGCAGGAAGAGAAGCGCGAGATGCCGCATGGAGGTGTCCTTTCAATGGCTTGACCGCAAGGATAGGCTGCGCGGCAAGATTCGCCAAATCACGATGATATTGCAGG
This sequence comes from Vannielia sp., assembly GCF_029212645.1. Lineage (GTDB taxonomy): Bacteria > Pseudomonadota > Alphaproteobacteria > Rhodobacterales > Rhodobacteraceae > Vannielia. Next base: position 37,243 of record NZ_JARGND010000007.1, on the reverse strand, counting down.
AAGGACGCCCCCGATGAGCAGCAGGATGGACGCCGAAAAAACCCGCGCCTCGGCATGGTTTCGCACCCTGCGTGATGAGATCGTCGCCGCCTTCGAGGGGCTGGAAGACAAACTCACCACCGCTCCCGCTCCGGCAGGCCGCTTCGAGGTGAGCGAAACCAAACGCGCCTCCGATGATGGCTCCGATGCGGGCGGCGGGCTGATGAGCGTCATGCGCGGGGGCCGGGTGTTCGAGAAGGTGGGCGTCAACGTGTCCACCGTGCACGGCACGCTTGGCGACGCGGCGCAAAAGGCCATGGCGGCCCGCGGCGTGCCCGGCGTGGCCGAAAACCCGGCCTTCTGGGCCTCTGGCATCAGCCTTGTTGCGCATATGCAAAACCCCCACGCCCCGGCGGTGCACATGAACACCCGCATGTTCTGGACGCCCTCGGCCTGGTGGTTTGGCGGCGGCTCCGATCTGAACCCCTGCATCGAGTATGAGGAAGACACCGCGCACTTTCATGCGACCCAAAAGCGCCACCTCGACCCGCATGGCGATGATCTTTACCCGGCGCTCAAATCATGGGCCGACGAGTATTTCTACATCCCCCACCGCAAACGCGCCCGTGGGGTGGGCGGCATCTTCATGGATGATCGCAATTCCGGCGATTGGGAGGCTGATTTCGCGCTGACGCAAGACATTGGCCGCGCCTTCCTCCCCGCCTTCCTGCCCCTGACCGAGCGGCGCATGGGTGCTGAGTGGAGCGAGGCCGACAAGAACACCCAGCTCATCCACCGGGGCCTCTACGCCGAATATAACCTTGTCTACGATCGCGGCACCAAGTTTGGCCTCGCCACCGGGCATGACGCCAACGCCGTGCTGATGAGCCTGCCGCCGCTGGCAAAATGGGTTTAGCCCTTCAGGGCCAGGCGCGATCCTCGCCTTAGGGCGCGGTCACGATCACCTTGGTTTGGGACGGCACGATATGGGGCGCATGGCTTTGCTGCACCGTATGGGTCAACTCATGGCCCAACAGGTGCTTGCCTTCTGCCTTCACATCAAACGAGTAGCCGGTGAACGCCCCCTTGGTATGCGCCTTTGCTCCCATCACACCCGGCTCGTCGCCAAGGCTGGCCACAGTCACGCTTTTGAACCCGGCGCGGTAGATCGCCTCCTTGAGGTTCACCTTCTTGCCGTTTGCCGGCTCGGTCGAGATCGAAGGGTAGGGGATCGGCACCGGCCCCCCTGGCGAGGGCGTTTTGCAGACGTCTGGAAAGGCCACCACCAGCGTGCCTTTCCAATCTTTCTTCACCCCGGCCTGCTGCAACACCGCAGGCAGGTCTTGCCCGCGCACCTTACGCCCGCCCTGTTGGCCGTGGGTCACCACAATTGTATCGGTTTTTCCGTTGGCCGCGTCAGACAGGTTTGACGGACTCACTGTGATCTCATCATCCGGCATCAGATTTCCCCCTGAAATGCCGCTGATTATGCCACCGAATCGCCTATTTCACACGCCGCAGCGCGGAAACAGCCTGCGGTTGCGTGCCCGGATGGGCGGGGGCTTAGCCGCCGCGCACCGTGTCGATCATCAATTGCACGTTGTCGGGATCGGCATCCGGGGTGATCCCGTGGCCGAGGTTGAAGATATGCGGCCCGCCCTTGAACGCCTCAACGATATGGCGCGTCTCGCGCACCAGATCCTCGCCTCCGGTCACCATATGCGATGATTTGAGGTTGCCCTGCACGCAGCCGTCTTTTTGCACATGCTTGGCAGCCCATTCCGGGGTCACGCCATCATCCAGCGCTACGCAATCGGCCCCTGTTGCCTTGGCGAAGCCTTCAAACCGCTCGCCCGCGCCGCGCGGGAAGGCGATGATCGGCGTGTTGGGGTGGCGCGCCTTGAGCGCGGCAATGATCTTGCGTTGCGGCTCAAGCGAGTAGCGGGTGAATTCATCGCCCTCAAGGCTCCCAGCCCAGCTATCAAACAGTTTCACCACCTCGGCCCCGGCCTCGATCTGGGCGCTCAGGTATTCCACCGTCGCCTCGGTGAGCAGGTCCATCACCGCGTCAAACAGCGCGCGATTTTCGACCATCAGCTTATGCGCTGGCCCTTGGTCGGGGGTGCCGCGCCCGGCGATCATATAGGTTGCCACCGTCCAAGGCGCCCCGGCAAAGCCGATCAGCGTGGTCTTTTCGGGCAGCTCGCGGCCTAAAATGCGCAGGGTTTCGTAGATCGGGGCGAGATGCTCATGCACATCGCCCGCGTGCTTCAGCTTTTGAAAGTCGCTATGGGTTTCGATGGTGGAAAGCCGCGGCCCCTCCCCGGTGACAAACCACAGATCCGCGCCAAGCGCCTGAGGCAGCAGCAGAATATCGGCAAACAGGATCGAGGCATCAAAATCATAGCGCCGTATAGGTTGCAGCGTGACCTCGGCGGCCAACTCTGAATTGTAGCACAGGCTCAGGAAATCCCCGGCTTTGGCACGGGTGGCGCGGTATTCCGGCAGGTAGCGCCCGGCCTGGCGCATCATCCAGATCGGCGGAACTTCCTGGGCCTCACCCGCTAGTGCCTTGAGAATGCTTTTCTTTTCCGCCATGACCTGCCTCCTTGGTGCGGGGTTTGGTCTCTTGCGGGGCAGCTAAAGTCAAGTGTCGCATTGTCACCCCCGTGCCTGCGGGCTATCCCCACGGGTATGACCAAGACGCTCAAGATCGGCACCCGCGGCTCTCCGCTCGCCCTTGCCCAAGCCATCGAAACCCGCGCGCGCCTGATGAAGGCCCACGGGATGCTCGAAGAACAGTTCGAAATCGTGGTGATTACCACCACCGGCGACCGTGTGCAAAACCGGGCGCTGCGCGAGATTGGCGGCAAGGGGCTGTTCACCAAGGAGATCGAAGACCAGCTCATTGAGGGCGGTATCGACGTGGCCGTGCACTCGATGAAAGACATGCCCGTTGCCCAGCCCGACGGCTTGATGCTTGATTGTTACCTGCCGCGTGAAGACCCGCGTGATGCCTTCATCTCGTTTGAAGGCGGCACCCTGGCCGATCTGCCGGATGGCGCGGTCGTTGGCACCTCGTCGCTGCGCCGCAAGGCCCAGCTTTTGCACAAGCGGCCTGATCTCAAGGTGGTTGAGTTTCGGGGCAATGTGCAGACCCGCGTGAAAAAGCTGCAAGCCAAGATCGCCCATGCCACCTTCCTTGCCATGGCGGGCCTCAACCGGCTGGATGCCATGGCAATTCCGCGCACGCCGATCTCGCCGGATGATATGCTGCCTGCCGTCGCCCAGGGCGCTATCGGCATCGAACGGCGCATCGGTGACAGCGAAACCGAAGCCCTGCTCGCGCCGCTGCGCCATGAAGAAACCCACATGCGCCTCGCCGCCGAGCGCAGCTTCCTCGCCGCGCTGGATGGCTCTTGCGAAACCCCCATCGGCGGCTTGGCCGAGATTGATGGCGGCACCCTCACCCTGCGCGGGGAAATCCTGCGCACCGATGGCACCGAGGCGCTGGTTGGCAGCCGCTCCGGCCCCATCGCCGACGGGGGTATGATGGGCGAAGACCTCGCCGCCGAGCTTTTGGCCCGCGCTGACGATGGCTTCTTTGACTGGCGCTGACGCCCCGCCACCGCCCAAAACGCCGCTTACTGCGCCTGCCTGACCAGCTCCAAAACGCTTGGCCCCATGGCCTCTACCAATATCTCCACGCCGCTCGCATCGGGGTGAATCCCATCACCCTGCAAATGCTCGCGCCGTGCTACCTCCCTATCGGGCAGCTCCGCGAGGCCGCGAAAGAAATCGGGGTAGAGCAGCGTTTCATATTGCGCTGACAGCTCCGCATACATCCCGTCAAACGCTGCCTTGTAATCGGCGCCGTAGTTCATCGAGGCGGCCACACCCACCAGCAGCACGGGCACGTCCTTTGCCTTGGCGGCCTGTAAAATACCATCAAGGTTGCGGCGGCTCACAGCCGGATCAAGCCCGCGCAGCAGGTCATTGCCGCCCAGCGCCACAATCATCGCGTCAACGTCATCGGTGAGCGTCCAATCCACCCGGCTGAGGCCGCCTGCGGTGGTATCTCCGCTCACACCGGCGTTGCGCACCTCTACCTCAACACCCTGTTCTGTAAGCCAGGCCTGCATCTGCGGCACAAAGCCATCGGCCCTTGGCAACCCGTAACCCGCTGTCAGGCTATCGCCCAATGCAGCCACCACCACCGGCTCGGCGGCTGCGGCAAAGGGCGCAGAAACCAGCCAAATTGCAGCAATCCCCTTGCAGGCCAACCTCTTGGCACCATATCGAAATGAAACGAAAGGCCGTGCCATGACCGATCCGATCCTCTCCCTCAAAGACCTCACCTTCGCGCTCGACGGCAATGCAGGGCGGGTCGAGATCCTGCATGGCATCTCGCTCTCGGTCGAAAAGGGGGAAACGCTGGGGCTCATCGGGCCGTCAGGGTCTGGCAAATCGTCACTCCTCATGTTGATGGGCGGGCTTGATACAGCCACATCCGGCACCGTCACCGCGCTGGGCCAGGACCTCACCGCAATGGATGAAGACGCGCTGGCCCGCTTCCGTCTTGAGCATATGGGGGTGGTGTTCCAATCCTTCCACCTTATTGGCACCATGACCGCGCTGGAAAATGTTGCAACCCCGCTCGAACTGGCCGGCGCGGCAGATGCTTTTGAGCGCGCCGAGGCCGAGCTTGATGCGGTGGGGCTTGGCGACCGCGCCCATCACTACCCGGCGCAAATGTCGGGCGGGGAGCAGCAGCGGGTGGCCCTGGCCCGCGCCATTGCACCGCGCCCCGATATCCTGCTGGCAGATGAACCCACCGGCAACCTTGATGCCGCCACTGGCGCACTTGTGACCGACCTGTTGTTCAAACTCTCCTCCGAGCGCGGCGCCACTCTGGTGCTTGTGACCCACTCCCGTGAACTGGCCGCCCGCTGTTCGCGGGTGATCCGGCTGGCCGACGGGCTGATCGCCCCCGAAGCCGCTGATGCGGCGCAGCCTTCCCCCGAGGCCGCAGAATGAACCTCAGCCACGCGCTGCGCATCGCCCGGCGTGAGCTACGTGGCGGGCTTTCGGGCTTTCGCGTGTTCATCGCCTGCCTCGCGCTCGGCGTGGCCGCAATTGCCGCCGTGGGCCTTGTGCAGGAAAGCCTCACAGGCGGGCTGATGCGCGAAGGCGCCACCATGCTGGGCGGCGACGCCGAGATGCGCTTCACCTACCGCACCGCCGATGGGGCCGAGCGCAGCTGGATGGAGGCCCGCGCCACGGCCGTTTCCGAAGTTGTCGATTTCCGCTCGATGGTGCGCGCGGGGGAAAACACCGCGCTGACCCAGGTGAAGGGTATTGATGCCGCCTATCCGCTTTATGGCACCCCGCGCCTTGATCCGCCCATGGCGCTGGCCGCAGCACTTGATGGGGCAGGGGGCCTGCCCGGCGCGGTGATGGACCCGGCGTTGATCGCCCAGCTTGGCCTTTCGGTGGGAGATACGTTTGAGCTTGGCACCGCCAGCTACCACCTGTCTGCCGCCCTCACGCTAGAGCCGGATGCCGCTGGCTCTGGCTTTTCGCTTGGGCCGCGCACCCTGCTGCGCCGCGCCGCTCTTGAAGGCTCGGGCCTGCTTGCCCCCGGCACCCTGTTTGAAACCCGCTATCGCCTCGCCCTGCCCGAAGGGGTTGACCTTGAGGCGATGAAAACCGCCGCCGAGGCCGAGTTTCGCGATGCCGGCGTGCGCTGGCGCGACAGCCGCAATGGCGCGCCGGGGCTTAACCGCTTTGTGGATCGGATCAGCGCCTTTCTGGTGCTGGTGGGGCTTGCGGGCCTTGCGGTGGGTGGCGTGGGGATTCAAGCGGCCGTGCGCGCCTATCTGGAGCGCAAAACCCCGGTCATCGCCACCCTCAAAACGCTGGGCGCAACCCGCGCGACCATCCTTTGGGCCTACCTGATCCAGATCGGCGTTCTGGCGGCGCTCGGCATCGTGATCGGCCTCGTGCTGGGGGCGCTCGCGGTGCTCGCCATCGCGCCGCTGCTTGAGGCCCGCCAGCCTTTGCCGACCGAGTTCACCATCTACCCCGGCCCGCTGGCCGAGGCCGCGCTCTACGGCGCGCTCACCGCCCTCGTGTTCACCCTCTGGCCGGTCTCCCGTGCCGAAGAGATCCGCCCCGCGCAACTCTTCCGGGCCATCACCGACAGCGCCACCTGGCGGTTGCCCCGCTGGCCCGTCATCGTCCTGACCGTGGCGCTTGTGGCGGCGCTGATCGCTTCTGCGGCGTATTTTTCGGGGCTTGTGACCCTCACCCTCTGGGCCGCCCTCGGCGTGGCCGCCGCCCTTTTGCTGCTGCTCGCCGCCTCATGGGGCATCCGCCGCCTGGCCCGCCGTCTGGCCCGCGCCCGCATGGTGCGCGGCTGGTCGGCCCTGCGCCTCGCGCTTGGCTCTGTGGGCGGTCCGGGGCAGGAGGCGGGCGCGGTGGTGCTGTCGCTCGGCCTTGGCCTTTCGGTGCTGGCGGCGGTGGGGCAGGTTTCAACCAACATGCAGGCGGCTATCGAAGGCGACCTGCCCGAGGTCGCGCCTTCGTTCTTCTTCATTGATATCCAGCCCACCCAGATCGACGGCTTTCGCGCCCGCGTCGAAGGCGATCCGCAGGTCACGCGGGTGGATACCGCGCCGATGCTGCGCGGCGTGATCACCCGGATCAACGGGCAGGATGCCGAGAAGGTGGCAGGCAACCACTGGGTTGTGCGCGGGGATCGCGGCCTCACCTATGCCGCCGCCCAACCCTCCAGCATACGCGTCACCGAGGGCGCGTGGTGGCCCGAGGATTATACCGGCGCCCCGCTGATGAGCTTTGCGCGCGAAGAGGCCGAGGAGATCGGCCTTGAGGTCGACGACGAGGTCACGGTGAACGTGCTCGGCCGCGAGATCACCGCCCGCGTGGCCAACCTGCGCGATGTGGATTTTTCGACCATGGGCATCAACTTCGTAATAACCTTCAACGAGGCTGCGCTGAAAGGCGCGCCGCATAGCTATATCTCAACCGTCTATTCCGCGCCGGAGGCGGAAAACGCGATCCTGCGCGATGTCACCCGCACATGGCCCAACATCACCGGGATCGGGGTGCGCGATGCGATCTCCCGCGTGGCTGGGCTGATCGAGGGCATCACGGCGGCGATCACCTATGGCGCCATGGCCTCGCTGATCACCGGTGGCGTGGTGCTGATCGGTGCCGCCGCCGCGGGCCAACCGGCGCGGGAGTTTGAAGCCGCCGTGCTCAAGACCGTGGGGGCCGAACGCCGCCGCGTGCTGGCCTACCTCACCCTGCGCGCCGCGCTCCTCGGGTTTGCGGCAGGGCTTGTGGCGATCTTTGCTGGCGGGTTGGCAGGCTGGGCGGTCACGACCTTTGTGATGGAGGGCGATTTCACCTTCGAGCCGCTCTCGGCGCTGGCCATCGTCACCGGCGGCGTTGCCGCCACGCTCATCGCAGGCCTGCTCTTCGCCCTGCGCCCGCTCGCGCAGCCCCCCGCCCGCGTGCTGCGTTCTGCCGAATGAGCGGGGCTGCTGCGATAAAATCGCGCCCTTGCGGGCGCATTCCCTTGTTGATTTGGGCCAAGCTTCCCCGTTGCGCCCTTTTCTCGGCGCGCCGGACGCGGTAGCAGGCGGCATGTCCTACCAGCTTCCAGATCCGGCCCAGGGGCTCGACCTGCCGTTTGACACGGTGATCGACGTGCGCGCGCCTGCTGAATACGCCGAGGATCACATCCCCGGCGCTATCTCGCTACCGGTGTTTTCCGATGCCGAGCGTGCCCAGGTCGGCACGATCTACACTCAGCAAAGCCCGTTTCTGGCCCGCAAGGTGGGCGCGGCGATCCTGGCGCGCAATGTTGCCGCGCATCTCGAAGGGCCTCTGGCGGATATGGATGGCGCATGGCAGCCGCTGGTTTATTGCTGGCGCGGCGGGCAGCGCTCTGGCGGGATGTCGACCATCCTCGCGCAGATCGGCTGGCGGGTGCAAAAGCTGGAAGGCGGTTACCAAACCTATCGGCGCGGCGTGGTGAAAGCGCTTTACGAGGCCGAATTGCCCCATCGTGTGGTGCTGCTTGATGGCTACACCGGCACCGCCAAGACGGACCTTCTGGCGCTGGTCGCTGAGCGCGGCGGGCAGGTGCTTGATCTTGAGGGGTTGGCCAATCATCGCGGCTCGCTGCTGGGCAATATGGGGCCGCAACCCGCGCAAAAGGGCTTTGAAACCGCGGTTTTGGCGCGCCTTGCGCAGCTTGATCCCTCAAAGCCGGTGCTGGTGGAGGCTGAAAGCTCAAAGATTGGCGAGGTGCTGGTGCCCCCGTCCCTCTGGAAGCGGATGATCGCTGCGCCCCGGTTCACCGTCACCGCGCCGCTGGAGGATCGCGCTCGCTATCTGGCGCGGCTCTACGCCGAGCTGGCAGCCGATACCGGGGCGCTGAACGGGCTGCTCGCCATGCTCACCCGCCTGCATGGCCGCGAGGTGATTGAGGGGTGGCAAGCACTCGCCGAAGCGGGCGAGGTTGAAACGCTGGCCGCCGCGCTCTGCACCCAGCATTACGACCCGCGCTACGGCAAATCCCGCGAACGGCTGACAGAGCCTGCGGCGGCGCTCGATATCCGGCTCGACAGCGATGGGCTGAACCGCGCGGCGGACAGGCTGGTGCAGGAGCTTACAGGTTTGTGAGCGCTGGCAGGCGTGGGATTGGATATTTACAGCAAGAAAATGCGCCGAACAGGGCCGAATTTTTGCGCAAAATATCTCTGCCGAAGGCGCGAACCGCGTGTTACCGCAGGGTGATCAACGGCTCGCCTTCCACCACCTGACCGATCCTTGCCGCCTCAAACCCCAAATCGCGCAACTCCTTGATCAAGGCACTCGCCCGCCCGGCCGAAACCGCCGCCAGCAGGCCCCCGGCAGTTTGTGGATCAAACAGCAGAGCAGCCTCGGGCGGCAGCGGCGCGGGCAGGATGATGCGGCCAGCGGCGGCGCCTCTGTTGTCGGGCCACAGGGTTGAACGCACCCCTTGGGTGGCCAGTTCGGCGGCCCCCGGCAGCAGCGGCACCGCCTCAAGCTTCAGCGCCGCGCCCACGCCGCTGGCCTCGCAAATCGCGGCAAGGTGCCCGGCAAGGCCAAAGCCTGTCACATCTGTCATCGCATGGGCCGAGCGCAGCAGCTTTGCCGCCGCGCCCTGTGGCTTGGCCATCGATTCGAGCGCACCGCTCACCCATGCGCCCCGTGCCTTGCCCTGCATTTCGCCTGCAAGGATCGTGCCGGTGCCAATCGGCTTGGTGAGGATCAGCGCATCGCCCGCTTTGGCCCCCTCCAGCCCCACCGGATAAGCGGTGCGCAGGCCGGTCACGGTAAAGCCAAGGATCACCTCCGCGCCCATCGCCGAATGCCCGCCCACCAGCTCCGCCCCTTCGGCGCGAAACACCTCGCTGGCTGCGGACAGGATTTCTTCAAGGCTGCGGGCCTGCATTTGCGGGGCCATGCGCGGCAGGTTCACCGTGGCCAAGGCCGCCTGCGGGCGCGCGCCCATTGCCCAGACATCGCCCAGCGCATGCACCGCCGCAATCCGCGCCATAAGCGCCAGGTCTTCGGTGAACCCGCGCAGATGGTCGGTGGTGATCACCTGCCAATCGCCCTCCATCGCCAGCACGGCGGCATCGTCTCCGGGCAGCGAAAGCACGTCATCGCGCTCGGGCGGGGGCAGGGCCTTCAACGCCTGTTTCAGCGCGGCGGGGGCAATCTTGGCGCCGCATCCGGCACAAAGCGCCTGCTCGCCACCCGCCTCTTCGGCCATGCTGGGCAGATCGGTGAACTTTTTCATAAAGTTCTGATCAATCCGGTTTTTCAGCTTCCAGACCCGCGGCCCGGCCAGTGCGACCCCCCATTTCTCACCGATGGCAGATTTATCGCCAAGCGAGATCAGCTTGAGGTAATCGCTCTGTGGCTTGAAGCGCCGCAACTTGGGGTTGCCCGCCACCACACGGCGCAGGTTTTCCAGCAGAACGCCCGCCGCCCTTACCGCATACACCCCGGCCTTCGGGCGCGGATCGGGGGTGAAATGGGCGCAATCGCCCACCGCGAAAATGGCCTTGTCGGTCAGGCTGCGCAGATCGGCGCCCACCTTGATGTAGCCGCTCTCCAGCGCCAGCCCCGTTTCGGTGAGCCAATCGTGCGGGCGCGCCCCGCCCGCGCCGATCACAAAGCGCGCCGGAACCTCCCGGCCCCCCTCCAGCACAACCGCGCCCTCAATCAGCCGGGTGACGGGGGTGTTTTCCACTACCCACACCTGCTGATTGCGCAATTCCTCGAAAATCCGCGCGCGTGCCGATCCGCCAAGGCCGGGCAAGGCCTCGGCCGCGTCAATCACATGCACCTGCGGCTCCGCGCCCGCCTGAATCAGCCGGTGGCGCGCTGCCATCGCCAGCTCCACCCCCGCCACGCCCGCGCCAATCACCACCACCGGCGCTTTCTCGCCCGGCTCCACAGCCTGCACAAAGCTGTCCCAACGGTCGGCAAATGTGTCGAGCGGCTTGGCCGGGGTGCCATGTTCGGCAAAGCCCTCAAGCCCCGGCATTTCTGAGGTTACGCCCACGTCTACAGAGGCAATGTCATAGCCAATCTCACGCTCGCCGTTGGCGGTGCTCACACGCACCACCTGCGCCGCCCGGTCGATCCCTGTCGCATGGCCCAGCACCAGCCGCGCCCCCGCCGCCCGGCACAGCCTGACCAGATCAATCTGCAATTCGTCGCGCGTGTAATGCCCCGCCACATGCCCCGGCAGCATCCCCGAATAGGGCGCGGTGGGGCCGGGGTTGATCACCGTCAGCCGCGCGCCCTTGATCGGCTCCATCAGCGCCATCCTGAGCACCAGGGCATGGGCATGCCCCCCGCCGAGCAGAACGATGTCACGGGTCAAACTGGGCAAGTGCTGCAAGGCCGGGCTCCGGATTCCTAGGTTTAACCATGATAGCCCGTTTGTGCCCGGACGGGGAAGCGCAGCAGGCGCGGTTTCCACAGCGATTGTTGTCTGGGGCGGCGCGATCATTGGCATCCCAGCAAATTAGCGCCAAAACGGAAACAAAGGCCTCCTGCCAGCACATCGGTTTTCCCCCTTGACGGCTGTGCCCTGCGCCTCTACATCGGCCCTCGCTTTAGGCGGAGTAGCTCAGGTGGTTAGAGCAGCGGAATCATAATCCGCGTGTCGGGGGTTCAAGTCCCTCCTCCGCTACCATTCCCCCCCCCACGGGGTGCGACATTTCCCACAGCTTGATCTTGATGCAACGCACGCGGCGCAGGTCGCGGCGGTTGCGTGCAATCCTACGCCGTTGCCGCGCGAAAAGCCTCTTGCCCGAATCTATATTTCCGTTATTCATGAAATATGGAAATAGACGCGCCCTCCCATCTTGCAACGCTCGGCCACCCACAACGGTTGGCCATTTTTCGGCTGCTCATGCGCCGCTTCCCAGATCGGGTTGCCGCTGGCGAATTGGCGCAAACCCTGTCGCTCAAATCCTCCACTCTCTCGGCCTACCTCGCGGCGCTCTCGCAAGCAGGCCTCATCACCCAGGAGCGGGTCGGCACCTCCCTGCGCTACGCGATCAACATGCCCGAGGTGCGCGCCACCCTTGGGTATCTCTTCCTTGATTGCTGCCGTGGCCGCCCCGATCTTTGCGCCCCGGCCACCGCGCCCGGCCCCGCGCAGGGCACGCCCGAAGGCCCCTATAACGTCCTCTTCATCTGCACTGGCAACTCTGCCCGCTCGATCTTTGCCGAAGCGCTTTTGCGCCGCGAAGGTGCGGGCCGCTTCAATGTCTACTCCGCTGGCACCCAGCCCTCCGCTCGGCCAAACCCCTACGCGCTGGAGGTTCTGTCGCAGGACCAGCATGACATTTCGCACTTACGCTCAAAGCACATCGCCGAGCTTCAAACCGCTGCCGCGCCCCCTTTCGACTTTGTATTCACCGTCTGCAATCAGGCCGCCAACGAGGATTGCCCAGCCTGGCCCGGCCAGCCCGTGAGCGCCCACTGGGGCCTGCCTGATCCGGTGGCTGCCACCGGCACCGAGGCTGAAAAGAGCCTCGCCTTCCGGCAAACCTACGCCGCGCTGCAAAACCGCATCCGCGCTTTCACCGCCCTACCACTCGCCTCGCTTGACCGGATTTCGCTGCAAAACGCGGTTGACGAGATTGGTCGCACCACACCCGGACACCCAACATGACAGTTTATGCCCTCAATGGCCTTGGCCGCATCGGTAAACTCGCCCTGAAACCGCTGCTTGCCCGCGGCGCGCAGATTGCCTGGATCAATGACGCGGCGGGCGACCCCGAGATGCACGCCCATCTTCTTGAGTTTGATACCGTGCATGGCCGTTGGCAGGCCAACTTTACGCATGACAATCACAGCGTCACCATTGATGGCACCCGCATTCCGTTCATCGGCACGCGTGACCTTGCCGCCTTGCCGCTGGCGAACGTGGATGTGGTGATTGATTGCACCGGCGCCTTCAAAACAGAGGCCGCGCTTGCGCCCTACTTTGCGGCGGGGGTCAAAAAAGTCATCGTGTCTGCCCCGGTCAAGGACGGCGATGCTGCCAATATCGTCTACGGCGTCAACAATGCCGCCTTTGATCCCGCACGTCATCGCATCATCACCGCCGCCTCCTGCACCACCAATTGCCTCGCGCCGGTGGTCAAGGTGATCCATGAAAACCTTGGCATCAAGCACGGCTCGATCACCACGATTCATGATGTGACCAACACGCAAACCATCGTTGACCGCCCGGCGAAAGACCTGCGCCGCGCCCGTTCGGCGCTGAATTCGCTGATCCCCACCACCACCGGCAGCGCAACGGCAATCACCATGATCTACCCTGATCTCAAGGGGCGGTTGAATGGCCATGCGGTGCGCGTTCCGCTGCTGAACGCCTCGCTCACTGACTGCGTTTTCGAACTCGCGCAAGAGACCACTGCCGCGCAGGTGAACGGCTTGTTCAAGGCCGCGTCCGAGGGCGAGCTTTCCGGCATCCTCGGCTATGAAACCCGTCCGCTGGTGTCCGCCGATTACACCAATGATACGCGCTCCTCGATCATTGATGCGCCGTCGACGATGGTCATTAACGGCACCCAACTCAAGGTTTATGCGTGGTATGACAATGAGATGGGCTATGCGCATCGCCTCGTTGATGTTGCGTTCATGGTCGGTGCTGCGCTGTGACAAAGGCTGCCGCCCGCCCCGAAGGCATGGCCGCCTATATCGCTGTCACGGCGGTCTATTGGGCCTTCATGCTCACCGATGGCGCGTTGCGTATGTTGGTGTTGTTGCACTTTCATACCCTTGGGTTTTCGCCGGTGCAGCTTGCCTATCTCTTCGTGCTTTATGAACTCGCCGGCATGGTCACCAACCTCTCTGCTGGCTGGATCGCTGCTCGCTTTGGCCTCACCACCACGCTTTATGCCGGGCTCGCGCTGCAAATTGTGGCGCTGTTCGCCTTGGCGCAGCTTGATCCGGGCTGGACGATGGGCCTTTCGGTGGTCTTCGTCATGTTGGTTCAGGGCCTGAGCGGGGTGGCGAAGGACCTTGCCAAGATGTCCTCCAAATCGGCGGTCAAGCTGCTCGCCCCAAGTGAAAACGGCGGTCTGTTTCGCTGGGTCGCAGCACTCACCGGGTCCAAGAACGTGGTCAAGGGGTTTGGCTTTTTGCTCGGCGCTGCCCTGCTTGCCAGCCTCGGCTTCACCTGGTCGGTGCTGGCGATGGCGGCGGTTCTGGCGCTGATCCTGCTCGCAGTGTTTTTCGCTATGCCGCCGGGCTTGCCCAAGGGTCGCAGGGGCGCAAAATTTTCCGAAGTCTTCTCGAGGTCGGCCAACGTCAACTGGCTGTCGCTGGCCCGCGTTTTCCTGTTTGGCGCGCGCGATGTGTGGTTCGTTGTGGGCATCCCGATCTATTTCTACGCCGTGTCGTCGGACGGCAGCGCGGCGGGCAACCGCGCCGCGTTTTTCCTGATTGGCAGCTTCATGGCGGGTTGGATCATCCTCTATGGGTTGGTTCAGGCCACGGCACCGCGCCTCTTGCGGGCCGGATCGCGCCCCGAGGCTGATTTGATCGGCGCCGCCCGTCACTGGGCCGCCGCCTTGTGCGTCGTGCCTGCAACTCTCGCCGTTGCCACTGCTGTCACGCCTGCGCCGCAGATGTGGCTGACGGTGACGATCATCCTCGGGCTGTTGGTTTTTGGCGCGATCTTCGCGGTCAACTCCTCGCTCCATTCCTACCTCATCCTCGCGTTCAGCAAGGCCGAGCACGTCACAATGGACGTGGGCTTCTACTATATGGCCAATGCTGCCGGGCGGCTGCTTGGCACGCTCATGTCCGGACTCACCTACCAAATCGGTGGGCTAGCGATGACGCTGAGCACAGCCGCGGTGATGGTGCTCGTCAGCGCCCTCGCCGCAGGCCGCTTGCGCCCCGTCGCCGATGCGTCCGATGGCTTAACTTAACCAAGGAAGGTTAAAACTTCGTGTGCATGGCATGTGCATCGGTTGTGCATGCTTTGTGCAAGTGATCTTATTGCAATTAGCGGCAAAAATCGCTTCGCAATTAACACCCCGCACGCGCGCAACGCCGCCCTTCCAACCCCTTGAAATTACAAGGGCTTCAGGCTCCATCCTGCCGCTTCCAGCCGCGCACGCACCGCCCGCGCAATCTCCAGCGCCTCCGGCCCGTCGCCATGCAGGCAAATGGTATCAATCCGCGCCGGTATCTCCTTGCCAGACAAGGAAAAAATGGCACCGCTCCCAATCATCTTTAGGACCCGCTCGGCAGCGGCATCAGCGCCCTCAATCATCGCACCGGGCTGCGAGCGATCCACCAACGTGCAATCATCATTATAGGCGCGATCTGCAAAAATTTCGCAAGCATACCGGGCCTTTAGCCGCTCTGCGACCCGCTGCTGCGCGGTCTGTGCGATCGTCATCAGCACCAGATCCGGCTGCACCTTCAAGGCAGCCTTAAAGCAAGCTTCTGAAATCGCTGCACTTTCCGCGGCCATGTTGGCCAGCGCACCGTGAAGCTTTAGGTGCCGCACCTTGCCGCCAGCCTTCGCCGCCATCGCCATCGCGGCCCCAAGCTGATACGTGACAAGATTGCCAAGCTCCTGTTCTGTAAGAGAAATTCGGCGCCGTCCAAAGCCTTGGAGATCGGCAAAACCGGGGTGCGCACCAATGCCAACGCCGCGTTTCACTGCCTCGGCCATGGTCGCGGCCATGTGATCGGCGTCTCCGGCATGGAAACCACAGGCCACATTGGCCGATGTCACCACCTGCAGAAGCGCCGCATCCGCCCCCATTTTCCATGGTCCAAAGCTCTCGCCCATGTCGGCATTCAGGTCGATCGTGCGCCTCATTCTGTCTCCAATTCGTCGCCCGTTGTGGCGCCGTCAACCAATTGATATTCATGCAAATTGGCGATATCATGCGGGCTGCGGATCAATGGTTCCACCGCCTTTTCAAGGCGCGCTAAAATCATCGCCTCACTCTCCCAAAGCGCATCTGCCTCAACCAGTGAAATCGCCCTAAACCGTAGCGCCGCGCCAGCCCCCGCCTGTGCCGCTTTTGGCAGGTCGGCGGCGATCACCGTGCCGATCCGGGGATACCCCCCCACCGTCTGACATTCGCTCAGCAGCACATAGGGGCGGCCATCTCCGGTCATCTGGACATCGCCCGGCGTCAGGAAATCTGAAGCCAAGTCTCTGGTTTCGTTGGTAAATGCCTCGCCCTCAAACTCCAGCCGCAGCCCTTGCCGATTGGCCTGTGCCGCCCGTTTAAACACAGTCGCAAAGAACCGTTCTCGAACTGCCGCATCAAACAACTCGGTCTGCGGCCCCGGCATCACCCGCAGCACCCCGCCACTCAACCGATCCGCGACTGCGAGCCGCTTTAACCCAGCGCTCACATCAGGATCGGCCCCTAACGCAATTGTCCCGGCGTTCAGAAAGTTTCCAATGCCACCAAGAAGATGCGCCGAGCGGCTGCCCAGCCATTCCGGCCCGATCACGCCGCCTGCGAAAGCGAGGTAGCCATAGCTTCCGGCTTGTGCGCCGCGCACGTCCAGCACCTCTCCGGGGGCCAAAACCGCGCTCGTATTGCTCGCTACCACGCGGCCCTCGACCGAGGCATTCATCCTTGCGCCAGTCAGCACAAACCGCGTTGGCGCATCGACCGAAAACCGCCCGCCCATTCCGGCCATTTCCAGCGCGGACAAGGGGGTGGTTTGGCCCAGCAAAGCCGCCGCTTCAAGCAGGGCCAAACGGTCCGCCGCGCCGCCACGTGCTAGGCCTTTGGCACGCCAACCGTCGCGGCCCAAATCCTGTACCGTCAACCCCGGCCCGGCGCTGTGGATCGTCAACACCGTCATGCCAATTCCTCACAGTGCGCGCCGCCAAGTTCTGTATTTTCAAGTGATTGCCATTCGCTCTTCGCCACTTGCTCCAGCCTCACGGCATCCCCCGCCTGCAACAAGAACGGCTCGCGAGCCTCAGGCCGAAACGGGCGAAACGCAGCGCGGCCAACCTGCCGCCAGCCGGTTTTACTGGCGGTAGGAAACAGCACCAATTGGCGCACCGCCACAACCAAGGCCCCAGACTCAACCCGCGGGGTGAGGTCGTGCTGTCGCGCGATGTTCCAATGCTCGGGCAGGAAGCCAAGGTAAGGCAATCCCGGCGCAAACCCAATCGCTCGGACCCGGAGTTCATGTTCCGTCAATTCTTTTATGGCATCTTCCACTGTGACACCGGCCATTTGCGCTGATTCTGTCAATCCTGGGCCGTCGAGCACAACGGGGATGTGCCATCGGCGTTTTGGTTTTGGATCACTCAGGCCAGTCCACTCCCCTGCGAGGATCTCTCGCAATGCGGGTTCAATCGCGCTGCGGCGTTCCTGCCGGGGGTCAAACCGCAGCATCACCGAGGCCAGCGCGGGGGCGATCTCTACCACCGGCAGCGCCTTGGCCGCTTCGGAAAAGCGGGCCACAGCAGCGCTCGCCTCGGGGCTCACGGCACGGGCGAAGCGTACAACAATGCCGTCTTGCCCCAGCGGCAGGATTTCGGGCGTTATGGCGGGGTGACTCATGTGTTCTCCGGTATATTGCGGAGCATCATCCTCTCGCATCCGCGCGGGTTCAACCCCCGCTCACAGCCGCCGGACCCCTTGATCGGGAACCAGTGGGGTGGCGAGGGGCAAGGAGGCAGGTGCGGCTTTCGATGAAGAAATAGCAGGTCACGCCGATGCCTTTCTTTGAGGGGTGTCGCATAATACCCGTTGCCCGCGCCTCTGCGCGCCAGCGACCTCTTGGCTTTGCGGGGCAATCGCATCAATGCCGTCAAGGGCCGAATCCGAGGGGCTAATGGCGATCTTCAGAAGCAGGCGCAACCAGCGTGGCCGAGACCGACCCCATCGAAGTGACCAGCCGTTTATCAAGCGTGTTTCTGCATGCGGCGCACCTGTCGGCCAGCAACCAGCATAAGGGAGCGCTTTGGCAATGGCTATAATCAGAAACCCGGGGTGCGAATCCTTGATGGACCGGTACGCGGCATCGACGTGGTCGCCGCCTCTTGCGACACGTGCTCCATCGCGGTGACGACGGTCACAAGCTCAATGGGGCCTACTGGGGTGCGCGGGTCAGATTGGGCACGCACGTCTCGAAGTTTCCCGAGATGGTGACGCGGTGGGCGGTGAATACCTCCGACATCACGCCAATACGGCACAGCTCGTGTCGTCAGACGAAGGCGACGTTGATCGTTCTCCCATGCTCCATATCATCGATGCCGTTCCCGTCGTAGCTACCGCAAGCAACCTGTTTCTTCATGGCGTAACCCGTCGCTATGGTTGGAAAAATTTGGCACAGTTCCTGGCGGCACCGAAGTGCGGCGCGCGCCCTTTTCTATGGTTGGGTGACGGCGAGCACCGTCATCTATGGCGCATCGCTGCAAAATTTGCGGATGGAGGTGGTGCCCTGGTTCCTCGTCCTCGGCTCACCGCTTCTGGCCGTCTATAGCGCTGGGATGGGCCACTTGGCGGAAACCTGGGCTGCATTGCGAACCGCCTCGCAGGCGGCAAGGCGCTGCACGGCGGTTCCGGTGGCACGACCGATGCGCTGACGCTTTGCAATTTTGTCCATCTCAGCAATGGAACCTCTTTAGCGCGCCCATGCAGGAGGGCCACTGCCTGTTGATTGAGGCCGATCGCGACCTGCCAGTAAACGCAGCCAAAACCCCGCTTGGTGATCTTGCCCCGGTGGCTGACACTGAGTTTGATTTAGGCAGGCTCCGCACCGTCCTAGGCCCCAGTAACGGCGAGCTTGATCATTTTTTGCCTGCGCGATCCCGGCCCCAGGATGTACTGCGCCTGCCTCCTTGAAGGCGGTGTTGCTCTGCAATGACCCGCGCGCCGGTGGCGGCCTATATCGCGCGGGGTTGGCGTGGTGCTTTTGTGCCTCCGGTAGGCACGGGATGGGTCATGGGCCAGAAAGAGTGAATATCGTCTGAACAGCAAGAACAGCGGGGGCGGGGCGGGCACACTTGGGTTGGGCCGGAATGGCGGCGAGAGTGCTGAGCGTTTGGCGGTTATCAAGATGGAGGCGCACGACTTTGCTCGCTCGAGGAAGGACTCGCGGCGGTGAGTTTTCACGCTGGTCCCGTGCCCTTTGCGATGGCGGTGGGGTGGCGGGTAGCTTTCGGTGCGATAGGGGAAAATATCTTACGAAATAGGGGCTTGGAGTTTGAGAGCTGCGCGTAATTTGGGTGAATATCTCGTGGGGAAGCAGGGCGGATGAGGCGGGGATGCTCGGTGCATTGGAGTGTGGCGGCAGTTATGGGGCGGGGCTTGAGGTGCTTGGCGGGGAGCCCAATCGAGACCCGCGGTTTTATGCGCTTGGCAACGGGGCGATCCAGCTGAATCAGGGCTTTGGTACTTTGCAAATACGCGTTGAGATGGGGCAAGTGCGGCGGGACGATATCAGCGGGTTTCTTTCTCGAGGGAGGCCGCTGATCCCAATAAACCGAGGCCAGGCAGGGGGCGTTAACCCCAAAAAGCGAAGGGCCACAACCGATACACAAGGGATGCACAACCCATGCACATGTCATCCGACATATCGGGCAGGGGTTAACGCTGCGCGCGGCGGCCCCAGCCCACCCATCCGTCCGCCCTGATCGACGGGCCGGCCCGCCGTAAACAGGAGGATCAGGCGGGGCCGAGCAGGCTGGCGAGGCGGCGGAAGGCGCGTGGTGGGCCTTCGGGACTGGCTTCAGCGAGGAAAGCATCAAGCGCCGGGTAGGCCCGGATGGCGGCGTCAATCTCCGGGTCGGACCCGTTGGTATAAAGCCCTGATTGGATCATCAGCTCGGCGCGGTCATAGGCTCCGAGGCGGCGGCGGGCACGCGAGATCAACTCGTTCTCGTAGTCCGAAGCGGCGGCGGGCAGCGAGCGGGAGGTGGAGCGCAGCAGATCGACGGCGGGGAAGCGGCCTCGCTCTGCGATTTCGCGCGAGAGAACCACATGGCCATCAAGCACGCCGCGCAGGATATCGGCCACGGGTTCGTCCATATCGGAGCCGGCGACCAGCACCGAAAAGATGGCAGTGATGTCGTTGGAGCCTTCCAGGCCCGGCCCCGCCCGCTCGGCCAGTGACATGATCATATGCGCGGTCGAGGGCGGATACCCGCGCAGGTTGGCAGGCTCGCCCGCCGCCAATGCGATTTCGCGGTGGGCCTCGGCGAAGCGGGTGACGCTATCGGCCAGAAAGAGCACGTGGTTGCCCGCATCGCGCAGGTGTTCGGCCACGGTCATCGCTGTCCACATGCAGCGACGGCGCGAGATGGCGGATTGGTCGGAGGTGGCGGCAACGATGACCGAGCGCGCCATGCCCTCGGCCCCCAGAACCTCCTCGACGAAATGGCGCAGTTCGCGGCCCCGTTCGCCGACCAGCGCGATCACCGCGATATCGGCCTCCAGCCCCTTGGCGAGGTTGCCCAGCAGGGTCGATTTGCCCACGCCGGACCCTGCAAACAGCCCAAGGCGCTGGCCACGCACCAATGGGAGCAGCGTGTCAAATACAGCGGTGCCGGTGGCGAGCCGTTCGCCAAGGGTGCGCCGGGCGGTGGCGGGCGGTGCGGCGGGGCGCAAGGGCAGCAGGTGGCCGCCTTTGGGCAGCGGGCGACCATCAAGCGGGTTGCCATAAGGATCAATGATGCGCCCCAGCCATGAGATATCGGGCGAGAGGCCATCCTGGCCCTGAAGCGTGACCTGATCATCAAGGCGAATCCCCTCGGGCGGGCCATCGGGGAGGACCATGGCGCGCTCTGGGCCAAGGTCGATCACCTCGCCGCGCAGGCGGCCCTTGGCGGTGGCAATCCACACTTGATCGCCCAGCGCGGCGGCGCTGGACAACCCGGTAAGCTCTACCGCGCCGCGCCCAACGGCAGAGACCCGCCCGATAGAAACGGCAGGGCGCAGGGCGGCGATTTCGGCAGTGAGTTGGGCGAGGGAAGCGGGGGGCATGGGATTCTCCACAAATCGGGCCGGGAATCGGCGCCTCGAAACTGTTTCTAAAGGAATCAGGGTTAAGCCAAGGTTGAAACCCGTGGGAGAAACCCCGATGTTTGATCAGCTCGAGATCCTTTCGATGGCCCGAGGCCTCGCTAGCCACTCTGCCGCCCGGCAGGAAGTTGTGGCCCGAAATCTGGCCCAGGCAGATACGCCCGGCTACAAGGCCCGCGATATCGCGGCCTTTTCGCAATCCTATGACAGTGGCGGCACGATGGCGCTGCGCGGAACCCGTGTGCAACATATCGGCAGGGGTGAGGCAAGCCAGACGCCGCGCAGCTTTATAGAGCGCGGGATTGATGGCGACCCGAACGGCAACACGGTGTCGATCGAGGCGCAGATGGTGAAATCTGCCGAGATCAGCACCAAGCATGACATGGCCCTCAGTGTCTATCGCTCAACGCTGGGCATGATGCGCGCCACGCTGGGGCGGGGGTAACGGGCGATGAGCGATCTGTTCCAGAGCTTCTCGATTTCCGCCAGCGCGATGAAGGCGCAATCCACCCGGCTGCGGCACCTTTCGGAAAACATGGCCAATGCCGATACCCCCGGCTACCGCCGCAAGCTCACACCGTTCGAGGCGCAAATGAGCGGCGGGCGGGTGACCGGGGAGGTGCGTGCAGCCCCGGTGCAGCTGGATCGCAGCGAGCTGCCACAGGTGTTTGATCCGGCCCATCCGATGGCGGGGGATGATGGCTATTACACCGGCTCCAACGTGGATGTGATGGTGGAGATCGCCGACGCGCGGGAAGCCCAGCGTAGCTACGAAGCCAACTTAAAAATGTTCGATCAGGCCCGGCAAATGACCCGTGGTCTGTTGGAGATACTGCGAAAATAGCAGTGAACCCAGCCAGTTAGAGGAGGTCCAGAATGGATATCAAACTGTCGCAGGTCGCAAACCTTTACGAAGGTGCGCGCCCCGTAACCGCCCCAAAGCCGGGCGGAGAAGAAAGCGGCAACGCCTTCGCCAAAGTGGCGGATGGCTTTGCCGACATGCTCCAGAACGCGGAGCAAACGGCCAAGGATGCGATGGTTGGCAAAGCTGACCCGCACGCCCTTGTCCAGGCCCTGGCGGAAACGGAACTGGCGGTCGAAACCGCCGTGACGGTGCGCGACAAGGTCGTGGAAGCCTACCAGGAAATCCTGCGGATGCCGGTGTAAGCGATGCCGGAGGCCACTTTTTACGACACGCTCCGCGAGGGGCTTTGGGCGGCCGTCATGATTGCCATGCCAATCCTGACGGTGGCGCTGGTCGCCGGCGTGGCCATCGGCCTCGTTCAGGCGCTGACTTCGGTGCAGGAGATGACGCTGACTTTCGTTCCCAAGCTCGCCGCAATCCTCGCGGTGTTCTGGCTGACGATGAGTTTCATGACCGGCACATTGGTCGATTTCTTCCAATCCACTCTCGTGCCGCTGATTGCGGGGATTTGATGCAATGACAACTGGATATATCACCCTCACGCGCCAATCGGGCCTGATGAACGAGATGCGCAGCGTGGCCAATAACATAGCCAACATCTCGACCACCGGGTTCCGGCGCGAGGGCGTGGTGTTTTCTGAATGGGTGCGCGCCGCCGAGGGGCCTGCGGGCTCTGTTTCGATGGGCACCGGACGGGTGCGGGCGATGGATCTGAGCCAGGGCACCCTCAGCCAGACCGGCGGCACCTTTGACTTTGCCATTGAAGGTGAAGGCTTTTTCCAGGTGCAAACGACCGATGGTTTGCGCCTGACGCGCGCGGGCAGCTACACGCCCGGCCCGACAGGAGAATTGGTGAACGGTGACGGGGCCTTCTTGCTTGATGCCGGCGGTGCGCCGGTGTTCGTGCCGCCGGGTGCACGCACGGTGGCCCTAGCCGGCGATGGCACCCTGTCTGCGGATGGTGTGCCGCTCACCCAGATCGGCCTTGTCGCCCCGGCGGATGAAACCGCGATGACGCACCGTGGTGGCACGCTTTTTGATCCAGGCGGTGCGGTGATCCCGGAAGAAAACGCCAGCGTGCTGCAAGGCTATGTCGAAGAAAGCAACGTGAACCCGGTGCTCGAAATTGCCCGGATGATTGAGGTGCAGCGCGCCTATGAGTTGGGTCAGAAATTTCTCGATACCGAGTCCAAACGCAAGGACTCGATGATCGAAACCCTCACGCGATAACCAGAATGAACGGAGCAGCCAAATGCAGGCCCTGAAAATCGCCGCCACCGGCATGAGCGCACAGCAGATGCGGGTCGACGTAATCTCGAACAACCTCGCCAATATGTCGACCACCGGCTACAACGCCCGCCGCGCCGATTTTGCCGATCTGCACTATCGCCAACTGGCCCGGCCCGGCACGATCAACGCCAGTGACGGCACGGTGCTGCCATCCGGCGTGCAAATTGGCCTTGGCGTGCGGCCTTCATCGGTGTCGGTCAATCTGCAACAGGGCTCGCTTGGAGCCACTGGCGGAGATCTTGATGTGGCGATCGAGGGCAATGGCTACCTTGAGGTGACGCTGCCTTCTGGCGCATCCGGCTATACCCGTGACGGCGCGCTCAAGCGCTCGGCCGATGGCCAGATTGTGACCGCTGACGGCTATTCCGTCGTCCCCGACATCACCATTCCCGACGATGCGCGCGCCATTTCGATCAACGGGTCAGGCGAGGTTTATGCCTATTTCACCGATCAGGTGGAGCCGCAGCTTCTGGGCCAGTTCACGCTGGCGGATTTCTCAAATGAGAAGGGTCTGGAGGCGATGGGGTCAAATCTGTTCCTCGAAACCGAGGCCTCTGGCCCTGCCTTGGTGACGACACCCGGTGAAAACGGGCTTGGCACCCTGCGCCAGGGTTTTCTGGAGGACAGTTCGGTTGATGCCGTGAAGGAAATTACCGACCTTATCCAGGCCCAACGCGGCTATGAGCTGAACGCCAAGGTGATCACCGCTGCCGATCAGATGCTCGGCGCGACGACGCAAATTCGCTGATATGCGCGTTTTCCTCGCCCTCCTTATCGCCTGCGCCACGCCAGCCGCCGCTGACACTTTGGTCGCCAAACGGATGATTCCGGCCCGCGCCATCCTCACGGCCGCGGATATGGCGGTGCAGGGCGGTGAGGTGCCAGGCACCCTTGCGCACCCGGATGAGGCTCTGGGAATGGAGGCGCGCGTGGTGATCTACCCCGGCCGCCCGATCATGGCGGGCGATGTGGGTGCCCCGGCGCTGATCGAACGCAACGAGGTGGTGACGCTGGTTTACAAACGCGGCTCGCTTTTGATCGCCACAGAGGCCCGCGCGTTAGGCCGCGCCGCCGAGGGTGACATGCTGCGGGTGATGAACCTTAGCTCGCGGAGCACCGTAACGGGCCGCGTGGATAAACGGGGCCGGGTTCTGGTGGGCCCGAGCCAAGACATGATGATTGATTTGGAGGATTTCTGATGATGCGTGCCACTTTTGCAGGCCTGGCCTTGATGGCTGCTCTTACCGGCTGTACCCGGCTGGAAAATGTGGGAAAGGCGCCCGCCTTTGCACCTCAGGAAGGCAATTACGAACACCGCGCCATGGCCTCAACCCCGCTGCCCGATGTGCTGGATTCCAAACGGGGCCACGAGCAGGCCTCGCTGTGGAGCCGCAACCGGCAATCGCTGCTCGGAGACCGGCGCGCAATGCGGCAGGGCGATATCCTGACGGTCGTGATCGAGATCGATGACAGCGCCTCGATCTCCAATGCCAGTGATCGCCAGCGCAGCGGATCAGAGAGCGTCAGCATTCCGTCACTATTTGGCATTCCGCAGCGCATTGATGAGCGCTTGCCAGAAGGGGCCAGCATGGATGACGCGGTGAGCACTGATTCTTCCTCCTCCTACTCTGGCGATGGATCTGTGAGCCGCAAGGAAAAGCTCAAGCTCAAGATCGCCGCGACTATTGTGGAGGAAATGGCGAATGGGGTTTTGCGTATTCAGGGCAATCAGGAGGTGCGGGTGAACTTTGAGCTGCGCGAGCTTCTGGTTTCGGGCTACGTGCGCCCCGAGGATGTGAGCCGCAACAATGAAATCACCTATGACAAGATCGCTGGCGCGCGAATCAGCTACGGCGGGCGCGGCCAGATTTCGGACGTGCAGCAGCCCCGCTATGGCCAGCAGGTCGCCGATATTCTGTTGCCGTTTTAAGAGGGAGATGTGCTGATGAAGTCCCTGCTCGTTCCTGTTTTTCTGGCGCTCTTGGGTCTGGGTGGTGGTGTGGGGGCCGGGTTGTTCTTGCGCCCACACGCTGAAGAGATGGTCGCGTTGCCGCCATGCGGCCCCGATGGCCAGCCGATGCTTGTGGCCGGAAATCACAGTAAAGCGCCGGAGGCGAAAGTCGAAGAGTTGGGCACCGAGGGTGACCCAACCAAAGAGTTTGTTAAGCTCAATAACCAGTTCATCGTGCCGGTGGTCCGCGAGGGCAAGGTGGTGTCGATGGTGGTTCTCAGTTTGAGCATCGAGATCGATATCGGCGGGCGCGAACTGGTTTATGGGCGCGAGCCTAAACTGCGGGATGTGTTCTTGCAGGTGCTGTTCGATCATGCGAATTCGGGCGGGTTTTCTGGCAACTTCACAGATGGCACCAAGATGCGCCGCTTGAGCGAGGCGCTGCGTGAGGTGGCCCGCAAGGTGCTGGGCGAGACGGCTTCGGATGTGTTGATCGTGGACATTGTCCGCCAGGACAGCTAACCCAAGCCTCGTTTCTCAAGGGCGGCAGCGGATCAATCCGTGCCGCCCTTTTATTTGTTCTCAGAGAGTTTTTGGCTGGCCTGCATCTGCCCAAAGCTGCGGCTCAGCCCTTTGCGGGCGGCGGCCGTGGCCACGTGGGCGCGGGCCAGATCGCCATTGAGCGCGGCTTTCCGCCCATCTGTCCAGCGCAGCCAAGCCCCTGTGGCGCGGGCCAGAGCGGGCGAAAAGCTTGCGGGGTCTGCCGCGTCGGTCATGGCTTGGGCGCGCGCTTCATCCAGCCCGTCGAGAGAGGCCTTCACCCGTGCCTCAACCGCCAGCCGTGCGCGCAACTCGGACTGTTCGGCCATGAAACGGGCTTCCATGAGTGCCGCGAGGCGGGTCATGTCCCGCGCCTTGCGGCTCATGTTTTTCCTCGTGGTGAGGCGTAGCTGCCCCTGGCCTTCAAGCGCATCGCCTCGGCAAACCGGATTGCAGCAGCCACCGGGGCATAATACTCCGGCTCAATCTCTTGACCAATCTTGACGGTGGCATGGAGAGCGCGGGCGGTTGGCGGATCCCGGTGGATCGGGACGGCGTGTTCATTGGCCACTTCGCGGATGCGCGCGGCAATGTCATCCACTCCCTTTGCCACACAGACCGGTGCGCCAAGGGTGGCACGGTTCCATTTCAGGGCCACGGCATAGTGCTGAGGGTTAACGATGATGACATCGGCCGTCGGCACATCGGCCATCATCTGCGCCGAGGCGATTGCCATCGCCTTTTGCCGCCGCTGCTGCTTGATGTGGGGATCGCCCTCACTCTCCTTGCCTTCGTCCTTCAATTCCTGGTGTGTCATCCGGTTCTTGCGCAGGTGTTCGGCGCGTTGCCAGAAAAAGTCACCAGCGGCGATGATCCCGGCGATAACCGTAACAATTGCCAGAAACCCAAGGCAGAGACGCCCCAGATGCACCCCTACCTGGCCCGGATCAAGCGCTGTTGCCGAAATCATCTCAGGCAGGCGGTAGGCGAGGTAGGTGAAGAGAACGATCGAGATCACGGCGAGCTTCAGGAAGCCTTTGAAGAACTCAAACAACCCGTTGCGCCCGAACTTGTTTTTGGCGTTCGAAAGGACCGAAATGCGTGACAGCTTCGGCTTGATTTTATCGGGCGCAAAGGTAACGGCCTGTTGCGCGATCAACGCCAGCACCGTTGCCACCGCAGGGATGGCAAACCACGGAGCCATAGCGCTCACCACCCGCCCCATAAGCCCACCGGACAGGGCGGCAAACCCCGGCGAGGTGAGCATTGGCGCGAGTTGGTCTGCCTGGCCCAATAGCTGGCTCCCCACGGTGCCAACCGCCGAAAGGCTGGCCCCGCCAATGGCGGAGGCCGCCAAGAGGATGCCGCCATAGGCGGCAGCAGTTGTCACATCGGTGGAACGCGGAACTTCGCCTTTCTTGCGGGCATCATCGAGCCTCTTTTGCGTTGGCTCATGTTGCTTCTCGCCCTCTTCCTCCTGGCCGGCCATCAGCCGCTCCCGAACGGGGTGGCGAGGTAGGTATTGAGCGCGTGAAGCCAGAGCGACAGCAAGTGGGGCGTGGCAAGAAACATCAGGATCAGCCCCCCTGCGGTGATAGCTGGCGCGCCGACGAAAGCCACCATGAGCTGGGGCATCGCGCGGTTAATCACCCCGAGGGCGATGTTGTAGATCAACGATGCGATGATGAAGGGCGAGGCGAGGGTGAACCCCATGCCAAAGGCGCGAGTGGTCTGCGCAAGGCCCCATTCCAGCACGTCCGAAGCGCCAATCACCGCACCCACCGGCAGCACGCGGTAGCTTTCGGCCAGGGCGGCGGCGACCTGGACGTGGAGGTCGGACATGACAGCAAGGGTAAGGCCCGAAACCACCAACAGGTGGCCCATGGCGGGCTGTGGATCAACGTTTGATGATGTGCCGAAGATCTGCGACAGCGAAGTGGATTGCGCCGCCATGGTGCCCGCAACCTGAAGTACGAAAATGAAGAATCGCAGGCCAAGCCCGAAGACCACGCCAATGCCCGCTTCGGAGGCGAGGGTCATCGAAAAGGCGACCTCGGTGAGCGAACTATAATACGGCACTTCGACCATGGGCGCCACGATCACAGTGAGCGCAATGGTCGCCGCAAGGCGGACGCGCATTGGCACGCCGCGCTCGCCCAAGGCTGGCATTGTCGCCATCGCGCCGCCCACCCGAAGCATGACAACGAAGCCGGTGATCAGCATCTCCTGGGTGATCCCCAAAAGCTGAAGCAACGCCTCGCTCATGCGGGGACAACACCCAAAAGCGCTGGCCGGGCATCCATGCCGATTTCTTCAAAGGAGAGCACAGGAGCCGCGATGCCCTTGGCGGTGAGCACCTTTCTAAGAAATCGCCGGCGGCGTGACGAGGTAAGGAGGGCAGGCGCAATCCCGGTTTCTGCGGCTTGCGAGAGCTTGTCGGCAACACCGCTTGCGAGCTTATGGAAGAAGTCGGGTGGAAGCGCGATGTCCTCGCTGCCGCCCGCACCTTCAATCTGGTGGGCTGAAAAAGTCTCTTCCCATTCGGGGGCGAGTTGCAGCAATGGCAGCGATCCGTCTTCGCGCTTGAGCTCGGAGACAAGCTGAAAACCGAGCCGCTGGCGAACATGCTCGCAAATGCTCTCGGGTGTCGCATAGCTTGACCGCGCTTCCGCGATAGCCTCAAGAATAAGCGGCAGGTTACGCACCGAGACCTGCTCATCAAGCAGCAAGCGCATGACCGAGAGCAAAAGATCGATCGGC
Organism: Vannielia sp.; assembly: GCF_029212645.1. Classification (GTDB taxonomy): domain Bacteria; phylum Pseudomonadota; class Alphaproteobacteria; order Rhodobacterales; family Rhodobacteraceae; genus Vannielia. The sequence continues at coordinate 9,174 of NZ_JARGND010000007.1, read as the reverse complement.
ACCTTGTCGGGCACCAATTCGTCGATCAGCTTGCGGTTTGCTTCGGCGCGGGTGGGATCGGTCAGGTTGGAAAGTTCCTCAAGCAGGCGGCGCAGCGCCTTCATCGTGAGCAGGCGGGCAAAATTGCGTTTGATGACCTCAAGCAAGTGGGTGGCCAATACCTCGGCGGGGCTTACGACGGTTGCGCCCTGAAGCGCGGCGTCTTCACGGGCTTCTTCTGAAATCCATCGCGCGGGCGCCCCATAAACCGGCTCTTCGCAATCCTCGCCGGGTGGCAATAACTCTGGCGTGTCACCGACAAGCGCCAGGATCTGATCGGGCTGAATGCGGTTGCGGGCCTGTTCAACGCCATGGATCCGGATCGCATAGGTGCCAGGTCGCAGCGCGGCATTGTCGGTAAGCCGTATCTCAGGGAGGATCAGCCCGAAGGTTCCGGCGACATGGGCGCGCATGTTCTCGATCCGGGCATCAAGGCCGGTGGCCGGGTCGAGGACCATCGAAACCAGGTCGGGTGAAAATTCGACATGTATATCATCCAGATCAAGCATATCCCCAATGGATTTACGGCTGGGCGCGGTTGTTTCTTCGGCGGCAGGAGCAGCGCGGGCAGCGGCAAGGGCTTCGGCTTTGGCGGAACGGTGGCGATAGAAGGCTGCGGCCCCGAGCGCCGCCGCTCCAACGAAAAAGGGCACCATCGGCAACCCGGGCACGAGGCCAAAAAGCGCCATCAACACAGCCACTGTTCCGAGGGCAGCAGGGTGTTTGCCAAGCTGTCCCACAAGGGCGAGATCGGTTGACCCTTTTTCACCGCCACGGGCTAAGAGCAGCGCGGAGGCGATGGAGATGACGACGGCCGGGATTTGTGTGACCAGCCCATCGCCAACGGTCAGGATGGCATAGGTCTCAAAGGCGGTGCCGATATCAAGCCCATGCACCACAGATCCCATCACGAGGCCCATCACGAGATTGAGAAGGGTGATCAGAAGGCCCGCAACAGCATCACCCTTCACAAACTTCGAGGCACCATCGAGGGAGCCAAAGAAGGTGGTTTCGGCCTGCTCGGTCTCTCGCCGCCGCTTGGCTTCGGCGTGGTCGATCGCCCCGGCGGACATATCGCTATCAATCGCAAGCTGCTTGCCGGGCATCCCATCAAGCGCGAACCGTGCACCCACTTCGGCCATGCGTGCGGCGCCTTTGGTGATGACCATGAAGTTCACGATCATCAGTACGCCAAACACCACCAGGCCAAGGAACACCGAGCCGCCCATGACGAACATCGCAAAACCTTCGATCACTGTGCCGGCGGCTTGCGTGCCGGTATGGCCCTCGCCGATGATCAGCTTTGTTGAACTGACGTTGAGCGAAAGGCGCAGCATGAGAGAGGCCAGCAAAATCGTTGGAAAGGCCGAAAAATCGAGCGGGCGTTCGATGAAAAGGGTTACTGTGAATATGAGGATCGCCAGCGCGAAGGACGCGGCGAGGCCAACATCAAGCACCCAGGACGGCATGGGGAGGATCATCATGGTGATGACCCCCATCAATGCCAGCGCGAGCAGGATCGTCGGTTTGAAGATTTCCGATGCGACCAGTTTCATGGCTCAAGGCTCCTGCGGGTTAAACAAGCCTGCGCTGGCAGGCGCTGGGCTGACAGGGACCAGGCTGCCAAGGCTGGGCGGAGCTTGCGAGCTGACCAAAAGCGGGAAGGAATTGCTCCGGGGTTCAGCGGGTGGGCGCGGCGCGGAGGGGCCGGTTGCCATCGCAGTGGCAACGGCTGGGTCTTGGCCGCGCATGCTGTTGCGAAAGCGGTAAAAGGCATCGAGGTAGGCTTTGGCTTCATCGGGAGGCAGCGGGCGCCAAGTGGCAACCGCTGCTCCCCAGCCCCCGGCGGTTTGCGCGCGGCGGGCCAGTTCGACGGCGGCAAAACTGGCGTTCAGACCGGGGTTGAACATGTCTTCCAGCGACGCAAAGCCCTTTTCGTGTTCAGAGTAATTCAGGCCGAAACATCCGAGCGCAAGACTTCTCTCGCCTGACTTGATTTGTTGATAAGCAAAGGCGCGGGCATCATCGGCGGTTTCAAACCACACATGGCGACCTGCGGCGCTTACCGTCCATGGCCAGGGCTGCATGTGTCCTTCGATCTTACGGCCGGATTCGGTGAACATCAGCCCGCGCAATACTGAAAGCGGCACGCCTGTGCGCGCAGAAGCTTCGCGGGCAGAAGCTTCACAAAGGGCACTGCGGGTGTCGGCCAGAAGTGGAAGGCTCAATAGGGTGAGCAGCGCCAAGACTATAAGAAAGAGGAGCCGCAGCCGTGATCTGCCAGCCGTTGGCGGCAGTGGAGGGGCTGGCCGCTCACCGCATTGCGGCGTGAAAGGACCATGGAAATCTAAAGCATCTTGGCGCATATGGGATCGCAGTTCTTGCTGATCTGGTTTGAGACGATCCTAGGGCCACGTGGTTTACAATTGGTTTCCGTTTTACGAGTCTGGTGCAAAAGTGCCGGGTTTCTGGGGCATGGCTTCGTTTGGGCCAACCTCTCCTGTTTCCTTTGATTTTTCTGCCAGCAGTGCCTCCAGCGCTGCGCGGCGGGTGCGGATCTTTTCCAGCAGGTCGACGGTTCCGCCCAGGGATGGCGTGGGTGGCGCAACAGGCGGCTCCTCAGCCGCGACGTTCACAGCGAATCCGGCCTCCCCCGCGCTCCCCGATTCGGCGATCAACTGCGGGTTCCCGCTGGCCCAAGCGGCGCGGCGGGCGATGTCTTCATCACCGGCGACCTGACCAAGCACATGGGCGCGTTCATTCTCGCCAAGGGCCGCCAGAATTTCGGCGCGGAGCCTGTCGGATTCGGCCCCTTGCAGGCCGGAAAGCGAGGCCAGCGCCCGCTCATACCGCCCCAAACCCATCATCGCCTTGATCCGGGTAAAGCGATAGGCATCTTCTGGCGGTAGATGCTCGGCCTGGGCAAGCGCCTGCTCGGGAAACCCCAAAGCCAGAAGGCGTGCGGCGATGGAATGGGCTGTCTCGTCAGAGACCTCTCGACCAATTTGGCTGCGCTCCGGATCAAACAAAATGCGCAGAAAGCCGGCATCACTGGCATCCGAGGTCAGCGTGATTCCAACGGAATTTCGCGCATTCGGGAGCGGATCGTCCAGATCGGCGGGCGGTGTCATCGCGAGGGCCTGATCGAGGTGAGCGAAGGCTTTTTGAAACTGGCCATCCAGCGCGTAGGCCGGGGCCAGAGCGATGTGAAAATTACGGGTGAGCCGGGTATCGTCATGTTCAAAAATAAGGGCTTCAGCGTGGTTGATCCGGTCAGGGGGCGGCACCACACCGCGAACGGTTTCGAGCCGGATGAGATCGAGCAGGGCTTGGGGGGCCTCGGCATCGTTGGTGTCGGCGACCTCTTCCAGCAGCCCTTCGGCTGCGAGGCGACTGGCTTTGGAGGGATGGCCATCTCCACCGGCTGCGTAATCACCCACTTCGGCCAGTTTGGCCTGAAGCAGCGTGTAGCTGGTGCCGTGGTCCCCCTCGGCACGGCGCAGAGCGTCCCGAAGGGCTGCGGCAAGGTCGTCGTGACCGCAGGCAAGCAGCTTTTGCGCCAGCCGGGGCACCAACCAGCGGCGCAAGTGCAACGGCAGGTCAGATGCTGTGGCCCGCACGGAATCGCGTGCATTGAGCGACAGGGTTTCGGGGATGGGTTGCGCCAAAAGCGCCCAGAAGGCGACCTGGCCAGGGCAAGAAGACTGCCCGGCCAATGCACCAGTTTCGGCGTTGGGGGTATCATCCATTACATTGGCAATGGAGCGGTAGAGGTCAGCCTGGGGTGTGCCCGTAAGGAAACGATCAACGACTTGCCGGGCTTCGGCCCCGAACCCAAGATATAGATAGGCCCGCACCAAGTCTTCGGCGGCCTTTGTGTTGGGCGCATCAAATTCTCGCAGGAGCGATTGGCGGGCTGTTGCAATCATCTCATGCGGGTCGGTTTTCGGCTCAATCACGAGAAATTCGAAAAAACCGGACGGATGGCAGCGCGTGGTCTCGACGGTGCCGCTACGAATGTCTGGCGGGGTGGCGCGGTCTACCCCGGTAACGGCATCAACATTTGCGCCGGGATGGGGATTTGGCAACGTGCTGGCATCCGGTTGCAGCGTGGGGCCGCTGGTGCCAGAAAATTCGGCGCTAGGCTGGATCATGCCTTGGGCTCCAGCGCGGGATAGCTGCTTGAGCAACTCTGCCTCGATTTCCGACACACGCTGACGGGCCGTCGATTCGGCAAAGGTGGTTTGTGCCGTGGTATCAGGCCGCTGCATTTTGGGCTTGGTTAGCCGAGCGGGTCGGTCAATTTCCACTTGCCGGTCATAGCGATTGCGCATGGTTTTTTGAAGCAGCGGAGGCAGGGCGCTATCGGGATCCGTGACCGTGCGCTTGCTTTCAAGCTTGAGGACTGGTGTGGTGGCGGCAGGCGCAGATGTGGTCGTTTCAGAACCAAAAAGCGCAGTGTCGAATCGGGTACCTTGTGGGACAGGGCCGTCGACGACATCAACAACGAGGATCGAGTTTCCCAGGATGAACCCGGTAACGTGGCAGTCACAATCGGCGGTGATTTCCAGCACGCCCTCTGCGTTATTCCAGCGAAGATCCTGAATGCGCGTGCGCGGGATCAGATCAAAGGCGCGCTGGAGGTCAAGGGTGATATTCTCGCGGGTGAGCCTGAGGCCAAAGCCGGTGTCCATCCGGCCCAAATCCCAATCAGTAGGCTCGCCCATGACAAGAGCGAGGCGGCTGAAGGTTCCATGCTCGCCAGATTGCACCCGCACAGTTTCCGCCATGGTAGCGAAGCTAGGGGCGAGCGAGGCCACCACCACCGCCGCAAAACGGGCGAGGCGTTTCATGCAGCCTCCGATTTCAGGTTTTTCAGGGCCTCCTCAAGATCAGCGAAAGACGGGCGGCAATGGCCTGGTGTGTTCTGCCGACCGACCTCAATGCAGATATTTGTGGCGTGCTGGTGCAGGTTGGCGACGAGGACTTCGCGGATCAGCGTATAGAAATGCGAATCCTCTGCGATCACCGATTTGATCTTTTCGGCGAACGGGCCAACGAAACCGTAGGCAAGAAACACGCCCATGAAGGTGCCAACGAGCGCGCCGCCGATCATCTTTCCCAAGATTTCAGGGGGTTGATCGATCGACCCCATGGTTTTGATCACACCCAGAACGGCGGCCACGATCCCCAACGCAGGAAGCCCATCGGCAACGGTCTGCATGGCGTGGCTGGAGTGCATGGCATGCTCAAGGTTGGCACCCATGCGCTTTTCGAGCACTTCTTCCACCTGGTTGGGATCGTCATAGTTCATTGAGGCGGAGCGCAACGTGTCGCAGATCATCTCGATTGCCTCCGTATCCGCCAGAATTTTCTCGTACTTCGAGATGATCGAGCTTTCTGCCGGGTTTTCGATATGCTCTTCAAGGGCCACCGGGTTTTGGCGCGCAAGGCGGATCAACTCGAACAGAAGACAGAGCAGATCCTTGTAGTCATCATGTTCCCAATGGGGGCCTTTGAAGACCTTTTTTACATCCTTGAGCGTGTGTTTGATGGCGGCCATATCGTTGGAAAGCACAAAGGCCCCCACGGCGGCGCCACCGATCATTGTCAGCTCAAACGGGAGGGACTTGAGGATGATCCCCATCTTGCCGCCTGCGGCGAGATAGCCGCCAAAGACCATCACAAAGATGACGATGATGCCAACGATTCCGATCATGCTTTTCTCACTCGCTTATTTGACGTTCGGGTCCGCAAGGCGGTGCCCTGCCCGCCGGGGACTATGGCAGAACCATGTTAATTTTCCCTGATCCGCGACCAATCAATCGGTGGGCACCGAGCCATTTCGGCCTGCGAGGATCAGCGAGATGGTATAGGCGGCTTTCGGGTCCATGCCTGCCAGGACGGCGGCGGCGCGAGCGGATTGCATTCGGCCAAGAAACCCAGCGGCAAACTTTGGATCCATCTCCTGAAAGAGGGCGGCGGCGTCCTTGGGTTTCATGGCTTCATACACGCCAGTCAGTTGAGAAAGGTCGTTCTCAGCGGCGCCATCAGCCAGCGCCAACGTTGCTTCGAGCTCGGTCTCGGCATCACGCAACGCCTCCATTTCGGCAGCGATTTCCTGGCGGGCGCGAGAGAGAGCAAGCATTTCTTCCGAGACCGCCGATTCGCGAGATTTGACGGCCGCTTCGCGGGCATTCAGTGCTTTGAGAAGGTTCGCGATCTCCGGTTCCGGCGCGCATTGGCCTCCAAGAGAAACCGCGCTTTCGTCGTGCTCCCCGTCGTGCAGGATGCCACCCATTTCGCGCGCAATCGCCGCCCCGGTGCCGGTGGTTAAACGCAAGGCCGCCGAGGCGAGGAAAAGCAGGCTGAGGGTCATCAATAGGCCCTTGCCGAGCCGAACCTTCAACCGTTGTTTTCGTGGGCGGCGGCCTGCTGTGGCGATGCGTTTCTTGCCCATCAGGCAGCCTCCTGCTCAGAGGCCTTGCCCGCGCGACGGCGCTTTACGGACCGCGATTTTGGCGCTGACACATCGGCGGGATCCGGGAGGTCGTGCATGGCGGCCAATAGCATATCGAGGCGCCCGGCGGCCTCCTCGGCCCGCGCATTCAGGGCATCAAGACGCGCGACAGAAGTGTTGGAGGTTTTTTGAGCCTGCTTCAGTGCACGGGTGAGATCATCAACCTGCACGGAGAGGACCGCCACTGCGCCGCCCATCCCCCTTTCAAGGTCGGTGAACCGCGAAAGGCGGCGCGACAGCACAAGGCAATAGCCCCCGGCTCCAAGCGCCGCCAGCGTTAGTAGAATATCGGAAAAAAGGCTTATCATCACAAAGAGTTCTCCCTAATTGACCACAAATTCCGTCACCAGCAGGTCTTTTACCCGCCCTTCTCCGGTGACGATCTGGATGCGTCGCAGCATCTGTGCCCGCAGGCTCAAAAGCGCGCTTGGGCGCTCGATTTCCGAGATATCGACGGCGCGCAGGTAGGTATTGAGGACGTCAAGGATGCGCGGCATCAGCATTGTGACGTCGTCTTCAGTGCCCGCCTCAACTTCGAGCTGCGCGCGAAACCTCAAATGGGCTGCGCGACCCTCCGAACGCATCGCAATGATGATCGGGTCGATTGCGACAAAGGCGATGGCTGGCAAGGGCTCAGCCTCGGCGCTGTCTCCGCTATGGCCGTTATCGGCATGCTCCTCACCCGTTCCGAGAATCATCCCCGAGAAAGTGGCATAAAAGCCGCCTCCCCCCAACGCGAGCGCGAGGAGCAGGCCAAACAAAAAGGCCTTCTTTGATTTCTTTTTGGGCGCTTCTTCGCCTTTGGCGGCTTCTGCTGCCTGTTCGTCATCGGCCATTGCAGCGGTTCTCCTGCTCAATCCGTCTCTGTCTTTAATAGACCGAAGGTGGCTAACCGATTGTTAAGGCGGATCGGCGATTTATGGGGAGACGGGCAGAAGCCTGGAGTTAGCGGAGAATACGCGTGCAAAACCTGATCGACACTTGGAATGGCTTGGAAGCGCGGCGCAGAATCACCGTGATTCTGGCCAGCGTTACGGTGTTTCTCGCCGTGCTTATGCTGAGCCGAATGGCCACCGCGCCCGGTATGACACTCCTTTATGCGGGGCTTGATCCCTCGGCGGCGGGTGAGGTTGTGACCGCACTTGACCAGCGCGGCGTTGCTTATGAGGTCAAGGGAGGCGCGATCTATGTGGACAGCGCTCAGCGTGATTCGCTCAGGATGACGCTGGCGACCGAGGGGCTGCCGGCAACAGGGGGCCAAGGTTACGAAATTCTTGATGGCCTCACCGGATTTGGCACCACGAGCCAGATGTTTGACGCAGCGTATTGGCGTGCCAAAGAGGGTGAGCTGGCCCGCACGATCCTTGCCTCGCCGCGTATCCGCGCGGCGCGGGTGCATATTTCAAACCCTGCCGCGCGGCGATTCGGGCGTGAAAATACAAGTTCGGCCAGTGTTTCGGTGACGGCGAGAAGCGGGCGGATCAACGGGACCGAAGCGCAGGCGTTTAAGAACCTTGTGGCCAGTGCGGTTGCCGGATTGGAGCCCGAAAGCGTTTCGATCATAGATGGTGCCAGCGGTGCCGTGGTGAACGGCGATCAGAATGGCGATCCAGTCGGCGCGGACCGTGCGGAGGCGTTGCGGCATAACGTGCAGCGGTTGCTGGAGGCCCATGTGGGACCCGGCAACGCCGTGGTTGAGGTGTCCGTCGAAACGCATACCGACCGCGAACAGATCATCGAGCGCACCTTCGATCCGCAAAGCCGCGTGGCGATCAGTTCGGAGGTGGAAGAACGGTCAAACAGTGCGAGGGGCTCTAATCCCAGCGCCGTCACGGTGGCCTCCAACCTGCCAGACGGCGAAGCCGCAGGCGGCGGCGAGAACCAAAGCCAGGAAACGCAAACCCGCGAGCGCACAAACTATGAGGTCAACGAAACCCAGCGTGAACTGCTGCGCTCCCCCGGTGCGGTGAAGCGGGTCACCGTGGCCGTTCTGGTCGACGGGTTGCGTGGCGAGGATACAAACGGCGACCCTACATGGGAGGCCCGACCAGAGCCGCAACTTGAGGCCTTGCGCGAGTTGGTTGCCAGTGCGGTGGGCTTTGATGCGGATCGCGGCGATCAAATCACCATCAAGTCGCTCGAATTTGAACCGGTCGCGCAGATGGGCACAACGGCCGGCGGGTCCGTCCTGGATGGGCTCAATATCATGACTTTGATTCAACTGGCGATCCTTGCCTTGGTTGCGCTGGGCCTTGGGCTTTTCGTGTTGAAACCCGCGCTCTCGGCCCGGGCGCTTCCTCCCCCGGCTGAGCCTGCTCCGGCGCTTCCTGCGGCAAGTGCCGCTGGCCCGCTGGAGAATGCTCCAGTGCCCGAAGCCCTCACGGGTGAGATAGACGACAGCGGTATCGAACTGCCCGATATGGCTGTCGTGAATGATGATTTTGGATTTGGCGATGATGACGGCCTGCCAAACATCGGCGCCTTTGGAGGCGGTATGAGCGACGATCCCGTCACCCGCTTGCGCCAGATGATCGAAGATCGCCAGGATGAAACCATCGAGATCCTGAAGGGATGGATGGAAAGCGATGAGGAGGAAAAAGCGTGACCAGCAAAGG
>NZ_JARGND010000006.1 GCF_029212645.1 Vannielia sp. | reverse complement strand
CGGCCAACGTGGCGGCATCATGAGCGCTGCCCATCGGGTTATCGGGATTGGCGAGGTAGATCATCTTGGCACCCACCTCGCGGGCCTTGGCGAGCAGGGCCTCCGGGTCTTCGGCGTCGTCGCGGTAGGGCACCTTGTGCAGCACACCGCCATAGCCCGCGACGTGGTAGTTGAAGGTGGGATAAGCGCCATCAGAGGTCACAACCGCGTCACCGGGCGAGACCAGCAGGCGGGTGAGTTCGCCCAGCAGCCCATCAATGCCGCTGCCCGGAATCACCGCTTCGGGTGGCACCCGCAGGTGGGCCGAAAGGGCGCGGCGCAGATCGTGCATCTCCGGGTCGCCATACATCCACGCCCCGCGCGCCGCCTCGCCAATTGCGCGGATGGCAGCGGGCGAGGGGCCAAAGCCCATTTCATTGGCCCCAAGGCGGGCCGCAAACGGGCGGCCACGGGCGCGCTCCTGGGTTTCTGGGCCCACAAAGGGGACGGTGGCAGGCAGGCTCTGGGCGAGATCGGTGTAGCGAGGGTGTGTCATAAGACGGAATTTGCGCACCAAATCGGGGCCGGGGCAAGAGGCTTGCGGGGGGCGGGGCTGCGCCCTAGGGTCCGGCGCAAACCCCGGAGGACCAATGGAAACGCTCGACACCCCGCAACGCCGCCGCATCGCCTACAACCGCCTCGAAGGAAACGGCCCATGCGTGGTGTTTCTGGGCGGCCTCAAGTCTGACATGGAGGGCACCAAGGCGCTGCATCTGGAGGCCTGGGCGCGAGCCGGGGGGCGCGCCTTTTTGCGGTTTGACTATTCGGGACACGGGCAAAGCTCGGGGGACTTCACCGAGGGTGCGATCGGCGATTGGGCGGAAGATGCGCAAGCCGCGATCACGGCGCTCACGGCGGGGCCGGTGGTGCTGGTTGGCTCGTCGATGGGCGGCTGGATCTCGCTTCTGATGGCCAAACGGTTGGGCGCAAAGCTCGCCGGGCTTGTGACCATTGCCGCCGCGCCCGACTTCACCGAAGACAGCATGTGGGACGGGTTTGATGAGGCGCAGAAGGCCGCATTGATGGAGGAGGGGCAGGTGGCGCTGCCTTCGGAATACGGTGATCCCTACATCATAACCCGCAGGTTGGTTGAGGATGGGCGCGCGCATTTGGTGCTGCGCGAGCCATTGGCGCTGCCCTATCGGGTGCGGTTTTTGCAGGGCACGGCGGACGCGGATGTGGATATGTCTGTCGCGCTGCGGCTGCTCGACCATGCCGAAGGCGATGACATCCGGCTGACGCTGGTGAAGGGAGCCGATCACCGGTTTTCCACCCCGAAAGAGCTGGATTTGATCGTGGAATCGCTCGAAGACGTTTTGGCGAGCTTGTGAAATTGCGACAATTCGGCGGTGATTGGCGCGGCTTAGCTGCCTGAAATTGCCGTTTTGCCACTTTTGGCGCCGTGAATCCGAGCGCACCGAAATTAGGCCATGCCCCGCTTGAAAGGTCACGCGGGTGTGATTACCTAACACCTATGGCTGGGGAAATTTCTGCCCCGAAGCCGATTTCAAAATCTATTTGCATCCCAAGTGAGGGCTATTCCATGAACCATGAAGCCAAGCGGATTCATCTGCAAAAACTCATCCAGGACGTGCGCGCCGAGGCCCTTGAGGTTTCGGCCGGGGCGTCCGTGAAGACAACCTCTGACAGCCACAACAAGATCATGCAAAAGGTGAATCGCTGGACGTCCCAGCTGACAATGATCGAGCGGTCGCTGCACTCTGACGAGGGCTTTTTGAAGGTGCGCTACGGCAATCCGCGCAAGCTGTCGTTCCCGGCAAAACAATCGCTCAACAGCCACTTGGGCAATATCGCCGAGTTGCGCGCGCTGGCCGCCGAGTTGAACGCGGCGATCTCTGATCTGATCGGCGCGATGACGGGCGATGATCTGGCCTGGGAAGCGCTGGCCAAGGCCTTCAAGAAAATCGCCGAAGACGGTGGCGATGATCTGAGCCTGACCGGCAATGACGTTCAGGAACTGACGGCCATCATCGAGCAGGCCGATCCCGGCGCTCCCGGCCCGGCTGGCGGCGGCACGATTGGGATGCCGATCACCAACCTCATCACCATGGCGATTGCGCTCTTTGTGATCCTGACCCGCAAGAAAAACTAGGCGCTGGCGTTCTCCTTTCGTTCGCGCTACCCTTGGCTGCGATGGTCATGGGAGCAGGGTGATGGAACAGCGGATCAGCCTGATTACACTTGGTGTGCAGGATGTTGAGGCCTCGGCGGCGTTTTACGAAGCCCTTGGCTGGCAGCGCGCAGAGGCCCCGGATGGGGTGATTGCCTTTGATCTGATCGGGCAAACGCTGGGCCTTTATCCGCTGGAAAAACTCGCCGAAGATATGGGCGTGCCGATTGAAACGCTGGGCCACGGCGCGGCGACCCTTAGCCATAACCTGCGCGAAAAGGCCGATGTGGCGGCGCTGCTGGAGCAGGCCCGCGCGGCGGGCGGCAGGGTGCTGCGCGAGGCGCATGATATTTTCTGGGGGGGCCATATCGGCTATTTCGCCGATCCCGACGGCCACATCTGGGAAGTTGCCTGGAACCCCCATTCACCGCTTGGGCCAGAGGGCGCGTTTCGCTGGAATGGCTACCAATAGGGGCGGTGAAATCCCGGCGATTTTTCGCTGGGGCGGCGCTTCACCTTGCAGGGGGGCAGGGCGCGGTTTAACCTTGCGCCCAAGCCGCCACGATACTCCAGAGCGGCACAGGCAAGGACTGGCGCCACATGGCCGACCCTCTCGTTTTTCTTCCAGGATTCATGTGCGATGCCCGTGTTTTCTGGCCTCAGATCATGAGCTTTTCGCCCAAGCGGGCAGTGCAGGTGGCGGCTGTCAGCCAGGCCGACAGCATTGGCGCGCTGGCGCAGCGGGTGCTTGATGGGGCGCCGCGCCGCTTTGCGCTTTATGGCCAGTATCTGGGCGGCATGGTTGCCATGGAAATTCTCAACCGCGCGCCGGATCGGGTGAGCCGGATGGTGCTGCAAGGCACAACCGCCATCGTTGAGCCGCCTGCCGCCGCCGCCGAGCGCGAGCCGGGGATCATTGGGGTGCGCAATGGCCGCCTGATCGAGGTGATGCGTGAAACCATCTCCGCCGCCGGCGTGGGAGATGTGGGCCACCGTGACCAGGTGGTGGAACTTGCGCTCGACATGGCCGAAGCGATGGGGCCGGACACCTTTGTGCGCCAATCCCGCGCCCTCCAGCGCCGCCCCGATCCGCAGCGCACCCTGCGCAAGGCCAAGCAACCCGCGCTGATCCTCTGCGGCGAGTATGACCAGCTTTGCGGCGTCAAACGCCATGAATTTCTGGCCGATCTGCTGCCCAACGCCGAGTTGAAGGTGATTTCGGGGGCAGGGCATTACCTGACGCTTGAGCAGCCCTCGGCGGTGAATCACGCGCTCAATGATTTTCTGGATGCGCCGCTGCTGCTCACCTGAAGGCCCGCGCCCTGAACAGACAAAAGGCGGGACATGTCCCGCCTTCTTACCGTTTTCAGATGCCCGCCTTCAGGATGTGTGCCTTCAGCTTGCCGCTTTGGCCTTTTTGCCCTTTTGGCGCTTGGCGTGGCGGCAGTTCGCATCAATGAAATCCAGCACCAGGGGGCGGATATTGTTACGCCAGCTGCGGCCTGCAAAAATGCCGTAGTGGCCTGCGCCCGGCTCAAGGTGCGAGGCTTTCATCTTGTCCGGCAGGCCGGTGCACAGATCAAGCGCGGCGACACATTGGCCGGGGGCCGAGATATCGTCTTTCGCGCCTTCAACGGTTTTCACCGCGACATCGGTGATCTTTGAAATATCCACCTGCTTGCCATCGACCACAAAGATATTGCGCGCGATTTCACGCTCTTTGAACACGCGCTCAACGGTCGAAAGGTAAAACTCGGCCGTCATGTCCATCACGGCGAGGTATTCGTCATAGAACTTGTTGTGGCGGTCATGCTCGGCGGCCTCACCCTTTGCCACGGCGATGATCTGGTCAACAAAGGCGGTGCTGTGGGTATCGGCGTTCATCGCGATGAAGCTCGAAAGCTGTTGAAGGCCGGGATACACAAGCCGCCCGGCGCCGCGATGCTTGAAGCCAACGCGCTGGATCACATGGCGCTCAAGCTGGCCCATGGTGACGGAGGCGCCAAAATCTGTCACCTCGGTGGGGGCGGCTCCCGGATCAATCGGGCCGCCGATCAGGGTGAGCGAGTTGGGCTGCGCTGCCGGATCTTCCTCGGCGAGGTAAGCGGTGGCGGCCAGCGCCAGCGGGGCGGGCTGGCAAACGGCAATCACGTGGGTATCGGGGCCCATCTCGCGCAGGAAGTCGACGATATAGAGGGTGTAATCCTCAACATCGAACTTGCCTTCGCTGACCGGGATATCGCGCGCATTGTGCCAATCGGTGATATAAACTTCGCAATCCGGCAGCAGCGACACCACGGTTGAGCGCAGCAGCGTGGCGTAATGCCCCGACATTGGCGCAACCACCAGCACCTTGCGCGGCTTTTCCTCGCGGCCCACGATATTGAAGTGAATGAGATCGCCGAAGGGGCGGGTGACGACGGTTTCGATCTGAACGAGGTGATCGCGCCCATCGGAGCCCACAACGTGAGAGATGTTCCAATCGGGTTTGGCGACCATCCGAGCGAAGCTTCGCTCAGTGACTTCGCCCCATGCCGCTGTCATCGCGATGAAGGGGTTGGTGGAAAGGCCGAAGGCCGGGTAGGAGTAGAGTGCCTTGGCCGAAGCCCCCATCCATTGGTTGGTCACCCGGATGGATTCCATCAGGTCGTAGCTCATCATGCTTTTCATGCAGCGCCCCTTTTTTCGTGTCGCTGCCCTCCCGACCGGGAGGGTGCATATTGTCGCTTGCCCCTCCCAAGGTTGCGACGTTACCCTCAAGATAAAGTTAAGGGGGGGAGAAGCAAATGACAACTGAGGAAACAGAAGCAGTTGATTCAGCGAAGCAGGACTCCCCGGCCAGCGAGCTGGAAGAGAACCTCGCGAAGATCGAAAAACTCTCGCAAAGACTGGTCTCTGCCCTCTCAAACCAGCGCAATGTGCGCCCCGGATTGCAGGGGCCAACCCCTGACCTTTATGCAAAGGCCGCCTCGGCCTATTGGCAGGAAATGGTCTCAAATCCGTCGAAGATCTTTGAACAGCAGGTCAGCTATTGGGGCAATACCCTTAAGCATTACATGGAAAGCCAGCAGGCCTTGGCGCGCGGAACCCTCGCGGCACCCGAGGATGATCGGGACGATCCGCGCTTTGTGTCGCCCCTCTGGAAGAGCCATCCCTACTTCAACTACGTCAAGCAGCAGTATCTTTTCACCACCGATGCCATCGAAAACGCGGTGGAGGCGCTTGACGGGATAGAACCGCACGACAAGCAGCGGCTGGAGTTTTTCTCGCGCCAGATCATTGACCTGATGAGCCCCACCAACTTTCTGGCGACCAACCCCGAGGCGCTGGAACGTGCGGTTGAGACCGAGGGCCAAAGCCTTGTGAGCGGCCTTGAGAACCTGGTGCGCGATCTCGAGGACAACCAGGGCGATCTTGTGGTGAACCTCGCCGACAAGGACGCCTTTCAGGTGGGGGGCAACATTGGCACCGCCGAGGGCGAGGTTGTTTATCGCAACCGGATGTTCGAGCTGATCCAATACGCGCCGCAAACCGAAAAGGTGCACCAGACCCCGATCATCCTGTTCCCGCCGTGGATCAACAAGTTTTACATTCTCGATCTGAAACCGGCAAACTCGATGATCCGCTGGATCGTCGATCAGGGCTACACGCTGTTTGTGGTGAGTTGGGTCAACCCCGATGCGCGCTATGCCGATACCGGGCTGGAGGACTACATCGAAGAGGGTTACCTCACCGCGATTGACGAGGTGAAGGCGATCACCGGCGAGAAGAAGCTGAACGCGGTTGGCTATTGCATCGCTGGCACCACCCTTTCGCTCACCCTGTCGCTGATGAAGAAGCGCGGTGACACATCGGTGAAAAGCGCCACCTTCTTTACCACACTCACCGATTTTGAGGATCAGGGCGAGTTTCAGGTGTTCCTCACCGATGACTTCGTCGATGCGATCGAGGATGAGGTGAGCGAGCACGGCTATCTCGACAGTTTCTACATGTCGCGCACCTTCTCGTTCCTGCGTTCCACTGATCTTATCTACAAGCCTGCGGTGCGCAGCTACATGCTGGGCCAAACCCCGCCTGCCTTCGATCTGCTTTACTGGAACGGCGACGGCACCAACCTGCCCGGCAAGATGGCGGTGGAATATCTGCGGTCCCTTTGCCAGAAGAACGAACTGGCCGAAGGCACCATCGAGCTGTGCGGCGAAACGCTCTCGCTCAAGGATGTGACCGTGCCGCTCTGCGCCATTGCCTGCGAGACCGACCACATTGCCGCCTGGAAGGCCTCTTACGCCGGGGTGCGGGCGATGGGCTCAAAGAAAAAGTCCTTCATCCTTTCGGAAAGCGGGCATATCGCGGGCATCGTCAATCCGCCCTCCAAAAAGAAATATGGCCACTACACCAACCCGGATCTAAAGGCCGAGGCGCCAGCGTGGCTGGAGGGGGCCGAATTTCACGAGGGCAGTTGGTGGCCGCGCTGGGAAAAGTGGCTAAGCACGCATAGCGGGAAAATGGTTGAGGCCCGTCAACCGGGTGATTCCCGGCATCCTTCCCTCGGAAAAGCGCCGGGGACCTACGTCCAACGCGTTAAGTAGCTGAAAATCCACAATTGAAAATTATGCTGCACCGCAGAAAAAGGGGTTGATTTTCTGCGGTGCAGCATCTATCTATTCCTCAGAACGAAACACCGGGCCCATTGCAAACGAGCAACCAAGGGCCGATGCAACCAGACCCTGAGGAGTTTGACCAATGGCTAAAGCTACCAACGACATGACCAAGATGATGCAAGACATGATGGCGTCCTTCCCCGTGGACGGTTCCGCCATGCAGGACGCTTTCAAAACGTCCGCCGCTCTGGGCGAGAAGCTCTCGGCTGTGGCCCTTGAGGCTGCTGAAAAGTCGACCGAGCTGTCGGCAAAGTGGACCAAAGACACCATCACCAAAGCCGGCGACATCGCCAAGGTGAAAGATGAGCCCACCGATTACTCCAAAGCCATGACCGATTTCGCATCGGCTCAGGCCGAGATGGCTGCCGAGAACATGGCCGCTTTCGCAGAGATCGCCAAGAAAGTGCAGATGGAAACCGTTGACCTGATGCTTGCCGCTGGCAAGGACATCTCCGAAGAAGCGACTTCGGCTGTCAAGAAAGCCACCACCGAGGTGACGTCTGCTGCCAAAAAAGCCGCTGCTGGCAAGTAAGCCACGGCAAAATTTAACACGCCCTTCCTCCTCCCTGAGGGCGTGATCAAAGGGCGAGCTTCCGGGCTCGCCCTTTTTTTGTTGCGCAAGGATTGAGCGAAGTGCTTTCAATTTGAAAAATGCTGCACTACGCTGAGCTATGCTGCACTGCAAAAACCCAGGGGAGTGAAAGAAGTGTCAGATGAAAAGGCACCGCTGCTGATCAAGCGATACGCAAGTCGGCGGCTGTATAACACCGAGACCTCGGATTACGTCACTCTCGAAGATATCTCGAACTTCATCCGCGATGGCCGCGAGGTGCAGATCGTTGATCTGAAGTCGGGCGATGATCTGACGCGGCAATACCTGCTCCAGATCATTGCCGACAACGAGAGCAAGGGTGACAACGTGCTGCCCACCAATGTGCTCACCGATCTGGTTCGCAGCTATGCCACGCAGGCGCAATCGGTTGTGCCCCAGTTCCTTGCCGCCTCTTTCGAGATGCTTCAGGGCGGGCAGAGCAAGGTCATGGAGAACATGACCAAGATCAACCCGATGGCCAATATGCCCGGCTTTGATGCGATGCGCGCCCAGCAAGAGGCGTTCCTGAAGGCGATGACCGGCGGCATGGGTGGCGGCGTTGCGCCCTTTGGCACTTCCGGGCCAAGCCCCGAAGGCGGCGAAAAGCCAGAGGCGAGTGAGGGCAAGGATCTTGACGAGATCAAAAGCCAGCTTGCCGCGCTTCAGGAGCAGCTTGCCAAGATGGGCAAGTAGCGCTTCGGCGTTTGATAAATAGCCCTCCACGCCGCGGCCCATCCGGTCGCGGCGTTGTTTTTTCGCGGCGGTGATGGGCGGGCCAAAACGCGGGCCACCCCCATTACCCCGAGCGTGACCACGACCAGGAGCCCACCCCATGTCTGATAAAGCAGGCCGCATCACGCTTTGGCAGGTTGAGGTTTTTCTGGCGACGGCAGAGGAAGGCGCGGTTTCGGCGGCGGCGCGCCGGCTTGGGGCCTCGCCCTCGGGCGTGTCACAGCAGATCACCGCGCTGGAGGCGGCGCTGGGCGTGCCGCTGATGGACCGCTCGGTGCGCCCTGTCGCGCTCACCCCGGCGGGAGAGGCGCTGAAACGCCGCGCGCAAAACATCCTCAACGAGGCCGCCGCCGCCCGGGCCGAGATCGCGGGCAGTGACATGGCCGCGCTCACCTCGCTGCGCCTTGGCATGATCGAGGATTTTGACGCCGATGTAACGCCGCGCCTGCTGTCGGCGATGGCGGGTGAGCTTTCGTCCTGCCAGTTCCTGCTCGAAACCGGCCCCTCGCACCGCCTGTTCGATCTGCTCGACACCCGCGCGCTTGATGTGATCGTGGCCGCCGATATGGGCGCGGCGGCGGGCTGGATGGAGGTGCATCCGCTGATGGTAGAGCCGTTCGTCGCCGCCGTTCCGCGCGGCGCGGTCGATCAAGCGGGCGATGTGGTGGCGCAGCTGCGCGCCCTGCCGTTGATCCAATACACCACCCGCCACCTGATGGGCCGCACCATTGCCGACCATCTGGCGCGGCAAAATCTGCGCCTGTCGCACCGCTTTGAGCTGGACAGCTATCACGCCATCATGGCCATGGTCGCTGAAGGGGCCGGGTGGACGATCCTCACGCCGCTTGGCCTCAGCCGTGCGCACCGTTTCCGCGAACAGGCCGAGATCCTGCCGCTGCCCTTTGCGCCGCTGTCGCGCACCATCTCCCTCAACGCCCGCGCCGGGGTGCTTGGCGAGATGCCGGGGCGGATGGCAGGCAAGCTGCGCCCGCTGATCAAGGAGCTCGTCGTCGCCCCCGCGCTCGCCCGGATGCCATTTTTGGAAGGTCAGTTAAAGCTAGCTTAGCAGGCAGGGCGGATGGGTGCAAAACGTCGCAATTCTGCAAGGCGTTCCTTGCTGGCCCCTAAAAGAAAAGGCCCCGCTGGTCGCTCCGCAGGGCCTTGATGTTGAAAATATGCAAGCCGTTATCAGGCCGCAGCGGCCCCTTTGGCGGCCTCTGCGGCGCCCACAAGGGCGCTTGAGATGTAATCAAGCTCATCCTCGGTCAGCCGTGCGGGCAGGCGCACATCGCAGGCGCGCATCAGCATGGCGCGGGTCTGCGGCAGCTCTGGCAGCCCTTCGATAAAGCGCCAGTTCCAGAAGGCGCGGGCGTTGTCATCACTCATCCCGAAGACCTGCACCTTTACCCCACGGGCGGCGGCAGCCTCGGTAAAGCGGGCCACATCCTCATCAGACATATCAACAAGGTTGAACTGGATCGAATCCGGCGCGCGCTGCTCGCCTTCAAGCGGCGGCGGCACATCAAGCCAGGTCGAAAGGTTAAGCGCCGCCGCAACGCGATCATGCCCCGCACGGCCATCGCGCACCCGGCGGGCCACCTCGCCCAACTGCGGGCGGATCACGGCGGCGGAAAGGTTTTGCATACGCATATTGTAAAGCGGCAGCATGTTTTGCCATTTGACGAAGCTCTCCGCCAAGCCCATGTTTTTCTTCCAGTTATGTTCGTAGGCGCCCGACATGATCACCGCGCGGGCCACCAGATCGGCATCATCGGTGATCAAAATGCCACCTTCGCCCGCGTTCACCAGCTTGTAGCTTTGGAAGGAGAAACAGCCGATCTTGCCAATCGTGCCCACCTTGCGGCCCTTCCAGACGGTGCCAAGCGAGTGCGCGGCGTCTTCGATCACCGGGATATTGGCGGCATCACACAGCGCCATGATCGCATCCATATCCGAGGTATGGCCGCGCATATGGCTGATGATCACCGCATCCACATCGGGCAATTTGGCCGCGAAATCAGCCAGATCCACCCGAAAATTCGGGCCCACCTCCGCCAGAACCGGCTGGCAATCGGCATGGACCACCGCCGAGGGAACGGCGGCGAAGGTGAAACCGGGGAGCAAAACGCGCGCGCCTTTCGGCAAGTTGAGCGCCTTCAGCGACAAGAACAGCGCCGCCGAGCAGGAGGAGACGGCGAGCGCGTAGCGGCTGCCCATCATCTCGGCAAATTCGCGCTCAAGCAGCGCCACCGGGGCGTCTTGCGGCGCGGTGTAACGGAAAAGGTCTCCCGATTGCAGCAACCGGTCAATTTCAGCGCGCGCGGCTTCGGGGATGGGCTCTGCGTCATAGACGTTTGGCGCTTGTGTCATCTTTCAGCTTTCCTGAACTGTTCTTTCAGGAATTGTGTAGCTGAAAGTGAAGGACGGGCAAAGTGAATTTTAAGTGACAGGCGCGCGCGGCTAAATCCCCAGCCGGTCCCGCAGCGAAAACCAGCGCAAGGCAACGGTGGAAAGCGCCCCCCGCAGAAGCGGCCCACCGGGGAAGGGCGGGGTGGGCAGACGGGTCATCAGGTTGAAATCATGCGCATTTCCGGCAATCGCCTGCGCTATCATCCGCCCCGCCGCCACCGCCAGCGCAACCCCGTGGCCGGAGTAGCCGGACGCCGCCCAAAGCCCGGTTTCGGCCTGGGCGAAATGTGGCACACGCTTGGGCGTGATCGCCAATGTGCCGCCCCATGCGTGGCTGATCTCAACCCCTTCAAGCTGCGGAAACACCCGCTCCAACGCCGGGCGCACCACGGCGGGGATATCGGCCGGAAAGCGCGCGCCATAGCTTTCACCACCGCCAAAGATAAGCCGCTGATCGGGCGAGAGGCGAAAGTAATTCAACACGAACTTCGTGTCATAAACGGCTGTATTGCGGGGCAAAAGCTCGGCTGCGCGCGCGCCCAAAGGCACTGTCGCGGCGATGTAATTGTTGATCGGGAACACCCGGCTGGCGACCCTGGGCACCATCCGCCCCAGATAGCCGTTGCAGCCCAGCACAACCTGCCGGGCCAGCACCCGCCCGTGGCCTGTGGCCACAAGCCAGCCCTCCCCCTCGGGGGCGATGCGATGCACCTCGGAGCGCTCATGCAGCGCCGCTCCGGCAGCCGCCGCCCCCCGCGCCAGCCCAAAGGCCAAGGCCAGTGGCTGGATGTGCCCGGCGTTCCAATCGACCGTCCCTCCGGCATAAAGCGCTGAGGCAACATGCCCGCGTAGCGCAGCGCCGTCGAGTGGCTCGATGCTGGAATAGCCATAGGTTTCAGAAAGATAGCGCGCATTCTCTGCGGCATTCCTGGCCTCTGCCGCGCTATAGCAGGCGGTGACAACGCCATCGGCCCAATGCGCCTCGGGGGCCAGATCGTGCGCTAAGCGGCGCACATCTTCCACCGCCTCCAACCCGATGCGCCAATAGCCCTCGGCCGCCTCCCGGCCAAACCGCGCCTCCAGCGCCTTTTGGCTCATGTTCAGCCCGGGGCTGACCTGCCCGCCATTGCGCCCGGAGGCCCCCCAGCCCACACGTTGCGCCTCAACCAGCACCACCCGCGCCCCGGATCGTGCCAAGTGCAGCGCCGCCGAAAGCCCGGTGAACCCACCGCCGACCACGGCCACATCGGCCTCTACCTCGCCCTTGAGTTCGGGGTAGGGGCCGGGAGCGGTGAGTTCGGCGGCATAAAGGCTTGGCGCGTGCTGCCCGGCGGGGCCGTTGGTGTGCAGCAGGCTCATACGTTCATGAGCAGATGTTCGCGCTCCCAGGGCGAGATCACTTGCAAAAAGCCCTTATATTCCATGCGTTTGACCGCAAGGTAAGTGGCGGCGAAATCCGGATGCAGCACCTCGTGCATGGCCTTGGCCTCCTCGAACAGATCAAGCGCCTCACCCAGCGTGGTGGGGATATCGGCCTCGGCGGTATAGGCCTCGCCGGTGGATTCGGGGGTGGGGGGCAGCTTGGCGCGCAGGCCCAGCAACCCGCAGGCGAGTGAGGCGGCGAGGGCGAGGTAGGGGTTGCAATCCATCCCCGGCAGGCGGTTTTCGATGCGCCGCGCCTCTGGCCCCGAAATCGGCACCCGCAGCCCGGTGGTGCGGTTGTCACGCCCCCAGCTGAGGTTGATCGGCGCGGCATAGTCGGGCACGTAGCGGCGATAGCTGTTGACGTAGGGCGCGATCACCGCGATCACCTCTGGCATGTGGCGCTGCAAGCCGCTGATAAAGTGGCCAAATTCGGCGCTTTCGCTGCCGTCACCGTTGGAGAAGACATTGCGCCCCGTCGCCTTTTCCACCACCGAGTGATGGATGTGCATGGCGCTGCCCGGCTCGTTCTGGATCGGCTTGGCCATGAAGGTGGCGTAGCAGTTGTGGCGCAGTGCGGCCTCGCGGATCAGCCGCTTGAAGAAGAAGATCTCATCGGCCAGCAGCACCGGATCGCCGTGGCGCAGGTTCATCTCGATCTGGCCCGCGCCGCCTTCTTGCAGGATGCCGTCAATCTCAAGGCCCTGCGCTTCGGCGAAGTCATAAATGTCGTCGATCACCGGCCCGTATTCATCAATCGCTGACATTGAATAGGCTTGCCGTGCCGCCGCGCGCCGCCCGGAGCGGCCCATCGGCGGCTCAACCTCGCGGCCCGGATCGGTATTGGGGGCGACGAGGTAAAACTCCATCTCGGGCGCGCAGACCGGGGTTAACCCCATTTCCTCATAATACCGCACCACGCGCTTTAGCACATTGCGCGGGGCAACGGGCATCGGGGTTCCGGCCTGGTCGTTGATGTCATGGATCACTTGCAGGGTGATATCGCCGGTCCAGGGCGCGGCTGTGGCGGTGGCAAAATCCGGGGTGAGCACCATATCCGGCTCGGTGAAGGGCTGCTGCGAAACGCTGGCCCACTCGCCGGTGATCGTTTGCAAGAAGATCGAATTGGGCAGGTAAAAGTGGCTCTGATGCGCGAATTTCGCGGCGGGCATCGCCTTGCCACGGGCCACGCCGGCCAGATCGCCCACGATGCACTCCACCTCATCAAGGCGGCGGCCGTTCAAAAACTGCCGGGCGCTGTCGGGCAGCAGTTCGTTCATGTCTCTCACGCGGGGCTCTCCTGCCATGTGCGCTTCATCTTGAGGAATTCGGCGATGTCATTGCCGATGCGCGCACTATCGGTGGGGGCATCCAGCATCTTTTGTGCATAGGCCAGCCGCGCTTCGGGGACGGTTTCGCCGCGGGTGTTGATCAACCCTTGTATCATGGCGCTGGTGAACTCGGGGTGGGGCTGCACGGTAAAGGCGCGATCGCCGTAAAGCAGCGCGGCATGGTCACAAAACCTGTTGGCCGACACCGTTTTTGCCCCTTCGGGCGGGGTGATAACCTGATCGCGGTGCCAGGCATTCAGCGCCACGGTTTCATCGCCGTAGAGATATTCCATCCGGCCCACGCCCCAGCCCTTTTCAGACGGTTCCACACGCCCGCCAAGCGCCTGGGCGATGATCTGATGGCCAAAGCAAATGCCAACCAGCGGCTTGGGCGCGAGGTAAATCGCCTGAATGGAGCGCTCCAGCGGCTCGATCCACGGCAGATCTTCATAAACCCCATGGCGCGACCCCGAGACCAGGAAGGCATCGGCCGCATCCACCGAATTGGGGAACTCCATGTCGCAGACTTTCCAGGTGGCAAATTCAAACCCATGCCCTTGCAGAAGGGTTTGATACATCTCGGAATATCCGCCCACATGGGGCCTCAACTCGGGGGAGATATGGCCGCATTGCAGGATACCGATCAGCATGGAATGCCTCCTAAATGGCTCGCAAATACGCTATTCCTGCGCGCGATGCGGCGCAAGCGTTAGCGCATTTCAGCGGATCACCTGCGGCCTGATCTTGAGGCGGGTGCGGCGCTCTTGCGGCAGGTGCCGGTTCAGCCGCCGGTTGGCCACGCCAAAGCCGGCGATGACCGTGAGGGTGAGCAGCACGAAGTAGATGGCAACAATCGGGTAGGGCACGAATGGGTTGAAGGTTTTATCGGCAAAATAGGTTGCATAATAAAGCGCATCGCCCTGTTGCTGCCACGCCGGAAAGCCCGAGAAAAACACCAGCGTTGTGGCGTGGAACAGGAAGATCGCCTCGTTGGTATAGGCGGGCCAGGCCAGCCGCAGCATGGTGGGGTAGGTGACGCGGCGAAAGCGGTGCCAGCCGGAAAGGCCATAGGCATCGGCGGCCTCAAGGTCCCCCTTGGGGATCGAGCGCAGCGCGCCATAAAAGATTTCGCCGGAGTAGGCGGCGGTGTTCAGCACCAGCACCACAACGGCCCCTGCGGCAGCCGAGGTGAGTAGATCGCTGCCAATCCCAAGCCGTTTGAGTTGCAGGAAAAACAGGTAGGCGAGGAAGAACTGGATAAACAGCGGCGAGCCGCGAAACAGGAAGATGAACCACTCGGCAGGTTTGCGAATCCAGACATGGGGCGAGGCCTTGCCCATCGCCACGGTGATCGACAAAAAGAAGCCGAAAAGCAGCGCGAGCACCCCGAAATACACGTTCCAGATCAGCCCGGAGCCGATCAGCACGATCTGGTCGCACAGGGTGATATCGGCCCTGGGCAACAGCCGCTCGCCAATCCCCAGCGAGCGCAGCCAATAGGCCGAGAAGGTTTCAGCGCAGGTCATGCCCCGGCCTTTCGCATCGCTTCACCCGCCGCCGTGGCCTGCCCGTGCGAAAGCCTGCGGGTGAGGCGGCCCAAACCCACCTCGCTCACCTTGGTCAGCGCGAGGTAAAACACCAGCAATGCAAGGAAATAGTAGATCCGCCAGTCGCCATGCGGATAGGACGAGAAGCGCGGATTTTTCGAGCCGCCCAGCTCGCGCGCCCAGTAAACAATATCCTCGACCCCGAGCAAAAACAGCAGTGGCGTTGCCTTGATGAGGATCATCCACAGGTTTGACAGGCCGGGCAGGGCGTAGGTCCACATTTGCGGCACGAGGATGCGCCAAAAGGCCTGACGGCGGGACATGCCATAGGCTTCGGCGGTTTCCATCTGCGCGCGTGGCACCGCCCGCATCGCGCCGATCAGCACGTTGGCGGCAAAGGCTCCGAACACGATGGCAAAGGTAAAGACCGCGAGCATGAAGTTATAAACCTCATGCACCCATTGCGGCGCGGTCGAAAGCGGGGCCTTGGCCTCGGGGCAAACGATAAAGTCATTGCCCTGGCGCACCGGCTCTGTCCAGCCGGGGCAAAGGGCCTCGTGGCGCAGGTATTCAATGCCCTGATCCAGCGCGATCACGAAGAACAGGAAAAACACGATATCGGGCACGCCGCGCACCACCGAGGTATAGGCAAGGCCAAGCCAGCGCAGCGGTGCAAACCCGGCCCGCGCCGCCATTGCGCCCATAAAGCCAAAGGCAAGCGAAACCGGCGCGGTGATGGCAAGCAACAGCAGCACCGTGCCGAAGCTGCTGTAAAACAGCATGTGCTTGCCGCTGCTGAGGTAGCAGGCGAGCCATGCGATGCCATGAAGGCTTTCTGGGTCGGTGCAGGTCATCCCTATGGGCTGTGGGGGCGGCTTTTGTGGCCGCCCCGCTGGCCGCTTTGCAGGTTAGTAGGGGCCCTTCATCCCTTCAAACCACTTTTCGATCAGCGTGTTGAGGGTGCCGTCTTCCTTCATGGAGGCGATGGCCACGTTGAGCTTTTCCTTCAGCTCGCCGTCGCTTTCGCGCACGCCCACACCAATGCCGTCTCCCAGAACCACATCGTCCCCGGCAAACATCAGCTCGGCGTCTTCGGCCACGATCGGCTCAAGGAAGGCCTTGTCGGCGAGCGCCGCATCGGCCTCACCGTTTTTCACGGCGGCAACGGTTTCGTCAGGGGTGGCGAACTCAATCAGGGTTGCGCCTTCCATGCTGGCAACGTGGCTGGCCTGGATGGTGCCGGTTTGCGCGGCGATCACGCCGGTGCCGTCAAAGCTGTCGGACATCGAGGCAAAGGCCGAAGGGTCCGCCGGGAAGTAGGCCTCGGAAAAGTCGATCACCTCGTCGCGCTCGTCGGTGATGCTCATGCCGGCGATGATGGTGTCATAGTTGCCGGACACGAGGTTGGGGATGATCGAATCCCAATCGTTGGTCACCCATTCGCAGCTGAGCT
Organism: Vannielia sp.; assembly: GCF_029212645.1. Lineage (GTDB taxonomy): Bacteria > Pseudomonadota > Alphaproteobacteria > Rhodobacterales > Rhodobacteraceae > Vannielia. The sequence goes on along the minus strand of NZ_JARGND010000006.1, from coordinate 78,636 downwards.
CAGCGCGCTTGCACAGCTCGTCGCCTACGTCGCGCTCATAGCCATCCACCTCGCCTGCATCGTTGAGGAAGTTGTAGGGAGGGTAGGCGCCCTCGGTGCCCATGCGCACGGTTTGTGCGTGGCTTTCGGCCATGGCTGTGCCTGCGGTGAGGGCAAGCGCGGCGCCGAATGTGAACAGTTTTTTCATCATCATCACTGTGTGTCTCCTGTTGGTATCGGTTGTTATAGCGTTGTTATTGCGTGTTAATCTGTTCCGCCAGAGGCAAACCAGATCTTCCGCAGGCGGTCCAGTTCGCCGTCGTCCTGCATCGCTTGGATGGCGGCATCCCATTGGCGGCGCAGATCGTTGTCTTCGGGGCGAAAGGCAGCCGCGGTGGCCCCTGCGGGGATGCCGAAGGTTTCGGTGATTTCGATCTTGCCCCCTCCGGCCCGCGCCGCGCCTTCCAAAAATGCCAGCGGCCCGATCACCTGATCCGCCTTGCCCTGCCAAACCGCCTCAACGGCGGCCACCAGCGTGGGAAAGCCGTGGGCGCGATAGCCATTGTTGCGCACCCAATCCGCGTGCACGGTTTTTTCCTGCACGGCCACCACCGGCCAATCCGCCGTGGCCCCGTCTGAGCGGATCAGCACAGCGGTCGCGGTTTTGCCGCCGCCATCATAGCCCACCGAAAAGGCCACCCGCTCGGAGCGCGCCTTGGTGATTGCCATGCCAGCCATCACCACATCGTATTTTCCGGCCAGAAGGTTATCGAGGATGCTGTTCCAATCGTTGAGCACAAAGGCGCATTTCAGCGCCGCGCGGCGGCAAATCTCGCGACCGAGATCAATGTCAAACCCGCGCAACTCTCCGGCGCGATCCACGTAGGTGAAGGGCGGAAACTTGCCCTCGGTGCCAATCCGCACGGTCTGCGCCATGGCGCGGGTCGAAAGCGCCCCAAACAGGCCAAGCGCCAGAAGCACCAGAACAAAGCGCCCGATCATGCCACCTGCCCCGAGTGTGAGAGAAACCCTTGCAATCGCTCGGATTTCGGCGCGCCAAACAGTTCTGCCGGGGCGCCTTCCTCTTCGATCACCCCCTGGTGAAGAAAGATCACATGGTCCGAAACATCGTGCGCCATGCGCATGTCATGGGTGACGATCAGCATGGTGCGCCCCTCGGTGGCCAGCGCCTTGATGACCTTCACAACCTCTTGCTCAAGCTCGGGATCAAGCGCCGAGGTCGGCTCATCAAACAAGAGCGCCTCCGGCTCCATCGCCAGCGCACGGGCAATCGCGGCGCGCTGTTGCTGCCCGCCCGATAGCTGCGCGGGGTAGACATCGGCCTTGTCCCCGATCCCCACCTTCTCAAGATAGGCCCGCGCGGCGCGTTCCACCTCGGCGCGGTCGCGTTTGAGAACCGTCACCGGTGCTTCCATGACATTTTGCAGGATCGTCATGTGCCCCCAAAGGTTAAACTGCTGAAAAACCATCGAAAGATTGGTGCGGATGCGCAAAACCTGCTTGCCGTCCGCCGGGCGGCGCGAGGCGCCTGTGCCCTTCCACTTTACCGGCTCGCCTTGAAACAGGATCTCGCCTTGCTGGCTGTCTTCCAGCAGGTTGGCGCAGCGCAGCAGGGTGGATTTGCCAGAGCCGGACGAACCGATCAGTGACACAACCTGCCCCCTCTCGGCACGCAGGCCCACGCCCTTGAGCACCTCAAGGTCGCCATACGCCTTATGCAGGCCATTGATTTCGATAACGGGCGGCTGGCTGGTCACGCGGCCTCTGGTGTTATGGGTCAAAAGCAAAGTAGGGCGCAGAATTGCTGCGAATGCAATATGTTCTGTCGTTAGGTCACTCTGGCGCAACCTGAGCGGGCAGGGCGGCGCGGCTCAGCTTTCGGCCTCAACCCTGTGGCGGGCCATCGCCGAATCGCGGTCATTCACGCCGAGCAGATTGGCCACCAGCCGCACCAGCGAATCTTCCTGTGCATCCCGATGTCCATCGGCCAGCACCACCGCCCACAGCGCCTCTACCACGCCTTCGCGCTCCTCATAGGCGACCGCATCCTTGATCGCGCGGGTGAAGCGCACCGTATCGGGGGCCTCGGCCTCCAACCGTTCGGCCTGCCCACGCAGCTCGGCGGACTCAAACGGCGAAAGGCCGTAGCGGCGCGCGGTCAGCCTGTCGATCTGGCTGATCTCAACATCGGAGTAATCGCCATCAGAGCGGGCAATCCGCACCATCAGGGCGGTCAACGCCAGCCTGGCATCGGGGTCGGGCAGGCGCTCGGGCTGCGGGGCGGTGAGGCGGCGGAGGAAATCTGCAAACATGCCCGAAGATATAGCGAGCTTTCGGGGCGCTGCAACCGCGTGGCCGATCTGCCGCGCACTTGCGCTCAGGGGGCGTAGCGGGCGGCAACCTCGGCGGCATCCTCATCGGTGATCCCCAGCGCGGCGGCGGTCCGCGCGACAACCTCGGCCTCTTCGGCGCGCTTGACACCATCGGCCATGGAGACGGCCCACAGCGCCACCAGCACTTCCAGCCGCTCGGTATAGCGTACCGAGTCGCGGATCAGCCCGGTGAAGGTGCCGGTGGGCGGGGCCTGATGCTCCAGCTTCTCGGCCTTGGCCCGCATCTTGGCGGCCTCCACCGGACCCAGCCCGAAATGCTGCGCCAGATAACTATCGATCAGCGAAATCTCTGACACCTGGTAGCAGTTGTCACTCTTGGCGACCCGCACCATCAGCGCGGCAAGGGCCAGCTTGGCATCCGGCTCCGGAAGCTGCGCCTCGGGGGACTTGGCCACCCCGGTAAGCCGTTGAAGAAACTCGGTAAACATTTGCCGCCCCCCTGCTGCTTTACGCCTTAAACCAGCCGCGAATTTTCAACCGCCGCGCGCACGAAATCGGCAAACAGCGGATGCGGCGCGAAGGGCTTTGACTTCAACTCGGGGTGAAACTGCACCCCGATGAACCACGGGTGATCTTTCACTTCCACGATTTCCGGCAAGCGCCCGTCCGGGCTCATCCCTGAAAAGCTCAGCCCTTTGCCCTCAAGCTTTTCGCGATACTTGATATCCACCTCGTAGCGGTGGCGGTGGCGCTCGTCGATGTTGGTCATCCCGTAGATCCCGGCCACTTTCGAGCCTTCCTCAAGCACCGCATCATAGGCCCCAAGGCGCATCGTGCCGCCCTTGTCATCATCCGCCTTGCGGGTCACCTTGGCATTGCCTCGCACCCACTCTTTCAGGTGGTAAACCACCGGCTCAAAACGCTTTTTCCCGGATTCATGGTCAAACTCCTCGGAGCCGGCCGTGCCCATCCCGGCGAGGTTGCGGGCGGCTTCGATCACCGCCATCTGCATCCCAAGGCAAATCCCGAGGTAGGGGATCTTGCGCTCTCGGGCGAACTGCGCCGCCTTGATCTTGCCCTCGGTGCCGCGCTCGCCAAAGCCGCCGGGCACAAGGATCGCGTGGAAGCCCTGAAGGTGCGGCGCGGCATCCTCGCGGTCAAACAGCTCGGCATCGACCCACTCGATCTTCACCTTCACCCGGTTGGCCATCCCGCCATGGGTGAGCGCCTCAGCGATGGATTTATACGCATCCTCAAGTTGGGTATATTTGCCCACAATCGCCACTTTCACCTCGCCGTCGGTCTTGTGGATGCGGTCATACACATCCAGCCAGCGGGTGAGGTTGGGCTTGGGCGCGGGGGTGATCTGGAAGGCATCCAGCACCGCCTGATCCAGGCCCTCGCGGTGATAGGCGAGGGGGGCTTCGTAAATGCTGGCAAGGTCGGGCGCGGCAATCACCGCCTCGGGGCGCACGTTGCAAAACAGCGCCAGCTTGTCGCGCTCTTTTTGCGGAATCGCGCCTTCACCGCGGCACACCAGAATATCCGGCGCAAGGCCGATGGAGCGCAGCTCTTTCACCGAGTGCTGGGTCGGCTTGGTTTTCAACTCGCCCGAGGCCTTGATGAAGGGCAGCAGCGTGAGGTGCATGAACACACATTGGCCGCGCGGCTTGTCCTGCGCGAACTGGCGGATCGCCTCGAAAAACGGCAGGCCTTCGATGTCCCCCACCGTGCCGCCGATCTCGCAGAGCATGAAATCCACCTCATCCTCCCCGATCGAGATGAAATCCTTGATCTCGTTGGTGACATGCGGGATCACCTGAATCGTCTTGCCCAGATAATCGCCCCGGCGCTCCTTTTCGAGCACGTTGGAGTAAATCCGCCCCGAGCTCACGCTATCGGTGGCGCGCGCGGCCACCCCGGTGAAGCGCTCGTAATGGCCAAGGTCCAAGTCGGTCTCGGCGCCGTCATCCGTAACGAAAACCTCGCCATGCTCAAACGGGCTCATCGTGCCGGGATCAACGTTGAGGTAAGGATCAAGCTTGCGCAGCCGCACCGAGAAGCCGCGTGCCTGCAAAAGCGCGCCCACAGCCGCCGAAGCAAGGCCCTTCCCGAGGGAGGAAACCACGCCGCCGGTGATGAAAATGAAACGTGCCATGTGGTGGTGGGCTCCCCGTGATCTGTCGCCAATTGCCGCTCGACTCTGTGCAAAAGCGCGAGCAAAAACTGCGCCTCATCACGGGATTTGAGCTATAGGAGATTCGCGGGCCGGAGTCTACACGACCCGCATCATCTTGATTAAAATTGCGGCATTGCCGCTACGTCTTGTGGTTTGTCTGGGTGTCGTGTCCTCGGCCCGCCGCGAGGCGGGGCAGGGCGGGGGCCGGCGCGCCCTAGTCAGCGGCGCGCGGCACCAGATCGTCCTCGCCCGGCTCGGTGGCGCTTGGCGGAAGCAGATCAGCGCCGTCAGGCAGCTCTGGCAATACCCCATCGCCTTCAGCCGCCACCGGCGCATCGCCGCCGCCGATCCGGTCGGTGACCGAGGCCGAGCCTGCATCAATCGCCGCCAGAATGGTCAGCGCAATCGAGGTGCAGATAAATCCGATGGCCAAGATCCATGTGAGCTTGCCAAGGGCCGTGGCCGCCGCCCGCCCCGACATGACGCCACCGCCGCCGGCACCGCCGCCGCCCATCGCGCCCATGCCGCCCTCAGCGCGCTGGAGAAGCACAACACCGATCAGGCACAGGGCCAGAATCAAATGGACGGTGAGGATGACGTTTTGCATGAAGGCTTCCCGCTTGGTTTGGCCGGGTATCTAATTCGCTTCGCGCTATGCTGCAACCCCTGCCGCACCTCACAATACCGCTTTCAACCCGGCCCGCTTGCCGATAAGACGAGCGCGGATTTCTCAGCCGGAGGTAGGCCCATGGCCAATGTCGTCGTCGTCGGAGCCCAGTGGGGTGACGAAGGGAAGGGCAAGATCGTTGATTGGCTCTCGGAGCGCGCGGACGTGATTGCGCGGTTTCAGGGCGGTCATAATGCCGGTCACACGCTGGTGATCGACGGCAAGGTTTACAAGCTGCATGCGCTGCCATCGGGCGTTGTGCGCGGCGGCAAACTCTCGGTCATTGGTAATGGCGTGGTGCTCGATCCGTGGCACCTGATGAAAGAGATTGCGACGATCCGCGAGCAAGGTGTTGAGATCACACCAGAAACCCTGATGGTGGCCGAGAACACACCGCTCATCCTGCCCATCCACGGTGAGCTTGACCGCGCCCGTGAAGAGGCGGCCTCGAAGGGCACCAAGATCGGCACCACCGGGCGCGGCATTGGCCCGGCCTATGAAGACAAGGTCGGCCGCCGCTCGGTCCGGGTGGCCGATCTGGCCGATCCGGCGACACTGGAGGCCCGGGTGGACCGCGCCTTGCAGCACCACGATCCGCTGCGCCGGGGCCTTGGTATTGATCCGGTCGACCGCGAAGCCCTGATCGCGGCGCTGCGTGACATCGCCGTTGAGTTGCTGCCCTTCGCCGCGCCGGTCTGGAAAGTGCTGAATGAAAAGCGCAAGGCCGGCAAGCGCATCCTGTTTGAAGGCGCACAGGGCGCATTGCTCGATATCGACTTTGGCACCTATCCCTTTGTGACCTCCTCCAACGTGATCGCCGGGCAGGCCGCCACCGGCGTGGGCGTTGGCCCCGGCGCGATTGATTATGTGCTCGGCATCGTGAAGGCCTATACCACCCGCGTCGGCGAAGGCCCGTTCCCGACCGAGCTGGATGACGCGGACGGCCAGCGCCTTGGTGAACGCGGCCATGAATTTGGCACCACGACCGGGCGCAAACGCCGCTGCGGCTGGTTCGATGCCGCTTTGGTGCGCCAAACCTGCGCCACCTCCGGCGTTACCGGGATTTCGCTCACCAAGCTCGATGTGCTCGACGGGTTTGAAACCCTGAAGATCTGTGTGGGCTATGAGCTTGATGGCGCCCGGCTTGATTACCTGCCCACCGCCGCCGATGCCCAGGCCCGCTGTACCCCGATCTATGAGGATATGCCCGGCTGGTCAGAAAGCACCGAAGGCGCGCGCTCGTGGAATGACCTGCCCGCCAATGCGATCAAATACGTCAAGCGCGTGGAAGAGCTGATCGAGTGCCCGGTGGCGCTCCTGTCCACCTCGCCCGAGCGCGAAGACACGATCCTTGTCACCGACCCGTTTGCCGACTGATGGCTCTGAGTTGGAAAGCCCGCAGGCGCTGGGTGCTGGTTTTGCTGGTGGTTGGATTGCCCGCCTATATCGCGCTGTCGTGGTGGCTGCTGAGCCTGATCCCCCGCCCGCCGATCCTGCTGGAACTGGCGGTTTATGTGGTGCTTGGCTTCCTCTGGGCACTGCCCTTCAAGTTCCTGTTCCGGGGCGTTGGCAAGGAAGAGCCCGAAGACGAGCGCCAGGACTGAGCGGATCCAATTGCGCGCCTGCGGCGCATTCTATTTTGTGATTGGGCCCTCTGGCCTGTGCTGCGCGCCGGAGGGGATGCAGCGCCTGTGGCGGACGGGGGCCATTGGATATTTTCAGAAAGAAAATGAGTGGTGCCGCTGTGATTGCCACGCGCCAAATATCCTTGCCGGACGCGCAACAGCGCCGGACAACGCAAAAAAACGGGGCGCGCCCGTAAGGCCACGCCCCGCTGTCACTCAATACCCTACAAGCTGCGGGCGGCTCTTTTCAGAGCGCGGCCCGGCGCTTTTCAGGGGTATACTGAGAAGATTGCGAAAGCGTGAACTGGCCTCGCTTCAGCTTGCGAATCTTGCCCTGGCGCAGAAGCTGGCCAAAGCTGCGCAGGCTGTCTTCGCGTGAGAACGCTTCGGCCTTTTTCAGTCCGGCGACGGCGCGCATGATCTGCGGGTGCGAGAAGTGCGGCTGGCCTTCGACGTAAGAGGCATAGGCGGCGGCGCATTCCAGCATGTCTTCCAGGCCGTCAGCACCCATTTTTTCCGCGAAGTCCTCGAAGTTTTCGCAATCGGTAAAGATGCCGGTCGCCTGCGCATCGGATTTAACCATGCCTTGCGGCGCGCCGCGGTCATCCACCTCGGGGAGATCAGCGCCGAGCGAACGCTCGGTGACGCGGCGCGGGCGCACCGGGCCAGAGGGGACCTGGGCCGCGAGGCTTTCGTCGATGCGCTGCTCTGAGACCAGCATCAGCGGCGAGCCGCCGGGGCGCTGGGTTTTTGCCTTGCGCAACACCGGGCGGCGCGGGCGGGCCGGCGCGGCCTGCTGCTCTTCCGTGGCGGGGTCGTGCAGGTCAACCACATCGCCGACAGGGGGCGCGCTGTCACCTTCCGCCTCTTGTGGGGCGCTGGTTGTAGCGGCCTCTTGCGGGGCGTCCTCGACCAAAGGCGCGCTGGACTCGGCCTCGGATTCGGCGTCTGCCTCGTTCACCTCTTCGCCCTCATCAGACTCAACCGAGCTGTGGGGGCGGACCACCGAGGCGAGATCTTCGCGATAGGCGCGGGCTTCATCGGCACCCCGGTCAAGCCGGTCACCGCCCTCGGCCTTGGTGGCGGCAACGGCAGCCTTAAGATGGGCGATGGCCGAGCGGCGGCGCTCCATCTCGGGGCCTTGCAGCTTGCCTTCGGTTTCGTCCATCAGCCGATCAAGCCGGTCATCGGCCTGTTCGCCGGAGACGATCCGGTCACGGCGCGTGCGGGCGGCTTCGTAGCGCCCTTCGTTCTCGGCCTCTTCTGCCATTTGCGCGACCAGCCCCTCAAGTTCCTGGCTGGTGGGTGCGTCTTCGTTGGCGTCGAGAATGGCCTCGTCGGTTGGGGCGATCAGATCTTCGTCTTCGACCTCGTCTGCGCGTGGCTCAAGGTCGATCACCTCATCGCTCAAGGCTTCGAGCGCCTCGGCATCAAACCTGTCGTCAGGTTCGCTGTCGTCAGGCTCAGCTTCGCCAAGCTCGGCTTCGTCAACCTCGGTCTCGCCTGCTTCGGCGACGGCGGCGAGGGCTTCGCGCACCGGTGTTGCCATTTCGGCGGGCGCGCCGGTGACGGCGGCGATCGCCTGAAGCATCTCGTCATCGCCAGGCGTTTCATCCGGCTCATCGAAGCTGTCTTGCGCAAGCTCCTCGGTCGTGTCTTCTGCTAGCGCTTCGGGCGTTTCTTCCGAGAGGTCTTGAAGCGCCTCTTCAAAGGCATCCTCGGCCATAGCTTCGGCCTCGATGATTTCGGCGGTTTCCTCAGCCATCGCGAGAGCCGAGCGCTCGGCCTCGTTTTGCGCCAGGAAAGCACGGCGGGAGGCCTCTTCACCAAGGTCGATGCCACCGGCGAGCGACGGCTCCTCGGCCATGGCCTCGGCCAGATCGCCTGCCGCGTCGCTGTGCGGGGTGTCCGGGTAAGAGGGGGCCTGCGGCTCGGAAACGCCCAATTCCTGCTCAACGGCGGCCAGTTCTGCCATCAACTCGGCTTCTGCCTCAGGGGTCAGGCTGCTGGTGGGGCCTTCGGTTGCATCCTCGGGCTTGGCCGGGGTGGGCTGGGCCTCATCCGGCTTGCTGATGCCCAAAGCAGTCAGGGCAGAGGCCATGGCAGAGCGTTTCACCTTGATCACGCGGGTGCGCTTGCGTTCGGGTTGAGCGGCGGCTGGGGCGGTGTCATCCATGCCTGTGTCGCGGGCCTCATCGGCCTCGTCGGGGGCCGCGCTGTCCGGTCCTTTGGCGGAGAGATCATCCCCGTCCAGAGCGCCAACGGCATAGGTGTTTTGGTCGAGTTGGCTGATCACATCGGACATATCGACAGGCTCGCCGGTGATGTCTTCCTCAGTGTCTTCCTCGAAGCTGGCGAGGGCGGCGGCGAAAGCGTCTTCAGGCTCATCCAGAGCTTCGGCCTTTTCACGGGCGGCCTGTTCTGCGGCCTCACGTTCGGCAGCTTCGGCCTTTTCACGGGCGGCCTGTTCTGCGGCCTCGCGTTCGGCAGCTTCGGCCTTTTCACGGGCGGCCTGTTCTGCGGCCTCACGTTCGGCAGCTTCGGCCTTTTCACGGGCGGCCTGTTCGGCAGCTTCACGCTCGGCAGCTTCGGCCTTCTCACGAGCGGCCTGTTCGGCAGCTTCACGCTCAGCGGCTTCTGCCTTTTCACGGGCGGCCTGTTCTGCGGCCTCACGCTCGGCAGCTTCTGCCTTTTCACGGGCGGCCTGTTCTGCGGCCTCACGCTCAGCGGCTTCTGCCTTCTCGCGGGCGGCTTGTTCGGCAGCTTCACGTTCAGCAGCTTCCGCTTCCTCGCGCCCAGTCTCCTCGGCCTCTTCAACCTCAAAGCTGGCGTCTTCAATTTCCACCGGCGCATCGGCGGGGGTTTCGTTGGCTTCCGCCTCTCCCATGTCGGCGAAGGCGGCGGTGAGGCCGGCCTGGTCGGCGGGTTTGTTCACCACGGCACGGATGCGGGCGAGTTTGGCGGCCACGCTGTCGCTGGGGATGTCGGCGATATCGCCGTAAGGGTCCTCGATAGGGGGCGCTTGCGGCACCTCTGATACGGCCTCGGCCTCGCGTTCGGCCAAGGTTTCGCTCACCTGCTCGGGGCGGGCAGCGGGTGCATCGCTGCTCTCGGCGGCAACCGCAGGCGCGGCGACACCATCGGAGGCGCGCAGCAGGATGCCGGTGTCCGAGACCTTGGCCTCGACCCGGCGCTGGATTTCCTTTTCGGCAATGCGCTGGAGCATATCTGCATCCGGTGTTGGCGGTTCGGCGCCGAAGTAACGGTCATCCGCGGCCAGATCGCGAAAATACTCCGCAATCGCCTTCATCGTGCCGAAACTATCGTCAAAGCCCTCCAGCGTGCAGGAGAACGTTCCGTAGGACACCGTGAGAATCTTGCTTGATCCCATCATTGTGCTGCTCGCTTTCTTTCCACCCAGCGGGGTTTGTTTACCACGTATTGGTTCGTTTCAAGCAACAGAGTGGGGAATTTTCGGGTATCATTTCTGGGCTTCATTGTGACCATCGCATAAAGCGGGCAAGAGGGGCGCATGACGGATTTCCTGATCGATTCCCCTGAAAACATTACGCTTCTGGGTGGTGGAGAGGTTAGCGAGCCTTGCCTTAAAATCGCCTTAATGCGCGCTCCTTTGTTGATTTGTGCCGATGGCGGCGGTGATGTGGCGCTGAAGTATGGGTTAAAACCTGGCGCGGTGATCGGCGATTTCGACAGTTTGAGCGCCTCGGCGCGGGCCAATCTGCCCCGCGACACCCTGCATCACATCCCCGAACAGGACAGCACGGATTTTGAGAAATGTCTCGCGCGGGTGCGCGCGCCGTTGGTGCTGGCGGTGGGCTTTCTGGGTGCGCGGCTTGATCATCAACTGGCGGCGCTGACCGCGATCACCGCCTGCTCCCGTCCGGTGGTGCTGCTCGGCGCCGAGGATATCGCCTTTGCCCTGCCGCCCGAGATCAGCCTTGCGCTGCCGCCAGACAGCCGCTTTTCTCTTTACCCGCTGGCCCCTGTCACAGGCCGCTCAAAGGGGCTGGAATGGCCGATCGACGGGCTCACCTTTACCCCGGCGGGGCGGATTGGCACCTCCAACCGGGTGACCGGGCCGGTTCACCTGCAAATGGACGCGCCCGGCATGGTCGCGATCACGCCGCCGGAGGCGCTGGACGCTGTGATTGCCGCCCTAACCGCTGCTCCCGCCAAATGATGTAAAGCCCCGCTGCAATCGTCACCCCGATGCCGCCAAGCGCAAGGCCATTGGGGAAATCCTTGAAAACCAGCCAGCCCACCAGGGTCGAGAAGGGGATCTCAAGATATTGCATCGGCGCAAGCGTGGTGGTGGGGGCGTAGCGCAGGCTCCAGGTCATGACCAGATGCGCCATCGTGCCGACGCCGCCCATCGCAAGGATCAGCCCCCATGTGGCGGGGGCAGGGGTGATGGTGTTGAACTCTTCCCACAGGCTGCCATCGGCCACCAGCAGGAGCGGTGCCAGCAGCAGGGTGCCGAGCAGCCCGCTCATGGCCTGCATCGAGACCGGGTCCACATCCGCGCGCATCGCCCGCGTCACCAACATGAAGAACGAGAAGTTCACCGCCACCCCCAGCGGCAGCAACGCGGCCCAGCCAACCGCAACGAAGGAGGGCTGGATCACCATGCAGGTGCCAACAAAACCCACCGCGCAGGCCGTCAAACGGCGTGAGCCGATCTCTTCCCCCAAAAACGCCCAGCCCAACAGCAACAGCAGAAACGGCATCACAAAGGCAATCGCCACCGCATCTGCCAGCGGCAAGAACCGCAGGCTGAGAAACATCATGCTGATCCCGAGGGTATGCAGCACCGTGCGGATCACCGTAAAGCCAAAGGCACGGCGACTCATCCGCAGCGTGCGGGCGCTGAACCGCACAATCGGCAACAGAATCGCCGCCTGAATCGCAAAGCGGAAAAACACCAACTGGCTGAGCGGCACCTGCCCGCCCAGAAGCTTGGCCAGCGCGTCGCCCAAGGGCGCCAACAGGCAAAACCCCAGCATGAGCGCAATGCCTAAAAGGGGGCGGTCCGCATGTTGCATGACAATGTCATATTTCGCGCCGCCGCCCCCCGCAAGCCGCCGCCCCGCAAACCAAAACGCCAAGGGCGTTTCCCGGCGTGTCACCTTCGGCGAAACGCGCCGCCCCGATGTGACAGCTATTCCGGGCAATGCCTCAAAGCGGTCTACGCAACCATGAATGACAGCACGTCCGGGCCTTTCGGAGAAGCGCCCTCTCTCCAGCACGCCAACCGTTTCAGCCCCGCGCACCGGCGCGTGATCCGTGTTTCGCCCCGCCCAGCTGACCGCCGCAAATACCTCCACCGCCCGCCCAGGAACCGCCTCAGCGGCCCAAGCTGCGACATCCTTGCCCTGACATCACTTGCAAAGCGCGTCGCAAATCATCGAGCCGGGCTATCAACCGAAAATCCCCCCCTCGCCCTATCCACCCTCAATGCCCCGGATGCCACGGCCAAGCGCTGCCTCCTTGGCAAGCTACCTCCCGGCCTCTGCCATGGTGGGTTTCTCCAACATCCACCCAACCTATCTCTCCGGGCCAAGAGGGCGCCGCGCCCAGATCAGCCGCCGCCCGGTCCCAATGATGCACTGGCAGTTTGCATCCCGGCTCGTCCCCCAACCGCTCACCTGCGGCCCGCCGAAACCCTGCTTCTCATCGCTCTTCAAATATCCTGCGGGGGTGCGGGGGTGCAAAACCCCCGCCCGGCGGTGCCACCCGGCACCACACCCGCCCCGGTCAAGGCTTCACCAGCAACCCGGCAGGTGTGTTGGCAAGGTATTCGGAACTGGCTTCGTTGATCAGCATGGTCTCTGTCAGCTCGATCCCACCATCATCCAGCCAAAGCCCCGGCATGAAGTGAAACACCATCCCCGGACGAAGTTCGGTCATATCCCCCTGGCGCAGGCTCATCGTGCGCTCGCCCCAATCGGGCGGGTAAGACAGGCCCACCGAATAGCCACAGCGGCTGTCTTTCTCAAAGCCATACCGGCTGAGTGTGCTGGAAAACGCCCTTGCCACATCCTCACAGGCCGCGCCGGGGCGCGCTGAGCCCATCACCGCCGCCGTGGCTGCCATCAGCGCCTCTTCGGCGCGGCGATACTTGGCGGGTGGCTCGCCAAAAAACAGGGTACGGCTCTGCGGGCAATGGTAGCGGCGGTGGCAGCCGGCGATCTCAAAGAAGGTCGGCAAGCCCCGCGGAATGGGCGCGCCGTCCCAGGTCAAATGCGGCGCTGTGGCATCTTTCCCCGAGGGCGTCATCGGCACAATCGCGGGGTAATCGCCCCAGGCGCCACGGGTGCCCAGCGTGCCGGTTTTCAGGATCTCGGCGACCAGCGCGTTTTTCTGCATCCCCGGTTCAGCCAGCTCGGCAATGGTGGCGTGCATCTCCGTCACGATCTCGCCCGCACGCCGCATATAGCTGATCTCGGCGGGCGATTTCACCGCGCGGCACCAGTTCACCAGGCCGGTCGCATCGGCCAGATCGGCCTCCGGCAACCCTTTGCCAAGCGCAATATGCGCCGCCGCGCTGTAATAGTAATTGTCCAGCTCCACCCCGATCCGCGCCTTGGCGAAACCCGCATCGCTGACCAGCTTGGCAAGCTCGGTCATCGGATGCGCCTCGGGGTTTTGCACCAGCCAATCCTCATAGCCGACAATACGGTCATGCCCCATCCACACCGTTCGCCTGGCCCCGGCGGCATCCATCCCACGGCCCCACCAGATCGGATCATCGTGCAGCCCCACCAGCACCGACTGATGCACATAAAACGACCAGCCATCATACCCGGTGAGCCAACACATGTTGGAAGGGTCGGTGATCACCAGCGCCTCCAGCCCGGCCTCCTCCATCGAGGCGCGCACTGTTGCCAGCCGCTCATGGTATTCAGTGCGCGCAAAGGCCAGCTCCGAGGAGGGCAGCGCAGAGGCGGGCAGGGTGGCCGCAGATTGCAGCGACATCGGAGCGGAGCGGGTGCGGGTCTTGCTTGTCATAAGCGCAAGACTGCGGGCGATGGCGGGGGGAGGCAAGGGCGAAGTGCAAGCGCGGCGGAGCGGGTTAACCTTGAGCCTATTCCGCAAGCTCCAACCTCCCTGCACAACCCATTATTGCAGCACATCCTCAGCGCCATACCCGCCACACACCCACCGGCAACAGGACAATGACGCCCAGCGGTCGCCCCCCCGTAAGAATACACCTGTAAACCCCTGAGATCAGAGCCAGATCGTCTCATCCCAAACGCGATCCACCAGATGCCGGGGCTGAACACTTGGACAACGAAGGTCAAATTGATACCATCCCAAATAAACAAGGATCAATCTGGAGACTACAAATGAAAAAGCTCATTACATCATGCGCGGCACTCTTACTGACAGCCGGTATGGCTCACGCTGATATGTCGATCCAATTGGGCGGTGGCTGGGATGGCAAAACGGTGCCTGAAGGGCAGCAATGCACTCTCTTTGATGGGAACGGTTCTACCCCCCCGATGCAAATCAGCAGCCTGCCGAGCGGAACAGCTTTGGTACATGTCGAGTTCAATGACCGCGATTACCCACCGCTCTCGGAAAATGGCGGCCATGGCGTCATCGGATATCCGGTAGAAGGCTCATCTGCGGATATTTACTCTGTACCGGGCCTGGCCGGAGAATTGCCGGGTGACGCCAAGGTGGTTTCGCCAGCAAAAGGCACCGGAGAATATGCCTCAGACGGCTACATGCCGCCTTGCTCTGGCGGAAAGGGAAACAATTACTTTGCCGTCGTGAAAGCAATCTCATCTTCGGGAGACGTTATAGAAGAGCAAGTAGTTGAAATGGGTCAGTATTAAGTTCAAGACCACCCATTGAGTCTGGCCGGGCAGCATGGTTCACCGTTCGAAAATCGAGCGGTGACATGCCTGCTCTGTTCTGGCTGAGCAACACACAAATGGCACATCTGGAACCCCGTTTCTCGATGTGCCACAGCACGCCGCGCGACGACGCCCGGCGCGGTCTGAGTGGGGTTATCTTCATAAAGTGCAATGGCTTACGCTGGCGTGATGCGCTGAAAGACTATGGATCACATAAGACGCTTCAACCGTTGGACGCGGTGGAGCGATAGGGGCGACTTTGCGCAGATGATAGCTGGCCTTGCGCAGCGCCACGAGAAAAAGTCAGCGATAATCCCCCCGCATCAAAACGTCGTTTCGATTGCGGGGCAGGTGGCGCAACCTAAATGAAAGCCCATCGCAGCGCGTCCAGTATGGGCGTAAAAAGGGGGCGCGAAAAAGGGGGCGTGGTCGCCGGATCGTTGCCCGCCAACCCCGCGCTTTGCTCAGGTGATCTGGAGCGAGCCGTTGCTGGCCATCAGCAGCTCCACCACTTCCGGCGCGGTGATGATCTCATAATCGGGGACCATCTGCTCGGCGGTAAAGCCGTTGTGGATCATGCAGGAGCCGCAAATCCCGATCCGCCCGCCGCCTGCCAGATAGGCTTTCAGCAGGTCGCCCACCGGCTCAAAGGGCTTGCCCACATCAAGCTCGTCCATCGCTTCGGGCAGGCCCAGTTCCACCGCTTCAACCATCAGCAAAACCATCGCACTATGGCCCGCCTTCACGGCGTTGAGCGCCATGGTCATCGCCACGGTCACCTTTGCGGGGTTGGATTTTCCGTCAAACAGGGTTGTCACAAAATCGGCTGTCTGCATGTTTTTCTCCTGAGCGGCGCGGCGCTTGGCCGTTGCCGCGTTGGTGTCACCCCGGCGGGGCGCATTGTGGTTCTTCCGGCACGTCGGCGAGCCTTGGCTCTGCTGCCCCGGTCCCCCATAGCTAACCCTCAAAATCAAGATTTCGAATGTATTCGCCCGGCCACAGTGTCGCATCCCGCCACTGTCAGCAGACACCCCTAACCGCCCCTCCGCCCCATTGCCCGCCGCCCCTCCGCCGCGCTAGGCATGGGGCGATCTCACCCGGAGCCGCCCTTGACCGCCCTGCATATCTCCAACAGCGCCGCCCGCGGGCTTTGGCTGGCCACCAACCACCTCGCCACCGCCCCCACCGGGCGCAGCGATATGGCGGCGCTCATCCATGACCTTGGCTTCGTGCAGCTTGATACGATCCAGGTGATCTCGCGCGCCCACCACCATATCCTGTGGAGCCGCGCGCAAAGCTACCGCGAGCCGATGCTCGATAAGCTCCTCGCCCGTGATCGCGCGGTGTTTGAGCATTTCACCCATGATGCCTCGGTGCTGCCGATGGAATTTCTGCCGATGTGGCAACGCCAATTCACCCGGATGAAGGCCAAGGTCGCGCGCTCCTCGTGGTTCGGCAAACACCTCGATACCAGCCTGCTCGCCAGCGTGAAGCGCCAGATCGCCGAGCATGGCCCCGCCTGCACCCGCCATTTCGACACCCAAATCGAAGGCCCGCGCAAAATGTGGCGCCGCCCGCCGCATAAACTGGCGCTTGATTACCTCTGGTATGCGGGGGAGCTGGCGACATGCCACCGCGAAGGCTTTACCAAGTTCTATGACCTCGCCGAGCGGGTTTTCCCCGCCGATCTACGCCGCGCCAACCTTGGTGAAGAGGAGCAAATCAACTGGCTCTGCACCGCCGCGCTAAAGCGCCTTGGCGTCGCAACCCCCACCGAAATCCGCAGGTTCTGGGAGGCGGTGGAGCCGGGTGAAGTCACCACCTGGGCCAAGCACGCCCCGCATGTGGAGGTGGAGGTGCAATCCGCCGATGGCACCACCACCCGCGCCCTTGCTACCCCCGATATCGAGCAGCGCCTCGCCGCTCTCAAACCCGCCACGAGGCGCCTGCGCATCCTCAACCCGTTTGATCCCGCTATCCGCGACCGCACCCGTCTGAAACGCCTGTTCGGCTTTGATTACACGGTCGAAATGTTCGTGCCCGCCGCCAAGCGCCAATGGGGCTACTACGTTTATCCGCTGCTGGAAGGCGCGCGCTTTGTGGGCCGGATCGAGGCCAAGGCCAACCGCGCCGAAGGCACCCTGACCGTGAGTAACCTCTGGTGGGAGCCGGGCATCACCGCCACCCCAAACCGGACCGATAAGCTTCACGGTGAACTCGCCCGCCTGGCCCGTCTGGCCGGGGTCGAAACGGTGCGCTGGGCCTAGCGCCTCATTTGCTCAGCGCCGCCGCCAACAGATCACAGGCATGGGCGAGGTTTTCATCAACCAGATGCAAATACTCGGTCCAGTCCGCCACCCCGCCAAGCTCCTGATCGCCGTCACTGATCCCGCGCAGCGCCACCAGCTCCACCTCAAAGGCATGGCAGGCCCGCAACACGGCGAAGGTCTCCATATCGACCATCTCTGCCGGAACATCGCCATAAGCCGCGCCCGAAATAATGTTCGCCCCGGTTGATAATGTCGCCTCCGGCACACCCGGGATGGCGAATGGCAGGTCAACCACCGCAGGCAGGTCCAAAAACGGCGTTGCCCCCCTGGCAAAGCCCAAAGGCGAGGCATCCATATCCCGGTAAGACACGGCACTTGCCTGATAAACCTGCGTTTTCTGCAAACTGGCCGATCCGGCAGACCCAAGCGAAACCACCATATCCGGCAGGCCGCCCGCCGCCTCAAGCATGGCCAGCGCCCGCGTCACCACAACCGCCGCCTCAACCGGCCCCACGCCGGTAAACAGCGGCGCAAACTGCCGCCTCAGGCACGCGCCATATTCAGCATCCACCGCCATAACAAAGAGCACGCGGGTGTCGCCAATCGTTTTTATTTCAAGGCCATCCATCATTTTCACTGCCCCTGTCAAATCTGCCACCCTGCCAGAATGGCGGCCTCTCGCCCCATCCGCCCCGCCCCACACCCTAAAAGCGCCCCCGGCGGGTTCAAGCGCCAAACGATCCGCCCATCGGGTTGCCAAAGCCTTTCCCCCCCCGCGCGGCCTCAACAGTTGGGCACATTCACCGCCAGTCCGCCAAGCGCGGTTTCCTTATACTTCTCACTCATGTCCCGGCCGGTTTCCATGAGGGTCTTGATACAGGCATCCAGCGGCACAAAATGCGCGCCATCACCGCGCAGCGCCAGCGAGGCCGCACTCACCGCCTTGATCGCACCAAGGCCGTTGCGCTCGATGCACGGCACCTGCACCAATCCGCGCACCGGATCACAGGTCATGCCCAGATGATGTTCCAGCGCGATCTCGGCGGCGTTTTCCACCTGCGCCACGCTGCCCCCCATCACCGCGCACAGCCCCGCTGCCGCCATCGCCGAGGCCGCGCCCACCTCGGCCTGGCAACCCGCCTCGGCCCCCGAAATGCTGGCATTATGCTTGATCAACCCGCCAATCGCCGCCGCCGTCAGCAGGAAATCTCCCAGCTTGGCCGCGCTTGCCGTCGGCACATGATCCAGCCAGTAGCGGATCACCGCAGGCACCACCCCCGAGGCGCCGTTGGTCGGCGCTGTCACCACCTGGCCCCCCGCGGCGTTCTCTTCATTTACGGCCATCGCCAGCGTCGAAATCCAGTCGTTGATCACATGCGGCGCGGCCAGGTTCATGCCCCGCTCGGCCTGCAACGCTTCCCAGATCAAGGCCGCCCGGCGCTTCACCCTCAGCCCGCCCGGCAACTCGCCACGCTCATGCAGCCCCCGCTCAATGCAATCGCGCATAACCTGCCAAATCCGCGCCAACCCCGCGTCAATCTCGGCGTCCGTGCGAAACACCCGCTCATTCGCCCGCTTCATCCCGGCCACGCTGCGCCCGCTCTTGGCGGCCATCTCCAGCATCTCCGCCGCCGAGTGAAACGGAAACGGAATCTTCCCGCGCGGCGCCGTATCAACCCCGGCCTCAAGCGCCTCTTCGGTCAGCACAAACCCACCACCAACCGAATAATACACCGCGCGATCAATCACATCGCCCTGCCTGTCCAGCGCTTCAAAGGCCAGCCCATTGGGATGCAGGGGCAGGGGGGTATCGTAGTTGAACACAAGGTCATTGGCCGGCGCAAAGCGCAGCACCCCCAAACCCTCGGGCGTGATCACCCCATTGGCCTTCACCTCTGCCAATGCCGCCTCCGCCGCGCCCGCCTCATAGCTCTCGGGCAACAGCCCGGCGAGGCCAAGGATCACCGCGCGATCCGTCCCATGGCCCACCCCGGTAAAGGCCAGGCTGCCATGCAGCACCGCCTTTACCCCGTTCACCGCAAAGGGCAATCCGCGCAGCCGCTCCAAATAGGCCGCCGCCGCAAGCATCGGCCCCATCGTGTGCGACGATGACGGCCCGATCCCGATCTTGAACATCTCGAAGGTGCTGACAAACATAGCGCCACTCTGCCACCAAGCACCGCCACGGCAATCCCAAAAGCGACACATGCCGCGCCACAAAAGCCTCCCCAACAGCTAGACACCCCCTCCCATCCCTCTCAAACTGCCCCAACTCCCAATGCCCCTCAAATATCCCACGGGGGTGCGGGGGTGTGAAACCGCCGCGAGGAAACGGGGGTGCGGGGGTGTGAAACCCCCGCGAGCCACCGATCTCCACCCGGACCAACCGCCATGCTGCAAACCGCCCGCCTCACCCTGCGCCCCTTCACCCCGGCCGATCTTGCGCCCTTCGCCGCGATCAACGCCGACCCGCAGGTCATGCGTTTCTTCCCGGCCCCTTACACCCGCGCGCAAACCGCCCGGATGCTGGACACCTTCGCTGAAAAATGGCGCATCAACGGCCTCGCCTTCGCGGCGGTTGACGACCGGGGCAGCGGTGAGCTCCTCGGCATGTGCGGCCTCAACACCCCGCCCGAAACGCTGCCCATTTCGCCCTGCACCGAGGTTGGCTGGCGCCTCACCCCATCGGCCTGGGGCAAGGGGCTGGCAACCGAGGCCGCCGAGGCCTGGCTCACATGGGGCTTTGCCCGTGGCATCCCTGAAATCCTCGCCTTCGCCCCATCGCTCAACGCGCCCTCCCTCGCCGTGATGCGCCGCCTCAACATGACCGCCGCGCCGGATCTCGCCTTCAACCACCCCGCCATCCCCAAGGGTCACCCGCTGCGCCCCATGAAGGTCCACCGCCTCGCCGCGCCCGGCTGAGCCGCGCGGCCCTGCGGCCATTTAACCATTGCGACCCGCCGCCAGCGTCCTACTCTCCCGCCATGAGCAACACGCATCACCACCATATCGACCCCCAGGCAGGTGACCGCCGCATTGCGCTTGCGGTCGCCGTCAACCTGCTGCTCACAGTGGCGCAAATCATCGGCGGCATCCTCTCTGGCTCGCTCGCGCTCATCGCCGATGCGCTGCACAACCTGTCGGATGCCGCCTCCCTCGTTATCGCCTTCGTCGCCCGCCGGATCGCCCGCCGCCCGGCGGATGAAGACATGACCTTTGGCTATGGCCGCGCCGAGGTGGTGGCGGCGCTGATCAACTTCACCACCCTCATCCTGCTCGCGATCTACCTCGCTTATGAGGCGGTCCTGCGGCTGATCAATCCCACCGATGTTGAGGGCTGGACGGTGGTGATCATCGCCGCCATCGCGCTGGCGGTCGATACCATCACCGCGCTGCTCACCTACGCGATGTCGAAATCCTCGGCCAATATCCGCGCCGCCTTCCTGCACAACCTCGCCGATGCGCTCGGCTCTGTTGCGGTGATCGTCGCAGGCACCCTGATCCTGCTCTATGACTGGCGCCTGGCTGATCCGCTGATCACCCTCTTCATCTCCGCCTATATCCTCTGGCACGCCTTGTCCGAGATCGGCGGGGTGATCCGCATCCTCATGCTGGGCGCTCCGGCTGGCATGGCCTTCAGCGACGTCGCCGCAGCCATCACCGCGCAAGACGGGGTGTCCTCCACCCACAATCTCCACCTCTGGCAGATGCAAGAGCATGAACCGGCCCTTGAGGCGCATCTCGTCATCGCGCCGGGCCGCTGGGAAGAGGCCGACGCGATCAAATCCGCCCTCAAGCACACCCTCGCCAGCCGCTTTGATATCCACCACGTCACCTTTGAGACAGAATGCGCGGCCCATGCCTGCCCCTCTCCCCGGCTGATCGGCCACGGCTAGGGCGCGCGCGGCGGGTTAACCCGGCGCGGCTTTGCATTTTTGCATGTGTATCGCTTGTGCATGGGTTGTGCATCCCTTGTGCAGGCTCAAAAAACAGGCTTAACGCCGCAAACCCCCGGCCATGCCGCCAAATCTGCAAAGCCCTGCCCAGCAACATTTGCCCTCCTAGCACCGGCTATAACGCCGCGACAATTCGGGCCAGTTTCTCCTCGCACCCCGGCCTCCAACCGCCTATAACGCCCGGGATATCTGCCTGGGGATGCCGCCAATGAGTTCTGACCTATCGCCCATCGACAAAGCCAAGTTCGTCGCCGCCCGCAAAGCTGTTGATTACGTTCAGGACGGGATGCGCGTGGGCCTCGGAACCGGCTCCACGGCGGCCTGGATGGTGCGCTGCCTGGCTGAGAAAATCCGCGATGAAGGCATCGATATCATTGGCGTTCCCACCTCCACCCGCACCGCCGATCTGGCCCGCGAACTGGGCATCACTGTCACCTCGCTGGACGAGGCGAAATGGCTTGATCTCACCATCGACGGCGCCGATGAATTTGACCCCGAGCTGAACCTCACCAAAGGCGGCGGCGGGGCGCTTTTGCAGGAAAAGATCGTCGCCACCGCCTCCGATCGCATGGTGGTGATCACCGATGCCGGCAAGGAAGTGACCGCGCTCGGCGCGTTCCCCCTGCCGGTCGAGATGATCCCCTTTGGCTGGCAAACCACCAAGGCGCTGATCGAGGAAACCCTTATAAACATGGATGTTCTGGGCCGCGACACCACCCTGCGGATGAACGATGAGGCGCCCTTCATCACCGATGAGGGCAACTATATCCTCGATCTTCACCTGCGCCGCATCAACAACCCGCGCCAGCTTTCGCTGGTGCTCAATCAGGTGCCCGGCGTGGTTGAAAATGGCCTGTTTATTGATATCTGTGACGTGGTGATCGTTGGCCATGGCGATGGCCGGATTGAGCTGCGTGACATTAACGAAGGCACTGTATCAGAAGATAGAATTGATCTTCTGGAGGCCGACAACATCTTCGCTGACCTCTAGGCGGCAGGCTGGCGGGCGGATAACAAGAGGCGAGCATAGATGGATTTCGACTACGACCTTTTCGTCATCGGTGGCGGCTCCGGCGGGGTGCGTGCGGCGCGTCTGGCCAGTTCCGAGGCCGGGGCCCGCGTGGGCCTTGCGGAAGAATATCGCATGGGCGGCACCTGCGTGATCCGGGGCTGTGTGCCCAAAAAGCTGATGGTCTATGCCTCGGCCTTTCCCGAAGCCATTGAAGAGGCGCAGGAATATGGCTGGACAGTGCACCACGGCGGCTTTGATTGGAGCAAGTTCCGCAGCAAGCTTGATGCTGAGCTGGACCGCCTTGAGGCGGCATATACATCAAATCTTAAGAAGGCCGGGGTAGAGATATTCCCGCAGCGCGCGGTAATCCGCGATCCGCACACGGTTGAGCTGGCCGATGGCACCCGGTTCTCGGCGCGTCATATCCTTGTGGCCACCGGCGGCGCGCCCGCCTTCCCGCCGCTCGACAAGGCCGAAGAGTTCGGGATTACCTCGAACGATATCTTCAAGCTCGATGCGCTGCCCGAGAGCATCCTGATCATTGGCGGTGGGTTCATCGCCTGTGAGATGGCCTGCATCCTGCATGGGTTGGGCGTGAAGGTAACGATCTTCCTGCGCGGCGCGCAGATTTTGCGCGGCTTTGATGATGAGGCACGCGGCCACCTTTCCGACCATATGGAAAGCATGGGCATCGAAATTCACTGCGGCTCCTCCATCCTTGAGATGAGCCGCGAGGCAGAGGGCGCACCGATCCATGTGCGCTCCACCACCGGCCATGAGGGCGACTTTGATAAAATCCTCTTTGCGACCGGGCGTGCCCCCAGCACCGCCGGTCTGGGACTTGAAGATGCCGGTGTAACCCTCGGGCGTTTCGGGGAAATTCTGGTCAACGAATATAGCCAAACCGATGTGCCTTCGATCTATGCCATCGGCGATGTCACCGGCCGGATCGAGCTGACGCCAGTGGCGATCCGCGAAGGCGTGGCCTTTGTGAACACCGTCTTTCACGGCAAGCCCACCCCGGTTGACCACGAGCTTGTGGCCTCCGCCGTCTACACCCAACCAGAGTTTGGCACCGTTGGGATGACCGAGGCCGAGGCCGAAGATGCCGGGCCGATCGAGGTCTACTCCACCACCTTCCGCCCGATGAAATCGCTCTTTGCGGGCAAGGAAGATCGCGTGATGATGAAGCTCGTCGTGTGCAAGACCACCCGCAAGGTGCTGGGCTGCCACATCGTTGCGCCCGATGCGGGCGAAATGATCCAGATGGCCGGAATCGCCATCAAGATGGGCGCCACCAAGGAAGACTTTGACCGCACCTGCGCGGTCCACCCGACCATGGCCGAAGAACTGGTCACAATGAAAAGCCCGGTGCGGGAGAGCTGACGGCAGGCAAGGGGCTGCGGCAGGTCGTCCAGTTGAAATTGGCACTTCGCTCCCCACCTGATAGAGCAGTCCGCAAGAATTTGGATGAAAGGCCCTTCGCACTGCGTGCGAGGCAGGCCGCTAGGAGAGGAAAAGAAAAACTTATGGCTGGCAACAATGGCGGCCCCTGGGGCGGCGGCTCGTCCGGTGGCTCCGGTGGAGATAACGGAAACGGGGATGATCGGGATCGCGGCGGTCGCAGGCCCGGTGACAATCAGGGCGGCCCGCAGGGCATTCCCGAGATTGAACAGATGATGAAAAAGGGCCAGGAGCAACTGAAGGTGCTCATGGGCGGACGCGGCGGAAATGGCGGTGGGCGCAAGCCCGGCGGCTCCGGCGGCGGTGCCCCCTGGCTCACCGGCGGCACGGTCCTTCTGGGGGTAGGTGCTGCGGCACTTCTTTGGGCGTTTTCAAGCTTTTACACCGTTCAGCCCGAGCAGGAATCCGTAGAGCTGTTTCTTGGTGAATTCTACGATATCGGCACCGAAGGCCTGAACTTTGCGCCTTGGCCGCTGGTCCGCGCCGAGGTGATCGACGTGACCACCAACCGCACCGAAGACATTGGCGTGCGCCGCGGCGGCTCTGGCAATGACGGGCTGATGCTGACGACCGACGAGAACATCGTTGATATTGATTTTCAGGTGGTCTGGAACGTGAAAAGCGCGCAGGAGTTCCTGTTTGCGCTCGAACAGCCCGAAGCCACTGTGCAGGCTGTCGCCGAATCGGCAATGCGCGAAGTGATCGCACAATCCGAGCTGGCACCGATCCTCAACCGTGACCGCGCCTCGATTGAAGCCGCGGTGCGCGAGTTGATCCAAAGCGTGCTTGACCAGCAGTCGACGGGCATCAACGTGATCCGCGTCAACTTCAACAAGGTGGACCCGCCCTCGCAGCAGGTGCAGGTGACCGACATTCAGGGTCAGACCAAGACCACCTCGGTGATCGACGCTTTCCGCGATGTGCAGGCCGCCGAACAGCAGCGTGACCAGCTTGAGCGCCAGGCCGACGCCTACGCCAACGGCAAACTCGCAGAAGCCCGTGGTGAAAGTGCCCGCCTGCTCGAAGCCGCCGAAGGCTACCGCGCCCGCGTGGTGAATGACGCCACCGGTGAAAGCTCTCGCTTCCTGTCGGTGCTGGAGGAATACCAAGCCGCTCCCGAGGTGACGCGCAAGCGCCTTTACATTGAAACCATGGAGAAGGTTCTGGGGGGCGTCGACAAGGTTCTCATTGAAAATCAAGGCGGTCCGGGCGGCGGCCAGGGCGTGGTTCCTTATCTTCCGCTAAATGAGCTGCGCCGCAGCGGTTCCAACACAGGGGGGAGCAACTGATGAACCGCCTAACCTATATCCTGCCAGTCTTCGTGCTGGTGATCGCCGGGCTTTTGTCGTCGATCTATATCGTTGATGAGCGCGAACAGGTGCTTGTGCTGCGCTTCGGCCAGATTGAGCAAACCCGCGACGAGGCGGGCTGGTACTTCAAGCTGCCGCTGTTTGATGAGGTTGTGCGCTACGAGGATCGTATCCTGTCGCTCGAAACTCCGCTGATCGAAGTGACCCCGGCCGATGATCGCCGCCTTGTGGTGGATGCTTTCGTGCTGTGGCGGATCGAAGACATGGTGCAGTTTCGCCAAGCTGTGGCCCGTGGTGGCCAGCGCAAGGCCGAGATTGACCTTGGCGATATCCTCGACGGTCAGATCCGCGCGGTGCTTGGCTCGGACGGTGTGACCTCCAACACCATCCTGTCGCCCGAGCGGACCCAGCTGATGGAGCAGATCGAGGAGCGCGTGAACGCACGGGCCTCGGCGCTGGGGATCGACGTGGTGGACGTGCGTTTGCGCCAGACCAACCTGCCGGAGCAGAACTTTGATGCGACGCTCCAGCGGATGATCGCCGAGCGTGAGCGGGAAGCGATTGACGAGCGCGCCCGTGGTCAGGAGGCCGCCAAGCGCGTCCGCGCCGCCGCCGACCGGACCTATACCGAGCTGCTCTCGGAAGCCAATCGTGACTCGCGGATCATTGAAGGTCAGGCCGATGCGCAACGGAACCGGATCTTTGCCGAAGCCTATGGCCAAGACCCTGAGTTCTTTGACTTCTATCGCTCTCTCACAGCCTATGAGCAGGCCCTGCAAGGGAAAAACTCAACCATGGTGCTCTCGCCCAATTCGGAGTTCTTCAACTATATGATCAACGATGGTGTGGGTGCCTTGGCGGATGTTGCGCCAATCGCTTCGGCGGCAGACAACAGCGCCGCGATCAGGGCCGCTGAGGAAGCCGCCAAGAAGACAACCGAAGAGGCGCAACAGGCCAGCGAGGCACTGAAAGCCAGCGAAAAGGCGACCGGCGAAACCCCGGTGGAAGACGCCTCTCCCGCCGAGGAGGCTCCTGCCGAGGAGGCCCCCGCGCCGGAGGCTTCTGACATGGGTGAAACCACCGGGTCGGGCAACTAGCCATGGCCCTCGCGCTGGCCGCGCTGGGCTTTGTATGTGTCGTGGAGGGGCTGGTGCTTGCACTGGCCCCTTCGCTTTATGAAGACATCCTGCGCTGGCTCATCACGCAGCCGCTGGAAACCCGCCGCCTGATCGGCTTTCTCGCCCTCACCGCAGGCGGCTTTTGCCTTTGGGCCGCAGCCTGGCTCACTGGCTGACGCCGCTGCGCGGCGGGCTTTCGGTGGCTTCGCTACGCTCAGATAGTGCCTCGTAGCCTCGCTTCGCTCGGCAGGCCCCCTGCGGGCGATTTTTCTGCGAAAAACCGTTTTCTGGGCTCCTGCGTGTGTTTTCCTTGCACAGCATCGCGCGGCCTGAGACACTCACGTCGCGCTGACAACATCCTCACGGGCAGTTGACGCGCCGCGATAGGCCTTGAGTTGCACACCCGTGCCACTATCTGGAATGACAGACCCAGTTGATGAGGCCCCGTCCATTGCGGCCCGGCCTCGCGCCCGCAAGATCAGGGAGACCCCGAAAGTGATATCACAGGCAACCGCAATTCCCCGCCGCGCCACGCAGGCCGGACTGGCCTTCAAGGCTGGCCTCGCCATGCTGCTGGTTCTGGCGCTGTTCGCAGCGCAGAGCCTCTCGGCGCAGGCCCGCACCATTCCCGGCAGCTTTGCCGATCTGGCTGATCAGGTCAGCCCGGCGGTGGTGAACATCACCACCTCAACCACCATCTCGCGCAACACCCAAGCGCGGCCACAGGTGCCCGAAGGCTCACCTTTTGAGGACTTCTTCGAAGATTTCTTTGATCGTCAGGATCAACCCAATCGGCCGCGCCGCAGCTCGGCACTTGGTTCGGGCTTCGTGATTTCCGAGGATGGCTACATCGTGACGAACAACCACGTTATCGAAGGCGCGGATGAGATCACCATCGAATTCTTCTCCGGCGAAGAGCTTGATGCCGTGGTGGTTGGCACGGATGCCAATACCGATATCGCCCTTTTGAAGGTAGAGCCGGAAGAGGCGCTGACGTTTGTGCCCTTTGGTGACAGCGACATCGCGCGCGTCGGCGATTGGGTCATGGCGATGGGCAACCCGCTGGGGCAGGGATTTTCTGTTTCCGCCGGGATCGTTTCGGCCCGCAACCGTGCCCTTTCGGGCACCTATGACGACTATATCCA
Organism: Vannielia sp.; assembly: GCF_029212645.1. Taxonomy (GTDB): domain Bacteria; phylum Pseudomonadota; class Alphaproteobacteria; order Rhodobacterales; family Rhodobacteraceae; genus Vannielia. The sequence continues at coordinate 51,674 of NZ_JARGND010000006.1, read as the reverse complement.
GACCGACGCAGCCATCAACCGGGGCAACTCGGGTGGCCCGCTGTTCAACATGGACGGTGAGGTTATCGGGGTGAACACGGCGATCCTTTCGCCCAACGGCGGCTCTATTGGCATTGGGTTTTCGATGGCGTCCAACGTTGTTACCAGGGTCGTGGACCAACTGAAGGAGTTTGGGGAAACCCGGCGCGGCTGGCTTGGCGTGCGCATTCAGGATGTCACCCCTGACGTGGCCGAAGCGATGGGGCTGACCCCCGCCAAAGGCGCTTTGGTAACGGATGTGCCCGAAGGTCCGGCGATGGAATCCGGCATGGAAGCGGGCGATGTGATCCTGTCGTTTGACGGCGTTGACGTGGACGATGTGCGCGGCCTCGTGAAGCAGGTCGGCAATACCGAAGTTGGAAAAACCGTGCGTGTGCTGGTGTTCCGCGACGGCAAGACCGAAACGCTGAAGGTCACCCTTGGTCGCCGTGAAGAGGCTGAAGCCGCTGTGCCTGCCTCTGCCGAGCAGGGCGGTGAGCCCGGAGCCCCCGCCGAGGCCGAGCTTTTGGGCCTCACGGTAGCGCAGCTTGATGCCGCGACCCGTGAGCAGATGGGGCTGGACGAGGCTGAGGAGGGGCTGCTGATCAAGCAGGTCGACGAAGCTGCCGAAGCTTACGAAAAGGGCTTGCGGGCAGGGGACGTAATCACCGAAGCCGGCCAGCAAAAGGTGCGTGACGTGAGCGATCTGGAAGACCGCGTGGAAGAGGCCCGCGAGGCCGGGCGCAAATCTCTGCTGTTGCTGATCCGTCGCTCGGGTGAGCCGCGCTTCGTGGCGCTTTCGCTCGACTAAGGCTTCAACCCATCAACTTGAAAAGGCCCGCCCTGACCGGCGGGCCTTTTTCATGGGTGCTGCTGTTACATTGCGCGCCTTGCGGCGCATTACATTATTTATTGGGTCAGGTAGCGACTGGTGGGGCCCACGCCAAAGGCCAGCCCGCAACAGCAATCAGGCCGAGGGCTTGGCCTTGGCGAAGTGCTCGGCAAAAAATGCTGTGGTGCGGGCATAGAACGCCTCACGCACTTCGGGCAGCTCCATCATGATCTCATGTTCGGCCCCTTCGGGCATCACCAGATCCCCATCGGGCCAGCTTGCCATGCGCTTTTGCACCGCGCTTTTGTCAACGATGCGTTCGCCTTCGCCCAGCCATGTCATGCAGGGCAGGGCAGGGGCGGGGCGGCGCATCAGGTCACGCACATCGAGCAGGGCGCGGTTGAGCCAGTTGAGGCTGGGGCCACCAAGTGACAGGTCGGGGTGCGCGGCGATCTGGCGGCGCATGTACTCCCACATTTCAGGATCTCGGGTGAGCATGTTGTCGGCAAAGGGATTGGCTTGGGTGTAAGCCTCGGGCACGGTGCCCGGCGCAAACCGATCACTCATCCGCAGGGGGCGTGACAGGGTGCTCAGCACCCAGGCCGCAGGCCGTACAATGGGATGAAAGCGGATGCCCCACATCGGTGCCGAAAAGACGCTGGCGGCAACCGGCAACCCTTCGTAGATCGCCCGCAGCCCAATCGCCCCGCCCATTGAGTGGCCGATCACCGACCAGGGCAGCGGGCGCTCGCCCTCAAGCTCGCGCACGGCGGCGGTAACGGCGGCAACGTCGCGCTGATACTCATCAAACTCGTCGATGTGGCCGGTGGCGCGCTCGGGCAGCGCCCGGTCGGCCAGGCCCTGGCCGCGCCAGTCTACCGAGATCATGTTGAACCCGGCCTTGGTATAGGCGCAGGCCGCGTGGCCATATTTTTCGACGTATTCGGTACGTCCGGGGAAGAGCAGCACCGTGCCCTTTGCCTCACCCTGCGCAGGCCACCAGCCCATGCGGATGCGCACCCCATCAGAGGTGGTCAGCCAGAAGGCCCGGCCACCGGCCGGCCCCTCGGCCTCTTCATAGAGCGGTGCCTCTTGCATGGGTTAGCCCAATGCGCCGCCGAGCTTCATCGCAAGGCCCATGTCGCCATCAACCTTGAGCTTGCCGGTCATGAAGGCGGCGGTTGGGTTCAACTCGCCCGACAGCATTTCCTGAAAGGTATCGGCACTGGCAGAAAGCGTCACATCGGCCTCTTCATCGCCAGCGCGGGCGCCATCGCCATCCAGCATGATGCAGCCTTCGTCTTCGATGTCGAACTTCGCGGTGCCGCCATCAAAACCCCCTTCGATCTTCTCATTGAGGGCCGCAACTGCCCCCTCGATCACCGAACTCATGCGCTTCTCCTTCTAATGTGACGATCCGGGGGCTTGGCGCGCCCGTCTCATGCGCTAAACTCATGCTTAGATATGAAGGACACGTTGCGATACCTCAACTTTCACGTCACGGCATTTATTGTCGCGATGGCGCTTGTCTCTCCGGCCTATGCCGCGGGGCCAACGCTTGATCAGCTGTTTGATGAACTGGCCGAGCCGGAGCAAGAGGGCTGGCAACGGATCGAAGATGCGATTTGGCTGGAGTGGTCCAAATCCGGCTCGCCTTCGATGGATTTACTGTTGAAACAAGGGCGTGACGCGCTGGAGCGTGAGGATTACGATCTAGCCCTTGGCCACCTGACAGCCCTCATTGACCACGCGCCAGACTTTGCCGAGGGCTATAATGCCCGCGCCACGACCTACTTCCAGATGGATCAATATGGCCCGGCGATGATGGATATTCGCCGCACGCTGGAGCTGAACCCGCGCCACTTTGCCGCCCTCACCGGTCTGGCCGTGATTCTTGAGCAGATGGGCCGCGAGGACGAGGCGCTGGATGCTTACCGCGAAGTCATGCGCCTGCATCCGCACCGGCCCAATGTGGCCGAGGCCGTGGAGCGGCTTGAGCTTGCCGTTCTGGGCAAGCGTATCTGATCGCCGCCCTGCGGCAGGCCGAAAGGGCAGCGAACCATGGGCGGCGAGCAAAGCACCATCACGGCCATCCTTGGCCCCACCAACACGGGCAAAACGCATTACGCGATCGAGCGGATGCTGGCCCATCGCACCGGGATCATCGGCCTGCCGCTGCGGCTTCTGGCGCGCGAGGTTTATGACCGGATCGTCAGCCTGCGCGGCCCCAACGCGGTGGCGCTGCTCACCGGCGAAGAGCGGATCGTGCCGGAGCGTGCGCGCTTCTGGGTGTGCACGGTGGAGGCGATGCCTACCGGCGGCGGCCATGATTTTTTGGCGATTGACGAGATCCAGCTTTGTGATGACCCCGAGCGCGGCCATGTCTTTACCGACCGTCTGCTCAATGCGCGGGGGTTGCATGAAACCCTGTTCCTTGGCGCCGATACCATGCGCCCCACCATCGCCAAGCTGGTGCCCCGCGCCCAGTTCATGCGGCGCGAGCGGTTTTCGCACTTGGTTTATGCAGGCTCCAAGAAGATCAGCCGGATGCCCGCCCGTTCGGCCATCGTCGGCTTCTCGGTTGAGAACGTCTATGCCATCGCCGAGCTGATCCGCCGCCAGAAGGGCGGCTGTGCGGTGGTGATGGGGGCGCTTTCCCCGCGCACTCGCAACGCGCAGGTGGCGCTCTATCAAAACGGCGATGTTGATTACCTCGTGGCGACCGATGCCATTGGGATGGGGCTCAACCTTGATCTGCGCCATGTCGCCTTTTCGGCGCTCTCCAAGTTTGATGGCCGCCGGATGCGCCCGCTCACCCCGTCCGAGATTGGCCAGATCGCGGGGCGGGCCGGGCGCTACCAGCAAGACGGCTCCTTTGGCGTCACGGGCGAGGCCCCGCCGCTGCATGAAGAGATGGTCGAGGCGGTGACCGAGCACCGTTTTGCCCCGGTGCAAAAGCTGCAATGGCGCTCCTCGCAGCTTAACTTTGCGTCCGCGCCCGCCCTTATCGCTTCGCTTGAAGCGCGCCCTGAGAATGACCTGTTGCTGCGCGCCCGCCCGGCTGATGATCTGACCTCGCTCAAGGTGCTTTCGGCCCAGCCGGAGCTGGCCGCGCGCCTTACTGCCCGCGCTGATGTGCAGCTTTTGTGGGATGTCTGCCGCATCCCGGACTTTCGCAGCATCTCCCACGGCGAGCACGCCAGCCTGCTCACGCGGATTTTCGCCGATCTGCATGAGTTTGGCCGGGTGCCGGAGGATTGGTTTGCGCGGCAGGTTAAACGCATAGATCGTACCGATGGTGATATTGATACCCTGTCCAAGCGCCTCGCCTATATTCGCACCTGGACTTACGTTGCGCAGCGCAAGGGCTGGCTTGACGACGAATCCCATTGGCGCGGGGCCACCCGCGCTGTAGAAGACCGCCTGTCAGATGCGCTGCACGGTGCGCTGACCCAAAGATTTGTCGACCGGCGCACCTCTGTGTTGCTGCGCCGGTTGAAACAGAAGGAGAGCCTCGTGGCTGATGTGAACGACAAGGGCGAAGTGGTAATCGAAGGTCACGTTGTGGGCCGGATCGAGGGCTTCCGGTTCCGGCAGGAAGAAACCTCGGATGCGGGCGAGGCGAAAACCCTACGCGCCGCCGCCACCGCCGCTCTTGGGCCGCAATTCCACCTGCGGGCGGATCGCTTTTATAACGCGCCCGATACCGAGTTTGACTACACCGAGCAGGGTGGGTTGATGTGGGGCGATCAGGCTGTTGGCAAGCTGGTCAAAGGGTCCGAGGCGCTCAAGCCGCAGGTTCATGCCTTTGTGGATGACGAGGCTGGCGCCGATGTTGCCGAGAAGGTCACACGCCGCTTGCAGCACTTCATTGATCGCAAGATCGCTACGCTGTTCGAGCCGCTGATGACGATCAAGAATGACGAAGCGCTCACCGGGCTGGCCCGTGGCTTTGGCTTCCAGATGATCGAGGCTCTGGGCGTGATTCCGCGCGATCAGGTTGCCAATGAGGTCAAGGAGCTGGATCAGGACGCCCGTGGCGCTTTGCGCAAACATGGTGTGCGTTTTGGCCAGTTCACCATTTTCATGCCGCTGCTGCTGAAACCCGCGCCCACGCGCCTGCGCCTTGTGCTCTGGTCGCTCGACAAGGGCTTGCAGGAGTTCCCCGAAAGCCCGCCGCCTGGCCTTGTCACCATCCCCACGCCGCAGGGCCAGCCCGAGGGCTATGCCACCCTGTCAGGCTATCGCCCCGCAGGGGCGCGCGCCATCCGGATCGACATGCTTGAGCGCTTGGCCGACCAGCTTCGCAGCCAGAATACCCGTGGTGGTTTTGAGGCCAACGCCGATATGCTCTCGATCACCGGGATGACGCTGGAGCAATTCGCCGATCTGATGCAGGGCCTTGGATATGCCGCCGAAAAGGGCGAGCGCGCCAAGGTGAAGGCCGTTGATGCGGTGGTGCCAGAGGCCGATAAGGCCGAGGCGGTGCCCGAGGATACCCCGGTGATGGATGCGGCCCAGGCCGCGCCTGAAGGCGGCATTATCGAGCAGCCCACCCCCGAAACCCCGGCGGATGATACCCTGCCCGCCGCCGAGGCGCTGCCTGACGAAGGCCTTGCCCCCATTGCCGAAACGCCTGCCGATCCGGCCCCCGAAGAGCCCATCGCCGAGACCCCGGCAGAAGAGCTGGCCCCCGGCACCGCGCCCGACGCCGAGATCGCAGGCCCCGAGATGGAGGTTTTTTACACCTTCACATGGGCCGGCAACCGGCAGCGCCGCCAGGGCGGCGGTGGCCGTCCGCAAGGGCAGGGCAAACCCCGCGCCAACAAGGGCGGCAAGGGTGGCCCCAAGGGCAAGGGCGGCCCGCGCCGCGATGACAACAAGGCCAAAAGCTTTCAGGCCCGCCCGCCGCGCAAGGAAAAGCAGATCGACCCCGATAACCCGTTTGCTCAGGCGTTGATGGGGCTCAAGGACAAGTCTTGAGCGACGACGGCTCTGCGGAGAGCCTGCGGATCGACAAGTGGCTGTTTCACGCCCGCTTCTTCAAAACCCGCTCCCTCGCCGCCCGTGTGGTGGGGGAGGGCAAGCTGCGGGTTGATAGCACCCGCATCTCCAAACCCTCGCGCATGGTGTCGCCCGGCGATGTGCTGACCTTCCCCAAGGGCGATGCGATCCGGGTGATCCGCATTGTGGCTCTTGGCACCCGGCGCGGCCCCGCCCCCGAAGCGCAAACGCTGTACGAAGATCTGGCCCCACCCGAAACAAAGTCCCGCGATCCGGGCGGAATGCAGACCGAAAAGCGCCCTCATGCGAGGGATCGTCGCAAGGCGCGTCTTTTGCGGGGCAAGCCGCTTGATTGACCGGGGCGTTTGAAATACCTCTGCCCAAACAGCTGAGAGGCCGTCATGACCTATATCGTCACCGAAAACTGCATCGCCTGCAAATACACCGATTGCGTAGAGGTGTGCCCCGTGGACTGCTTCTACGAGGGCGAGAACTTTCTGGTGATCCACCCGGACGAGTGCATTGACTGTGGCGTTTGCGAGCCCGAATGCCCCGCCGATGCGATCCGCCCGGACACCGAGCCGGAGATGGAAAAATGGGTGGAGTTCAATCGCAAGTATTCCGAGCTTTGGCCGGTTATCGTGACCAAGAAAGACCCGCTGCCAACCGCCGAAGAGATGGATGGCAAGGAGGGCAAGATGGAGCTCTTCTCCGAAGCGCCCGGCGAGGGCGGCTAAACGGGGCCAAACGGCGCGAAAGCGGCCCGAACGTTGCGGCATATCTGCCGGGGCGCTGTTCTGCGTTCCCCAAGCGCTTTGAGAATCGCCCAATTTGTGATATGGTCTTTACCAATGCAAATAAGATCCTAGTCCCCCGAGGCTGCGCTGCTCGCCCGAAGCGGGGGATAACATAGCGCAACAAAGGCCCGCTCCCGGCACCTACGTTCCGGGGACAGGGCCTTTTCGGCTCCAAGGGATCCTTTCGGAGAAGGCACTACATGTCCAAGAAGAAGCTCGACTTTCGCCCTAACGAATTCGTTGTTTACCCGGCCCACGGGGTTGGGAAAATCGTTTCGATCGAGAAACAGGAAGTGGCCGGCATAGAGCTGGAACTGTTCGTGATCTCGTTTGAAAAAGACAAGATGACCCTGCGCGTTCCCACCCACAAGGCTACCGAAGTGGGCATGCGCTCGCTCTCCTCGCCCGATGAGGTGAGCAAAGCCATGACAACCCTCAAAGGCAAGGCCAAGGTCAAGCGGGCCATGTGGTCGCGCCGTGCGCAGGAATACGAGCAAAAGATCAACTCGGGCGACCTGATCGCCATTGCCGAGGTGGTCCGTGACCTGCACCGCACCGATGACCAGCGGGAACAGTCCTACTCCGAGCGCCAGCTTTACGAAGCCGCGCTAGAGCGCCTGACCCGCGAAGTCGCCGCTGTTTCGGGCGGTGATGAAGCCGTTGCGCAAAAGCAGATTGATGACGTTCTGGTGAGCCGCGTCGCCGCCTGAACGCGCCCTGATCCGGTAAAAACTGGCCGTGCCTTATAGGCGCGGCCTTTTTTTGTGCGTGAGCGCCTTCGGGATCAACTCGTGGCATTTCCGGCAGCCTTGAAGTGGGTCCAGCAAACGGGCGAGGCGTAGAGGCGGCAGAGTGTGCTGATGGCATCGAACCCGCCGGTGAAGCCATGGTGGTAGAGGGCCTGCGCGGGTTCGCTCTGCGGTGTCCTGCCGGATTAGCGCATCTGCGATCAGAGCTTGCTTGCCCCAGCTTGCGAACCATCGTCAGACGCTAGCGCTGAAGTGATCCATCCTGCCAAACAGGGGTAAAACGGCCCCCCGCGATTGAGGCTTTCACCGAAACGCTTCAGGTTTTCTTGGCAGTCTCGCTTTCCTGCAAGCCCTCAACCAAAGCAGCTTCGAGATCGGAGTTCAGCTCGCGAACCCGTTCCAGATAGGCGGAGTTCTCCATGATCGGTGCCTCGGGCTGCCACAACTCGGCGAGTTCGCGCAGATTGTAACGGTCGTGCTTGTAAAAATCCTTCTCGATCTCGCTCGCCTCAAACTCGGAAAAATCCATATTTTCCAGCACATAGCGGCCCGCCCGCAGGCTTGAATCGAAGAGTTCGCGCACAATGTCATTGGCGCCCGCCTTGTAAAGCTCATAAACTTGCAGCCTGTCCCGCGCCCGCGCGACGATGTGCAGATCAGGCCGCTCAGCGCGGGCATAGCTCACCAATTGCACCGCGGCCTCTGGATCATCCATTGCCACCACAAGCACCCGCGCATGCTCCAACCCGGCGGCATGGAGCAGCTCCGGGCGGTTGGGATCGCCGAAAAACCCTTTGAAACCAAAGGTCCGCAGCAGGTTCACCGTGTCGAGGTCTGAATCCAGCACCGTTGTTTTAACGCCCGCCACCTGCACCATCCGGCTCACCACCTGGCCAAACCGGCCCAGCCCGGCAATGATCACCGGCGCGTCTTCGTTCATTTCGTCCGGCTCCGGCGCGGCGCTCTCTTCGGTCAGCCGGGTTGAAAGCTTGTCATTCAGGATGAAAAACAACGGTGTGAGCAGCATCGTCATAGCGACCACCAGCAGCAAAATCTGCGCCATCAGCGGCTCCAGCATGCGTTGCCCTGTCATGAAACCGATCAGCACAAAGCCAAATTCACCCGCTTGCGCCAGCCCCAGGGTAAACAGCCACCGCCCCTTGCCCTTGAGGCCAAAAACAAGGCCAAGGGCATAAAGCACCACCCCCTTGAGGAACATCACCGCGAAGGTGAGGCCAAGGATGGTGAAGAGGTTGTTCCACAGCACGGTAAAGTTGATGCCCGCGCCAACGGTGATGAAAAACAGCCCCAGCAGCAGGCCCTTGAAGGGGTTGAGATCGGCCTCAAGCTGGTGCTTGAACTCGGTGTTGGCCAGCATCACCCCGCCCAGAAACGCGCCAAGCGCCGGGGAGAGGCCGACGAGGTTCATCAGGAAGGCGATCATCACCACCATCAGCAGCGCGGTGGCGGTATAAAGCTCGCGCAGCTTGGCCATATGGACGAAGCGAAACAACGGCCGCGTCAGGAAGATGCCCGCAAGGATCACCGCCGCCACCGCGCCCACCGTAACCAGCGCCACGCCCCATCCGGGCAGCCCCTCCACCAGCGACATCGCGTGGCTGTCTGCCGCTTCGCCCCGCTGGATGGTGCCGGAAGCATCCAGCTGCATGACCACGGTCACCGGAAGCAGGGGCAGCAGCGCAAGGATCGGGATCACCGCGATATCCTGGGTCAGCAGGACCGATATGACCGAGCGCCCGCCCGGCGTTTGCATCAGCCCTTTTTCACTGAGGGTTTGCAGCACGATCGCGGTGGAAGACAGGGCCAGCACCATCCCTACGGCAAGCGACAGGCTCCAGCTATTGCCAAACAACCAGGCGAACAGCGCGATCACCAGCGTTGTGCCCACCACCTGCATTCCACCAAGTCCCAGCAGGCGGTGGCGCAAACGCCAAAGCGCCTTTGGCTCCAACTCCAGGCCGATCAGGAACAGCATCACCACCACGCCAAACTCTGCGAAGTGCTGAAGCTCCTGTGTTTCTGAGCCAACCAGCCCAAGGATTGGCCCAATCGCGATACCCGAAAGCAAGTAGCCCAGCACCGAGCCCAGCCCCAGCCTTGCGCAGATGGGCACTGCAATAACCGCCGCGCCCAGGTAGATCACCGCCTGAAAGAGAAAACCTTCCATCCTGCTCCCGCTGCTGCCCGCATTTCCAGGCCAATCATTGCCCCGTCACTCCGGAGCTTATCGTATTTTTGTATCGCTTGCGCCTAAATGCGCCGTAAACCCTCGCCGCGCCAAGCACAAAATCCTTCACCCCGTGACAAGCGCCGCTCAAACCCGCAGGAGCGCGTCGTTCACGATCTGGCTTTGCACGCGGGCCACCGAGCCGTGCGTGATAGCCCTCTACCAGCGCTTCGGTTTCCAACCGTTGCCTGCGCCGCCCGGCGTGGTTGGGGCTAAGGTCAAGCGCCTTGTCCAGCATCTCGGCTGTATGGTTGGCGTCCTGTTTCGGTTTGATCGGCGAACTTGAGGGTGCGCGTATCCAAATCGCTGTTAATGCGCTGAAAGCCGCCAAGACCCGCGCCGCGCACACCGATTTGACCATCGCCGCTGGAGCCAGAAATCCTGTGTGATGATTGCAGGCCGGAGGGGGCATACCATCGTAAAGTCTGGAGACTGCTAAACTATCCCCGGGGCATGGTCAGGGTGATGTTTTTGCCGCGTTTGATGTACCGCAAATCGCTCTCGCCAATAGAGGCAACCTTGCCGCCATCCACCCGGTCGCCCACCTTTACCTTCACCAACCGCCCTGAGGGCAGGCGCACGAGGGCGCGGCGCTGCGAGGAAGAGCCGAACACGCCGATCAGGTTCACCTTGCGCATTTTCAGCGCGTTGTTGCTGGTGGCGACCTTGGCGACATTGGCGCTGGAGGGCAGGCGCGGCGCGGTTTTCTGGTTCTTGGGGATCACCACGGCATTGGCGGCGGCCTTTTTCTCTTCGGCCTCCTGGCGCTCGTTTTGCTTCTTGACAGCGGCCACCTTGCGCTCAAACCCGCGCGGGCGGGACTTTGGCTCCGGCGAGGAGGCGATGGCAAGGCGGGAGGCGCTTTGCAACTCGGCCTCGGCCCGCCCTTCGGCGGCGGCGGCGCGTTGCTCTTCCTCGACGGCCAGTTCAGCGGCCTCGGCGGCGCTTTTCTTCACCGCCTCTTCGATAGCGGCCTGGCGGGCGGCCTCGGCCTCATCCTGCACCGATTGGGGCCGTGCCTTGGGGCGCAGGCCTGCAAGCTCGGCAAAGGTGCGGCCGCCCAGATTGGACCTCTGGTTCTCTTCGGCCAGGCCTTCGGGGCGGGCCTTTGGGCGGTTATCGGCCAGCGAACTGGTGGCCGGCGCGGATGCTTCGGTGGCCGGGGTGCCGGGGCGCACGGGCGGCAGCTTGGCGGGTTTGCCCGCGTAGAGGGTGATGCCATCCGAGGTGACAACCCCGTCTTCGCTGGGGATCACCTGGCCATTTTGATCCAGCACCACCAATTGGCCCGGTGGCAGCGGATTGGGCTGGCGCTGCGGCTCCGCCTCGATGGCGGCATCGGGCAGGGCCACGGCGTCATGCAGATCAACCTGCGGATCAACGGCGGCGAGGAAGATATCATTTGAGCTTTCTGCATCCGGGGTGCCATCGGCGCTTGGCGCCCGCTGCCAGATGCCGCTTTCAGCATAGGCTTGCCCGGCTTCTTCATCGGTCAGCGGTTCGGCGCCCTCTACCGGCTCTGGCTCACTGTCTGCAAGCTCTGGGTCGGCGTCCATCTCGGGGAGGGGGGCGTTTTCGAAGAAGGGCTCGGAAACGCCGGACTCTGGCTCCGGCAAGGCGGAAAACGGATCATCGGCAAGGCTTGCGGTATCAATCGCGGCCTCCGCCTCGCCCTCAACCACGGGGGCCTGGAGCGCATCGGCAAGCTCCGGGTCCATCGTGCCGGAGCTTTGTGAGTCAGGCAGGGTCGCCCCGCTGGTGCCCGCCTCACCAAAGGTGATCGACCGGGTGAGGGCACCGCCCTCGCCAAGCAGCGGCACGGCAGAGGCAAGGCTTTGCTCGCTCAGAGCTGCGGGAGCATCGGTGCTGGCACTGTCTGATCCGAGGAAGAACTTGGACCACAGGCCAACCACCGCCATGAACACCACCAGCGCCGCCGTGAGACCCACCGGGAAGCTCCTGCGCGTGCCCGAGTCGGCCTTGGCGCCAAAGACGGTCAGATTTTCTGACTGGGCTCCGGTGGTGTCTGTCGCTTCGATTTCGTCTTGCGGGTGGGCCTCGGCGGGATCAAGCGTGGGGGCAGGGGCCTTTGCGGCCTCTTTCGCCTTTCGGTTGAGGAACTTGGCTACCGGCCCTGCTGTTGGTGCGGCTTCGGGCCGTGTGGGCGGGGTTTCTGTTTTGGTTGGTTCGGCAATGGCAGCGGCCATGGCCTCTTGCCGGGTCATTGTTTCGCGCTCGGCTTTCGCACGTTTCCTGGCGCTGCGGCTGTTTTGCAAGGTGGCGACCTTGCCGCGCAGCCCGGCCAGCGCTGTGCCCCTGCGAGTGCCTTCGGGCTGCGCCGCAATTTCGGCGTTAACAGGGGCCTCTGCGGCAGCTTCCTCGCGCCGCGCACCGCCGAGTTTGCGGCCCGTGCTGGCGGTGGCCTCATCATGCACGTTCCGCAGGGCGGGGGCGTTGCCCGGCTCAGCGGTGGCGCGGATGGAATGGAAGGCTGGGATGGTCTCAACCAGCGCGGCCTCCTCGGTTTCCACCTCCTCGGCCTTGACCTCCTCAACCGGCGGATCTTCGGCTTTTGCCTCCTGCGGGGCTGCATCCAATGCCGCTTCGGAGGGTGCGCTGAGCGGGCTTTCAGGGCCTGTCTGCGCCTCGCCCTCATCCACCGCCAAAGGCGCTTCGATCCAATCGCCCAGCACTTTCATCGGCACCGGGTCCGGAGATACCATCATTGCGCCCGGTCCGGTTTCGACCGGGCCGAAGAACGGCTCGCGGCTAAAGGCGCCCTCTGGTGGAACGGTGGCATAGCAGACCGGCGCAAAGCCGTATTCGGCGGCAAAGGCGCGGGCCTCTTCGAGGGTTTCGCGCGCCACAACGGCGACTTTCAATTCCTGGCCAACAAGCTCCCAGTCAAACACGAGGTCGGAAACCTCATAGGGCGTGGCCCCGACCAGCGCGGCGCGGATGCGCACCTCATCGGCCAGCGCGTCTTTGCCGCTGGCGGCGCAGGTTGTGTAAAGGATCTGGCTGTGGGGCAGCATCAGCTTGGTGGCAAGCTTGCCCTCCTTCGCCGCAGCCTCACCGGTGTGGCGCAGCGCAGCGAGATCTTCGACCAGATGGTCAGCATCCAGCGCGACAGCGCCCATACGCCGCCATCCATCGGCGGCGCGGCCGAAAAGGGTGATGCCGTCATGGCTAAGATCGAGGGCAAAATCGGGGGTCATCAAACGGGTCCAGCAAAACAGGATCAAAAATGGCCAAGCATTGGGGCAACGTTACACTGTTGTCCCGCAAATGTGTTCTACAGCATGAGGGGCAATTTTTCAATTTATCACGATGTCGCGCCGCGCCCTTTCGCTTTGCCGTCCAACCGATTGGCGACAATAGGGAAATTTGTTTGCGGTGAGGGGGATGGGAAGCCCGCTGGCGGGCCTCCCGATGTTGTGACGCAACGGCGCAGAAATGGCGGAAACCCGCCTATGGCGGCGAGGTGACAGGCGGAGCGCCGCTGCCCGCGGCCTTATGCGGTTGCCTTGGCCAGTGCCTGATCAAGGTCGGCGATCAGGTCATCCGCTGTTTCCGTCCCGATCGACAGGCGCACCACATCGGGCGCAGCCCCGGCGGCCTTTTGTTGCTCTTCCGAAAGCTGGCTGTGGGTGGTTGAGGCCGAGTGGATGATCAGCGAGCGCGTGTCGCCGAGGTTGGCCACGTGCGAAAACAGCTCAAGGCTATCCACCAGCTTGACGCAAACATCATAGCCGCCCTTCAGCACGATGGTGAATAGCCCGCCAGCGCCCTTGGGGCACACGGTTTTCACACGGTTGTGGTAGGGCGAGGAGGGCAGGCCCGCGTAGGTAACGGCCTCTATCGCCGGGTGTGTTTCAAGCCACGCGGCCAGCTTTTTGGCGTTTTCAACATGGCGCTCCATCCGCAGGCTCAGGGTTTCGATCCCCATCAGGGTGTAATGGGCGGCTTGGGGGTTCAGCGTCATCCCCAGATCGCGCAGGCCAATGGCGATGCCGTGGAAGGTGAAGGCCAGCGGCCCGAACGTCTCGGCGAAATTGAGGCCATGGTAGGCTGGTTCCGGTTCGCTGAGGGAGGGAAACTTGCCCGATGCGGCCCAATCAAAGGTGCCGGAATCCACCACACAGCCGCCGGTGACGGTGCCGTTGCCGGTGAGGTATTTGGTGGCTGAATGCACCACCAACGTTGCCCCATGCTCGATCGGGCGGCAGAGGTAGGGGGTGGCCGCTGTGTTGTCCACGATCAGCGGCAGGCCCACCTTTTGCGCCAGTTTGCCCACGGCGGGCAGGTCGGTGATGTAGCCGCCGGGGTTGGCGATGGATTCGCAAAAGATCGCCCGCGTGTCATCGTCGACGGCCGCTTCCAGCGCGTCGAGATCATCAAAATCAACAAACTTGGCCGACCAGCCAAACCGCTTGATCGTTTGCGAAAACTGGGTGACGGTCCCGCCGTAAAGCCGTGTGGATGCAATGACATTTCTGCCCGGTTCCATCAACGGAAACAGCGCCAAGATCTGGGCCGCATGGCCCGACGAGCAGCACACAGCGCCCGCGCCGCCTTCCAGCGTGGCAATGCGCTCTTGCAGCACGGCAACGGTGGGGTTGGTCAGCCGCGAATAGATGTAACCCACCTCTTTCAGGCCAAAAAGCGCCGCCGCGTGATCGGCGTCGCGAAACACATAGGCGGTGGTTTGGTAGATCGGGGTCTGGCGCGCGCCAGTGGCCGGATCGGGGCGAGCGCCCGCGTGGATTTGCAGCGTGTCGAAACCGTAATTGGCGGTCATAGTTCTCTCCCTGAGGCTGGTTTTGGCCGCAAACTAGGCGAACACGCCCTCATCGGCAATCAGCCATTGTCCGGAAGGGATGCTGTTTTTGGCCCCTCCTCAAAAACGGAACGCGCTCCATAAAACCAAGCGGATTGTAGGGCATGATCCCGGCTTTTCAGGCCGCCGCTTCCCTTTGGGCATGGTTTGGTGCCAAGGCCAAGGCAGTTGAGGGAGGGCGCGAAAGGCCATGCTGGGGCAAGGTATGCCGGAACATCAAGCTGTCATCGGCCCGATGATCGTGCGCATCTCCTTGGCGGGTTCTCTCATGGTGAGGGTCTTGCTTGACACCGCTCGCCGCAAGGGGGGCGTTCAGCACGGTGGAGCTTTTGAAGCAGGCACTGGCGCGGCTCTTTGCGGGTAGGTTGACGCATCTGCGCCCCGATCCGGAAATGGATTGACCGCGCCTAGCGCAACCAAAGGTTCTTTTTCTTCAATTGGTTGCGCATCTGCTGTTCCTTGCGCGGCAGGTTGTCGCGGTCAAACATCTCCCGCGCTCGTGTGCCTTTGTTCTGGTAGATCATCCGCTTGAAGGGCTCGTATTCCTTTAGCACCTTCTTCACCTTGTTGGGCGCGGCCGCCTCTTGCAGCACCTCGACCACCCGGTCACTTTCCCGCGCGAACAGCAAGGCCAGCACTCGCCAATGGCAAGTGATATCGCCGTCCAGCCCGTCAAGTTCCGGCCCCGGACGGCCACCGCCAAAGGAGTGGATCACCAGCGGCAGCGCCACCTGATCAAGCCAGGGATCAAGCTCTTGGCAGGCCAGCGCATCCGGTGTGTCATCGCGGATCGCCAGCGCATACTCCTCGAACCGCGCGCCAAAGCTCGGGCCGCATGGGCCAAAGAACCAGCCCGCGTTGAAGTAAAGGTAACGCTGCCAGTATTCATCCGGCTGGCTCAGATCGAGGCTGCTTTCATACTCAAGGCCCAACTTGTCATAGAGTGATTTCCAGATGCCGCCGTAGCCCGGCCCGTAAAGCGGCACTTCCGGCCATGTGCCCTCTCGCCGCATCGAGGCCGAGGGACGCTTGAAATCGAACGCCAGCTTTGAAAGTGCGCCGGTGACCAGCGTGTCACTGTCAAAAAAAACAAAAGGCTCGCCCTTCGGCAGCACCCGGAGTGCCTCGATCTTGTTGCCATAAGGGTAGGACTGGCCAAAATGCTTGCTTTCGAAGGGCAGCACCTCGGCGCCCAGCCACTCCAGCGCTTCTCGCACGCCGTGGCTTTGGATCCTCGGGTCACTTTCCCAGCGCGGGCCGGGCTGCGGCTCGGCCACAATCAGGCGGCCCTTGAAGCCGGGATCAGAGTGGCGCAACGACGCCGCAAACAGCAGCGCTTCATATTGCAGCCGCCCCCCCTGTGCCACCACAAGGATATTGAAAGGTTTTGCTTTTCGCGCCTTCGCGGCCATACTGCCCTCAGCCCCGCTTATTTTGGGGCCACTATAGAGATCAGATCATTTGCGAAAAGGGGGAAGACCCTGATGAATTTCCGAAAGTTCACTTTGGCTGCGTGCCTTGCCGCCACACAGGCCACCACATCCGCCACCGCGGCAGACTTCATGGACCCGGTTTTTACCAAAATGGCGCTTGATGCGGCCAAGCCGGGATGGGTGGCGATCCGCGTCGAGGGCGCGCAGGACTTCGTGTTCTTCACCGCGCTCACCTCATGGCGCTGCGGGTTGCAAGAGGTCCACTATGGGTTCAACGACGATCCACCAACCACCGAGTTGGAGATGGGCGAGTGCCACACCGAGTTCGCCAACCCCAACGTGATGCTCGATGATGACCCGATCCCGCTTGTCACCGCGCCTGCGAAATCGGTCGAAAGCGTAACGGTGCGCCTCGTCTACCGGGACGGCGCGCTCGACCAGCAGAAGATAACGCGCAAAGAAGTGCTTATGCCATAGACGCCGCGCCGGGCAGCCCTATCTTGCGACCAGACAGAAGCAAAAGGAGGGGCAGCAATGCGCTACGTTCACACGATGGTTCGCATCACCGATATCGACGAAAGCCTTGATTTCTGGGTGAACAAGTTTGGCCTTGAAGAGGTGCGCCGCACCGAGGTGCCCGAGGGCAAATTTACCCTGATCTTCCTCGCCGCCCCGGCTGACAAAGCCAGCGCCATTGAAACCCGCGCGCCCGAGTTGGAGCTTACCTACAATTGGGACAGCGACGAAAAGCTTGAAACCGGCCGCGCCTGGGGCCACCTCGCCTATCGGGTCGATGATATCTATGCGACCTGCCAAAAGCTGATGGACGCGGGTGTTACCATCAACCGCCCGCCGCGCGATGGCTGGATGGCTTTTGTGAAATCGCCCGACAACATCTCGATCGAGCTGCTTCAGGAGGGTGATGCCCAAGCCCCGCAAGAACCTTGGGCTAGCATGGAAAATACCGGCAGCTGGTAAGCCATGCGCCTTGTCCGCGTTTCAAGCGGTCAACCCCGCGTCCCGGTGGCCGCTTTGCAGGCCGCCGGGAAAGGGGATAAACCCTGTGGTGATGGCCAAGGTGGCGGCAGAGGCTGACGATGCGCGCGCCCGCCCAAGAAAAACGCCCTGACCTTCGACCCGCCTGCAGGATGATGGATGGGAGGTAGGCTGTAGCCGCTTTGACAGCTTCCAAAACGCCGCCACAGGAGGTGCGTGACCACGCCATGACCCACACGCTCATTTTCGCGTCGCGGGAGGCCGAGGCCTTCCTTGATGCCCTGTTGAAAGGCCAAAAATATGACCGACCTTGAAGCCATTCTTGCCGCCCAACGCGCCGCCTTCGCCGAGGCTCCTGCGCCCGAACTGGCCACCCGGCGCGCCACCCTCTCACGCCTGCGAAGAGCGGTGGTGAAACGCGCTGATGACCTTGCGAAGGCCACCGCGCAGGACTTTTTCAATCGCGCACCTGACGAAACCAAGCTGCTCGACATTCTGCCAACGGTTAATGCCATCGACTACCTTGATGCCAATCTGCGCCGGTTCATGGCCCCCGAGCGCCGCCGGGTGACCCCTGCGCTCTGGCCGGGGCGCGCGCATGTGCACTACCAGCCCAAAGGGGTGGTTGGGGTGGTTTCGCCATGGAACTACCCGATTTTGCTGGCCCTTGTCCCGCTCGCAACGGCCCTTGCCGCTGGCAACCGGGTGATGCTGAAACCGTCCGAATTTACCCCTGCTTGCAACGCCGTGCTGGCCGATTTGCTTGATGATCTCTTTCGTCCGGGCGAGGTGGCGGTGGTGCAGGGCGATGCCAAGCTCGGCGCGGCCTTTGCGGCCTTGCCGTTTGATCACCTGTTCTTCACCGGCGGCACTGAGGTGGGCCGCAAGGTGATGCAGGCGGCAGCCAAAAACCTCACCCCCGTGACGCTGGAACTCGGTGGCAAAAGCCCTGCTGTGCTTGCGCCGGGTGCCGACCTTGAAAAGGCCACTGCCTCCATCGCCTTTGGCAAACTGGCCAACGGCGGGCAAACGTGCATTGCGCCTGATTACGCGCTGGTCCCCCGCGCCGAGATGGAGGCTTTTTGTGACGGTATGATCAGCGCCGCGCGCGCACTTTACCCGGACGGCGCGGCTGACGCGAACCTCACCGGCCCCATCCACGCCCGCCACGCAAAGCGCCTCGCGGCCTTTACGGATGACGCCGAGGCCCAGGGCGCAAAACGCATCGCCCTGCTGGAAGGTGGCGATGGGCCGGCGCTGCTCACCGGGGTGAATGACGATATGAAGGTGATGCAGGAGGAAATCTTTGGCCCCCTGCTGCCCGTTGTCCCCTATGACAGTATCTCCGAGGCGATTGCCTATATCAACGCGCGGCCCCGTCCGCTGGCGCTCTATCACTTTGGCCCTGATGACGCCGCCCGCGAGGCGGTTTTGAGCGGCACCACCTCCGGCGGGGTGACGGTGAACGACACGCTGCTCCATGTGGCGGTTGATGACCTGCCCTTCGGCGGCATCGGCCCCTCTGGTCTTGGGTCTTATCACGGGCCTGAAGGGTTTCGCTCGATGAGCCACGCGAAATCGGTGTTCACCCAGGCCAAGTGGAACGGTGCCGCGCTGATCCGCCCACCTTACGGCAAATGGACCCGCCGCATCCTTGGCCATTTCCTTGGATGAGCTGTTGTTAAATTGAGCGCCTGCGGCGCATTCCTTTGTTTTATTCGCCTCCGGCGGGGATATTTTTGGCAAGAGAATGCTGAGGTTTGACAGCACCTGATGCCGAAGCCCGTGACCAAACCGCGAGTTGGCTATTGTTGGTGCAAACCCCAGAAGCGGGCGATCTCACGCACAGCGCAAAGGTTGGCCTCGGCGATGTGGGCCCCGGTTGTTCCGCAGGGCAGGGGATCTCCATCACCATCAATCGGCACCGCATGGGGGAAGCCGGGCAGGGCCCAGGCTTCGACGCGTGGCTTGCCTTGTGCATCGAAGAAGCGTTGCCTTGTGGCGGTTCCCACGGTTTCAGTGCTGTCAGGCCGCGCGTTTATCTGGTGCAGGCCGGTCCATTGGTCAACCAACTCGCGCAGGTTATCGGGGTTGACGGTGCCATCTGCGCCACCCTGCCAAAGGGATACCGGTGGCCAGATTTGCGGCCCCGCTGCCACCGACCTGGCATATTCAGCCCAGTCGGTTGCCTCCCGGTCAGCAGGTTTTGCGCCGAGGAGCCCACAGGCATAAGAGGCATCGGCTCCGTCCAGGCCCCAAGTGTGGAGCCACCACCAAAGCCCGTCAAAAAGGCCTCGGGGACGATTGCAATCAAAGGGAAGCCCGGCGATCACCGCGCCGCCCTGAAACCGGGCAGGGTGGTTGGCCATCATCACGCCCGCCATGCTGCCCCCTGCCGAAAGGCCCAGGATGAACACCCGGTCTGGATCGGCCCCCTCAACCGCGATGGCATGGTCGATCATCGCCAAAATCGACGCACTTTCGCCTGAGGCCGGGCGATTATCGTCGGTGTCCCACCAACGAAAGCAGCGCCGGGCCATATTGGCGGGGGTTTGCTCGGGGAGGAGAAGCAGCGCGGGGAGGTCATCGGCAAGGGCGGTCAACCCGGTTTCATTGTCAAAATCAGCCGCCTCCTGGGTGCAGCCATGCAGCGCCACGATCAGCGGCAGGTTGCTGCCAGCCCCTTCAGGGCGATGCAGAAAGGCGCGCAACGCACCGGGATTATGGGCAAAATCGGTGATCTCATCGAGGCCCCAAGCGGCGGTGCCCGCGCCTATACCGGCAATAAAAGCAAGGGTTTGGACAATGCGCACAGCGATAGCTCCGACCAAGGATGCACATGCAGCATCGCGCGGATGCGATCACATTGCAACGCTGTGAAAGAGGGGGAGCAGTGGTGGGCGACCCTGGAATCGAACCAGGCGTGCGTCTCCGCGAGGGAGTTACAGTCCCCTGCCACACCTTGCGGCCTGTCGCCCACTGCGAAGGGGTGGATAAACGCCGCCCTCACCCCCGTCAAGACGAAAAACCTTGCGCTTTTTCCGGGCGGGCCGCATGGAGAGGCCCGACAAGGGAAAGGCAGAGAAACGTGGCCAAGAAACCGTCCTGGGTGATCGACAAGGAACGTGAAAAGCGCGAGGGGCTGTGGCTTTTTGGGCTACATGCGGTGCGTGATGCATTGGCCAATCCGGCCCGTGTAAAGCTGCGGCTGGTGCTCACCCGCAATGCCGCCGACCGTTTGGGCGAGGATGCCTGGGCCGGCGCCGGGATTGAGCCGGAGATCGCCGATCCGCGCCGGTTTCCGGTGCCGCTTGATCCTGGTTCGGTGCACCAGGGGGCCGCGCTTGAGGTGCGCCCGCTGGATTGGGGTGGGCTGGAGGATGCCTGTTATCCCGGTGCCGGGGCGGCGCTGACGGTGTTGCTTGACCGGGTGACAGACCCGCACAATGTGGGCGCGATCCTGCGCTCGGCTGAGGTGTTCGGCGCCAAAGCGGTCATCGCCCCCGCCCGCCACTCAGCCCCCGAAACCGGGGCCCTGGCCAAAACCGCCTCCGGGGCGCTGGAGCGCCAGCCCTACCTGCGGGTGAAGAACCTTGCCAACGCGATGGAAACCCTGCGCGGCCTTGGCTACATCCTGCTCGGGCTTGATGGCGAGGCGGAGGAAACCCTGGATCACGCGCTTGGCGAAATGCCCGAAGGGGCCGCGATTGCGCTGGTGCTCGGGGCCGAGGGACCGGGGCTGCGCGAGCGCACCAAGGAGACCTGCGACAGGCTGGTGAAAATCCCCTTCGCCCGCGATTTCGGCTCGCTCAATGTGTCCAACGCGGCCGCCGTATCGCTTTATGCTGCGTCGCGAAATGTTTCCTGATTTCACCTTTCTGCGAAGGGGCTAGTCGGGCGCGCGGCACTGGGCCATCCTTTGGCCCAAGGAGAAGCCATGATGCTCACGCGCCGCCTGTTCATTGCCACCGCCCTTGGTGCAGCCGCCTTCCCGGCGCTTGCCGGGGAGCCGCCTATTTATTCCGCCTCCGGCCTTGCGCTGGGTGGGTATGATCCGGTTTCCTACTTCAGCGAGGGCGGCCCGGTGCGGGGCAAAGAGGCCTATCAACTGATGTGGATGGGCACGACGTGGCGCTTTTCAACCGCGACGAATCGGGAGCGGTTTGAGCGGATGCCGCAAAAATACGCGCCCGCCTACGGCGGCTACTGCGCCTATGCGGCCTCCGAGGGCTATGTGGCGCCAACCGACCCAGAGGCCTTCACCATCCACGAAGGGCGGCTCTTTTTGAACGCCTCCAGGGCGGTAAGAACGATCTGGACGAAAAGCGCGGCGGCCCGGATAGAGACGGCGGACAAGGCCTGGCCCGGCCTGTTGAAATAATCGCGCGCCGCCTGCGGAAGTTAACGGGTTGTTCACATGTATATTACACCCTCTTGGAAAGGCCCCTCCGGTGATTACCTTTTGCACAGGAGCGATGGCCCGGAACACCATCGTTTCACTTCACTGTCCCTCGTTCCGTGACTGGCGCTCGGGCTGTATGGCCTGGGCGCTTTTTTTCGGGTAAAGCGAAAGCATGACGTATCCTGACGATCTCCTCCGCCAAATCCTCAACGAAACAAAGGTCATCGCCTGTGTTGGCGTTTCCATGAACGAAGCGCGCCCCAGCTACTTCGTGGCGCGCTATCTTTCGCTGAAGGGCTATCGGGTGATCCCGGTGAACCCCGGCCACGCAGGCAAGCAGCTTTTTGCCGAAACCATCATGCCCGATCTGGCCTCGATCGACGCGCCGGTTGATATGGTTGATGTTTTTCGCCGCTCCGAGCATGTGCAGCCCATCGCCAAGGAAGCGCTGGAGGCTTTCCCCGATCTCAAAACGCTCTGGCTACAGATCGGCATCGAAAGCCCTGAGGCGTCCGAAATGGCCGAGGCGCGTGGCGTCACCGTGGTCCAAAACCTCTGCCCCAAGATGGAATATCAGCGCCTGTTTGGCGAGTTGCGAATGGGCGGGATCAATACCGGTATGATTTCCTCGAAACTCTAGACCTCGCCTGCCCGCTGGGGCATACGGGGGATGCAAACAAGGAGCCGAGCTGATGGGCATCAAGAACTTCATCCTGCGCCTGTTCACATGGTGGCACGGGTCTACCCTGGGCACCCAGTATTTCACGGCCCGCAAGGGCAAGAAAGTTGGCGAAGACGAGGCGGGGAATGTGTTTTACCGCAACGCTGATGACAGCCGCCGCTGGGTGATCTTCAACGGTGAGGTCGAGGCGAGCAAGATCAGCCCCGATTGGCACGGTTGGCTGCATCACACCTATGCCGATTCGCCCGCTGACCGCCCGCTGACCCACAAGCCATGGGAAAAGCCGCACGAGGAAAACCACACGGGCACCGCGCTGGCCTATGCGCCCGCTGGCTCGATCCGCCGTGCACAGCCTGCGCGCCGCACCGACTATGAGGCCTGGAGCCCCGAGTAAGCCATGTCAGAAAACACCACAGAAGCGCTGGTGGGCGCTGCCGTCCTGGTCGCTGCCGGAGCCTTCCTTTGGTATGCCGCTGGCGTTACCGATGCAGGCGTTTCAAGCGGTGGGCGCTATTCATTGACGGCAAGCTTTCGCTCTGCCGACGGTGTGTCTGTGGGCACCGATGTGCGCCTCGCGGGAGTGAAGATTGGCGCGGTGCAGCAGCTTGATCTCAATCGCCAGACCTTCCGCGCCGATATGACCTTCGCCGTTGAAGAAGGCGTTGACCTGCCCGAGGACAGCACGGTTGCCATTTCCTCCGAGGGGCTGCTTGGTGGAAACTATGTTGAGATCATCCCCGGCGGATCGCCCTTCAACCTCGAAGAGGGTGGCGAGATTGAGGATACCCAAGGGGCGATCAGCCTCATTGGGTTGTTGTCAAGTTTCGTATCCGGATCGGGAGAAGAATGAAGCTCGCGCTGCAAGCCCTTGGCATCGCCGCGTTTTTCGCCATGCCGCTCACGGCTCAAGAGGCCATCACCGGCACTGGCGCGGTGCTGCGTGGGCTTGATAAGGTGTCGAGCGAAACCACCGATATCACCATTCGCCCCGGCCAAACCGTGGCCTACGGCAAGCTACAGATCACCCTGTCGGACTGCCGCTATCCCAGTGGTGCGCCCGCGCGGGCTATGGCCTATCTGGTGATTGAGGATGAGCGGGCCAGCGTGCCGGCGTTCACAGGCTGGATGGACGCTTCGGCCCCCGCGTTGAACGCTCTGGATCATCAACGCTACGATGTTTGGGTATTGCGCTGCACCACTGAGTAACCGGGCGGAATTTGGCAATCGGCGATGAAATCCGCCTGCAATTCCAACGCGTTCCTGAGCCTCTTCAAATAGTCGGCGCGGGGGATTTCAATCGCTCCAAGGCGCGCCAGATGGGGTGTCAGGAACTGGGTGTCAAACAGGGCAAACCCGTTGCGCCGAAGGTGATCCACCAAGTAGGCGAGCGCAATTTTTGAGGCCCCTGTGCGGCGCGAAAACATGCTCTCCCCGCAAAACGCCCCGCCAAGGGCGACCCCGTAGACACCACCCACCAATTCGTCACCTTCCCAGACCTCCAGCGAATGGGCATCGCCACGCTCGTGGAGCTGCTGGTAGAGATCGAGGATGATCGCGTTGATCCATGTTTCCTCGCGGTCGGCACAGCCCCGCATAACGCCTGCAAAGTCGCGGTTGATCGAAATAGTGAAAGCCTCGCGCCGGATCTGGCGGGCGAGGGAGCGGGAAATGTGGAAATTGTCCAACGGGAAAATCCCACGCTGGCGTGGCTCGACCCAAAAGATCTCCTCGTCCTCGGCGCCTTCGGACATGGGGAAGAGGCCCATCCGATAGGCCTGAAGCAGGAGGTCGGGGGTCAGCTCATCCATGCTGTTCCCGGCTTTCAGCCTTGGAAATTGTGTTCCAGCCAGCCTTCCAGCCAGTGGATATCATAGTCACCGCTTTGCACGTCAGGCTCCTGGAGCAGGGCGTTGAACAGCGGCACCGTGGTATCAACCCCATCCACGATCAACTCCCCAAGCGCCCGGTTCAACCGGGCCAACGCTTCGGGGCGATCCCGTCCATGGACGATAAGCTTGCCGATCAGGCTGTCGTAGTAGGGCGGGATCGAATAGCCATCGTAAAGGGCGCTATCCATCCGCACGCCGAGCCCGCCGGGCGCGTGAAATTGGGTAATCCGGCCGGGGCAGGGCGAGAAGTCTGGCAATTTTTCAGCGTTGATCCGCACCTCGATGGAATGACCGTTCAGCTTGACTTCGTCCTGCGTGAACGACAGTGGCAAGCCTGCGGCCACACGGATTTGTTCGCGCACGAGGTCCTGGCCATACACCAGTTCCGTCACCGGATGTTCCACCTGAAGGCGGGTGTTCATTTCGATGAAGTAGAACTCGCCATTCTCGTACAAGAACTCGATCGTCCCGGCGCCCGCGTAGTTGATCGAGGCCACAGCATCGGCACAGGTTTTCCCGATCCGGGCGCGCAGTTCAGGGGTGATTGAGGGGCCGGGGGCCTCTTCAAAAACCTTCTGGTGGCGGCGTTGCAGCGAGCAGTCACGCTCACCCAGATGCACCGCGCCGCCTTTGCCATCGCCAAACACCTGAACCTCGATATGGCGCGGCTTGCCAAGATATTTCTCAAGGTAGACTTCATCGTTGCCAAAGGCCGATTTGCCCTCGGCCCGCGCGGTGCGGAAGGCCGTTTCAAGATCAGCCGCCGTTTTGGCCAGCTTCATGCCGCGCCCGCCGCCGCCAGCGGTGGCCTTGATGATGACCGGGTAGCCGATTTCTTCGGCCACGACCTTGGCCGTTTCATAATCGGGCACACCACCTTCGGAGCCAGGAACGCAAGGCACCCCGAGGTTTCGCATGGTTTCCTTGGCGGTGATCTTGTCCCCCATCACCCGGATATGTTCGGCGGTCGGGCCGATAAAGGTGAGGCCATGATCCTCGACGATCTGCACGAAATTGGCGTTCTCGGACAGGAAGCCATAGCCGGGGTGAATCGCATTCGCGCCGGAAATTTCGCACGCCGAGATGATGGCGGGAAAGCTGAGGTAGCTTTGAGTCGAAGAGGGGGGGCCAATACAAATGGCCTCGTCCGCCATGCGAACGTGCATCGCGTCACTATCAGCCGTTGAGTGAACCGCAACAGAGGGAATGCCCATTTCACGGCAGGCCCGCACGACACGCAGCGCAATCTCGCCCCGGTTGGCGATGAGGATCTTGTCGAACATGCCCTGCGCCCTTACTCGACGATCATCAGAGGCGCGCCAAACTCCACCGGCGCTCCATCTTCGATCAAGATGCGCTTAACGGTCCCCCCATGCGGGGCGGGAATCTGGTTCATGGTTTTCATCGCCTCGACGATCAGCAGAGTTTGCCCTTCTTCGACCTTATCGCCAACCTTCACGAAGACGGCAGAGCCGGGTTCGGGCTGCAAATAGGCGGTGCCAACCATGGGGGAGGTCACGGCCCCCGGCAGTTGGGCCGGGTCGTCAGACGGGGCGGCAGCAGCAGCGGGAGCCGGAGCGGCGGGTGCCGGGGCGAACGCCCCGTGAGGCGCCGGAGGCGGGGCCATCTGCATGACGGGCGGTTCACCCTTGCGGCTCACCCGCACATTGAGGCTGTCATTCTCGCTATACTCACGCTTCACCTGAAGCTCGGTAAGATCGTTGGCCTCCAACATCTCGGCCAGTGCCTGGATGAAGGCGACGTCTGCATCGTGGGTCTTACTCATGCCGTCCTCTTTCTGCCTGTGCCTGTTCACGCCGGGCACAATTTATGGGCAGGTTATACGCCGATTGCCAGCCGAGTGAAAGCGCAAGCGCTTTGAAAGAGCAAAACGCATTTTTAGAAATTTACCATTTGATAAAAAATTGACCCTGTGCCAGCGTTCCTGCACACCGATCATTGCAGCAAAGGACGCCACGATGACCGTAAATCACTATGCCGACGGGGTGAAGCCCGCCCGACTGACGGGCGAGGAGATCGCCGCGAACTTCACCGATATGCATGCGCCGCTCGGCGACCATGAAGCATCTGTCGCGGCTGATCGCTGCTACTTTTGCCACGATGCCCCCTGTATCACGGCCTGCCCCACGGCGATTGATATCCCGCTTTTCATCCGGCAGATTCAGGGCGGAAAGCCAGCGGATGCGGGCCAAACGATTCTGGGCCAGAATATTCTGGGCGGTATGTGCGCCCGCGTCTGCCCCACCGAAACGCTTTGCGAAGAGGCCTGCGTGCGCAACGCGGCCGAGGGTGAGCCTGTCGAGATTGGCCGCCTTCAGCGCTATGGCACCGATAGGGTCATGGCGGGCAATACGCACCCCTTCAGCCGCGCCGAACCCACCGGAAAGCGGATTGCGGTGGTTGGTGCGGGGCCGGCGGGGCTTGCCTGTGCGCACCGGCTGGCCATGAAAGGCCATGAGGTGACGCTATATGAGGCGCGCAAAAAGCCCGGTGGCCTCAATGAATATGGCATCGCCGCTTACAAATCGGTGGAAAATTTTGCGGCCCGTGAGGTGGATTGGCTGATGGGAATCGGCGGCATCACCCTCAAGACCGGCCACAAGCTTGGCGAAACCATCACGCTGGCAGAGTTGCAGGACGGTTATGATGCGGTTTTCCTTGGCATTGGCCTTGCGGGCGTCAACCGTCCCGGCCTTCCCGGTGAAACCCTTGATAATTGCGATGACGCCGTGGATTTCATTGATCGCCTGCGCCAGAGCGATGATCTTGCGGCCCTTCCCGTTGGCCGTGATGTGGTTGTTGTGGGCGGCGGGATGACGGCGGTTGATGCGGCGGTGCAGGCCCGCAAACTCGGCGCGGAGACTGTTTCGATGGTTTATCGCCGGGACCGCGCGGCGATGGGCGCTTCGGATTACGAGGTTGATTATGCCGCCCAACAGGGCGTGCGCGTCGTCACCAATGCGGCGCCCTCTGCGGTGAATGGCGACGCCGGGGTAACCGACATCACCTTTGAGCGCACAAAAAGCGGGCCGAGCGGGCTGGCGACCACCGGTGAAACCATCACCCTAAAGGCCGATCAGGTTTTCATGGCCATAGGCCAGCGCCTTGATGGGGTGCCCGATGGGCTGGAGCTTGACGGGCGCAAGATTGCCGTCAGCGGACCGGGGCGCACCTCTCTCAAGGGGGTATGGGCCGGGGGGGATTGCACGCCGGGTGAAGACCTCACCGTGGTGGCCGTGGCCGAGGGCCGCGACGCCGCAGAAGACATTCACAGCACGTTGATGGAGGGCTGAACCATGGCCGACCTCACAACCGACTTTCTGGGCATCAAAAGCCCCAACCCGTTCTGGCTCGCCTCTGCGCCGCCGACCGACAAGGAATACAACGTTCGCCGCGCCTTCGAGGCTGGCTGGGGCGGCGTGGTGTGGAAAACGCTGGGCGAGGAAGGGCCGCCTGTTGTTAACGTCAACGGCCCCCGCTACGGCGCGATCTGGGGGGCGGACCGGCGCTTGCTGGGGCTCAACAACATCGAGCTGATCACCGACCGTGACCTTTACACCAACCTCGAAGAGATCACCCGCGTGAAGCGCGATTACCCCGACCGAGCTGTGATCGTTTCAATCATGGTGCCTTGCGATGAGGA
The DNA here is from genome assembly GCF_029212645.1 of Vannielia sp. Taxonomy (GTDB): domain Bacteria; phylum Pseudomonadota; class Alphaproteobacteria; order Rhodobacterales; family Rhodobacteraceae; genus Vannielia. Next base: position 24,120 of record NZ_JARGND010000006.1, on the reverse strand, counting down.
GAGCTGGAAGGCGATCCTGCCGTTGGTGGAGGAAACCGGCGCGGATGGCATCGAGCTGAACTTTGGCTGCCCGCATGGGATGAGCGAGCGCGGCATGGGATCGGCGGTGGGGCAGGTGCCTGAGTACATTCAGATGGTCGCTGAGTGGTGCAAGAAATACTACTCAAAACCTGTCATCGTGAAGCTCACCCCCAACATCACCGATATCACCAAACCGGCGACAGCCGCCAAGCTGGGCGGCGCCGATGCGGTGTCGCTCATCAACACGATCAACTCGATCACCGCCGTTGATCTGGATTGCATGGCCCCTGAACCCACCATTGATGGCAAGGGCTCGCACGGGGGCTATTGCGGCCCGGCGGTAAAGCCGATTGCGCTGTCGATGGTTTCTGAAATTGCGCGCAACCCGGCGACCCACGGGCTGCCGATCAGCGGGATCGGCGGCGTGACCACGTGGCGCGATGCGGCGGAATACATGGCGCTGGGGTGCGGCAATGTGCAGGTGTGCACCGCCGCGATGACCTATGGCTTCAAGGTAGTGGAGGAGATGTGCTCGGGCCTGTCCAGCTGGATGGACGAGAAGGGCTATACCTCAACTGCCGATTTTATCGGCATGGCCGTGCCCAACGTCACCGATTGGCAGCACCTCAACCTCAACTACATCTCCAAGGCGCGGATCAGCCAGGACGATTGCATCAAATGTGGCCGCTGTTTTGCCGCATGTGAGGACACATCGCACCAGGCGATCTCGATGAGCGAAGACCGGGTGTTTGAGGTGATCGACGCCGAATGCGTGGCCTGCAACCTGTGTGTCAACGTGTGCCCGGTGGAGGGGTGCATCACCATGGAGCGCCTGGAGCCGGGCACGACCGACCCGCGCACCGGCCGCAAGGTGGAGGCGGACTATGCCAACTGGACAACCCACCCCAACAACCCCGGTGCCGTGACGGCGGCGGAGTAACCCTAGGGCGCCAGCATTTTGCGCAGTATGGTTTCCAAATGGTGGCTGGCCTCCGGGAAGGGGTCAGCCGCTTCATTTTCGGGCAGGACGGTGCGCACCTGTATGTCAAAATCGGCGTAATGCTGGGTGAGGGACCAGATCGAAAAGATCAGGTGATAGGGGTGAACCGGCGCGATCTTGCCCGCCGCAACCCAGCCTGAAATGATCTGCGCCTTTTCATCCACCAAGGGTTTCAGATGGCCGCTCAGCACCTCCTCCAGACGGGGCGCCCCTTGCAGGATTTCATTAGCAAAAAGGCGGCTCTCGCGCGGCATCTCGCGGCTCATCTCCAGCTTGCGCCGGGCATAATCGAGGATCTCTTCCAGCGGATCTTCGGCTTGGGAATCAAGGGCATGCAGCGGCGCGAGCCAGGTATCAAGCAGCCCTTCGAGGAGGGTTCGGTGGATCACCTCCTTTGAGGAGAAGTAGTAAAGAAGATTGGGTTTTGAGAGACCGGCCGCCTTGGCGATCTGGTCCACCGTCGCGCCGCGAAACCCGTGGCTTGAGAACACATCAAGCGCCGCATCAAGGATGGCCGCCGTGTTCTTGTGCTGGATTCGCGTTTGCGGTTTTCCTTCCATTCCCAACCTTTCCTCGCGGTCTGCTCTACCGCGCACTCGTGAAACTTTTCATCCCGCCCAAATTCCAGCCGCTATCCGGGGTCTGTGCCCAAATTTCAAATCATGCACCCGACTGTTGCCCCGCATTTTCTTGACCCTCTTCCTGAGAGTGGTAGCGTTATCCTGACCATATGGTCAAACATCCATATCAGCCGGGTGCGCACCCGCTGCCAAACTCCGGGGCGACCCGCCAAAGCTGATGGCGGCCCCCACAATAGCAAGACGGCCACCCAGGGTGGCCCCCAGCGCAAAAGGAACGCCCATGGCCGCCCCAGGAGAAAACCTTAGGATCAACGGTGATCGGCTGTGGGACAGCCTGATGGAGATGGCCAAGATCGGCCCCGGAATCGCAGGCGGCAACAATCGCCAGACCCTGACCGACGAAGACGCCGAAGGCCGCGCCCTGTTCCAGAAATGGTGTGAAGCCGCAGGGATGACGATGGGTGTGGACGAGATGGGCAATATGTTTGCCCGCCGTGAGGGCACCGACCCCGACGCGCTGCCGGTTTACGTGGGCAGCCACCTTGATACCCAGCCGACTGGCGGCAAGTATGATGGCGTGCTTGGCGTGCTTGGCGGGCTTGAAATTATCCGTTCTCTCAATGACTTGGACATCAAAACCAGGCACCCGATCGTTGTGACCAACTGGACCAACGAAGAGGGCACCCGCTTTGCCCCCGCGATGCTTTCCTCGGGCGTGTTTGCCGGAATCCATGAGCGTGACTGGGCCTATGACCGGGTTGATGCCGGAGGGAAACGCTTTGGCGATGAGCTGGAGCGGATCGGCTGGAAAGGCCCCGAAAAGGTGGGGGATCGCAAGATGCACGCCTTCTTTGAGCTGCACATCGAGCAAGGCCCGATCCTTGAAGCCGAGGGCTGTGATATTGGCGTTGTGACCCATGGCCAAGGGCTGCGCTGGATCGAATGCACGGTCACCGGCAAGGAAAGCCACACCGGCTCCACTCCGATGCACATGCGCAAGAATGCAGGCCGCGGTCTGGCGCTGATCACCGAGCTGGTGCATGAAATCGCTATGAAAAATCAGCCCAATGCGGTGGGGGCGATTGGGCATATCGATGTCTACCCGAACTCGCGCAATATCATCCCCGGCAAGGTTGTTTTCACCATCGATTTCCGCACCCCCAACCTTGAAAAGCTTGAGGGAATGGCCGCGGAATTGATGGAAAAGGCCCCCGGAATCTGCGCCGAGATCGGAGTGGAGTTTGATGCCGAGATCGTCGGCCAGTTTGATCCGCCCACCTTCGACGAGGGCTGCGTTGGGGCCCTTCGGAAGGCCGCTGAACGGCTCGGCTATCGCCACATGGATATCGTATCAGGGGCCGGCCACGATGCTTGCTGGATCAACGATGTTGCGCCAACGGCGATGGTGATGTGCCCTTGCGTGGACGGGCTTTCGCACAATGAGGCTGAGGAGATTTCCAAGGAATGGGCGAGCGCTGGCGCGGATGTGCTGTTCCACGCGGTGGTCGAAACCGCAGGGATCGAGGCGTGAGGAAGTCATTGATTTTCCGGCCGAACTGCGGGGCAGGCCCTTCGGCGGATGGCGTGATGAGACCTACCTCAACACTCGTGATCCACGCGTGCTGGCTCCAATGAAGGTGCGGCTTTCCAATCAACCAGGACGACGCTCTAATCTATGTGCACGGCATGGCTGACCATGCCCACTTTGAGGGGCCGGAAGTTGCGTAGAAAACCGCGCCTGACCTAGGGGATGAATTGGTGAGCACGTTCGCTTTTTTGATGGTTGATGTGGGCTGCACGGGCCAGTCTTGTGATGATCTTTAGCCCCACGCCGAGGGGGGTTAGGATGTGTTGGCAATAGAATAAATCGACGGTAGCTTGGATGCAGGCACCATCTGTACGGACAGTAAAACACGCGGGATCAAGCTGCTGTTGAAGGACCATGATATCGCAGCGGGAGTAAATCTTGCAATTGACACGGGGAGTTAGCCAATGAGCAAAGTCATCAAAGGTGGTATGGTCTGTACCGCTGATCGCACATGGAAAGCCGATGTGCTGATCGAGGACGAGATCATCAAGCAGATCGGTGAAGACTTGAAAGGGGATGAGTACATCGATGCGGAGAGGGCCTATGTGATCCCCGGCGGCATTGATCCCCACACGCACCTTGAGATGCCCTTCATGGGCACCACTGCGGCGGAAACCTTCGAATCGGGCACATGGGCGGCGGCGGCGGGCGGCACGACGATGCTGATCGACTTCTGTTTGCCGGGCGAAGATGGCTCGATCAAGAATGCGATCAATGAGTGGCACCGCAAGTCAGCGCCGCAGATATGCTGCGATATCGGTTATCATATGGCGATAACCGGTTGGAACGAAACGATTTTCAATGAGATGAAAGACGCCGTAGAGATGGGCGTGAACTCATTCAAGCATTTCATGGCCTATAAGGGCTCTCTGATGGTCGAGGACGACGAGATGTTTGCCTCCTTCAAGCGTTGCAAGGAACTTGGGGCCTTGCCGATGGTCCACGCCGAGAACGGCGACTTGGTGGCCGACATGCAGGAGCAGATGCTCGCCGAGGGGATCACCGGGCCCGAAGGCCACGCCTATTCTCGCCCGCCCGAATTTGAGGGCGAGGCGGCAAATCGCGCCATCACCATCGCCGATGCGGCGGGTGTGCCGCTGTATATCGTGCATGTCTCCTGTGAGCAGTCCCATGAAGCGATCCGGCGGGCGCGGCAGAAGGGGATGCGTGTATATGGTGAACCTCTCATACAATTCCTAACATTGGATGAATCCGAGTATTTCAACAAAGACTGGGACCATGCTGCGCGCCGCGTAATGTCGCCGCCGTTCCGAAACAAGGACCACCAGCAAAGCCTTTGGGCCGGTTTGCAGAGCGGCAGCTTGCAGGTTGTGGCGACAGATCACGCAGCCTTCAGCACCGAACAAAAGCGCCTGGGCGTCGACAATTTCTGCCTGATTCCAAATGGTTCCAACGGGCTGGAAGAGCGGCTTGCGGTGCTCTGGACCGAAGGGGTGGAGACGGGGCGGTTGACGCCGAATGAGTTTGTCGCGGCAACCTCGACCAATGTGGCCAAGATCCTGAACATCTATCCCAAGAAAGGCGCGATCGTTGAGGGGGCCGATGCGGATGTGGTGGTTTGGGACCCGAAAATCAGCAAGACGATTTCGCAGGCTAACCACCATTCTGTGTTGGATTACAACGTCTTCGAAGGGTTTGACGTGAAGGCGCAAAGCCGTTTCACCCTGTCTCGTGGCGAGGTGATCTGGGCCTGGGGGCAGAACTCTCAGCCCCAACCTGGGCGGGGTCGGTTTGTGCCGCGACCGGCATTTCCTTCGGCGCATCAAGCCCTTAGCAAGTGGAAAGAGCTGACATCACCAAAGCGGATCGAGCGCGATCCGATGTATATTCCGGCGGGGATCTGAGTGAACGAGAACGTTAGGAACCCGTCGGAAGATACTGTTATCAGGGCGGAAAACCTTGATCTTACTTTCGAGACCACAGATGGGCCGGTGCATGCGCTCAAGGGGGTTTCGCTGGACATTCAGCGGGGCGATTTTGTGAGCTTCATCGGACCATCGGGCTGTGGCAAAACCACTTTTTTACGCTGTATCGCCGCCCTCGAAACCCCCGCCGGCGGGACGCTGACCGTGAACGGGATGACGCCGGAACAGGCCAGAAAATCAAGGGCTTACGGCTATGTTTTTCAGGCGGCGGGGCTTTACCCGTGGCGCACGATTGCGGGAAACATCAAGCTGCCGCTCGAAATCATGGGCTTTTCGCGCGACGAGCAAGAGCAACGCGTGAAGAACGTGCTACAACTTGTTGATCTTGAAGGCTTTGGTGGAAAATACCCCTGGCAGCTCTCAGGCGGTATGCAGCAGCGGGCCTCGATTGCCCGCGCACTGGCCTTTGATGCCGAAATTCTCCTTATGGATGAACCCTTTGGCGCCCTTGACGAGATCGTTCGTGACCACCTGAATGAGCAGCTTTTGGCGCTTTGGGCGCGCACCGGGAAAACCATTGGATTTGTTACCCATTCCATACCAGAGGCGGTCTATCTCTCAACCAGAATTGTTGTGATGAGCCCAAGGCCCGGTCGGATAACGGATGTGATAGAAAGCCCTCTCCCAAAGGAAAGGCCGTTGGATATCAGAGACTCGCAAGCCTTTCTTGAAGTGGCGCACCGGGTCCGTGAAGGGCTGAGAGCGGGGCATTCCTACGATGACTAAGGTCGAAATAGTTAAAGGGCACAAGTGATGCACATCCCATGCACAACCCATACACATGCGTTTGGCGCATAGGTCGATTAACCAATGCGTAAAACTTTCCCTGTTATAACCGTTTTGCTGGTCATCACCGCGATCTGGTATCTTGGCTCCTGGCGGATGAACACGCCCTGGGCCCTTCAGCAAGCGGCGCGGGCGGAGCAGACACTAACCACCGGGGAGCTTTTCAAGGCCACGATGCAGCAAGATCGCCCGCGGCTTCCGGCGCCGCATCAGGTGGTTTCGGAGCTTTGGAAATCTACCGGGGCGATGGTGCAGCGGGGGAAGGCCTTTAGCAAAAGGTCGCTGATTTACCATGGGGCGATCACCCTTGGCTCTACGTTGACGGGCTTTGCGCTGGGGGTGTTTATCGGGATTCTGGGGGCGGTGGCAATCACCTATAGCCGGGTGATGGAGATGAGCCTGATGCCCTGGGCGATTGTCAGCCAGACGATCCCGATCGTGGCGCTGGCGCCGATGATTATTGTGCTGTCAAACGCGGTGGGGATCGAGAGCCGCGCGGTGCCAAAGGCGATAATTTCGGCCTACCTGTGCTATTTCCCGGTGCTGGTTGGCATGGTCAAAGGGCTGAACTCGCCCGGAACCGAGCAGTTGGACCTGCTGAAAACCTATAACGCCGGCGTGGCGGCGAGCTTTTTCAAGCTGCGGTTGCCCGCCTCGATGCCCTATCTGTTCACCTCGCTCAAGATTGCTATTGCGGCGGCGTTGGTGGGCACCATCGTGGGCGAGTTGCCGACCGGGGCCATCAGCGGGCTGGGCGCGCGGATTTTGATTGGCGACCAGTTTGGCACGCCACTGGCGATCTGGGCGGCGCTGTTTGCCGCCGCGATCCTTGCGGGCGTTCTGGTGACGCTGCTAGGGCTGGCGCAGGGCCTGGTCCTTAAACGCATGGGGATGGCGCGATGACGGTGCTTTACGGGGCCTTGGCCTTTTGGCTGGCGGCATGGGGGGTGAATACCATTTTGGCGCGCTCGCGCTGGTCAGACTTGCGCGCTGTGCGGATTTTTGTGCCGGTTCTGTTTGGGTTTACCCTGCTGGTGCTGTGGCAAGGGCTGGTGCGGGGGCTTGATGTTTCGCCGGTGATCCTGCCCGCACCGACCGACATTGCCGCCACCTTCGCCAATGAGACCGACACGCTATGGGTCGACTTTGTGCAAACGGTGCTGAAGGGCGCGCTGACGGGGTATTTGCTCGGCTGTAGCGTGGGGTTTCTGACGGCGCTGCTGATTGACCGCTCGGCCTTTTTGACGGCGGGGTTGCTGCCGGTTGGCAACTTTGTGGCCGCGCTGCCGATCATTGGCATCGCCCCGATCCTGGTAAGCTGGTTTGGATTTGACTGGCATTCCAAAGCCGCGGTGGTGGTGGTGATGGTGTTTTTCCCGGTCCTCGTGAACGTGGTGCAGGGCCTGAAAGAGACAGACCCGATGCAGCGTGACCTGATGCGCACCTACGGCGCCACCTATGGGCAAACCCTGATGAAGCTGCGGCTTCCGGCGGCGATGCCCTTTGTTTTCAACGGGTTGAAGATTGCCACCACATTGGCGCTGATTGGCGCTATCGTGGCAGAATATTTCGGCTCGCCGATCCGGGGCATGGGCTTTCGGATTTCGACGGGGGTGGGGAGCCTGAACATTCCGCTCGTCTGGGCGGAGATCACCGTGGCCGCCGCAGTGGGCACCACCCTTTATGGGCTGGTCGCGCTGATCGAGAAGATCGTGACCTTCTGGCATCCGAGCCAGAGGGTTTGATGGGGGGAACCAAAAATCTGCGTCCGGAGAGGCGCAAAACCTGCAAGGAGGTTAGACGATGAAGAAACTGGTATTGGGTGCCGCGCTGGCGCTGGCCGGGGGGGCTGCACAGGCCGCCGATGATGTGACATTGCAGCTCAAATGGGTCACGCAGGCGCAGTTTGCCGGCTACTATGTGGCCGCCGACAAGGGCTTTTACGAAGAAGAAGACCTGAACGTGACGATCAAGCCCGGCGGCCCGGATATTGCCCCCGAGCAGGTGATCGCAGGCGGCGGGGCCGATGTGATTGTGACCTGGATGGCCGCGGGCCTCGCCGCGCGGGAGCGGGGTGTGCCGCTGGTGAACATCGCCCAGCCTTTCAAGAAGGGCGCGATGCAGCTGACCTGCCTCAAGGAGAGCGGGATTGCCACGCCGGACGATTTTCCGGGCCACACGCTTGGGGTTTGGTTCTTTGGCAACGAGTATCCGTTCTTTGCGTGGATGGCCAAGCTGGGTGTGCCGACCGAGGGCGGTGACGATGGTGTGGAAGTGCTAAAGCAGGCCTTCAACGTGGATGCGTTGCTGCAAAAGCAGGCCGATTGCATCAGCGTGATGACCTATAATGAATATGGCCAGGTGCTGGATGCCGGGATCACCGAGGACGAGCTGGTGACCTTCAACTACCTCGAGGAGGGCGTTGGCATGATGGAAGATGGCCTTTATGTGCTGGAAGAAAACCTTTCGGACGAGGCCTTCAAGGACAAGATGGCGCGCTTTGTGCGGGCGTCGATGAAGGGCTGGAAATATGCCGAGGAGCATCCTGAAGAGGCCGCGCAGATCGTTGTGGATAACGATGACACCGGCGCGCAGACGCTGGCTCACCAGACCTACATGATGACCGAGGTTGCCAAGCTGACGGCCGAGACCGACGGTGAGCTTGCCCCGGAGGATTATGAGCAGACGGTGGCAACGCTGCTTTCGGCGGTGAGCCCGGAGAACCCGGCGATCACTAAGGAGCCGGAGGGCACCGCCTGGACCCATGAGATCACTGACGCTGCATTGAAGTAAGGCGCGGGATAAGAAAGAAGGCCCGGCGGGGAAACCTGCCGGGCTTTTTTTGTGGGGTATCGGGAGCGGGTCAGATGGTTTCGAGGTCGATGTCTTTTTTCATCTGCCGCTTGTTATACCAGGCCTGATAATACTGCATGAGGCCGGTTTCGATATCCATGCGGGTGCGTTTGTCACTCTCCCAGCCGGACCAGCGCAGGTAGATCTGATCGTTGGAGGTTTCGTAGAGACGGTGGTTGTGAATCCAGATCGCGCCGGAGTGCTTGATGCTGGCGTTCTCCGGATCGGCGTGGAGATAGGTGCGCAGGCGGGAGCGCAACCCGCCGGCTTGGCCAGTTTCACCGATGTAGAGGACACGGCCCACCTGGAGGGGGCCGGGATCTTCGTTGAAGGCGTAAAAGCCCTGGTAGTCAGGGATTTTCGACATATCGGCCATAAGCTCGGAAAGCCGATGCGGTTTGGACCATTGGATGTGCTGGAGCCAGTCAGGGGCGGCCATGCGGATAACCTCGTGATTGAATCAAGTTTTAAATAATCAATTGTGGGAGAAGTTTAGCAGAGCGGAGGGGTCAGGCAAGATAGAACCATGCGCTTTGGGGCCGGGAATCGGCCTTGGTGAGCAAGCGCGACACCGGGAAAAGGGGCGTGGTTCAGGCTTGCAGGTTGACGCGGCTTTCGGCGGTGTCACTGATCGCCACCAGATCATTGGCGTAGCCGGTGCTGGCGGGGCTGGGCTGGGGGGGCGCCTCGGCCTGGGTGATCTGCGGTGCCACCTCAGGCGCGGGGGCCTCGCTGGGGCCGGTTGGAGCCGTGCGCGCATTGGCGGCGGCGGCTTCGGCATGGGCGGCGGCGGTGCGGGCGGTTTCGGCCTTGGCCTCGGCCCGGTGCGCTTCATCGGCCTTTTGCAGGGCTTCTTCCTGCAAGCGCAGGATCTCGGCGGTGACCTTGGTGGGAATACGGGCGTATTCCTTGAGCGGTGGAGGCGGACGGCGCTCGCCATCGTGGTTGACGTATTCGCCTTGCTTCATGTCCATCCGGGCCTTTTCAGCCGGTTCAACCCTTTCGGGTGGTCGAATATCTGTCTCCTGCGGGGAGACGCTGTTTTGCTGCTGGCGTGCGGCAAGGATTTGCGCGGGCAGGGCCAGGGCTGCCTGCGATTGGGTGTTTGCATCGAGCCTTACGGTGCTCATATCGTCGCTCCTTTGTCCTGAGGGGACCCCACACAGACACGATATCTTCACACATCTCTCCAAGGTGTTAACGGCCGCTCCAAAAGTGACTCGATGGTTAACGCAGCGCCCGGAAAGGATGGGACATTTGCGCCGGGTTCGGGCCGGCAAATCAGGCGGCGGGCCTTGACGGCGGCGAGGGCGGGGCGCATGAATTTGGCCATGTTGGGATATGTCATGGCAGAGGGGCGGGGGGCGTCGGATGCGCTCTTGCGAGAGGTGGCCAAGGCGCTGCGGGCCGAGGGCGTAAAGCTGGCGGGCGCGGTGCAGGTGAACCTTGAGACCGCCCCCGAAAACCACTGCCACATGGATTTGCACGTGCTGGCGGGCGGCGAGGTTGTTCGTATCAGCCAGGACCTTGGTGCCTTGTCTGAGGGCTGCCGGCTGGACCCGGATGGGCTGGAGCAGGTGGTGGGCCTTGCGAACGCGGCGCTGGAGGGCGGCGCGCAGCTAATGATCATCAACAAATTTGGCAAGCAAGAGGCGGATGGCCGAGGCTTTCGCCCGCTGATCGGCGAGGCGCTGGCGCGGGATGTGCCGGTGCTGGCGGCGGTGGCGCGGGGCAGTCTGGCCGGGTTCGAAAGCTTTGCCGATGGCATGGCTGAGGCCTTGCCTGCCGATGTGCAGGCGGTGCTGGGCTGGTGCCACAAGCAACTGGCCTAGGCGCAGGTGGGTCTGGCGCTGGCCGGGATCCTCTGACAGGTTTACCACAGGAGCGGCAAGGGGGGAGGCCCGCGGATGGTCGATCTCTGGGACGGGTTGGTGCAGGCCTTCTGGCTGGTGGTGACGCTGGACGCGGCACTGGTGGAGATTTCCGCGCGCTCCCTGCGGGTGACGCTGAGCGCGCTTGCGATTGCCTCTGTCATCGCCATGCCGCTTGCGGCTTTCCTCGCGGTCAAACGGTTTCGCTACAGGCGGGCGGTGATTGCGCTGCTCAATGCCTTGATGGGCCTGCCGCCGGTGGTGGTGGGGTTGCTGGTTTATATCCTGCTGTCCCGTTCGGGGCCGTTTGGGGTGCTTGGGCTGCTGTTTACCCCCACGGCGATGGTGATTGCGCAGGTTACCATTATCGTGCCGCTGGTGGCCTCGATTGCGCATCAGTCGCTGCGCGATCTTTGGCATGAATACCATGATCTGCTGATCTCGATGAATGTGAGCCAGGGCCAGAAGATGCGCACCCTGCTTTGGGATGCGCGGCGGGCGCTGTTGACGGCGGCGCTGGCGGGCTTTGGGCGGGCGATTGGCGAGGTGGGGGCGATCATGATCGTGGGAGGCAATATTGATCACGCGACACGGGTGCTGACGACGGCGATCGCGCTGGAAACCGGCAAGGGGGATTTTGCGCTGGCGCTGGCGCTGGGCTTTGTGCTGATCGGCCTTGCGATTGCGGTGAACCTTGCGATCCACAGCCTGAGCCGCACCGAACGGGAGGGGCGCTGGTGAGGGCGTTGTTTCCGCTGGAGTTGAAAGCTGCCGAAACCGCGCGGCGTGGCCAGCGGCTGGTGGGGCCGGTGGATGTGCGCCTTGAGGGGGCGGGCTGCACGGTGGTGATTGGTCCGAACGGGGCGGGCAAGACCTCGCTCCTGCGGCTGATGCATGGCACGGCGCGGTTGACGGGTGGGTCTTTGCGCTGGGGCTGTGGCGAGGCAGAGGCGCGCCAGCGGCAGGCGTTTGTGTTTCAGCAGCCGGTGATGCTGCGTCGCTCGGTTGAGGAGAACCTTGCCTATCCGCTGCGCGCGCGCGGGGTGGCGCGGGGCGAGGCGCGCGCGAAGGCAAGGGTCTGGGCTGAGCGGGTGGGCTTGGGCGCGATGCTGGGGCGGCAGGCGCCGGTGCTGTCTGGCGGGGAACGCCAGAAGCTGGCCCTGGCGCGGGCGTTGATCATTGGGCCGGAGGTGTTGTTTTTGGATGAGCCATGCGCTGCGCTTGATGGGGCTGCAACCCGCGATATCGAGGCCATATTGAGCGAGGCCAAGGCAGGCGGCACAGCGCTGGTGATGGCCACGCATGACATGGGGCAGGCGCGGCGGCTGGGCGATGAGGTGTTGTTTTTGCTGGCCGGGCGGGTGCGGGAGCGCAGCCCGGCGCAGGGGTTTTTTGAAGGGCCGGAAACGGCAGAGGCACAGGCTTTCTTGCGAGGAGATATCATATGATGAAGCGGGTGTTGGCGGCGGTGGCCGTGGTGTGGGCGGCGGGTGTTGCGCAGGCCGAAGATGTGATGCGCATGGCGGTGACAACCTCCTTTCACAACTCGGGGTTGGCTGATGTGCTGCTGCCCGAGATCAGCGATGACTTGGGGCTTGAGGTGCAGCTTTTGGTGGTGGGCACCGGGCAGGCCTTGAAGCTGGGAGAGGCGGGCGATGTGGATGCGATACTGGTCCACGCCAAGGCGGCGGAGGAGGCCTTTGTGGAAGCGGGTTACGGCACCCACCGCCGGGAGATCATGTATAACGATTTCGTTGTGATCGGCCCTGCTGGCGACCCTGCCGGGGTGGGCGAGGCTGAAAGCGCCGCAGGGGCGCTGCAACGGATCGAGGGCGCGAAGGCGGATTTTGTCAGCCGCGGGGATGACAGCGGCACCCACAAGAAGGAGCTGTCGCTCTGGCGCGCCGCCGGGTTGGAACCGGAGCGCTTTGGCGCGTGGTACAAGGCGGTGGGCGCGGGCATGGGGGCGGCGCTCAACACCGCGTCGGGGATGGGGGGCTATGTGCTTTCGGACCGGGCGAGCTGGCTGAACTTTGGCAACAAGGGCGGGTTGGCGCTGCTATATGCGGGCGATCCGGCGCTGTTCAACCAATATGCCTACATCCCCGTGAACCCGGCGCGCCATGGGCATGTGAAGGCCGAGCTTGCGGAGAAGTTGGAGGGCTGGTTGGTATCCCCCCGCGCCAAAGCGCTGATTGATGGCTATGAGATCGGCGGCGAGGGGCTGTTTGTGTTTAACGCGCAGTAGGGGCTTTGGGCGGCGTGCTGCGAGGGCCGCTTTGAAAACGCAATCGGCGCGCAGGGGGCTGCGCGCCGAAATCTTGAAACCGGGTTGGCTTAGAGTTTGCCGATGGTCCAGAAGAACGTTTCGCCCGAGCTGTCATCAACACCATCGTTGTCGGTGCTGACCCAAGCTGTGCCATCGGGGAAAATTGCCAGACCTTCGATTTTGTCCACGACATAGCCGTTGCCGGATTGCAGATCCGGGATCAGATCGTAAACCGCTTCCTTCTCCACCACCGGGAGATCGCTACCAAGGGCCGAGGGCACCATTTGGTCGCCGGAAATGCGGTAGACCATTTTGATCTTGGCCTTGTCGCCGATCTGGTTATCGCGTTCGATGACATAAACATCGCCCGCGTGGCTCACGATTTCGGAAAGCCCGACCCATCCCTTGTCAGCCGCTGTTTTGGGGTAGAGAACCGCGCCCCATTCACCGGACTCGATGTTGTAGGCGATCAGTTTGACATGATCCGCCGGATCGTCTGCCCATTCGCGCTGAACGGCCATCCAGAGTGTTCCGTCGATCAGGGTGATGCCTTCAAACCCGAAACGCCGCTCAACCGCCAAGAGCGCGGCGGGGAGGCTGATTTCTTCCGTGATCTCACCCTTCGCATTTACGTGGTAGATCCCGTGGGGGACCATGCGGTCTGTGCGGCCTTCGGAGGCGAGCCAAAAGCCGCCTTCACCGTCCAGCGTGATACCTTCAAGGTCGAGCTTTTGCGCGGCAAAGCCCCCCCGTGTGACCGGCAGGGCCGAGGTGATTTGCGCCGGGGAAACGGCTGTGTCGATGGTGAAAATCGTTGGCTGGTAGCCGTAAAAGCTGTCGTTGACGGCGTAAACCAGGCCGTTTTCGCCCGCGACCATGCCCGAAATCGCGCCCCAGCCGATCAAATCATCCGCACCTGCAGAGGTAAGCTGCGGATAGGCTGCGGGGGCGTCCTGATACTCATAAATCATCACATGGCTGCGCACGCCGCCGTCCTCGATCAGGTCAGCCTCGTTTGCGGTGATGAACAGGCCGCGCGAGGGGATCGCGATGGCCCCTTCTGGCGCGATACCGGAGGGGAGCACTTGCACAAGGGTCGGCGCACGCGGGTCGGTGACATCGTAAACCCCGACCAGTGAGGCGCGTTCTGCCAGAATAAAGGCGTAGGGCGTGCCGTCAAAAATGGCGAACTCCATGCCTTCGGGCTCGGCACCTTTGGAATCTGAGCGTTTGTCGGGGTAGTGGCCATGCTGCACGATGGCATGTTCAAAGCTGGTGCCTGCCTCAAAAACTTCGGTTCCGTCCTTGTTGAAAATGGTCCAGCCACGCGCGCCGCCGTCCATATCGCCCTCATTGGCGGTTGCGAAGTGATCCGCGTCGATCCACTGAACGCCGTCGGGTTCACGCAGGCGGCCCTTTTGGGTTTCGGTGAACAACAGCGCGCCGCGCTCGTCGGTGGCATCAATCCCGGTGAGATCAACGGAGCCCGCCGAGAAATGGTTGAGGATTTCGCCGGTGCGGGTCATCACCACGATGTGGTTGTTTTCCTGCATGGTGACAGTGATTTCACCGTCGGCGTTTACGTCCACAAACTCTGGCTCCGGATCGTCGGCGCCGATCTCTGCCAAGCCGGTGACGTCAATCTTGACCATGCTGTCACAGGCGGGAATGCCATTGTTGAGGCCAACCGTGACAACATAGCCGCCCGGCATTTGGCCAAGCCCGCCATCGCCCAGATCTTCATCACGCTCGTTTTCGATCGCAATGGCGATAAAGCTGCCGTCGGGGGCAATTGCAGTGCTGTCGGGCTGGCCTCCCAGATCGCAGGCGGCGACCTCTTGCAGAGTGCTCAGATCGAAAGCTTTCAGTATGCCGGAGGGGGCGGTGTAGCTTTTGGAGGTGTTCACGCCTGCGATAGCGATATTGCCCGAAACGGACACGGCTGTTGGCTCGCCGCCCACGTTTATTGTGCCTTTCGCGGCGGGTGCGGATGGGTCCGTGATGTCGATCATGCCGATCACGCCAAGCGGGCTGTCTGAATAAACAAGCGTCATGCCATCGCTGGATGCGCTGATGATTTCGGCGGAGGATTCCGCAGTCGCATCTTCGTTGTTGGCAAAGGTCGCAAAGCTGCTGATGCGATTGAAGTTCATCTCAGCCTCAGCATGTGTTGCGGTGAGCGCAATGATTGACGTCATGCCGAGCAGTTTGAGTGACATGTTGGATTCCCTGTTATGAACGCTTTCGCGCGCAAAGTCGGCGGGTTTCATAACGGGGGCGCGACGGTTTTGTAACGGTGGGATGAAACGTTTCCCGGCGGTGAGGGTGTTGCTCAAGGCTCTGAAAATGGGGGAAAATTGGGTGCATTGCTTTATGACGGCATGGCTGCGGCAATGGCTGTCAGGGACGGGAGCCGGGGTGCAAGAGGGGGCGGTTGCGCCTTTGGGGGCGGCTATGTGGGAGGTGGTGCGGGCCTGTGTTGGAGAGGGGGCTGGGGAGCAAAAGGCGGCGCCGATGGCCCCGCCTTTTGTGTTCTCGTCGTCTCGTCCGGGCTTTAGCCGCTGATGCTTTTGGCGGAGGCAAGGCCCGGTGCTTTGGATGCACCGCCCAGCTTTTCGCGCACGGCGGCTTCGATCTTGTCGCCGGTTTCGCGGTCGATGTTGCGCCAGTATTCAAAGGCCCGCACCAGCACTTTTTCACTGACACCATCGCAGAGGTGGCCGGTGACATTGTCGACCAGACGGCCTCGGGCGGCCTCGTCCATCACGTCACGAACCAGCGCGCCCGCCTGGCTCCAATCATCATCGTCGGGGCGCAGGGTGTAGGCCTCGCGGACCATCTCACCATCGGTGTGCCAGAGCCCGGCCTCGTGCTGATGAGGCTGCGCGGCGGGGCCGCCGTAGGAATTGGGAGCGTAGACCGGATCGGTGGCGTTCACGACCCGGCCTTCGCCATCCTTGGAGTAGCTGTGGGTTGGGGATTGGGGCGCGTTGACCGGGATGTGCTTGTAGTTCACCCCGAGGCGGGCGCGGTGAGCATCGGTGTAGGAAAAGCCACGGGCCAGCAGCATCTTGTCCGGTGACAGGCCGACGCCCGGAACCATGTTATTGGGTTCAAAGGCGGCTTGTTCGATCTCGGTGTGAAAATCGGTTGGGTTGCGATCAAGCACCAGTTTGCCGACTTCGATCAGCGGGTAATCGGCGTGCGGCCAGATCTTGGTGAGATCGAAAGGGTTAATGCGGTAGGTTTTGGCGTCCTCGTAGGGCATGATCTGCCATTTCAGGGTCCAGCTTGGAGCATTGCCCCCTGCGATGGCATCAAACAGGTCACGGCGGTGATAATCGCCGTCCATGCCAGCCATCTTGTCAGCCTCGGCCTGGGTGAAGTGAGCGTTGCCGTCGCCCTGATCGGTGTGGAAGTGGAACTTGACCCAGAACTTCTCACCCGAGGCATTGATCAGGGAGTAGGTGTGGCTGGAATAGCCGTTCATTTCGCGCCAGGTTTTGGGGATGCCGCGATCCCCCATGAGGTAGGTGACCTGGTGGGCGCTTTCGGGGGAGAGGGTCCAGAAATCCCACTGCATGTCATGATCGCGCAGGCCGTTATCGGCGCGGCGTTTCTGGGAGCGGATGAAGTGCTGAAATTTCATCGGGTCGCGGACGAAGAAGATCGGGGTGTTGTTGCCGACCATGTCGAAGTTGCCTTCGTCGGTATACATTTTTATCGAGAAGCCGCGGGGGTCGCGCCATGTGTCGGGGCTGCCGCGCTCGCCGGCGACGGTGGAAAAGCGCATCAGCACATCGGTTTTGGTGCCGGGCTGAAAGACGCTGGCCTTGGTGTATTTGGTGACATCCTCGGTGACCTTGAAGTGGCCAAACGCACCGGAGCCCTTGGCATGGGGCTGACGCTCGGGGATGCGCTCGCGGTTGAAGTTGGCCATCTGTTCGAGGAGGTAATGGTCGTTCAAGAGGATCGGACCATCGGGGCCGACGGTTAGCGAATGCTCATCACTTTGAACGCGAATTCCGGCATCTGTGGTTGTGTGGGGGACGTCTTTTTCATCGGGCATGATCGGTCGCTCCTTCATTGCATAAAGACCAACCCATGGTCGTGCCGGAAGTTCCACGGGATTTGGGGTGGGGCGCGAGAGCCGGGGGGAGCGCATAAAAAGGCCGGGCGTGGAGGCCCGGCCTTTTTAGGTGCGAGAGATGGGTTGGCACCCACCCTACAGCCGGTGGAAACGAGCTATCCGGCGCGGTTGGCGATCAGGTCGTCCACCACCGAAGGGTCGGCCAGGGTGGAGGTGTCGCCCAATGCGCCGTAGTCGTTTTCGGCGATCTTGCGCAGGATGCGGCGCATGATCTTGCCGGAGCGGGTTTTTGGCAGGCCCGGTGCCCATTGGATGACATCGGGCGTGGCGATGGGGCCGATTTCGGTGCGCACCCATGCGCGCAGCTCCTTGCTCAACTCATCAGAGGGCTCGATGCCGTTCATCAGGGTGACATAGCAGTAGATGCCCTGGCCCTTGATGTCATGCGGGTAGCCCACAACGGCGGCTTCGGCGACCTTGGCGTGGGCCACCAATGCGCTTTCGACCTCGGCGGTGCCCATGCGGTGACCGGATACATTGATCACGTCATCGACGCGGCCGGTGATCCAGTAATCGCCATCGCCGTCTACCCGGCAGCCGTCACCGGAGAAGTAATAGCCTTTGTAATCCGAGAAGTAGGTTTTCTCGAAACGGTCATGGTCCCCCCAGATGGTGCGCATCTGGCCGGGCCAGCTGTCTTTGATGGCGAGCACGCCTTCGGTGGGGATGTCGTGGATCTCTTCGCCGGTGGTTGGCTCAAGCACCACGGGCTGCACGCCGAAGAAGGGTTTCATCGCGGCACCGGGCTTTGTGGCGTGGGCGCCGGGCAGGGGGGTCATCATGTGGCCGCCGGTTTCGGTTTGCCACCAGGTATCGACGATGGGGCATTTGCCCTTGCCGATCACATCATTGTACCAGTTCCAGGCTTCGGGGTTGATTGGCTCACCCACGGTGCCGAGCAGCTTGAGCGACGACAGATCGCAGCTTTCGGGGAACTTGGTGCCCTGGCCCATCAAGGCACGCAGGGCGGTGGGGGCGGCGTAGAACTGCGCCACCTTGTGCTTTTCGACGACCTGCCAGAAGCGCGCGGCATCTGGATAGGTTGGCACGCCTTCAAACATCAGCGTGGTCGCGCCGTTCGCCAGCGGACCATAGACGATATAGGTGTGGCCGGTGACCCAGCCCACATCGGCGGTGCACCAGTAGATATCCCCGTCATGATAATCGAACGACACCTCATGGGTGAGCGCGGCATAGGTGAGGTAGCCGCCGGTGGTGTGGACCACGCCCTTGGGCTTGCCAGTGGAGCCGGAGGTATAGAGGATGAAGAGCGGGTCTTCGGCGTTCATCGGGCGAGGCGGGCAATCGGGGGCGGCGGTTTCCATCAGGGCCAGCACATCCACATCGCGCTCGTCGATCCAGGTGGTTTGATCGCCGGTGTGCTTGATGACGAGGCAGCGCACCTTGTCGGAGCAGTGCAGCAGGGCGGCGTCGCAGTTGGATTTCAGCGCGGTGCGCCGCCCGCCACGGGGCGCGGTATCGGCGGTGATGACGAGCTTGGCCTGGCTATCGTTGATCCGGTTGGCCAGCGCATCGGGCGAGAACCCGGCAAAGACGATGGAGTGGATCGCGCCGATGCGCGCGCAGGCCAGCATGGCGAAGGCGGCTTCGGGGATCATGGGCAGATAGATCACCACGCGGTCGCCGCGCATCACCCCTTGCGAGAGCAGCACGTTGGCCATGCGGCAGACCTTCTCGTGAAGCTCACGGTAGGTGATGTGGCGTGCCGGGGTTTCGGGATCGTCCGGCTCGAAGATGATGGCGGTTTGGTTGGCGCGGGTTTCGAGGTGGCGGTCAATGCAGTTGGCGGCGACGTTCAGCACGCCGTCTTCGAACCACTTGATCGACACGTCATCGCTTTTGAACGAGGTGTTCTTGATCTTGGTCGGGAAGGTCATCCAGTCAACGCGCCGGGCCTGCTCTTTCCAGAAGCCTTCGGGATCGTTCACCGAAGCGGCATACATCTCGTTATATTTGGCTTCGTTGACATGGGCCTTGGCGGCAAAGTCTGCACTGGGCGGGTAGGTGGGTGTGTCGGTCATCTGTCCTCCTCTTGGCCCGGGACGTAGGATGCGCCGCTGGGGGCCGGTCTTTGACTTTGGGTCGTGTGTAGGGCTGGCCCGGTTCGCACGCCAGCCCTCCATTGGTCCTGTGCCTGATTTTGGCCCGGTCAGATTGCGAGATATTCCGACCGCAGGCTTTCATTTTCAAGCACCTCTTCGGCGGTGCCGTCAAACACGATCTTTCCGGTGTCGAGGATCACCGCGCGATCCGAAAGCTCAAGCGCGCGCACGGCGTTTTGCTCGACGATCACGGTGGTGATGCCCTGCTCCTTGATGATGCGCAGGGTTTTCTCGATTTCGTCAACGATCACCGGGGCAAGACCTTCATAAGGCTCATCGAGCAGCAGCACCTTGATGTCACGGGCCAGCGCGCGGGCGATGGCCAGCATTTGCTGCTCGCCGCCCGAGAGGGTGACGCCCTCCTGGCTGCGGCGCTCGCCGAGGCGGGGGAACAGCTCGTAGATGCGCTCCAGCGACCAGCCGACCGGCTCGACGATCTGCGCCAGTTTCAGGTTTTCCTCCACCGTGAGGCCGGGGATGATGCGGCGATCTTCGGGCACCAGCGAGATGCCGGCAATCGCGGCCTCATATGACTTTTTGCCATGCAGCGGCTGGTGGTCTAGCCAGATTTCGCCATGGGTCACCATGGGGGAATCAAGCCGGGCGAGGGCGCGCAGGGTTGAGGTTTTTCCAGCGCCGTTGCGGCCCAGAAGCGCGAGGATCTCGCCTTCATGGACGTTGAAGCTGATGCCCTGAACGATGTAGCTTTCGCCGTAATAGGCCTCGAGATCCCAGACCGAGAAATAGGCCGGGGCGGTTGCCGCATGGTTGGCGTTCTTGGAAAAGTCGGGTTTGACGTTCATCTGATTGGTTCCTTTTCCGGCCCTAGTGGTTGCCACCAAGGTAGGCTTCCTGAACTTTCGGGTGCCCCTTGATGTTTTCCGGCGTGTCTTCCACCAGCGGTGTGCCCTGGGCGAGCACGGTGATGCGCTCGGCCAGCGAGAACACGACGTGCATGTCGTGCTCGATGATGGCGATGGTGATGTTGCGCTTTTCCTTGATCTCCTTGAGCAGGTCGATGGTGTTGTTGGTATCGGCGCGGGCCATGCCGGCGGTTGGCTCATCGAGCAGGAGCATCTTGGGGTCTTGCACGAGGCACATTGCCATTTCGAGGCGCCGCTTGTCACCGCGGGACATGGCGGCGGCGTGCATGGTGGCCTTGTCGGCCATGTTCACGTCTTCCAGCATGGCCATTGCCTTGGCGCGCATGTCGTTCTGGCTCATCACCGAGCGAATGCCGTTCAGCTTGAAGGTGCCGTCGCGCCGCGCGAAACAGGGGATCATGACGTTTTCGAGCACGGTGAGATCGCTGAAGATTTCGGGTGTCTGGAACACCCGTGAAATCCCCATTTGATTGATCGCGAAGGGCGAGCGGCCCAGCACCGACTGGCCATCAAAGCTGACCGATCCGCTATCGGGGATCAGCTTGCCGACGAGGCAGTTGAGCAGGGTGGATTTGCCCGCCCCGTTGGGGCCGATGATGGCGTGGACGGTATTTTCCTGCACCGAGAGATTGACATCTCCCAGCGCCTGAAGGCCGCCGAAGCGCTTGTTGACGCCTTTGACTTCGAGAATTCCCATTGGTCTTTCTCCTTATTCAGCAGGTTCAGAGGCGGCGGCATTGTCGTCGTCGTTGCCGGACGATTTGCGCCTGGAGAACCGCTTGCCGATACGCTGGCCGCCTTCAACGAGGCCACCGGGCAGGAAGATGATCACGACCATGAAGATCAGGCCGAGGGTGAGGTGCCAGCCTTCGCCGGTGAACTTGGACAGGACCCAGACCACGGCGTGTTGCAGTGAATCGGGCAGGAAGGCGAACCAGGTTTCGAGCAGGGTTTCGTTCATCTTGGAGAACACGTTTTCAAGATACTTGATGACGCCCGCGCCGAGGATTGGCCCCAAAAGGGTGCCCGCGCCGCCGAGGACGGTCATGATGACCACCTCGCCGGAGGCTGTCCACTGCATCCGCTCGGCACCTGTCAACGGGTCCATCGAGGCCAGGAGACCACCGGCGAGGCCCGCATACATCCCCGAAATCACGAAGGCCGCGAGGGTGTAGGGCTTGGGGTTGAGGCCGGTATAGGTCATCCGGGTCTGGTTGGATTTGATGGCCCGCAGCATCAGCCCGAAGGGCGAGCGGAAGATGCGGATCGCGATGTAAAACGAGATCAGCATCAGGATCGCGCAGAGGTAGTAGCCCACCGGGAAGGTAAACTGCCAAGGCCCGAGGTTGATGTCGAAGGCCGAGCTCATTTCGATCCCGAAGAGGTGTGGGGAGGTTGGTGAATTTGCGCCCGCCAGCACCTGCGGGTCACTGTTATAGACCTGGAGGCCGGTTTCACCATTGGTGAGCGGCGTCAGCACCGAGTAGGCGAGGCGGTAGCTCATTTCGGCGAAGGCGAGGGTGAGGATCGAGAAGTAGATCCCCGAGCGGCGCAGCGAGATGTAGCCGATCACCACCGAGAACAGCCCGGCGACAACGATCGAAAGCAGGATCGCGGGCAGCACGTTGTAGCCCAGCAGTTTGAACATCCACACGGCCGAGTAGCTGCCCACCCCAAGGAAGGCCGCGTGGCCAAACGAGAGGTAGCCGGTGAGGCCGAAGAGGATGTTGAACCCGGTCGCAAGGATCGCGAAGATCGCAAACCGCTGCATCAGGTCAGGGTAGCCGCCGTTGAAGAAGGCGAGGGCCGAGTTTTCCGGGAACAGGTTGAAGATCACCGGGGCGAGGAGCATGAACAGCGTTGCGACGATCAGGATCGTCCGGTCATGTTTGCTTGAAAGTCCGAACATGTGATTAGTCCTCCATCACGCCTTTGCGACCCATCAGACCGCGCGGGCGGGTCAGAAGGATAACGATTGCGACAAGGTAGATGATGATCTGGTCGATGCCTTGAATGAACGAGGCCAGGAAGGTGCCATCAAGGTAGAGGTTCTCGATGATCCAGCCCTTGAACGAGCTGTTCGAGAAGAAGCTTTCGAGGATGCCCAGGAGGAAGCCCGCCAGCACGGCACCGGGCAAAGAGCCCATGCCGCCGACCACGACCACCACGAAGGAGAGCACCAGAAAGTCCATGCCCATGTGGTAATTGGGAGAGTTGATAGGTGCATACATCACCCCGGCAAGGCCCGCCACGGCGGCAGCGATGCCGAACATGATGGTGAACTTCTTGTCGATGTTGATGCCGAGCAGCCCCACGGTTTCACGGTCTGCCATACCGGCGCGAACGACCATCCCGAAGGTGGTGAACTGAAGGAAGGCAAACACCCCCGCGATCACGATCCCGGCGAAGACGAAGTAGACGAGGCGCCATTCGGGATAGATGATCGCGTTTTCGGCAAACCCGAGCCAGACCCCAAAATCCACCGAGCCGGTGAAGGCTTCGGGGGCCGGGGTTTGGATGGGGTTGGCACCGTAAAAATTGCGGATGATTTCCTGAAGGGTGATGGCGAGGCCGAAGGTCACCAGGATCTGGTCGGCGTGGGGGCGTTTGTAGAAGTGCTTGATCAGCCCGCGCTCCATGATCCAGCCCACCAGCAGCATCACGGGGATGGAGAAGAGGATGGCCAGCGGCACGGCCCAATCCTGCAGGGCGGGGCCAGCGACGGGCCCGAACCAGTCGTTCACATAGGGCATCTGCACCTTGGCGGGATTGCCCAGAAAATCTGTTTTGGTCGGGTCGATCACCTCGTAGGAGGCCCCGAGGATACGGCTGAGCGTCACGGCGCAAAACGCCCCGATCATGAACAGGGCACCGTGGGCGAAGTTGACCACGCCGAGGGTGCCGAAAATGAGAGTGAGCCCGAGAGCAATGAGCGCATAGGCGCTGCCCTTGTCGAGCCCGTTGAGGATTTGCAGTAGAAAGGCGTCCATGATCCCCACCTAAGCGGCTATGGTTACAGGAAGCCCGTTCGCGCGAAGCGGTGCCGCGCGGCATGGGCCGATTATGTATTATCTTTCAAGGTATTGTCCGGGCTGCCCCCCAAGGGCCTCAGGCCTCTTTGCGCCAAGGGGCGTGGGGGTGGGAAGCCGCCGGAGCGGCTTCCCGAAGCGCGATCAGGCGCCTTCGTTGCAGGTGCCGAGGTCGCCACCGGCGAACATCGGGTGATCCGGCGCATAGGTGACCTGAGCGGCCGGGGTCACTTCGATCACTTCGAGAAGGTCAAACTCGGAGGTCGGGTTTTCTTTACCCTGCACGACCAGCACATCCTTGAAGCACTGGTGGTCTGCGCCGCGATAGGAGGTTGGGCCGTTGCCCATGCCGTCAAAGTCGAAGTCCGAGAGGGCTTCGCCGATGGCGCAGGGGTTGAAGCTTCCGGCGCGCTCGGCGGCATCCGCATAGAGCAGGGTTTGCACGTAGCAGGTGTGCGCGGCCTGGGATGGCGGGAAGCCGTATTTGGTGCCGAAGGACTTCACGAAGGTTTTGGAAGCTTCATCCTGAAGCGACCAGTGCCAGTTGGTCGAGCCAAGGATACCCTTGACGTTCTCGCCAGCGCCACGGGCCATCAGGCGCGAGTAGAGCGGCACGACGATCTCGAACTTCTTGCCGTTCACTTCCTTGTCGAGCAAGCCGAACTGCACGGCGTTGGTGAGCGAGTTCACCATGTTGCCACCGTAGTGGTTGAGCACCAGCACATCGGCACCGGAGTTCAGCACGGGCGCGATATAGGACGAGAAGTCGGTCGCGGCGAGCGGCGTTTTCACGGCGTTGATGGTTTCCCAACCAAGGGCTTCGGTTGATGCCTTGATCGACTCTTCCTGTGTCCAGCCCCAGGTGTAATCGGCGGTGAGGTGATAGGCCTTGCGGTCGGTGCCGTAGCGGGCAGCGAGCACGGGGGCCAGAGCCGCACCGGACATATAGGCGTTGAAGAAGTGCCGGAAGCCGTTGGCCTTCTTGTCCTTGCCGGTGGTGTCGTTGGAGTGGGTCAGGC
>NZ_JARGND010000058.1 GCF_029212645.1 Vannielia sp. | reverse complement strand
CGGCTTAACGATGGTGCCCCAATGCTCTCTGATTGCACCGATATCGACCTCGCCTTCACCCCCGCCACCAATCTCCTGCCCATCTGCCGCCTCGAACCCACGTCCCGCGCCGAGGTTGCCGCCGTTTGGTTCCTGCTTGAGGGCGGCGGGCAGATCGAGCGGCTGGAGCAAAGCTATACACCGCTTGGGGCACACCGCTATGCCTGCGCCTCGCCGGAGTTCGAGGCCGAGTTAACGGTTGATCCCTGCGGCTTTGCCACCCGCTACTCCGGCGTTTGGGAGGGCGAGGTCAATGCGCAGTGAGCGACGCATAGGCCGCTTGGCCTTCACCCTCGCTCTGGCGCTATTCGCCTTCGCGCTGGGACGTTATCGGCTGGATATCTGGGTGGACGAGGCCGAATTGCCCCCCCTCATGGTCGAAACCTCTCCCGAGGTGCTGGCCCGCGATGGCAGCCTCTTGCGCGCCTACACGGTTTCCGATGGCCGCTGGCGGCTGCACAGCACTCTGGCCAAGGTTGACCCTCGCTACGTGGAAATGCTGCTCGCCTATGAGGACAAACGGTTCTGGAGCCATCCGGGTGTTGACGTGATGGCGATGAGCCGCGCGGTGGTGCAGGCGCTCTGGCATGGAGAGGTGGTTTCCGGCGGCTCAACCCTTTCAATGCAGGTCGCCCGCATCATGGAAGACGGGCCGACCGGCACATGGCAAGGCAAGATCCGCCAGATCCGCCTCGCGCTGGCGATGGAGCGGCGGCTGGGCAAACAGGCGATCCTTGAGCTTTACCTCAACCGTGCGCCCTTTGGCGGCAACCTTGAGGGCGTTCGCGCGGCGTCCTTCGCCTATTTCGGCAAGGAGCCACGTCGGTTGACGCCTGCCGAGGCCGCGCTGCTGGTGGCCCTGCCGCAAAGCCCTGAGCACCGCCGCCCTGACCGCCAGAATGACGCGGCCACCAAGGCCCGTGCTCGTGTGCTGTCTCGAATGGTTGGCAAAGGTGTTTTGCCTGCGGGTGAGGCTCGCGCCGCGCAGCGCGACCCCGTGCCTGCTCGCCGCCGTGCCTTTCCTTTCCTTGCGCCGCATCTGGCGGACAGGTTGCTCTTTGCCGCCCCGCTCGCAACCACCCACCGCACCACGCTGGACCGCCGCCTTCAGCTTGCGCTGGAGCCGCTCGCCGCCCGCGCGGCCCGCGATGTGGGAGAGGGGACTTCTATTGCCATCGTGGTCGCCGATCACACCACTGGCGAGGTGCTCGCCTCTGTCGGCTCCCCCGGTTACACCGATGAAACCCGGCGCGGCTGGGTTGATATGACCCGCGCCCACCGCTCGCCCGGCTCCACCCTCAAGCCGTTGGTCTATGGCCTTGCCTTCGATCAGGGCCTCGCCCACCCCGAAACGCTGATTGATGATCGCCCTATGGCCTTTGGGGCCTATGCACCGCAAAACTTCGACAAGCAGTTTCGCGGCACCATCCGCCTAAGCGAGGCACTGCGCCTGTCGCTCAACATCCCCGTCGTGCAATTGACTGAAGCGCTTGGCCCCGAGCGCCTGCTCGCCCATATGCGCCGTGCCGGGATGGACACGCGCCTGCCACGCGGCAAGCCTGGCCTTGCCGTGGCGTTGGGGGGCTTGGGCGTTACGCTGAATGACCTCACCCAGATGTATGCCGCCATCGCCCGTGGCGGCGCTTCAGTGCAACTTCACGCGCTGGCCGACGCCCCGCAGCCCGCGCCCCATCGCGTGCTTTCACCCGAGGCCGCCTGGCAGGTGACCCATATCCTCGCCCAGCTTCCCCCGCCGCGCCACAGCTCACACGGGCCGATGGCGTGGAAAACCGGCACCAGCTATGGCCACCGTGATGCCTGGGCGGTTGGTTGGGATGGGCGGCATGTGGTGGGTGTGTGGATCGGGCGGGCCGATGGTACTTCGGTGCCCGGTGCCTTTGGCGGTGATCTTGCCGCCCCCGTGGTCTTTGCCGCCTTTGACCGGCTGGGCGATGCCCGCACCCCCTTTGCCCCGCCGCCGCCCAACGTGCTGCTGGCCAACAACGCAGAACTGCCCCAGCCCTTGCGCCACTTCGCGTCGCGGTCGGCGGCGGCCTCGGCGCGCGCGGCCTCTGCTCCCAAGCTGGCCTACCCTCCCAATGGCGCTGCGCTGGAAACTGGCGGCGCTCTGGTGGTGAAGCTGCGAGACGGCGCGCCGCCCTTCACTCTCTTGGCCAATGGAACCCCGCTGGCCACCGGCCTCACCCGCCGCGAAATGGTGTTTGACTGGGCCGCGCCGGGCTTCCTTACCCTCACGGTGATCGACGCCAAGGGCCAAACCGCCCGTTCTGAGGTTGAGGTGCTGCAATAAAGGCGCGCGCCAGCCCGACGGGACGGTCAGGCGCACCTTCGGCTTGAGCCGGGTGAGGTTGCCCCCGTTACCGACGCATCTTCTGCAACAGTGTGTAGGAAGCAAAGCCATCCGGCACCACGCCAATCTTGGCCTGATAGGCCCTCAGCGCTGCCTTGGAGCGTGGCCCGATCTTGCCATCAATCCCGCCCGGTTCAAACCCGGCCTCTTGCAAAAGCCCCTGCAATTCCTTGCGTTCGGCACTGTTCAGCGCCCGGTCTTCGCGCGGCCACTCGGACACAAAAGGCACCCCGCCGCGGATACGGTCTGACAGGTGGCCGACGCCAATCACATAGGTATCCGCCGCGTTATACCGCGAGATCACCTTGAAGTTCTGATAGGCCAAAAGCGCCGGTCCCCGCGCGCCCGCAGGCAGCTTTAGCTCACTTGGCCCGTGGTCCGGGAGCGGCTCACCCTGCGCTGTCAAAATGCCCATTCCAGCCCAGTCAGCCGCTGCCTTCCGGCTCGTCCCGGCCAGCGCATAATCAAACCCCTTGGGCAGGCGCACCTCGATCCCCCAGGGCCGCCCCTCTTGCCAGCCCGCTTTGGCAAGGTAGGCCGCCGTTGAGGCCAGCGCATCCGCCGGGTCTTCGCCCCAGATGTCGCGCTTGCCATCCCCGGTGAAATCCACCGCGTAAAGCAGGTAGCTGGTGGGGATGAACTGCGTGTGTCCCATCGCGCCCGCCCAACTGCCCGTCATCTGGCGCGGGGGCACATCACCTGCGGCGAGTATCTCCAGTGCGGCGACAAGCTGCGCCTCAAAGAATGCGCCACGCCGCCCGTCATAGGCCAGCGTGGCGAGGCTTTCGACCAGATCACGCCCGCCCCGAAAGCTGCCATAGCTGGTTTCCATGCCCCACACGGCGGTGACAACCTCG
The DNA here is from genome assembly GCF_029212645.1 of Vannielia sp. Taxonomy (GTDB): domain Bacteria; phylum Pseudomonadota; class Alphaproteobacteria; order Rhodobacterales; family Rhodobacteraceae; genus Vannielia. The sequence goes on along the minus strand of NZ_JARGND010000058.1, from coordinate 11,359 downwards.
GCGGGCACACCGTAAGCCTCTTCGATCCGGCCCAGCAAATCACCGTGCTCCAGCATCGCCGCTTGCCCATTCTCGATCCGCTTCAGCGATACGGCGCTGTCGAGATAGTCCCAGATTGCCTTGGTGAATTCCGATTGGTTGCGATCCCGCGCGATCACCTCGTCATTGTAGCGCACCCCGTCAAAGGCGGCGGTGATCACGCTCTCGGGGATGCCCTTGGCTTGGGCGCGCGCCTTGAAGCCTTTGATCCAACGCTGAAATCCAAGGTTCACGGGCTTTGGCGTTGGCGTGGTGTCCAGCCCCTCCGGCCTTGCCCCCGGACGCGGTGAAATCTCTACTGCGCTACCACCATCCTGCGGCTTGGTTTCACCCTGCGCGCCCACCTCACATGGCAATAGCATTGCCATGCCTGCCAGAAAAACTCTCATCATGATACTCGCCTGCCCGTGCTCTTGGCCCGTGTTTTGCCGCCATTGTAGCGCCAAAACCCTCCGGCCCAAAGCACTGTGCGCAGCTTCACGCGAAATTCAGCCGCGCCGCCTGCGGGCGACCTTACGGGCTTTGCTGGCCTTTGCCTTGGCCTTGCCCTCCTTGCGCCGCGTCGGGCCACCCTTGCCGGGCTTGCCACCCCCGCCGCGCCGCGAGGTGCGGCTGCCCTTGGCCGATGCGCCGCCCTCAACCGCCTTGCCATCAAGCTCCAGCAGATCAAGCAGCAGGCCTCCGGTCACCGGAACCGCCTCGGCCAGCTTCACCTTCACCCGCTGGCCCACCTTGATGATGCGACCACTGTCGGCCCCCATCAGCTCTTGTGCGTCGCCGTCAAAGTGAAAGTATTCGTTGCCCAGTGAGCGGATCGGAACCAAGCCGTCCGCGCCGGTTTCATCAAGCCGCACAAACACGCCAAACCGTGCTATCCCGCTGATCCGCCCTGCAAATTCGCTCCCCACCCGGTCAGCGAGATAGCTGGCAAGGTAGCGGTCGGTGGTGTCACGCTCCGCCGTCATCGAGCGTCGCTCGGCTTCGCTGATATGGGTCGCTGTGGCCTCCAGCGCCTCCACATCCTGCTCCGTCAGCCCGTCCTTGCCCCAGCCATGGCCGCTGATCAGGGCGCGATGCACGATCAGGTCAGAGTAGCGCCGGATCGGCGAGGTGAAATGCGCATAGGTTCCCAGCGCAAGCCCGAAGTGGCCAATATGCTGCGGGCTGTAGTAGGCCTGTGTCATCGAGCGCAGGGTCGACAGGTTGATCAGCTCGGCTTGGTCCGTACCAGCGGCCTGCGCCAGCAGCTTGTTGAGGTGCGAGGTTTTCAGCACTTGCCCCTTGGCGAGAGTCAGCCCGCTGGCCTGAGCGGTTTCCCGCAGCGCTTCCAGCTTTTCTGGCGAAGGCTCCTCATGCACGCGAAACAGAAGCGGGCGCTGGCGCTTCACCAGCTCCTTGCCGGCGCACACATTGGCGAGGATCATGAACTCTTCGATCAGCCGATGCGCATCCAGCCGGTCCTTGAACTGAACCGACTCAACCGTGCCATCTTCTGCCAGCACAATCTTGCGCTCCGGCAGATCAAGGTCCAGCGGCTGGCGGGCATTGCGGGCCTTTCGCGCGGCGCCATAGGCGGCGTAAAGCGGGCGGATCACATCGTCCATCAAGGGGCCGACCTTGTCATTCGGCGCGCCGTCGATTGCCTCCTGCACCTCGGTGTAGTTGAGCGAGGCTTGGGAGCGCATGAGGCCCCGGTGGAAGCTCCAGCCCACCAACTCGCCTGCGCTATCCAGCCGCATACGCACCGCGATACAGGCGCGTGGCACCCCCTCATGCAGGCTGCACAAATCACCTGAAAGGCGGTCGGGCAGCATCGGCACAACCCGGTCGGGAAAATAGGTGGAATTGCCGCGCTTCTTGGCCTCCCGGTCAAGCGCGGTGCCCGAACGCACGTAATGCGCCACGTCGGCAATCGCCACCCACACCACATGGCCGCCCTTGTTCTTAGGGTCGTCATCGGGCTCGGCAAAGCAGGCATCGTCATGGTCTCGCGCGTCAGCCGGATCAATGGTGATCAGCGGCAACTCGCGCAAATCTTCGCGCCCCTTGAGGCCCGCAGGCTTCATTGCGTCGGCCTCTTCGATCACCTCATCGGGGAAGGCATCTGGGATGCCGTGCTGATGAATGGCAATGAGCGATACTGCCTTGGGGGCCGAAGGATCACCCAGCCGCTCGACGATCCGCGCCTTGGGCAGGCCCATGCGGCCCTTTGGCCCGGCCTGCTCGGCCTCGACCAACTCACCGTCCTTCGCGCCCGAAGTGGCATCGGGTGCAACCGACCATTCGCGATCCGCGCCCTTGTCGATCGGCAGGATACGCCCGCCCTCGGCGCCCTTGCGAAACACCCCCAAAATGCGCTGCGGGTTGGTGCCTATGCGCCGGATCAGGCGGCCCTCATAGTGATGTGCCTCGCCCTTCACCTCCTGAAGCCGCGCCAAAATCCGATCACCCGCACCAAGAGCGGGATCGGAGGGGCGCAGCACCAGCAATATCTTCGGCTCAGCGCCCTCGCCCTGCCATTCCAGCGGGCGGGCATGCAGATCACCATCCCCATCCGGGGCCAGCACTTGCAGCACGCTGACAGGTGGCAGGCGATCCGGGTCACGATATGACTTTTTGCGCTTGGCCAAATGCCCCTCGTCCTCAAGCTCCCGCAGGATGCGCTTTAGGTCGATCCGGGCCGCGCCTTTGATGCCAAAGGCCTTGGCGATATCGCGTTTGGAAGACTGCTCGGGGTGTGCGGAAATCCAATCAAGAATTTCGGCTTTTGTGGGTATCTGCGACATACCCAAGCCGTAGCAGGCGGGGCAGGGGGGCAACAGGGGCATTTTCTCGTCCCTACCGCGATTTCTGCCAAACGGTGGTGATTTTCCTAGAGTTTCAGCACCATGGTGCGATGGGGGATGCCAACGCTGTCCCAAACCGGCCCCTCGGCCATAAAGCCAACGCGCTCATAAAAGCCAAGCGCATCTACCTGTGCGCCAAGCTCAATCCGGCTGATCCCGCCACGCGCCTTGAGCAACGCCACGCCCTCACGCATCAGCCCCGCCCCCAGCCCGGTGCCGCGCGCCTTTGACAGCACGCAAACGCGGCCAATCTTGCCTAGGTCACCTGCCTGCAACAGCCGTGCCGTGCCCATTGGCACACCGTCGACACGCGCCAGCAAATGGGTGGCTGTGGCATCCGCCTCGTCCTGCTCCAGATCGGCTGGCACACCTTGTTCGGCGACAAAAACCTGCATTCGGAGCGCAAGGCAGGCGGCAAAGTTCTGAGTTTCGCCGATCTCCACGCTGCTCATAGCGCCCGGCTCATCCGTTGGTGCGGGATGCCCGCATCATCAAATTCCGCGCCATGGGCCACAAACCCGAGCTTTTCGTAAAAGGGCAGGGCATAAACCTGCGCATCCAGCACCACTCGGCGCGATCCTTCGGCCTTGAGATGTGCAATACCGGCCTCAACCAGCGCCGCGCCCAGCCCGGTGCCGCGTGCTGCCTTCAACACGCAAATCCGCCCGATCCGCCCATCCTCGCCGGAAAAGATCCGCGCGGTGCCAACCGGCGCACCGTCTCTCACGGCGAGCAAATGCACCGCCGCGCCGTCGAGGTTGTCAAACTCTTCGGCCTCGGTGATCTTTTGTTCGCCTACAAACACATCACGTCGCAGCGCGTGGCAGGTGGCCAGATCATCGGTTGATGCAATGTGCGGCGTCACGCGAAAAAATCCGTGAGCATCCGTTGGTAGATCGCTTTCAGTGGTTCAATCTGCTCCACCCGCACGCGCTCATCCACCTGGTGCATCCGGTGCCCGACAAGGCCAAATTCCACCACCGGGCAGTGGCTTTTGACAAACCGCGCATCCGAGGTGCCTCCGGTGGTGGAAGGCTCGGGCCGCCGCCCCGTGACAGCCTCCACCGCGCCGCACACCAGGTTTGAAAGCTCCCCCGGCGGGGTCAGAAAGCTTTCGCCCGAAATCTTGATTTTCACCTCGACCTCAACGCCAAATTCCTTGGCCACCTTGGCGCCTTCGGCGTCCAGCCACGCGCTCAGGCTCTCGCCCGAGTGCTCGCCGTTGAAGCGGATGTTGGCGGCGCAGCGCGCCACGGCGGGGATCACATTGGTGGCCGGGTTGCCCACATCAATGCTGGTCAGCGCCAGGGTTGAAGCGTCAAAATGCGCGGTGCCCATGTCCAACTCACGCGAGGCCAGCCTGTCTGCCAGTCGGGCCACGGCGCTCACCGGGTTGATCGCGCGGTGCGGATAGGCGGAATGGCCCTGCTTGCCGCGGATCGTATACTGCGCGTTCATTGATCCACGCCGCCCGATCTTCATCATGTCGCCCATCTCTTCAAGGCTGGTCGGCTCGCCCACAATGCACACATCCATCCGCTCGCCTTGCTGCTCCATCCAGTCGAGCAGGGCGGTGGTGCCATCCAGCGCATCGGCCTCTTCGTCACCGGTAATGGCAAGGATAACCGCGCCTTCGGGTGGCGTTAGGGTGACAAAATCAATCGCGGCGCTCACAAAAGCCGCCACGCCGGATTTCATATCCGTCGCGCCGCGCCCGTAAAGCCAGCCATTATCTTCTACCGCGCCAAAGGGCGGGTACGTCCAGGCGGCCTCGTCGCCCACGGGCACCACATCGGTGTGACCGTTGAAGCCAAAGCACTTGCCGTTGCCGCGCTCGCCCCACTTTGCAAACAGATTGCTGATGCCGTTGCGATCCACCCGCGTGCAGGCAAACCCGGCAGCACTCAGGCGTTCTTCCAGCAGCTCCAGCGCACCGCCCTCTTCGGGCGTTACCGAGGGGCAACGCACCAGATCTTTTGTCAGCTCTACAGGGTCAGTCATCACTTGGCCTCCTACACGCCACTAGCCATAGCGCCAACCGCGCCGTGCCGCCAGCCACTACCCGGCTGTTGCATTCGGCCCACAGCCCTGCCCTGCCACACTGAAAAATACTGACAACACGCCAAATCCATGGCACTTTTTGACGAAACATAATTCGACCCGAGGCAGGGCGAGCAGTAGATTCGGCAGAACGAGGAAAACCTCGCAGCCCGGACTCATCCCAAACGGCGCTACCCCGGTGCCGATTCCTGCGCGTTTTCAGCCAACGGTCCCTTGAGGACATGGGCATGGTTGCGGCATCTGAACTCTCCATCAACACAAACGCCTCGGCGCTGCAAATGGCCGATGCAATCTTTGGTGACAGCGTCACAATCGTTTCGGCAAGCTATTCGGGCGACAACGACAGCTCTGGCATATTCTCGGGCGGCGATGCCACCTCACCGGGGGTGGTTCCGTCTGATAGCGGGGTGATCCTTTCAACCGGCCACGCAGAGGATTTTACCAACTCCAGCGGCCAAGCCAACCAAAGCACCAACACCTCCACCAACACCGGCTCGGGCTTTTTTAACACCGACGCCCCCGACAGTGACTTTGAGGCCATCGCCGGCGTCAGCACCTATGATGCCTCCTACATGGACGTTACCTTCATCCCCGATGGCGATGTGATGACCATGCAATTCGTCTTTGCCTCCGATGAATACCCCGAATACTCCAGCTCGGTTTACAACGATATCGTCGCCGTCTGGATCAATGGCGAGTATGTGGAGCTTGAGGTTGGCACTGGCGACACTTCGGTGACCAACGTCAACCAAAACGAAAACGTCAACCTTTACGTTGACAACACGAATGATGATTACAACACCGAGATGGACGGCTTCACCCTGACCATGACGCTCACCATCCCGGTGAACGCGGGTGAAGAAAACGATATCCGCATCGGCATCGCCGACACTTCCGACAGCACCTATGACAGCTCGCTGCTGATCGCCGGGGACTCGCTGCAAACCGATCTTGTCGCCATGACAGATGAGATCACCATCGGCACCGATTTCACCAAAACCGTGGATGTGCTGAGCAACGATGTGTCCTCCACCGGCGCTTCAATGACGATCACCCATATCAACGGCCACGCCGTGAGCGTGGGCGATAGCGTTACCCTGCAAACCGGCCAAACGATCACGCTCAACGCCGATGGCACGCTGAATGTGACCACCGACAGCGATGATGAGCTTATCAATTTCACCTATACCGTCGAAGACCCTGCCGGGGTGACAGACGTGGGCATCGTCCACCTTGATCAGGTGCCCTGCTTCGTGGCGGGCACCATGATCGTCACGCCGGAGGGCGAGCGCCCGGTTGAAAGCCTGGTGCCCGGTGATCTGGTGCTCACGCTTGATGACGGTCCGCAACCGCTGCGCTGGACCGGGCGGCGCTCGGTGGCTGCTGAGGGGGCAATGGCCCCGATCCATGTCCGCGAGGGCACCTTTGGGGCGCACCGCGCGCTCACCATCTCGCCGCTGCACCGCCTGATGATCCGCGACAGCCTTGCAGAGCTGCTGTTCGGCGAGGTTGAGGTGCTGGTCGCCGCCAAGGAACTGGTCAATGACTTCACTGTCACCCGCCGCGAGGGCGGCGAGGTGGAATACGTCCACCTGCTGTTCGACAAACATCAAGTGATCTGGTCCGAGGGTATGCTTACCGAGAGCTTCCTGCCCGGCACCCAGATGGCCGATAGCTTTGAAGCAGAGATCGTCGAAGAAATCTGCACGATCTTCCCCGAGCTCGATCCCGAAACCGGCACCGGCTATGGCCCCGCCGCACGCCGCCTGCTCTCGGGCTTGGAAGCCCGCCTTTATGCGGCGGAGGCGTCTGCCCGCGTGGCCTGAAGGCCGAGTAGGAGGCCTCTACACTGGTTTCCAAAGCACCTCGTGGCGGCGTTCAAGGGACCAGCCTCGGGCCTAACGTTTACGGCCCCGCGCCAGACCAAAGCTGACGGCGCTCATCTCCCCTCTACCACCCTCCTCCTGCTTCGTAAGCGGTAGAGGCCCCTTAAATGTGAGCGTGCGATAAGGGGAGGGATTTTGATCCTGATGTCGTAGAGCGCCCGTTTGCGTTCTTAGGCGGCGGTGGGTTTGCGGGGGCGTAGATACCAATACCAGATGCGATAGGCTTCCAGCAGCGCCAACGGTGTAAAATGGACGATGGCCGCGGCCGGGCTTCGCCAATTGTGCAGGGCGGCCCAGTGCAATAGGGTGAGCACGGCGGCGGCGTAAGTCCACCTTTGCAGCCATTTCCACCACCTGCCCATGATGCGCTGGAAATAGTTCATCGAAGTGAGGGCGAGGGGGATGAAGACCACGAAGGCGAGCCAGCCCGTCCAGATATAAAAGCGCGAAAGCTCGGAGAGGACGGTGGCGGTGGAGCCTTTGTCGACCAGGTAGAAGATCGTGTGCAGCGCGGCATAGCCAAAGGCGGCGACGCCGAAATAGCGGCGATTCTTCTTGAGCCAGCGGGGAAAGGCGGCGCTGCGAAAAAGCAAAACCAAGGGGGTGATCATCATGGTGATGATGAGAATGCGGGCCGACAATTCACCAGTGGGATGCACGAGGCGGTGGAAGATGCGGGCGTTATCCGAGGTAAGGGCCTGATAGGTCCAGAAAGCGGCGGGGGTTGTGAGCAAAGCCCAGAGCCAATACGGCGAAAAGCGAGACATGTGCGGAGCCTTTTGCGGGGTTTGATGGCGGTTAAACGGGCCGGGCCGGGCGTTCCGTCGCGGAATGTGCAACAGTAAGCTGCAAGACGCGCGGGAGTTTCGGGTGCGGCGCGGAACGTTGGGCGATGGGAGCGCCTGCAATCACGCGTCTGTGCCTTTCGCCCCCTTGCTCTTGCCTGCTCTTCCGACTAAACCGCCACCTGCAACCCAGCGTGCGATTCGTCGTGCGCTGTTTTGCGTTTCGTCCAAGACGGTGGGTGGCCCTCAGCCGAGAGCCTTAATTTCCTGCCTGAGACGGGTCAGACTGGTTTACCGGGAGGGCTATCCTCGGGCGAACTTGGTGTCAGCCCCGTAACAACGGACCTGAGTGTCGGACTTGTTCGACAAAACTGAGCCGGGCGGGGTTTCCTGCCCAAATTGGAGTGAAACTGTGGATAGAGCCCAGAAAGAGAAATTGGTCGACGAGCTCGGCCAGATTTTCGAAAGCTCTGGCGTTGTGGTGGTTTCCCACTACGAAGGCCTCACGGTTGCCGAGATGCAGGACCTGCGCGCGAAAATGCGTGAAGCGGGTGGGTCTGTACGCGTCGCCAAGAACAGGCTCGCCAAGATCGCCCTTGAAGGAAAGCCTTGCGACAGCATTGCCGACCTTCTCACGGGCATGACCGTTCTCGCCTATTCCGAAGATCCCGTGGCTGCTGCCAAGGTGATTGAGGCCTATTCCAAGGAAAACGACAAGCTCGTGATCCTCGGTGGTGCCATGGGTGAGAATGCTCTGGACGTCGCTGGTGTTAAAGCCGTGGCCGCCATGCCGTCTCGTGATGAGCTTATTGCTTCCATCGTGGGCTGCATCGGTGCCCCTGCTGCCAACATCGCCGGCGCCATTGGCGCACCTGCTTCGAATATCGCGTCCATCCTTTCGACTATCGAAGAGAAGGCCGCGTAAGGCAACGAATGAGGCCAGCGTAGGCAAGGATTGCCCAGCGTTGGAACACATCAAGAGATACGGAAAGCAAATCAAATGGCTGATCTGAAGAAACTTGCTGAAGAGATCGTGGGTCTGACCCTTCTCGAAGCACAAGAACTGAAAACCATTCTCAAGGACGAGTATGACATCGAGCCCGCCGCTGGCGGCGCAGTTATGATGGCTGGTCCTGCTGGCGGCGACGCCGGTGGCGCTGCCGAAGAGCAGACCGAGTTCGACGTGATCCTGAAGGCCGCTGGCGCCCAGAAGATCAACGTGATCAAGGAAGTTCGCGGCATCACCGGGCTTGGCCTGAAAGAAGCCAAGGAACTGGTTGAAGCTGGTGGCAAGGCTGTCAAAGAAGGCTGCGACAAAGCCGAAGCCGAAGACATCAAAGCAAAGCTCGAGGCCGCTGGCGCCGAGGTGGAGCTCAAGTAATACGGGGCCGCGCCTGCGAGGGTGTGGCACCGCATGACATTGGCTGGATCCGGGAAATCCGGGTCCAGCCGAACCTGTCTTAGAAAGGGCCTCGCGTGGGCCACCCCCAACCGGGGCCCTTTCTAAGGCGGAGTTCAAGGGATCGGGCGCCCGCCGGTGGGACGGCAGGCAAGTATGGGTCCCCTGAAAGCCCCTTCATTCGTGAGCCAAGCCCGGTCGGTGCCCCGACGACCGTGTGCGAGGCGACATACGAAAGGTATACGACCCTATGGCGACCCTCCTCGGCCAGAAACGATTCCGTACATATTTTGGCAAAATCCGTGAAGTTTTGGAGATGCCGAACCTCATTGAGGTTCAGAAATCCTCCTACGACCTTTTTCTAAAATCCGGCGACCAGCCTGAGCCCACCGATGGTGATGGCATCATGGGCGTGTTCCAGTCGGTATTTCCGATCAAGGACTTCAACGAGACGGCCATTCTCGAGTTCGTGAAATACGAGCTTGAGAAACCCAAGTACGACACTGACGAATGCCAGCAGCGCGACATGACCTACAGTGCCCCGCTCAAGGTGACGCTGCGCCTCATCGTGTTTGATGTGGACGAGGACACTGGCGCCAAGTCGGTGAAGGACATCAAGGAGCAGGACGTGTTCATGGGGGACATGCCGCTCATGACCCAGAACGGCACGTTCATCGTGAACGGCACCGAGCGGGTCATCGTTTCCCAGATGCACCGGTCACCCGGCGTTTTCTTTGACCACGACAAGGGCAAGACCCACGCCAGCGGCAAGCTGCTGTTTGCCTGCCGGATCATTCCTTACCGTGGCTCCTGGCTTGACTTTGAGTTTGACGCCAAGGACATCGTATTCGCGCGCATCGACCGTCGCCGCAAGCTGCCCGTGACCACTCTGCTCTACGCCCTTGGGCTGGACCAGGAAGCGATCATGGATGCCTATTATGATACGGTCGACTTCAAGCTGGAGAAGAACAAGGGCTGGGTCACCAAGTTCTTCCCCGAACGCGCACGCGGCACCCGCCCAACCTATGATATGGTTGACGCGGCCACCGGCGAAGTGATTGCCGAAGCCGGCAAGAAAATCACCCCACGCGCCGTCAAGAAGATCATCGACGAGGGCAAGATCACTGATCTGCTTGTGCCGTTCGATCACATCGTCGGCAAGTTCGTTTCCAAGGACATCATCAACGAGGAAACCGGCGCGATCTACGTGGAAGCCGGTGACGAGTTGACTTGGGAGCTGGACAAAGAGGGCGAAGTTTCGGGCGGTAGCCTGAAGGAGCTGCTCGACGCGGGCATCACCGATATTCCGGTGCTCGACATCGATAACATCAATGTTGGCCCCTACATCCGCAACACCATGGCGGCAGACAAGAACATGGGCCGCGATACCGCGCTCATGGACATCTACCGCGTGATGCGTCCCGGCGAGCCGCCCACCGTGGAAGCCGCCAGCAACCTGTTCGACAGCCTGTTCTTTGACAGCGAGCGCTATGACCTTAGTGCCGTGGGCCGCGTGAAGATGAACATGCGCCTCAACCTCGATGCTGAAGACACCATGCGCACCCTGCGCCGTGAAGACATAGTTTCGTGCATCAAGGCGCTTGTTGAGCTGCGTGACGGCAAGGGCGACATCGACGACATTGACCACCTTGGCAACCGCCGTGTGCGCTCTGTTGGCGAGTTGATGGAAAACCAGTATCGCGTTGGCCTGCTGCGCATGGAACGTGCGATCAAGGAGCGGATGTCGTCGGTCGAGATCGACACGGTAATGCCGCAGGACCTGATCAACGCCAAGCCTGCTGCTGCAGCGGTGCGCGAGTTCTTTGGCTCCAGCCAGCTTTCGCAGTTCATGGACCAGACCAACCCGCTTTCGGAAGTCACCCACAAGCGCCGTCTTTCGGCGCTTGGTCCGGGCGGCCTGACCCGTGAGCGCGCGGGCTTTGAAGTTCGCGACGTGCACCCAACCCACTACGGCCGGATGTGCCCGATTGAAACGCCGGAAGGGCCGAACATTGGCCTGATCAACTCGCTGGCCACCTTTGCCCGCGTGAACAAATACGGCTTCATCGAAACGCCTTACCGCAAGGTCGAGGACGGCAAGGTGACCGATGAGGTTCACTACATGTCGGCGACCGAGGAGATGCGGCACACGGTGGCACAGGCCAACGCGAGCCTGACCGACGACGGCGTGCTGGCCAATGATCTGGTGAACACTCGCCAGTCGGGTGAATACACCATGGCGCCGCGGGAAAATGTGGACCTGATCGACGTGAGCCCCAAGCAGCTGGTCTCGGTTGCGGCCTCGCTGATCCCGTTCCTTGAAAACGACGACGCCAACCGCGC
>NZ_JARGND010000057.1 GCF_029212645.1 Vannielia sp. | reverse complement strand
AGGAGCAAAGAGTAGCTTAGGAAGTGCCGGAAACTGTCCAAAGATTGGGGAGTAGATCACATGCTAGACAATATGCTCGCCAGTTTGGCGTCGATTTTGTAGATGCTACATTGTTGGACCTCGCAAATCAGATATCTACACGACTGATCTTAGTCCCAGCGGTTCATGTAGCGACATATGATACAGGCGATTTTTTAAGAATGTACGGTCAAGATGGGCTCAGCTTTCATGTATACGATATGCGCGACCTATCCTCTACCAACGAGGCTTTGTAATTCGAGTTTTAGCAGGTTGCGAACGACAGGGTTTCACCTTCCATGCGAAGCTTTGACTATGCGGTCGCATCATCGGTAGAGAAACTTGCCCGCAGCCAAGGCCAAAGCTTTCACGCAAGCCTTACGCGCGCCTTGCTTTTCCGCCTTACGCGAGAACTATGCGAAATAAAAAAGCCCTCTAAGGCTCTGACCTTAAAGGGCTTATCTTGGCTCCGGCGGTAGGGATCGAACCTACGACCAATTGATTAACAGTCAACTGCTCTACCGCTGAGCTACGCCGGAACACTGGCCGGCGATATAGCAATGGGTTGGGGTGGGGTCTAGGGGGAAATGAGGGGTTTGGGAAAAAACTTTCGGAGGGTCATGCGAGCTGGAAGGTGGCGGTGGCGGAGAGGGCGGGTTTGGCGGTGGTTTCGCCTTTTTCTGTAAGGGCGATGAGGGTGGCGAGAACGTTGCGTTCGGCGGCGCGCAGCAGGGCTTTGGGGGTGTCGGTGTAGATCCGCTCCGTAAGGGTGGCTATTGTGGCCGGTCCGCTGGCCAGGGCGGTGCGGATCTGTTCGGTGCGGGCGGAGCGATGGTTGATGAGCCAGTCAAGGCGGGCTTTGGGATCCACGATCGGGTCGCCGTGGGCGGGGAAGTAGGTGGCCTCGGGGCGGGCCAGCAGGCGCTCACAGGAGGCGAGGAAGGCGGTGAGGTCACCATCGGGGGGCGACACCATGGAACTGGCCCATCCCATGACGTGATCGCCGGAGAGCAGCGCATCACCGATGGCAAAGCAGAGGTGGTTGGCGATGTGGCCGGGCGTGTGCAGCGCCTCGATCTGCCAGCCATCACCCTTGATCAGAGCGCCATCGGGGAGGCGGATATCGGGGGTGAAATCGGCCTGTACCCCTTCACCGCCGCCGATGAGGCCAGAAGCGGCGACGGCCTGCATCACCGGGCGGCGGCCGTCTTCGTGGGTGCCAAAGGCGTGGACCTTGGCACCGGTTGCCGCCGCGAGGGGCTGGGCGAGGGGAGAGTGATCCATATGGCTGTGGGTGCACAGGATATGGGTGATCTGCTGGCCGGGGGTGAGGGCGGACATGATCGCGGCGAGGTGCGGCTCGGACAGCGGACCGGGATCAACCACGGCGATGCCGCGGGTGCCGATCAGGTAGGTGTTGGTTCCCCAATAGGTCATCGGGGAGGGGTTGGGCGCGATGAGGCGGCGCAGGCCGGGAGCCAGTTCGGTGCATTCTGGCTTTCGTTCGCTCTCCATCACAACTAACCTTCCCTTATGGATTTCTCGTGGTTGAAACGTTCAATGCCCCGCGGGCTTTATGGCCGGGCGCTGCTTATTCTGCTCTTGCCGATCGTGGTTTTGCAACTGGTGATTTCGGTGGTCTTCATTCAACGGCATTTTGAGGATGTGACGCAGCAGATGACCGACTCCCTGCTGCTGGAGTTGCGCTATCTGGTGCAGAGCGTGGAGGCGGCGGGCGCGGTGGAGCCGGTGCAGCCCTTGGCGCAGGCGTTGCAGATTGATCTGGAGTTGGGCGGCGCGGCGGTGCATGGCTTTCGCCGCGCGTTTTATGACTGGTCGGGTGCGACGGTGATTGGAGAGTTGCGCCGCAATATGGGCGGTGTGGTGGCCGTGGATCTGGCCGAGGACAGCCGTCGGGTGCTGATGCAGGTTGAAACCAGCGCCGGGCCTTTGACCATTGGCTTTCAACGGCGCAAGGTTTCGGCGTCGAACCCGCATCAACTGCTGGTGTTGATGGCAGTGGTTGGGGTGTTCATGGCGCTGGTGGCCTTCATTTACCTGCGCAACCAACTGCGCCCGATCACGCGGCTGGCGGCGGCGGCAGAGGCCTATGGGCGCGGGCGGGTGGAGCCTTACAAGCCCTCGGGGGCGATTGAGGTGCGCGCGGCGGGCCATGCTTTTCTTGATATGCGAGCGAGGATCGAGCGGCAGACGGCGCAGCGCACGATGCTGCTTTCGGGGGTGAGCCATGATTTGCGCACTCCGCTCACGCGCCTCAAGCTGGGCCTGTCGATGGCCGAAGGCGATGAGGTGGCCGAGATGGAGCGCGACGTGGACGAGATGGAGGCGATGCTGGATGGCTTCCTTGATTTCGTGCGCAGCGATGCGCTGGAGGAGGCCAAGCCGGTGGACGCCGTGGCACTGGCCGAGCGGGTTGCCGAGAAGGCGCGCCGCGCGGGGGCTGTGGTGACAGTGGAGCAGGCGGGCGCGGGCGAGGTGGAGATCAAGCTGCGTGCGCTGGCGGTTGAGCGGGCGCTGGCAAACCTGCTCAACAACGCGCGCCGCTATGGCAAAAAGGCGGTGTTGCGGGTGGATCTGGGCGAGCGGATGGTGCGCTACACGGTGGAGGACGATGGGCCGGGCATTGCCGAAGAGCGGCGCGATGACGCGTTGAAGCCGTTCACCCGGTTGGATATGGCGCGCAACCAGGACAAGGGCGGCGGCGTGGGCCTGGGCCTTGCGATTGCGATGGATGTAGCGCGCGCCCATGGCGGGATGCTTCGCTTGGGCGAAAGCGAAGCCTTGGGCGGGCTGAAGGCCGAGTTGGTGCTGGGGCGCTAGGCGAACGGGCTGAGGAGGCGTGCCAGCGGGGGCCAGCCCCCGCACCCCCGGGATATTTTCAGCAAGAAAATGAGGCGGCTGGCTCAGGCGCGGGTGGCGGCGATGGCGAGGCCGGGGACGGGGCGGCGGAACTCGTTGCGCAGCGTGACCGGGGTAACATGCGCGGGCAGGGCGAAGCCTGCGGCGGTGAGGCGGTCATTGATGTAGGCGAGGCTGTGGCGGTAGCGCCCCGAAGGTGTGAGCGCCCAATCGGCGCTGTCCTTGCCGGTGCCCTCGGCGGTGAAAAAGAGCCGCCCTCCGGGTTTGAGGGCCTGCGCCATATTGGTGAGCGGGGCGGTGAGATCACCACAGTAAATCAGCACGTCCATGGCGGTGATCAGATCATAGGCCTCGGGTTCGGGCAGGGAGGCGCGGGCGAGATCGTGGGTGAAGAGTTCGTTATAAGCACCTGTTTTTACAGCCTCTTCAAGGATGCCGGGAGAGATATCAAGCCCGTCGAGGCGTTGTGCCACCGGGGTGAGGACAGGGGCTGAAAGGCCGGAGCCGCAGCCTGCATCCAGCACGCTGAGCGAAGCGCCCGGTGTGATATTGAGGGCGGCGAGACCCGCGCTTAATATCTCGGGGCCGCGATATTGTACGCCTTGCAGCGAAGCGTTGTAATGTTCGGCGGTGCGATCAAAGAAGCGGGCGATATAGCCCGGATCGGGCAGCGGCGGCGGCGCGGTGCCGGTGATGGCAGCAGCCATGAAGGCAAATTCCTTTGGGTCGTCGTGGAGCGGCTCGGCTTCGGCCACAAAACGCTTGGCGGCGTCTTGTGCGCCAAAGCTGGCCATCTGCGATGCGGCGCGCAGGCGGATATCGGTATCCGCCGGGCGGGCGGCGAACACGCGGTGCCAAACCTCCTCGGCCTCGGTGCGCAGCGCGGCTTGCAGCCGAAGATCGGCCAGCAGGAAGGCGCTTTGGCGATCGCCGGGGTTCATCTTGAGGGCGCGTTCGAGCGCGCGGGCGGCGGGGCCGGTTTTGCCCGCCTCAAAGTGCAGCGCCCCAAGCTGGGCGAATCCCTGGGCCCGGGGCGCCTTGCCTTCGCAATGCTTGCGCAGCCCGCGCAGGGCGGCGCTTTCTTGGCCGATGTCGAGCAGCATTTCCACCGCTTTGATCAACTCAATGCCGGAAATTTCAGGGAAGGAGAGGGCCTTGAGCGCCTGTGTTTTCACCGCCGCCAGATCGCCAACTTCCGCCGCCTGGGCGGCTTTCATCAAGGGGGCACGGGCGCCGGAAAGACTTTCTACCATGGGTCAACCTCTAGGCCACGGGCCGGCGGGATGCACGTGGGAACTGCCGGAAACCGGTGGGATAGGCGGAAATTGGTAGGCCCGGCAGGACTTGAACCCGCAACCAAAGCGTTATGAGCGCTCTGCTCTAACCAATTGAGCTACAGGCCCGCCGGGGGCTTGATTATGCAAGGGGCGCGGCAGCGTCAAGCGGCGCTGGCATTCCATCGCGTCATGGCGTATTGCCCGGGCGACGATGCGGGAGAGCGGCATGAGCGAGAGTAAGAACGGCCTCAGCTACGCGGATGCGGGCGTGGACATTGATGCAGGCAACGCGCTGGTGGATGAGATCAAGCCAGCGGTGAAGGCCACCAACCGGCCCGGCGTGATGGGCGGGATCGGCGGATTTGGCGGTTTGTTTGATCTGAAGGCTGCGGGGTTTGATGACCCGGTTCTGGTGGCGGCGACCGATGGGGTTGGCACCAAGCTGCGCATTGCGATTGATACCGGGATCGTGGCCGGTGTGGGCATTGATCTGGTGGCGATGTGCGTCAACGATCTGGTGTGCCAAGGCGCGGAGCCGCTGTTTTTTCTTGATTATTTCGCCACCGGCAAGCTCGACGTGGCCCATGCAACGAGCGTGGTGCAGGGCATTGCCGAGGGCTGCAAGATGGCCGGGGCCGGGCTGATTGGCGGCGAAACCGCCGAGATGCCGGGGATGTACCCGGCGGGTGACTTTGATCTGGCGGGGTTTGCGGTGGGCGCGATGGAGCGCGGCACCGCGCTGCCCGTAGGTGTGGGCGCGGGTGATGTGCTGCTGGGGCTTGGCTCTGACGGCGTGCATTCCAACGGCTACAGCCTTGTGCGCAAGGTGGTGGAGCGGGCCGGGCTTGGCTGGCAGGATGACGCGCCCTTTGGTGGTGGCCCGTTGGGCGAGGCGCTGCTGACGCCAACGCGGATTTATGTGAAACCGGTGCTGGAGGCGATCCGCGCCGGGGGCGTGCATGGCATGGCTCATATCACCGGCGGTGGCCTTACCGAGAACCTGCCACGGGTGTTCCCCGAGGGTTTGGGCTGTGAGGTGGACCTTGGTGCATGGGAGTTGCCGGGCGTGTTTCGCTGGCTGGCCGAAACCGGGGGCTTGAGCGAGCCGGAACTGCTGAAAACCTTCAACGCCGGGCTTGGCATGGTGCTGGTTGTGGCCGAAGATCGCGCAGAGGCGCTTGCCAGCGTGCTGGAGGCCGCCGGAGAGCGGGTGGCGCGGATTGGCCGGGTGACGGCGGGCGAGGGGGTTTCCTACACGGGCGCATTGCTTTGAGCCGAGCCTGCGCCATTTTGATCTCGGGCGGCGGCTCCAACATGGTGAAGCTGGTGCAGAGCATGGGGGAGGCCGGGCACCCGGCGCGCCCGGTGCTGGTAATGTCAAACGACCCGGAAGCGGGCGGGCTGAAGCGGGCTGCCGAGATGGGGGTGGAAACCTTCGCCGTGGATCACCGCCCGTTTGGCAAGGATCGCGAGGCCTTTGAGGCCAAGCTCTTGGAAAAGCTGGAAGACGTTGGCGCTGATCTAGTGTGCCTAGCGGGCTTCATGCGGGTGCTGACGCCGCATTTTGTGCGCCCGTGGGAGGGGCGGATGCTCAATATCCACCCCTCGCTTTTGCCCAAATACCGAGGCTTGCACACCCATGCCCGCGCGCTGGAGGCGGGCGACAGCGAGGCGGGCTGCACGGTGCATGAGGTGACGGCGGAGCTGGATGACGGCCCGATCCGGGGGCAGGCAAGGGTGGCGATTGAACCCGGTGAAACCCCCGAAAGCCTTGCCGCAAAGGTGCTGGTGCAGGAGCATCGCCTCTATCCGGCGGTGCTGCGGCGCTTTGCAGGCGGTGAGCTGGCGCCGGTGACCTTGCCCTAGGGAGGGCAGGGCTTGCGGCATGTGGCCTTTCCTTTGGGTGGTTTTGCCCCTAAAAGCGGACTCCAGCGGATAGATAATCGGCGCCCGAGGCGCTGCAAAAAAGAGAGCACCGCCCTACGATGCGCACCATTCTAACCACCGAAGAGCTGGCCGAGTTCTGCAAGGCCGCCGAGGCTGGCCCCTATATCACCGTCGACACGGAATTTTTGCGTGAGCGGACCTATTACTCAAAGCTGTGCCTGATCCAGATCGCCCTTCCCGGCGATGGCGAGGCGGTTTTGGTTGACCCGATCAAGGGCGCCGAGATGAGCATGGAGCCGCTCTATGAGCTGTTTCGCAACCGCGATGTGGTGAAGGTGTTTCATGCGGCGCGGCAGGATCTTGAAATCTTTTTCGTGGAGGGCGGGGTGATCCCCGATCCGCTGTTTGACACGCAGGTTGCCGCGATGGTGTGCGGCTTTGGCGAGCAGGTGGGCTATGAAACGCTGGTGCGCCGGATTGCCAAGGAAAAGGTCGACAAGACCTCGCGCTTTACCGATTGGTCGCGCCGCCCGCTGACCGATGCGCAGATGGAATATGCGCTGGCCGATGTGACGCATCTGCGGGTGGTTTATGAGTTTCTCGCCGCCGAGTTGGAAAAGACCGGGCGGCATGGATGGGTGGAGGAGGAACTGGGCGTTCTGACCAACCCGGAGACCTATATCGTGCATCCCGCAGAGGCCTGGAAGCGGGTGAAAACCCGCACCAGCTCGGGGCGGTTCCTGGCGATTGTGCGGGAGTTGGCGCGGTTTCGGGAAGGCTATGCACAATCAAAGAATGTGCCGCGAAACCGGGTATTCAAAGATGATGCATTGCTTGAACTTGCCTCAACAAAGCCCCGGAATGAAAAGGATCTATCCCGGTCGCGCCTGCTGTTGAGAGAAGCGCGGCGGGGCGAGATTGCCGAAGGGATTATGAAGGCTGTGGAGCTTGGGCTTGAGGCCGATCCAGAGACTTTCCCCGAGGTGGACCGCCGCCGCGAAAAGCTACAGGTGAACCCCGCTCTGGCCGATTTGCTGCGGGTGCTGCTGAAGGCCAAGGGCGAGCGGTTTAACGTGGCGCAACGGCTGATTGCCAGTGCCGCCGAGTTGGATGAGATCGCCGCAGGCGAGCGGGATCTGCCCTCGATGCGGGGTTGGCGGCGTGAGGTCTTTGGCGAGGACGCGATGAAGCTTTGCGAAGGCAAGGTGGCGCTGGGCCTCAAGGGCGAAAACGTTGAGATTGTCGCGCTTTAAGCCGCTGGTTGGCGCTTAGGAAACGCGCGGGCGTGGCAGCACTCCCGCCCGCCCACGCCGCGCCGCCACGCCCGCGCATTGGCAGGCGGCGGCGCGAAAAAGGCTAGCGGCGCAGGGTGCGCTGGTTGCCGGTGCCGCGCACGGTGATGCGGCTCACGCCTTGCAGTTTTACATCCGAGATATAATGGCCAACCGTCACTTCACGGGTGCGCGGAGCGCCTTGCAGTTGAAAATCTGCCGGTTGGGCGATGCGGAACTCATAGATGAGGCTGCCGTTTTCGGGGGCTTCATCAGGGTTGGTCGAGACCAGCTCGGCATCCCAGTAGCCTTGGGTCGGGGGCAGGCCGACCACGGTGAGGATGGCGCCACCGGGGATTTTTTCGATCCGCATCTCGGCGACTTGGGCGACCAGCGGGCGCGGGTCTGCCGGGGCTTCATAGGTTTCGGTTTGCACCTGCTCGGAGCGCGAATTGCCAAACCAGTTGAATGGGTTGAGGCGGCTTTCGCGCATCGAGCCGCAGCCCGAGAGCGCCAGCGCCAATGCCGTCGCGGCCAAAAGCGGTGTTTTCATATCTGCCCCCTCGCTGCTCTTCCCTCTCCCATAGCGCGGTGGCGGGGCTTTGAAAAGCCCGAGGGGCTGGACCTTGGCCAATGGAGGGCCTAGCTCTGGGCGAAAAGGAGCATTTGTCATGGCGCAGGACGCATTTGAAGAGCTGGTCGAGACCTTTGAGTTCCTGGACGACTGGGAAGATCGATATCGCCATGTGATCGACATGGGTAAGGGCCTGCCGCAGTTGCCGGAGGGCCAGAAGTTGCCAGCCACCAAGGTGGATGGCTGTGCGAGCCAGGTGTGGCTGGTCCCCGAGGTTGAGGGCGCGGGGCCGCAGGCGGTGCTGCGTTTTGAGGGCGACAGTGACGCGATGATCGTCAAGGGGCTGATCGCCGTGTTGCGCACGCTTTACAACGGGTTGACGGTGGCCGAGGTGCGCGCCGTGGATGCCGCCGCCGAGCTGGCGCGGCTGGGTTTGGATGAGCATTTGAGCTCGCAACGTTCCAACGGGTTGCGGGCGATGGTGGCGCGGATTGGCCAGGTGGCAGAGCGCGCGGAACTGGCAGGATAGGGAGGCCCGGTGATGAGAGCTTTGATCGTGGAGAAGGACGACGAGGGCAAAACCTCGGCGTCGGTTCAGCAGATTGACGAGTCGGCCCTGCCGGAGGCCGAGGTGACGGTTGCGGTGGAATACTCGACCTTGAACTACAAGGACGGGCTATGCCTTGGCCCGGGTGGCGGCCTCGTGCGCAAGTACCCGCATGTGCCGGGCATTGATTTTGCCGGGACGGTCGAGGCCAGCGATGACGCGCGCTACAAGCCCGGTGACAAGGTTGTGCTTACCGGCTGGCGCGTGGGCGAGGCCCATTGGGGCGGCTATGCCGAAAAGGCGCGGGTCAAGGCCGATTGGCTGGTGCCGCTGCCCGAGGGCCTTGGCACCCGCGAGGCGATGGCGGTGGGCACGGCCGGCTTTACCGCGATGCTGGCGGTGATGGCGCTGGAGCGCCACGGGTTGAAGCCGGGGCAGGGGCCGGTGCTGGTAACCGGCGCGTCGGGCGGTGTGGGCTCGGTTGCCGTGGCGCTGCTGGCGGCGTTGGGACACGAGGTGGCGGGCGTCACCGGGCGGCCTGAGCAGGCGGATTACCTGAAGGATCTGGGCGCAACACAGATCGTGCCCCGTGAAGACCTTGCCGAAACCGTGAAGCGCCCGCTGGAAAGCGAAACCTGGGCGGGCTGCGTGGATGCGGTGGGCGGCGCGATGCTGGCCCGCGTGCTGGGCCAGATGAAATATGGCGCAAGTGTTGCCGCCGTGGGCCTTGCGGGCGGCGCGGCGCTGCCTGCAACGGTGGTGCCTTTCCTGCTGCGCGGGGTGAACCTGCTTGGCATCGATTCGGTGTTGCAGCCCTACGGCGCGCGCCTTGAGGCCTGGAAACGGATCGCCAAGGACCTGCCGATGGAAAAACTTTCGGCCATGGTGCGCCCGGCGGTGCTGGAAGACCTGCCCCAGCTTGGCGCGGACATCCTTGAAGGCAAGGTGCGCGGGCGTGTTGTGGTGGATGTGAACGGCTAAGCCAGAGCGCCTGATCGGCCCGTTGCGACCAGTGGCGGATGGGTTGGAAACGCCACAAAACGGCCCGTTTGCGACATTTCCCTGTCGCTAACGGGCCACGCACTGCCGCTATCGCATTTCCATTTTGGCAATCGCGGTCTACCATGCCCTTCTGAGCCGCCCAAAAATTGGGCATTGCCCCGGATGCGCCGCAGAGCGCGCCGGGGCCTCGCGAGGGAGCCTACAATGTATTCACGGATCATGGTGCCGGTTGATCTGGCACATAAAGACAGCCTTTCCAAAGCGGTTGATACCGCCTCGGCGCTGGCCGCGCTGTGGGGGGCTGAACTGGTGTTGGTGGGGGTCGCGGCAAATACGCCCGGCTCCATCGCACATACCCCGGAAGAGTTTCGCGCAAAGCTGAAGGCCTATGCGGATGAGCAGGGTGCGGCGCATGGGATCAACGCGCAGGGCAAGGCGGTGATCAGCCATGACCCGGCGACCGACCTTGACCCGAGTCTTTTGAAAACCGCCGACGAGATGGGGGCCGATCTGATCGTGATGGCCACCCATCTGCCCAACCTCAGCGATTATATCTGGCCGTCAAACGGCGGTACGGTGGCCGGGCGGGCGAAGGCCTCGGTGATGCTGGTGCGGCCATGAGCCGAACGGCGCAAGCACGACGCGACCAATGCGAACAGGGAGCAAAACCATGAGCGACACATCACAGGATCAGGGGATACCGGCGCCCGAGGGCGCGGCGCATCTGATCGACACGGAATATGAGATTGGCCAGGACAATATTGACGGCGAAGTTGGCCCCTTCGGCTTTGACATCCACAACCCGGTGTTCCTGATTTCAGGGCTGAGCATTGTGGCTTTCGTCTTTTACACGCTGGCGTTGCCGGAGCAGTCCGGCGCGTTGTTTACCTGGCTGTTTGGCGCTGTCACCAAGGGGTTTGACTGGTTCTTCCTCGGGGCCGCCAACATCTTTGTGCTGTTCTGCTTGATGCTGATTGTCACGCCCCTGGGCAGTGTGCGGCTGGGCGGTGACGAGGCGACGCCGGATTACAGCTATATCGGCTGGTTTGCGATGCTGTTTGCAGCCGGAATGGGGATTGGCCTCATGTTTTACGGGGTGTCCGAGCCGATGAGCCACTTCAGCTCCTCCATTGGCGGCATCGCGCAAGAGAATGGGGTGCGCACCGATTGGGCCCCGCTTGGCGGGGCGGCCGGGGATGAGCAGGCGGCAGCGCGGCTGGGCATGGCGGCGACGATCTTTCACTGGGGTCTGCACCCTTGGGCGATTTATGCGGTTGTGGCGCTGGCGCTGGCTTTGTTCAGCTACAACAAAGGCTTGCCGCTGACGATCCGCTCGGCCTTTTACCCGATCCTTGGAGAGCGGGTGTGGGGCTGGCCGGGCCATGTGATTGATACACTGGCGGTGTTTGCCACGCTGTTCGGCCTTGCCACCTCGCTCGGGTTTGGGGCGACGCAGGCGGCCTCGGGGTTGACCTACCTTTATGGCTCGGACGTGGCCGAAGAAGGCACGCGGGCCTTCCTTGGGATGCCGTTCAGCAACACCGTGGAAAGCGGCACCGAGAACTCCAGCACGCTGCTGGTGCTGCTCATCTCCGCGATCACCGCGATTGCGCTGGTTTCGGTGGTGCGCGGGCTTGATGGCGGCGTGAAGGTGCTGTCAGAGATCAACATGGGGCTGGCCTTCCTGCTGCTGGCCTTTGTGCTGATCGTCGGGCCAACGCTGGCGATTATCACCGGCTTTTTCGATTACCTCTGGGCCTATGTGGTGAACCTGCCGGCGCTGTCCAACCCGGCCACGCAAACCATTGCCGGCGAGGGCGGGCGCGGTGACGTGAACTTCATCCAGGGCTGGACAAGCTTTTACTGGGCGTGGTGGATCTCTTGGTCACCCTTCGTGGGCATGTTCATCGCGCGGGTTTCGCGGGGCCGCACGGTGCGGGAGTTCGTGGTTTGCGTGCTGCTGATCCCGAGCCTTGTGTGCGTGCTCTGGATGAGCGTTTTCGGCGGCGCGGCGATCCAGCAGGTGGTGATGGACGGCTACACCGCCGCACAGGACGCGGCCTTGCCCTTGCAGTTGTTCGAGATGTTGGCGGCGCTTCCGCTGGCGCAGATCACCTCGTTGGTGGGGATCGTTCTGGTCATCGTGTTCTTTGTGACCTCCTCGGACTCCGGCAGCCTCGTGATTGATACCATCACGGCGGGCGGCAAGGTGGATGCACCGGTGCCGCAGAGGGTGTTCTGGTGCATCTTCGAGGGTGCGGTGGCGATTGTGCTGTTGATGTCGGCCAGCGGGCTGAAGAGCCTGCAATCCATGGTGATCTCAACCGGGCTGCCCTTTACCATTGTGCTATTGCTGATGTGCTGGGCGATCTACCGGGGCCTGCGCTCAGAGCGCAAAGCCTGAAGGGCTTGATATGGCCTTCTCCCCGCCCGGTGCGATCCGGGCGGGGCGTTTGGCGCAACAGGCGCGGCGCCTAATTTCCAAGCAATTTCCGCAGCTTTGCGCTTTTCTCCCACGGGTTGATAAAATTTATGCCGCTTCGTGCTTAAGGCTGGGCTAGGCTCAACCCATAGGAACCTGAAACGCGAACAAGCCGGGGGCACAGATGGGATTTTTGGATAGCATTTTCGCCGTAATCAACGACCTGACATGGGGCTGGGCCTTGGTGCCTTTCCTTGTGGTGTTGGGCTGTTTCTTCACCATTGCCAGCGGCTTTGTGCAGATCCGCTTCTTCAAGCGGATGTTTGGCGTACTGGTGGGCAGTGATGAAGACAGTGATCCCAACAAGATCAGCGCGCGCGAGGCGCTGTTCGTTTCGGTTGGGGGCCGGGTTGGCGGCGGCAACATTGCCGGTGTTGCGGTGGCGATCACCGCAGGCGGGCCGGGGGCCGTGTTCTGGATGTGGGCGATTGCGCTGGTGGGCATGTGCTCGGCGCTGATCGAGGCCACGCTGGCGCAGCTTTACAAACGCACCGAACCGGATGGCAACTATCGCGGTGGCCCGGCGCGGGCGATCATCCACGGGCTGGGCGAGCATTATCGCTGGCTCGCGGTGATATACGCGGTCTGCCTGATTGCCTCCTTTGCCATTGGGTTTAACGCCTTTCAGGGCAACACGGTGGCGGGGGCTGCGCTGGACAGCATGGCCATTCCGCGGGTGGCCACGGGGGTGGTGCTGGCGGTTGCCACGGGCTTCATCGTTTATGGCGGCATCCACCGGATCGCCAAGGCGGCGGATGTGATCATCCCGATCATGGCCTTCATGTATATCGGCCTCGCACTGGTGATCATTGTAATCAACATCACCAGCCTGCCCGGCGTTTTGGTCGACATCTTCGCCAATGCCTTTGGCTTTCGTGAGGCGGTGGCAGGCGGCATGGGCGCGGCAATTGCCCAAGGCTTGCGGCGCGGGTTGTTTTCCAACGAGGCGGGGCTGGGCTCGGCGCCCAACGTGGCGGCAACAGCCTATGTGAAGCACCCGGTGAGCCAGGGCATCACCCAAAGCTTTTCGGTGTTCATCGACACCATGATCATCTGTTCCTGCACGGCCTTCGTGATCCTGCTTGGAGATGTCTATGTGGCCGGGGCCGAGGCGGTTGACGGGGTGGCGCTGACCCAGCAGAGCATGGTGAACCATGTTGGCGAATGGGTGCAGTATTACCTGACGGTGGCGATCCTGCTCTTCAGCTTTTCGTCGATCATGTACAACTATTACCTTGGCGAGAACGCGCTGAGCTTTCTCACCCCCAACCCGATGGCGCTGCATGTGTTGCGCATCGCGATTGTTGGCATCGTCTTTTTGGGCGCGGTGGCACCGGGGGCGACGGCGGTGTTCTCCTTCTCGGACCCGATGATGGGGATTTTGGCGGTGGTGAACCTGCTGGCGCTGATGATGCTGTTCCCGGTGGCGCTGCGGATCATCCGCGATTTCCGCGCGCAACTAGCAGCCGGCGTGCGGAAGCCGGTGTTTGATCCAAAGCAGTTCCCCGATCTGGATACAGATCCAACCGCATGGCCGGATGCCAAGTAACCGGGTGACGGTTTGGCAAAGGCCCCGTCCGGTGACCGCCGGGCGGGGTTTTCCTTTGGGCGCGGTGCCCTAGCTTGGGGCGAAAGGAGTGCCCATGACCCACCCCACGATCCTATGGCATCGCCGTGATTTGCGGCTCTCGGACCTGCCAATGCTCACGGCGGCGCGTGAAAACGGCGCGGTGATCCCGGTATTTATCCGCGAGCGCAAGGTTGATGCGCTGGGCACGGCGGCGGCCTGGCGGATGGGCCTTTCGGTAGCGGCGCATGGCAAGGCGCTGGAGGAGATCGGCTCACGTCTGATCCTGCGCTCGGGCAACGCGCTGGAGGTGCTGTGCGAGCTGATCCGGGAAACCGGGGCAGGGGCGGTTTACTGGAGCCGTGAGTATGACCCGGTAAGCCGGGAGCGTGACAGCGAGGTCAAGGCGGCGCTGCGTGACGAGGGGATCGAGGCGCGCAGTTTCCCCGGCAAACTGCTGTGGGAGCCCTGGCAGGTGAAGACCCAATCGGGCGAACCTTACAAGGTGTATTCCCCGATGTGGAAATCCATGAAGGACACATCGCCGGGCGAGGAATGCCCGCGCCCGCGCAGTTTAAACGCGCCCGTAAGCTGGCCCGAAAGCGAGGCGCTGGGCGATTGGGCGCTTGGCGCGGCCATGGATCGCGGCGCGGCGGTGGTGAAGCCCTATGCGGTGGTGGGTGAAAAGGCGGCGCACGCCCGGCTGGCCACATTCGCGCGTGAACGGGTGGACGATTACAAGGCCGCCCGCGATATGCTGGCGCAAGCGGCGACCTCGGGGTTGAGCGAAAATCTCACCTATGGCGAAATTTCCCCGCGCCAGTGCTGGAACGCGGTGCCAGACAGCGGCGAGGGGGCGGTGCATTTTCGTAAAGAGCTGGCATGGCGCGAATTTGCCTGGCAGCTTGGCTATCACTTCCCCCGTATTTTCGAGAGCGAGTGGCGCGAGGAATGGGCGGCCTTCCCGTGGAAATCAGACGCGCGAGCGGCAGAGATCTGGGCCTGGAAAAAGGGCTGCACCGGGCTTGATGTGGTGGATGCGGCGATGCGCGAGCTTTACGTGACCGGCACCATGCACAACCGCGCCCGGATGCTGGTGGCCTCTTACCTCACCAAACACATGATGACCGATTGGCGCATCGGGATGGCGTGGTTTGCCGACACGCTGATTGATTGGGACGAGGCCAGTAACGCGATGGGCTGGCAATGGGTGGCGGGCTGTGGCCCGGATGCGGCGCCTTACTTCCGGGTGTTCAACCCCGAAACCCAGGCCGACAAGTTTGACCCCAAAGCCAGCTATCGCTGCCGCTGGCTACCGCAAGGCGATAGTCCAAGCGACACCGCCCTCAGCTACTATGAGGCGATCCCGCGCCACTGGGGGCTTGAGCCGGGGCAAGACCGCCCCGCAAAGCCGATCGTTGGTCTGCAAGAGGGCCGCGAGGCGGCGCTGACGGCCTATCAGGACCGCGCCTTCTGAGCGGATTTCCAGGGCGGCGACATTCCTCGCCTTGGGGAAACGGCCACATAAGAGCTCCTTAATAGACCGAGCGCTCGCCTTTGACGTGACGCAGCCCTTCGCACGGTGCACAGCGAATGACTGCAAAGAGCTCAAATCCACCGATGCTGCGGCGCTTGCTTTGGGCTGCTTCGGTGTTCC
>NZ_JARGND010000056.1 GCF_029212645.1 Vannielia sp. | reverse complement strand
TGAACCCCGAAACAGACCGCGCCATGGTCTGCGGCAACCTCGCCTTCAACCTCGAAATCAAAGACATGCTCGAAGATTATGGGCTGGTCGAAGGCGCCAATTCCAAGCCTGCGCAATATGTGGTGGAAAAGGCCTTCCTCGACTAAACCTTGCTGCGGGACCGGCACGCCCCTGTTGCCCAAATCGGGCAACGGTCAAGCCGCCCCTTTTCCCCGGCAGGCTAAAGCGACCTCGCGCTTTTAAGCGGCGGGATTGGTCGCAAACTGCGCGCCTGTGACCTGCTCAAAGAGCCTTCCGTTCGCGCAATCCCCCCCAAAACGGCCAGACAAGCGCCACTGGAAGGCCGCTTGGGGCTATTGGTCTTGAGCACGATGGTGCGGCCACCCTCACCAGACATGCCCGCCAAATCCAGCCCCCGCCCCACGCGGGCGTTATATGCGGGGCATGGCGTATTGCCCTTCACGTGCAGGAGAGATCGTCAGAGTTTGAGTGAATGGTGATCGCGGGCCAAAGTGCGTTCTTCCGCGCGTGACAAAAGCTGCAAAGCGGCCTGGGTATCGTGGCCCTCAGCTTTCGCACGTTTCCACAACCGCCGCGCAGAGGCGGGCGACCATGGCAGGGCGGCTTTTGCCAGCCACGCGCGCAGCGGCGCGGGCAAGGCGTCATAGCTGCGCATCGGATCATGGGGCCGCCGCTTGCGGGGCAAGCTTGTTGCACCAAGATTGCGGCCCATCAGGCGTCCTCCGGGTCTGCCACGGGATCAAGCACCAGCACCAGACGGGTCGTACCGCTGCCCTCGATCGGGGGCGAACGATGCCGCAACCCAGAGGCAGGCTGCTCCGGCGCAAGTGTGCCGCGCAACAGGATCGGCGCCCCGGTCGGAACGGTAAAGATGCGCTCGGGATCACCGCCATCGGCAGAGATGCCGTATTGCGTGCCAATGCCGCGATAGGTGCAAACAAGCCGGGCGGTGATCGCATCAACATGAAACTTGCGGCACGCATTGGTTTTAACCGCATCAAGGCGCAGGCGCAGGTAATCGGTGCGCATGAGCTCGGCGAAGGTCTCCGACAGCGTCACAATATCCCCGATCAGATGCGCCCGTGCGGCGCCGGCGGGCGTTTTAGCAAGCTCGCAGATTTCGGCCACAGCTGGCCGCACCTGGCTGCGATGCACCACCACCCGACTGTTGGGCAAAAGCTCTGGTGCCAACGCATCAAGCCACCCCTGAAAGGCGGGCACCGCTTGCCTGTGCCAAATGGCAGCTGGGCAAGCGGGCTCAAGCAACTGTGCCAGATCTTCCGGCCTGCCAACACGCGCGACCACATCGCCTATGGGGCGAACGGCGGAATGCAGGGTCATGCGGCCTCCTCGGCACGCCGCCACGCGGGGAACGGATCGTCGTAAACGGGCAGATCGCCGGGGCCTGTCGCCGCACTCTCAGGAACAAGGCAGGCATCAAGCCGGGCGCTGAGCGCAGGCCAGTCAATGCCCGCGCCGATGAACACAAGCTCCTGGCGCCGGTCCCCCCAAGGCTCTTGCCAGTGGGCCTGCATATAGGCGCGCGCGCTTTCATGGTCGGGCCAGCGGTCTGTGGGCACCGACGCCCACCATGTGCCCAGCGGCGTGACGCTGGAAAGCGCACCGGCGAGCGAAAATTCGGCCACCCATCCGGGCCGTGTGGCAATCCAGAAATGCCCCTTTGCCCGGATCACGCCGGGCATCGGGCCGTTCAGCGCCTCCATGATCTTTTCGGGGATGAAGGGACGCCGCGCGCGATAAACAAACGACGCCACGCCGTATTCCTCGGTTTCGGGCACATGGTCCGCAAAGCCATAAAGCTCCTTGGCCCACATCGGGTGCTCATGCGCTTTCTCAAAATCAAACAGCCCGGTGTCGAGGATGCTATCGGCTGGTACGTCCGAGTGATCTGTCTCGATGATCTTCGCGTCCGCGTTCAGGCTGCGGATGATCTTGCGAGCGGCATCCACACGCTTTGGGCCTGCATCCGTGACCTTGTTCAACACCACCACATCGGCAAATTCGATCTGGTCGGTCAGCAGATGCACAAGCGTGCGGTCATCTTCTTCGCCAAGGGTCTCGCCGCGGTCCCTCAGGAAATCATGGCTGGAATAATCGTTGAGCAGGTTCGCGGCATCCACCACCGTCACCATCGTATCCAGCCGGGACACATCCGAAAGGCTCTCGCCCGCCTCATCGCGAAAGTCGAAGGTGGCGGCAACCGGCAGCGGCTCAGAAATCCCGGTCGATTCGATCAGCAGGTAATCAAACCGCCCCTCCCCCGCGAGGCGGCGCACCTCTTCCAGCAGATCATCGCGCAGGGTGCAGCAAATGCAGCCGTTTGACATCTCGACCAGGGTTTCATCGGTCCGGCTAAGTTCGGTGTCTGCGCGCACAAGATCGCCGTCGATGTTCACCTCAGACATATCGTTCACGATCACTGCAACACGGCGGCCCTCGCGGTTGTTGAGCACCCGGTTGAGCAGGGTCGTTTTCCCGGCCCCCAGGAACCCGGAAAGAACCGTGACGGGAAGGCGTTCGTCTGACATAGGTCACTCCAAAGATGATATACAGATCACGTAACCTACAAAGTTACTAGACTAATGCAACTGCAAAAGTTACGTGTTGACCGCCACGTGGAGTAAAGCTGTAAATGAAGCGCAACTCTCGCCTGTCCCTTGCCCTGCACACGCTCAGCCACATGGCCGGAGCGCCCGACCGCATGCGCACCTCTGCCGATATTGCCGATCACGCAGGCACCAACCCTGTCGTCGTGCGCCGCGTCTTGGGAAAGCTGCGAGAGGCGGGGCTATTGACCTCAGAAAAGGGCCATTCAGGTGGCTGGCGTTTGGCCCGCGCCCCACAGGAGATCACCCTCGCCGATGTTTATCTTGCGCTTGATGAGCGGCTGGTTGCGACAGATGAATCCCGTGAACCGGCCACCTGTTCCGTGGAACATGCGCTGCAAACCCGCGTCTCCACGGTCCTTGACGAAGTGGAACGGAGCCTTGTCGACAAGCTCGGGGAAACATCAATCTCCGAAGTGCGAGGCGTATAGGGAAGCGGCGTAGAGAATTTGAGTTCAGGTTCGAAAAGGTGCTTCTTCACCGGCCCCACACCAACCCACTCGCACCCAAGAGGGGCTGGTGCCCCCCTGTGCCGTAGCCCCCTGATCCCGGACAATCATGCTCCGCCCGCGTTCAAAAGCAGGCTTTCCGCTCCGGCACCACCGCCCTCACCCAAACCGGCACAGGTGCGCCCGAATGGCCACCGCCAGCCCCTTTTCACCAGGGATGATCGAGCGGTTCCGCCGCAGCCTTCAACAATCCGCCATCAGCGCTTCGCGGGGTGACAAACCCTTGCGGCTCTGGGATAAAGGGCGCAACAAAAGACGGCAAGACAACGGGCGGGCAGGCAGCCATGAACAACAAGCTCCATTTCCGGGTAGTGAAAGCGGCCACTCTGGCGTTGGCTTTGCTGGGCCTCGCGCCCGCTGGCATGGCCCCCGGCACGGCCACGGCACAGGTCTCTTCGGCCGAGTTGTTCCAGCCGGTCGTCACGATCAACGGCAAGGTCGTCACCAACTACGAGCTGCAACAGCGCATTCTCATGATGCGGGTGTTCCGCACGCCCGGCAACGTCGAAGACGACGCGCTGGACGCCCTTGTAGATGACCGCCTGCGCGCCATCGCCGCGCAACGGATGGACATTGCCCTCACCGAGGAACAGATCGAAACCGGAGAAACCGAGTTTGCCGGCCGCGCCAACCTTGACCGTGAAGGGCTGATCAAGGCGCTCGCCGGGGCTGGTGTGTCGCGCGAAACCTTCCGTGATTTCGTCTCCGCTGGCCTGCTCTGGCGCGAAGTGGTACGCCAGCGATTTGCTGGCCGCGTGCAGATCAGCGATGATGAGGTGGATCGCGCCCTCGCCCTCACCTCCCGCACCGGCGGCGCCTCGGCGCTGTTCTCCGAGATCATCATCCCCGCCGATAACCCCGCCCGCGCCGCTCAGGCTCAGCGGATCGTGGCGGATATCGTGGCCAATGTGCGGACCGAAACGGCGTTTTCCAGTTATGCGCGCCGCTACTCCGCCTCGCCCTCCAAGCGCACCGGTGGCCGCCTGCCCGAGCCTGTGCCGCTCGGCAACCTGCCCGGCCCCATCGCCCAATCGCTGCTCACCCTGCCCCCCGGCGGCGTAACCCCGCCCTTCCCGATCCCCAACGCCATCGCCATTTTCCAGCTGCGCCGCCTTATCGAAACCGATTCCCCGGTGGTCGAGGCCGTAGAGGTCGAATACGCCCAGTTCCTCATCCCCGGCGGACAGAGCGAAGAGGCGCTGCGCGAGGCGGGCAAAGTGAAAGCCCGCGTCGATAGCTGCAATGATCTCTACAAGGTGGCGCAAGGCCTCCCCGAAGAGCGCCTTGTGCGAGAGACCAAAACCACCGATGCGCTGCCGCAGGATATCGCCCTCGCCCTCGCCCGCCTTGATGCCGATGAAAGCACCACCCTGGTGCGCGGCAATGCGCTGGTGTTCCTCATGCTGTGCAACCGCACCGTGGCGATTGGCGATGAAGAGGTTAACCGCTCCGGCATCCGCGACCGCCTGGTCAACCAGCGCATCGCGGGCTACGCCAATAGCTACCTCGCCGAGCTGAAGGCCGATGCAATCATCACCTATCCTTGATCTGGCCCCTAAACGGGCCACCACGCGGCCCGAACCGCAAGGCACGCCCCATGGCTGAAATCATCGCCCTCTCTTGCGGCGAGCCCGCCGGCATTGGCCCCGAACTCGCCGCCAAGGCCTGGACAAACCTGCGCCACGAGCTCTGCTTTGCCTATATCGGCAGCCCAAAGCACCTGCCACCCGGCCTGCCCACCCGCGTCATCCCCACCCTTGCCGGTGCCCCCGCCGTGATGCCCCACGCCCTGCCGGTGATCGAAGTCACCTTCCCCGGCAACAGCCGCCCCGGTGCGCCTGATCCCGCCGATGCCCCCAGCGTCATCGCCGCGATTGAGCACGCCGTTGCCCTCACCCAGGCGGGCGAGGCCATGGCCCTCACCACCGCCCCGATCCACAAACAGGCGCTGATTGATGGCGCAGGCTTTGCCTACCCCGGCCATACCGAATTTCTCGCCGCCCTCTCGGGTGATCCATCGGCGCGCGCCGTCATGCTGCTGGCCTCCGATGCGCTGCGCGTGGTGCCCGCCACCATCCACATCCCTCTGGCCGAGGTCGCCAGCGCCCTCACCCCCGCGCTGCTCGAAGAAACCATCCGCATCACCGCCACCGCGATGACCCAGGATTTTGGCCTAACCGCACCGCGCATCGCTCTGGCAGGCCTCAACCCCCACGCCGGCGAAGGCGGCAAGATCGGCACCGATGAGCAGGATTGGATCGAAGCCCTAGCCGAAAAGCTGCGCGCCGAGGGCCTCGCCCTCACCGGCCCGCTGCCCGCCGATACCATGTTCCACGCCGCCGCCCGCGCGCGCTACGATGTGGCCGTGGCCATGTATCACGATCAGGCCCTGATCCCCGCCAAAACGCTGGCCTTTGACCGCGCCGTCAACGTCACCCTCGGCCTGCCCTTCATCCGCACCTCGCCCGACCACGGCACCGCTTTCGATATCGCAGGCAAAGGCATCGCCACGCCCAGATCGCTGATCGAAGCCCTGCGCATGGCCCGTGACATGGCCCGCCAAAGGAGCGCCCATGGCCCAGATTGATGGCCTCCCCCCCCTGCGCGAGGTGATCACCACCCACGGCCTCGCCGCCAAAAAATCCCTCGGGCAAAACTTCCTGCTCGATCTCAACCTCACCGCCCGGATCGCCCGCATCCCCGGCGATCTCTCCGGCGCTGATGTGCTGGAGGTCGGCCCCGGCCCCGGCGGCCTCACCCGTGGCCTTCTGGCCAACGGCGCCCGCCGCGTGCTGGCCATCGAAAAAGACGCCCGCTGCCTCCCCGCCCTGGCCGAAATCGCCGCCGCCTACCCCGGCAAGCTGGAGGTGATCGAAGGGGACGCGCTCGAAATCAACGCGCTGGCGCATCTCTCCAGCCCCATCCACGTCGTCGCCAACCTGCCCTATAACGTCGGCACAGAGCTGCTGATCCGCTGGCTCACCCCCGCGTCCTGGCCGCCCTTCTGGCAAAGCCTCACCCTGATGTTCCAAAAGGAAGTCGCCGAGCGCATCACCGCCGAACCGGGCAGCAAGGCCTATGGCCGCCTCGCCGTGCTCGCCCAGTGGAAATGCGAGGCCCATATCGCCCTGCGCCTCCCGCCCGAGGCCTTCACCCCGCCGCCCAAGGTCAGCTCCGCCGTGGTCCACCTGAAGCCCCGCCCCGCGCCGCTTTTCCAGGCCCCCGAGGCGCTGCTCACACAGGTGGTGGCACAGGCCTTCAACCAACGCCGCAAGATGCTGCGCGCCTCGCTCAAAGGCATGCACCCCGAGATCGAAACCCTGCTCACCGAGGCCGGCATCGCCCCCACACGCCGCGCCGAAACCCTCTCGATCGAAGAGTTCGCCACCCTCACCCGCACCATCGCCGCCGCGCGCCAACCTTAAGCGGGATGGCGGGTGGGGCGATGCGGGCGCAGCCCCGCGAGCGTCACCCGACACACCATAAACCTACATGATTACAATGGCTTGAAATTTTCCGCGACAGATCGCGCCACCCCAGGCGTATCACAACGGCAAACCAACAACGAGGAGGCACCCGATGCAGACCCTAATGAAACGATGCGCAACCGTCCTGGTTCTGGCCACAGCCGCCATGTCCACCACCGCCATCCCCGCCATGGCCGAGCGCGTGGTCGTCAAGAAACACGGCGCTCATGGCCAGGACGTCAAAGTCAAAGAAGTGAAAAAGGCCAAAGCCCACCAAGTGAAAAAGACCCAAGCCCACCGCCACAAAAAAAGGGTCGGCCAGCACTTCAGCAAAAAAGAGGTCACCGTCATCAAGAACTGGCGCTCGCGCGGCCTCCCCAATCCCCCGCGAAATCAGGTTTACGTGGTGAATAACGGCGATCTCTACCTCGCCACCGCCGCATCGCTTCTGATCCGGGCGCTGATCGACTAAACCACCCTCTCCCATGGGCGACAGGCGAACAGGCCGCTGCGCTCCCCCACGCTCTCGCCCCCCGGCGAGAGCGTTTTGCTTTCCACCACCCGCCACGCCCGAGCACCGCACATTAAAAAGGCGCCAGCCTCACGGCCCGCGCCTCCTCTCATCTTTGCCAAAGCCCGGCCTCACTCGGCGGCTTTGGACTCCTCGCTCGGCGCGGCAACTTCCGCTGCGGGCTTGCGCACCCGCTTGCGGCGCGGCTTCACCGGCTTGCTTTCGGGGGTTTCAACCAGCCCGGTATCGGCCTCATCGCCCAGCACGTCCATCACATCAGAGGCTGGCTCGGCAGCCGGTTGCGGCTGTGGCTCGGCTGCGGGTTGCGGCTCTGCTTGCGGCTGAGGCTGTTGGGGCGCGTCGTTGCGTTCCTTGCTGCCCTGCGCGCTATCACCACCCTGTTCACCATCACCACCGCCCTGCTGGCCCTTGGGCTGCTGCTGGCGATCTTGCTGGTTGTTCTGCTGGCGGTCTTGCTGCCGGTCTTGCTGATTGTTGTTCTGCTGCCGGTCTTGCTGGTTATTCTGTTGGTTGTTGTTGTTCTGCTGTTGGCGGGCATCCTGCTCGCGCTGCGCCTCGGCCAACATGCGAATGTAATGCTCGGCGTGCTGCTGAAAGTTCTCTGCCGCCACCCGATCATTGCTCAACTGCGCGTCGCGAAACAGCTGTTGGTATTTGTCGATGATCTGCTGAGGGGTGCCGCGCACCTTTCCCTCAGGCCCCGAGCTATCAAAAACACGGTTGACGATATTGCCCATCGAGCGCGAGCGGTTCCCTTTGGAACGCGAACGTGACTTGGAAGATCTCATGTAACTCTGGTTCCGCCTTGTTGCGGTTTCGCGCGACCTGCCGCGTGTTCCACGGTCTCGAAAATTAAGATCGGTCGCATTTGGGTGACAGTTTTGAGGGCGTGCCCCAGCACAGCGCCTCTTCGGTAGGCTTATATGGCCCCTCTCCCCCGTGACAAGTGAAAAAGCGGTGATTCCGGGCAATTTTCATCAAAAACCTGTGGCTTGTCGCGAAAAAGCGCCTAAGCCCGGCCCAATACCACCCTGTCGCGGCCATCAAAATCGGGGCGGATTTCCACATCGCCAAGCCCCGCCCCCTCTACCAGCGCACGCACGGCCGCCCCTTGAGTTGGCCCGATTTCCAGCAACAACCGCCCGCCGGGAGCCAAATGCGCGCCCACCCCTGCGGTGATGCGCCGATAGGCCTCCAGCCCGTCGCCTTCATCGGTCAGCGCAAGGCGGGGCTCATGTGCAAGCTCTGCCGCCAGCCCGTCCATCTCGTCGAGCGCGATATAAGGCGGGTTGGCGACGATCAGATCAAACCGCCCTTCCACGGCCTCAAACCAGTCCGAGCGGCACATCTCCACCCGATCCATCACCGCCAATGCGGCCGCATTCTGCGCCGCCAGCGCCAGCGCCTCTTCTGAAATATCCGCCCCAACGCCCCGTGCCGATCCGCGTTCTGCCAGCCATGTCAGCAAGATACAGCCGGACCCTCATCCAAGGTCCAGCTCCCGTTCGAACGGCGCCTCAAGCGCCGCCGCGATCAGCCCTTCGGTTTCAGGGCGAGGATCAAGCGCCCTTGCGTCCACCGCAAAACGCCGCCCCCAAAACGCGCGATAGCCCACCAAATGGCTC
This sequence comes from Vannielia sp., assembly GCF_029212645.1. Lineage (GTDB taxonomy): Bacteria > Pseudomonadota > Alphaproteobacteria > Rhodobacterales > Rhodobacteraceae > Vannielia. Next base: position 6,409 of record NZ_JARGND010000056.1, on the reverse strand, counting down.
ATCGGCTCACCGCGCCGCCGCCGCTGCGCCAGCGCCTCGCCACGGCGCAGCGCGCCCTCGCTCAGGGGGTCTTCAAGGTGCAGCACCAGCCGGTCCGGCGCGACCTCAAGCACATGCGCCAGCAGCAGCCGCGCCTCTCGCGCCGGTTGCTCCAGCCCCGCGTCTTTCAAAAGGGTCGTCAAGTGCCGCAATCCACCGCTGACGGTTGTCACGCACCCATCTCCGCCAGCTTGCGGGATTGCTCATCCGCTGTCAGCGCGTCAATCAACTCGGCCAGATCGCCTTGCATCACCTTGTCGAGCGAATAAAGCGTCAGATTGATGCGATGGTCCGTCACCCGGCCCTGCGGGAAATTGTAGGTGCGGATGCGCTCGCTGCGATCCCCCGATCCCACCTGCGATTTACGCTCCGCGGAGCGCTCGCCATCCACCCGCTGCCGCTCCAGATCGTAAAGCCTTGTGCGCAACACCTGCATCGCGATCTCGCGGTTGCGGTGCTGCGATTTTTCCGCCGATGTCACCATCACGCCGGTGGGCAGGTGGGTGATGCGCACGGCACTGTCGGTGGTGTTCACATGCTGCCCGCCCGCACCGCTGGCGCGCATGGTATCAATCCGGATGTCACCGGCGGGAATATCAATATCCACCGCCTCGGCCTCCGGCAGCACCGCCACCGTGGCGGCACTGGTGTGGATGCGCCCGCCGCTCTCGGTTTCGGGCACCCGCTGCACGCGGTGCACGCCGCTCTCATACTTCAGCCGGGCAAAAACCCCGTCGCCCTTCACGTGCACAACCGCTTCCTTGACGCCGCCAAGCTCGGTTTCCTGAAGCTCGATCACCTCCCAGCCCCAGCCCTGCGTTTCGGCAAAGCGCTGATACATCCGCAGCAAATCCCCGGCAAAAAGCGAGGCCTCCTCGCCCCCGGTTCCCGGCCTGATCTCCATCATTGCGGGGCGGGCATCGGCGGCATCGCGCGGCAACAGCGCAATCTGCAAGCTGTCCTCGATCTGCGGTAACCGCTCTCGCAGGCCCGGAAGCTCTTCCTTGGCCAGCGGCGCCATCTCCGGGTCATCCAGCATCGCCTCGGCCTCGGCGATCTCGTCGCGCACCTGCCGCCAGGTGGTGATCTCGGCCACCACCGGCTTCAGCTCGGCATATTCGCGGGCAAGCTGGGCAATCTCCTCCCCCGACACGCCCTCATTCATCCGAGCTTCAAGATACTCGAACCGGGCGGAAATCTCGTTAAGGCGGTCTTCAGGGATCATCCGGGCGACCTGCCTGATCCCCGCGCTTTGGTCAAGAGCCCGCCCGTGCTATGATGTTCCATGATCCCGCACGCAGCCCTCACACTGGCCCTCCTGGCAACCCCCGCCCTCGCACAAAGCAAGCAAGGCGGCACCGGGCCGGATTGCTACTGCACCAACACCTCCGGCGGGCGCATCGAACTGGGCGAAAAAATTTGCCTCACCGTCAATGGCCGCGGCTTCACCGCGCAGTGCCAGATGTCGCTCAACGTGCCCATGTGGCGCGATATCGGCCAAGGCTGCCTCAGCTCGGCCCTGCCCAAAACCGCCGCCCCCTCAGGCTAACCCCGCGCCGCTCATTCGCCAATTCCGGCCCGCTCCAGCCAGCCGTCAACGCGCTTGGCGTTCACGCCCATGTCGCTCTTGCCGATCACCAGCCCTGAATGCAGGTGCAAGGCGCCATCGGCCTGCCAAAGCCGCACAATATCGGGAAAGCCCCATAGCGCCGAGCGCACCACCCAAGCGCCCTCGCCCTTCGGCCTGGCCCTCGGGGTGCGGGCAATTTCGGCCTCCAACCGCTCCCGCGCGCCCTCGGGCAGATTTGCCAGCGGGATTACCACCTTGTAATCGCCCTCGCCCCTGTGGCGCCCCGGCGCGTCCGGCCCCGGCTCCGCCACCATCCGCGCCTCTGGCAAGGGCGCCAGCCGCACCCAGGCTGCAAAGCCCGCAACGGCGCAGACCAAAATCACCAAAACCCACTTCATGTGCCAGCCTCACTCATTTTCTTGCTGAAAATATCCATGCTCCAACACCTCAATCTGTGACCGGCTGGGCGGTTTCAACCAACCGCGCAAAAAAGCTCGCCCCAATCGGCGCCACCTCGTCGTTAAAGTCGTACTTCGGGTGATGCAGCGAGGCGCGATCCTCCCCCGCCCCCAAAAACAAAAAGGCACCGGGCCGCGCTTCCAGCATGTAGGAAAAGTCCTCCGCGCCCATCCCCGGCACGCCGTCCCGCTCAACCCGCCCGGTGATCTGCTGCGCCACATCGGCGGCAAAGGCGGCCTCGCGCGGGGTGTTTATCGTCGCCGGGTATTCCTCGTGGTAGATCAACTCCGCCGCCACGCCAAAAGCCTCGGCCTGCCCGGCCACAATCTCTGCCAGGCGGCGGCGGGCCATGGTGCGCACCTCACCGTCGAACGAGCGCACCGTGCCGTTGATGTAAGCGGTGTCGGGGATCACGTTATCGGCGCTGCCCGCATGGATCTGGGTCACGCTCACCACAAGCTCATCCAGCGCATAATGATTCCGGCTCGCAATGGTGTTGATCGCGCTCACCATGCCCACGGCAGCCACAATCGGATCACGGGTGAGGTGGGGCAACGCCGCATGCCCGCCCTGCCCCTTGATGTTGATGTCAAAGCTGTCCACCGCCGCCAGGATCGCACCCGGCGTGGTGAGGAACTCTCCCTCCGCCATGCCCGGCGCGTTGTGGATGCCATAAACCTCGGTGATCCCGAAGCGATCCATAATCCCCTCATCCACCATCACCTTTCCACCCCCGCCATGCTCCTCGGCGGGCTGAAAGATCAGCGCCACCTCGCCCGCAAAATTGCGCGTTTCGGCAAGGTATTTCGCCGCCCCCAGCAGCATCGTGGTATGCCCGTCATGGCCGCAGGCATGCATCCTGCCCGCCACCTTGCTGGCATAGGCCGCGCCAGTCGCCTCCTCGATCGGCAGCGCATCCATATCTGCGCGCAGCCCCAGCCGCCGCTTGCTCTTGCCTTGCCCCCGGATCACCGCCACCAAGCCGGTCCTCGCAATACCCTCATGCACCTCGTCCACGCCAAATTCGCGCAACCGCTCGGCCACAAAAGCCGCCGTTTCGTGGCAGTCAAATTCCAACTCCGGATGCGCGTGCAAATGCTGGCGCCACGCCGCCATCTCTTCGGTTTGCGCGGCTATCCGGTTGACGATCGGCATCGGCTGGGGTTCCTTTCCTCGAACTGCCCAAAGCAAATCCCAAACGGAGCCCGCCCGCAATGGCCGACCCCACAGCCGCACTGATATTTGACCGTGACACCGGCGCCGAAGGCCAGATGCAGCGCCTCTTGGCGATCATGGCCTGCCTGCGTGACCCCGATAAGGGCTGCCCGTGGGACATTGAGCAAACCTATGCCACCATCGCCCCCTATACCATCGAAGAGGCCTATGAGGTTGCCGATGCGGTAGAGCGCGAAGCCTGGGGCGAGCTTGAGGGCGAGTTGGGCGATCTGCTGTTGCAAACCGTCTACTTCGCGCAGATGGGGGCCGAGGACGGCCGCTTTGATTTTGCCTCCATCGCGCGGGCCATTGCCGATAAAATGGTCAGCCGTCACCCGCATGTGTTTGGCCCCGAAAGCCGCGATAAATCCGCCGCGCAACAAACCCGCGACTGGGAGGTGCAAAAGGCCGCCGAACGCAAGGCCAAGGGCGAGCACCGCACCCTTGATGGCGTCGCCATGGGCCTGCCCGCCCTCAGCCGCGCCCTCAAGCTGCAAAACCGCGCCGCCCGCGTTGGGTTTGACTGGGACGATGTGAGCGCCGTGCTCGCCAAGGTGCAGGAAGAAGCCGCCGAGTTTGCCGAGGCCGAGGGCAATGCCGACGCGATGGAGGATGAAATGGGCGACCTGCTCTTTGTCCTCACCAACCTCGCCCGCCACAAGGGGATTGATCCCGAAGCCGCCCTGCGCCGCACCAACGCCAAATTCACCCGCCGCTTCAACGCCATAGAAGACGCCCTCAAAGCTGAAGGCCGCACCCCCACCGAAGCCACCCTTGATGAGATGGACGCGCTCTGGACCCGGATCAAACAGGCCGAAAAACCCTAGAAGCTCCGGCGCAAGGGCCACAGGTGTCGGGGTCGGCCCAGACCTCGCGCGCATTTTATGCGGTCCGCTACAGGCGGCTCCGCAATAATATCCGACTAAAGCAATCAGGTATTGACCCGACCAAAAGACTCAGATTTAACCCCCGGCAACAACAACCGGAGGTCTTATGTTTAAACCCACCACACTCGCCCTCGCCGCCACCTGTATCGCCGCCCCCGCGCTGGCGCAGGAGGTCAATGTTTACTCCTACCGCCAGCCCGAGCTGATCGCCCCGCTGACCGAGGCGTTCACTGCTGAAACCGGCATCAAGGTCAACGTCGCCTTCCTCAACAAGGGCATGGTTGAGCGGCTCAAGGCCGAGGGCAAACGCTCGCCCGCCGATGTGGTGCTCACCGTCGATATCTCGCGCCTCGCCGAGGTGGTGAATGCCGGTGTGACCCAGCCGGTCAAAAGCGATGCGCTTTCGGCGAATGTCCCCGCCGCCTACCACGACCCCGATGGCCAGTGGTGGGGCGTCACCACCCGTGCGCGGGTTGTTTACGCCTCCCGCGAGAACGTGGCCGATGGCGAAGTGACCACCTATGAAGACCTCGCCGATCCCAAGTGGAAGGGCCGCATCTGTACCCGCTCGGGCACCCACGCCTATAACGTCGCCCTCACCTCGGCGATGCTGCACCACCACGGCGAAGACTACACCCGCACCTGGCTTGAAGGGCTGAAGGCCAATCTGGCGCGCAAACCGCAGGGCAATGACCGTGCTCAGGTCAAGGCGATCTACGCGGGCGAATGTGATATCTCGCTGGGCAACACCTATTACATGGGCGCCATGCTGGCCGACCCGGAGCAAAAGCCATGGGCCGATAGCGTGCGCATCGTCTTCCCCACCTTTGAAGAGGGCGGCACCCATGTAAACATCTCCGGCACCGCCATGACAGCCGCCGCGCCCAACGCCGAGAACGCCCTGAAATTCATGGAGTTTCTGGCCTCCCCGGAAGCACAGGAAATCTACGCCGAGATCAACAATGAATACCCCGTCGCCCCCGGCTCCTCGCCCTCGGACCTGGTGCAAGGCTGGGGAGAGTTCACCGCCGATGATGTGAACCTGATGGATCTGGCCAAACTGCGCCCCGCCGCGCTGCGCCTGATCGAAGAGGTCGATTACGACGGTTGAACCCGCCCATATCCCAGTGAAAGGGGGCCGCGCCATGGCTATATGGCGCGGCCCCTGTTTGTGTGTGACCTGCCTCTACGGCCTGCCCCCTATCCCGCGCATTTGCCGTCACGGCGTGCCTGACCGATGCCGCGCCGCCCGTGGGGGGCAGCCTGCCACACCGCGCTACCCGTGAGGGGGCATTCCCCATACCGCGCCATCCATGGGGGGCCAGCCCCCCACACCGCGTCATCCATGGGGGGCCAGCCCCCCACACCGCGTCATCCGTGGGGGGCCAGCCCCCCACACCCCCCGGGATATTTCCGGAGCATTGAGAGGCAAATTGACCGTGGTCAATTATGTTTCGGGGCGGCGTGCGGTGGGGTTACTTAACCATGGCACCCGAAAGCCGATGTGCATCACTTGTGTATCGGATGTGCATGGGGTGTGGCTGTGATCTTTTTGCGGTTAACGCGAAAAAAGCGCCATAGAACAAGGCAAAGAAAAAGGGGGAGCCGAAGCTCCCCCGTGAGTTTCGCCGTTCAGGCTCATTCTGTGTACCGCCCGGTTTCTGCCTGCGGCCTGAACGTCGTCAGGAGAGAGCGCACCCTCTCCGGAAAGGTGCAGGGTTGGCCCGGAGCTGATCCCGGTCGTCCCCCTGCTTCCCCGCGCCACCTCCAGAGGTGGGTGACGCGTGGAATTTCGTTAGCTACAGCCGCTCGTTGACCCGCAGGTGTTGCACTTCATGCAGGTGCCGTTGCGCACCAGCGTGTAGTTGCCGCATTCGCCGCAAGGATCGCCCTCGTAGCCCTGCATTTTTGCCTTGGTGCGCAGGTCCATGCCCACCGCGCCGCTGGCCAGCGCCGTATCTGCCTTGATCTCGGGGACCAGGGTTTGCAGGGCGGTTTCGGCATCAAGCGAGGCGTCCAGCGCCACCGCGCTAGCCATGCCGCCTTGCAGCACCACCAGATCGGTGGGCAGGCGTTTGCGCAGGTAGCCCGAGGAGCTGATTTGCTTGAGCACTTCCAATGACTTGGAGGCGGCGCTTTCGCTCAACTCCTTGACGTTGGCCACGCCTTCCTCTTCGCCGCGACCGAGGTCATCAAACGAAGCGCCCTGGGGCTTTACATGGGCCAGATCGGTGCGATC
>NZ_JARGND010000055.1 GCF_029212645.1 Vannielia sp. | reverse complement strand
GCCACGGCCTCATTGCCGGTGAACAGCAGATACCCGCGATAAAGCGGCAGCCCCGCCTGCAAGGCCAAATCAACGCATGATAAGTGGTTACACCTCTCGCGGTCCGGCGCGTTGGCGGATCCGTGCAGAATTGTGCCCAGCAAATCGCCGCCCCAGGTGTTCACATGGGTAAGGTCTGGCCCCAGTGAGAGCAGATATTCCATAACCTCGGGCACGCCATGCCAGCCGGCAGTCTGCACCGGGGGCACGCCCATACCATCGGGCCGGTCCCACTCCAGCCCCAAGGCAACCATCGCTTTGATCTGCGGGAGCGCAGCGGGCAAATGCGCCATCGCGCTGATCAAGCCGCGCGTTTCGCCGCTCAATATTTCAGGATCAATCCGCGCCCCGTTGGGGACACGCCCCTCTGCGGCTTGCGCCAATAGCGCATCGCTCGGTGTTAGCGCGGTGGCACCGCCCGCCGCCGCAATGGTGCGCGCAACGGCTGCATTGCCATAGATACGCGCCGTCCCGTAGGGGCTTCGCCCATGCCACCTGGCCGAAAGCGAGGCCCCGGCGGCTACCAACAGCTCTGCCATTTCGGCGCAGCACAGTCGCCGCCCGGCGTGGTGCAAAGCACCTGGAATCGTTGCGAACTCTCCCGATGGACCTTCCCCACAGCCCTCATCCGGGTCTGCCCCGGCCTTGAGCAAAAGGCGCACCGCTTCCAGATCGTCAAAATCCAACGCCCGGAGCATCGCGTTGGTGCCTGCGGGCTGCGCGCCATGTTCCAGCAACAGCCTCAAGCCATCGCGATGCCCGTGCTCTGTGGCGTGATAAAGCGACTCCCCATCATTCGGGTTGGCTCCGTTTTGCAAAAGCCAGCGACCAAGGGTGAGGTTGTCTGCATGGCCAATCGCGCCGTAGAGCGGCGATAATTGGTGCGCTGATCCGCCCGGCTCTGGCTTGCCCACGTTCACATCCGCGCCATGGCTTTGCAGCATTTCGGCGCAAGCCAGCATCTCTGCCTCCGCGCCGTCCGCCTTGATCCATTGCGAAAACGCCAGATGGCAAAGGGGCAAAACGCCCTCAACTTCAGTGGTGGCCAGCTTCGGGTTGTCGGCGAGTTCGGCCCTCAAAAAAGCGGCATCGTAGAGCGCGGCGGCGATGCCAAGATTGGCACGCCCAAGGGACGGGTCACGCGCCAAAACCTCACGGACAGCCCAATGAAAGCCATGTTCCAGACCGGCCCGCAACCGCCGCAAAAGCTGCTCGGGGGTTGCGTGCTTTAACTCCAGCCGCAGCTTCAAGCGCGGCCAGCTTTCGCTACCGGCTTCCCGCGCCACAACGTGCAAAGCGTCCACATGCTTCAAATCACCCAGCCGCTCGCGTGGCAGGGCCTTTGCCGCCCTCGCAAGCGCTTCGGGGGCGCCTGCGGCATGGGCCTTTTTCAGCCGCTTTGCCGCACGGCGGTAGCCTTCAATTTCGGAGGTCATGATCGGGTTTCCCTTGGATAGGGCCCAGTGGTCCGCCCGGGTTGGGCCACAAGAAAAACCTGTTGGGTTTCTCACAAGAGCAGGATGCCTTGCAGCTTTCCGCGGACCGTGGGTGCCTTCCTGTCGGCCCCGTTAGCGTAGCAACCGCGCCACAGCGGGGCAATGTTCCTTTGCCCTTCTGCTGTGTGGCGCTATTCTTGCCTCATGCAAGATGAACAGCAAGCCAGCGAAACCCGCACCGACTGGGCGGAAGACCGGACCAATTGGGCCGAAGATCGCACCCTTCAGGCCAACGAGCGCACCTTTGCAGGCTGGATGCGCACCGGGCTTGGCTCGGTCGGGGTGGCGATCGGCCTGCAAGCCGTGTTTGGCAAGTTTGAGCCAACATGGGCCGCCAAATCGGTGGCGAGCATCTTCATCGTGATCGCTCTCGTGCTCTTTTGGTCGGCCCGTCGCAATGCCTGCGCAACCTTTGGCCGCCTGTCAGACCACAGCGCCGAACCCCTGGGCCGCAGCCATTTCACCACCATCGCCAGCCTCATGGCGCTGGGCGCAATCGGCACCGGTTGCGTCCTCTGGGCGCTCTAGGATTTACCTCACCCCGGCCAGCGCATAGGATACCCCCGGACCCACTTCCGCGAGGCAAGATGAGCGACAGCGCACCCCAAGATTACCAGGTTCTGGCGCGGAAATACCGGCCGCAAACCTTTGCCGACCTCGTTGGGCAAGAGGCGATGGTGCGCACCCTGCGCAACGCGTTTGAGGCGGACCGCATCGCGCAGGCCTTCATCATGACGGGCATTCGCGGCACCGGCAAAACCACCACCGCGCGGATTATCGCCAAGGGGCTGAACTGCGAACAAGGGCCAACCACCGATCCCTGCGGCACCTGCGAGGCTTGCGTCGCCATTGCCGAGGGACGCCATGTTGATGTGATCGAGATGGACGCGGCCTCAAACACCGGGGTCGATGATATCCGCGCCGAGGTGCTGGATACGGTCCACTATGCGCCCGCCTCCGCGCGCTACAAAGTCTACATCATCGACGAGGTTCACATGCTTTCGAAGAGCGCGTTCAACGCGCTCCTGAAAACGCTGGAAGAGCCGCCCGCCCACGCCAAGTTCATCTTCGCCACCACCGAAATCCGCAAGGTTCCGGTGACGGTTTTGTCGCGGTGTCAACGGTTTGATCTGCGCCGCATCGAGGCTGAAGACATGATCGCCATGATGCGCCGCATCGCTGCAAGCGAAGGCGGTGAGATCACCGATGATGCTCTGGCGCTGGTGGCGCGGGCTTCGGAAGGTTCGGCGCGGGATGCGACATCCCTGCTTGATCAGGCGCTGGGCCAGGGGGCGGGCGAAACCACCGCCGAAACCGTGCGCGCCATGCTGGGCCTGGCTGACCGGGGCCGCGTGCTTGACCTGTTTGAGATGGTGCTGCGCGGCGATGCCCCCGCAGCCCTCAACGAGCTTTCGGCGCAATATGCCGAAGGCGCCGATCCAATGGCCGTGCTGCGCGATCTGGCCGAGGTAACCCATTGGGTTTCGGTCACGCAAATCACCCCGGATGCCGGTGATGACCCAACCGTGTCTCCCGATGAGCGGGATCGCGGCCGTGCGCTGGCCAACGCCATTTCGATGCGGGTGCTCAGCCGGATGTGGCAGATGCTGCTGAAGGCGCTCGAAGAAGTGGCGCAGGCCCCCAATGCAATGATGGCCGCCGAAATGGCGATCATCCGGCTCACCCATGTGGCTGACTTGCCCACCCCAGATGAGCTGATCCGCAAGTTGAAAGACCAGCCTCCCGCGCCGCCCACCCCGCCAAACGGTGGCCCCGGTGGTGGCGCTGCGGCGCCCGGCTCCATGGCGCAAGCCCCTGCGCCGCAAGCACAATCTTCCGCGCCGCCGCCCTCTGCCCCTGTCGGCACGCCGCATGGTGCGGCCACCGCGCTGGCGCATCAGCCAGAGGTGGCACTCGCCCGCTACCACAGCTTTGAGGATGTGCTGGAGCTGATCCGCCACCACCGTGACGTGAAGCTGCTGGTGGAGGTTGAAACCTGCCTGCGCCTTGCGCGTTACTCCCCCGGCCGGATCGAATTTGAGCCAACCGACAATGCCCCGGGCGACCTTGCCGCCCACCTTGGCCAGCGCCTTCAGGCGTGGACCGGCGCGCGCTGGGCGGTCACTGTGGTCAGTTCCGGGGGCGCCGAAACCATTGCCGAAAAGCGCGATGCCGCCTGGTTGGCCCAGAAGGCTGAAGCGGAGTCGCACGCGCTGGTTCAGGCCGTTCTGGCCGAGTTCCCGGGTGCGCGGATCACCGAGATCCGCACTCCCGATCAGATTGAAGCCGAAGCCGCCCTTGAGGCGCTTCCAGAGGTAGATGATGAATGGGATCCGTTCGAGGAAGACTAGCCTCGCGCCCCACAACATAAGGACAAAACGATGCTCAAAGGACTAGGCCAGCTTGGTGATATGACCAAGATGATGAAGGCGGCTCAAGAGATGCAAGGCAAGATGGCCGCGCTTCAGGAAGAGCTTGCGCTGATGACCGTTGAAGGCGAAAGCGGTGCCGGGTTGGTGAAAGCCCGCTGCACCGCAAAAGGCGTGTTGAATGGGCTGGATATTGATCCGTCGATCTTCAACGCCGATGAAAAAGAGGTGGTCGAAGACCTGATTCTCGCCGCCATCAAAGATGCCCAGGCCAAGGCCGAGGTGAGGGCGCGCCAGGAGATGGAAAAGATCACCCGCGAGATGGGCCTCCCCGAAGGCATGGACCTGCCGCTTTAGGCATGAGTGACGCGCCCGAAGAGATTGAAGCGCTGATCGCCTTGATGGCGCGGCTGCCGGGGCTTGGCCCCCGGTCGGCCCGCCGTGCGGTGCTTCACCTCATCAAAAAACGCTCCAAGCTGTTGATACCGCTGGCTGATTCCATGCGGCTGGTGGCCGAAACCGCGCGGGAATGCCTGCGTTGCGGCAATATCGGCACCGCCGATATTTGCGGCATTTGCGAAAGTCCCAAGCGGGCAACGGGCGAGCTTTGTGTGGTGGAAGATGTGGCCGACCTTTGGGCCATGGAGCGGGCCGGGGTGTTTAAGGGGCGGTATCATGTGTTGGGTGGCGTCCTCTCGGCGCTGGATGCCGTTGGGCCGGAAGAGTTGCGCATCCCCCGGCTGCTGGAGCGGATCGCCGAGGAGCAGATTTCTGAGGTTATTCTGGCCCTTAACGCCACCGTGGATGGCCAGACAACGGCGCATTACATTGCCGATCAGCTTGAGCCGACCGGGGTGATGCTGACCTCGCTGGCGCAGGGCGTGCCGATTGGCGGCGAGTTGGACTACCTTGACGATGGCACCATCGGCGCGGCGCTTCGAGCCAGAAAAGCGCTTTAACCGGCGACGCTTTCACAGGCGTCCGGCGACCATGTCATATTGGTCCAGCCAGAGCTCACAAGCTGCAAGCCGCTGTAAATGAATACGAAATCCCAACTTCCTTCTCGTTCAAACTCAAAGTTTATCTGATCGCCCAAGCCGATCTCGCCCACAGCCTCTGCCGATGTTGAAGGGGCGTTGCGGAGCGTAACGGGCGGGCCTTTCCAGCCGATGCAGGCCGAGCCGCCCACGTCGCGCACCGGCAGCACCTTCATCGTCTTGCGCATTTCCAGCCCGCGGATCTCAAGGCTGGTGCGCTTTGTGTTGATGGCGCAGGCATCCAGCGCCTCCAACTCCAGAATATGCTTCACCTTCGCGGCCTCGGCGGTGCCAAGCTTCGGCGACTTGGTGGTGCACCCCTCATTGCCGAAAACCGCTTGCCCCAGCGGCGAGCTAAAGCAATAGCCCGCCCGCGCGAACAGGGCGTTGCGGGTAAACCAATACTCATCGCAATGCTCGCCCGCCGTTGCGGGGCCAGCGAGGAGAAGGGCGAGGGCGGGCAAAAGCAGATGGCGCATGTGCATGTGGCTCCGGTAATCTATCCAAAGCCAGATTAGCGCGGTGCCGTTGCGAATAGCCAGACGCAACCCCTCAAACGAAAACTGCCACCCGTTTTACAGGGCGGCAGTTAACAAGCTCTTTACGGATGGCTCAGATCACGGCTGCTCGTCGTCAGAGCCGCTTTCATCATCGGGAAGGTTGAAGAGGGTGTCGGCGTCAAACACCTTCTCTTTTTTCTCTTCATCTTCATCGTCGCCACTGAGGGTGAAGGTCTCCAGCCCGGAAATGGCGGTGGGGATCTTCGGCTCTGGGTCGGCGGTGAGGCTTTGCTCGGTTGAGAGCAGCTTGCGGCGCTCATCATCCGACATCGACTCGCCTTCACGGGCCTTCTTGGCAGCGGCTTTTTGCACGGCTGCGTCAAGCTCGGTCTGTTTGCACAGGCCAAGGGCAACCGGATCAATTGGTTGAATATTCTGGATATTCCAGTGCGTGCGCTCGCGGATTGCCTGAATGGTCGGCTTGGTGGTGCCCACCAGTTTGCCGATCTGCGCATCGGTCAGCTCGGGGTGGAACTTTACCAGCCAGAGGATCGAGGCGGGGCGGTCCTGGCGTTTGGACAGCGGGGTGTAGCGCGGGCCACGGCGCTTTTCTTCACCAGTGGCGGCGGCGTTGAACTTGAGCTTCAGCTTGTGGGCCGGATTTTTTTCGGCGGCGTCGATCTCATCTTGGGTCAACTGGTTGTTGGTGATCGGGTCAAAGCCCTTCACGCCAGCGGCCACGTCGCCATCGGCGATGCCCTGAACTTCCAGCTCATGCAGGCCGCAAAAATCGGCTATCTGCTTGAAACTCAAGGTCGTATTGTCCACAAGCCAAACGGCTGTCGCCTTTGTCATGAGCGGTTTGTTCATCGTCGCACTCCTTTAGCCACGTCTCTCCCCACGCCAGAAAGGCGACCCCGGGTTTGAGCGGGGCGAGTTCACGTTGTCGGGGAACTTGGGCGCTATATAGTGGCGAAAAGGCAAAAGGGGAAGAGCGAATGCGTGGCTTGATTGCTGTTATTTTACTGGCTTTCACAGGCCCGGCCTGGGCCGAGGGGGAGCGTGCGGGGGACTTTGACTACTATGTCATGAGCCTGTCGTGGTCGCCCAATTGGTGTGCCCTGGAGGGCGAGCGGAAGGGCTCGCCACAGTGTGATGCGGGGGCTGATTATGGCTGGGTTCTGCATGGGCTTTGGCCGCAGAACGAGCGCGGGTGGCCAAGCTTTTGCCGCACCGCCGAGCGCGACCCGAATCGCGCCCAAACCGTTGAAATGGCTGACATAATGGGCACCAGTGGGCTGGCCTGGTATCAGTGGAAAAAGCATGGGCGCTGCGCCGGGCTGACCGCAACAGACTATTACGCCACCGCGCGCAAAGCCTATGGCCGCGTTAAACGCCCTGATGTGTTTCGCAAGCTCGACCGGGCGATCAAGCTACCTGCCTCGGTGGTGGAGGAGGCGTTCCTCAAGGATAATCAGCAGCTTACCGCAGATATGCTGACCGTTACCTGCAAGGCGCGCCACATTCAGGAGGTGCGGATTTGCCTGACGAAAGACCTTGAGCCGCGCGAATGCGGGCGCGATGTTTCACGCGATTGCACCATGAAAGACGCGCTGTTCGAGCCGATCGAGTAACCTTAACAGCCGCCAGATTTGCAAAAAGCGAAGGGGCACAACCGATGCACAAGTGATGCACAACCCGTGCATACGATTTTTCCGCATCGGCCCGTTAACGCCCCGCGCTCGCGATATGCAAAGCACGCAGCGTTCAGATTTTGTCTTCGTTTGCCAGCAGGCGGTGATCGGCGGCGACATTGCCGCCGTTGCGCTCTGGCGGCGGGTTTTGCACGATCCACTCTTTTGCCGCCTCAAGCTCGGCCAGGGTGAAGGTGTCAAGGGGGGCGGCCATGAGCGGGGCGAACAGCTTGGCCCCTTTGCGAACCCACTTCTTATCGGTCACCAGCGCGATGCGGGCAAAGTCATGCAGGTGCAGCAGGCCCAGCTTGGTGTCATCCCAGGCGGCCCCGGCGGAAAACCCCTCAAAATCGGCACCCAGGATATAGAGCAGCTTCACCTTGCCCTCTTTGTGCACGATCTCCTTGATCGCGGGGATGAGCTGCTCTTCATAGCAGGCGCGGTCAATCTTGCCGTGGCCCGCAACGGCGAGCACATCGGGCGGGTAGCCGGTAAGGATGTCAAAATGGCCGGACATGGCAAATCTCCTTTGTGAAGGGCGAATGGTAACCGGGTTGCGGCCAGAGGGAATGATCTGGCGCAAACCGCTGTCCGGTTATCCTCCGGCGACCTCCAGCACGATCTTGCCGATATGCTCCGAGCTTTCCATGCGGGCATGGGCGGCGGCGGCTTCGGCGAGGGGGAAGGTGCTGTCCATCACCGGCGAGATCTTGCCGGCAGAGAGCAGGGGCCAGACCTGCGCTTCAAGCGCCTCGGCAATGGCGGCTTTGGCGGCAACCGATTGGGGCCGCAGGGTGGAGCCGGTGAGGGTGAGGCGGCGGGCCATGACCTGCGCAAAGTTCAGCTCGGCCTTGGGACCGGAGAGGAAAGCGATGTGGACCATCCGCCCCTCCAGCGCCAGCGCCTTCACGTTGCGCGGGATGTAATCGCCGCCGACCATATCGAGGATCAGGTTGGCCCCGCCTTCGGCGCGCATGATCTCGACAAAATCCTCATCGCGGTAGTTGATCGCCCGCTCGGCGCCAAGCTTCTCGCACACCGCGCATTTTTCTGCGGTGCCAGCGGTGGCAAAGACCCGTGCGCCAAAGTGATGCGCAAGCTGGATGGCAGTGGTGCCGATGCCGGAGCTGCCGCCATGCACCAGAAAGCGCTCGCCCGCCTTAAGCCCGCCACGGGTGAAGACATTGGACCAGACGGTGAAGTAGTTTTCCGGCAGGCAGGCGGCTTCGCGCAGGCCCATGCCCGAGGGCACCGGCAGGGCGTGGGCGGCGGGGGTGACAACATATTCAGCGTAGCCGCCACCCGGCAAAAGGGCGCAAACCTGATCGCCGAGCTTCCAGCGTGCGCCTTCGCCCACGGCCACAACCTCGCCCGAGGCTTCAAGGCCGGGCAGAGGCGAGGCATCGGGCGGCGGCGCATAGGCTCCGGCACGTTGCAGGGCATCGGGGCGGTTCACCCCGGCGTAGGCGACGCGAATAACAATTTCGCCCGCGCCCGGCTGGGGCAGGGGCACGGTGGTTTCGCGCAGCACATCGGGGCCGCCGGGTTCAGAGATTTCGATGGCGCGCATGGTATCAGGGAGGGTCATGTAGAGCCTTTAGTTTGGAGTTTTGATGTGGCCGGGCATATCGGCGGGCGGTGTTTTGCGGGGCGCGTGGATACGCGAGGCAAGCCACTCTGGCCCGGCCATGAGTGGCTTGGTCAGCGGATTGGAGCGCAACCCGCCCTTGAGCTTTTCGATCTGCATCACGTTTTCGATGCGCCGGTCAAGGAAGGCCCATGTGGCGGTGTGGCCCTCGCTTTCATCCCCCAGCCAATAAAGGAGCGTGGCGGAATAGACGGCCGAGAGGGTGGCGCGCTTGGAATACCAGTTGGCATCTTCCGAGGTGTCGCCCAGTGCCGACCAGATCGAATCAGCCGTGCCCCAGATCGCCGCAGCGCCATGGGGCGCGTTTTGGGGCAGGGCAAAGAGCGCGGCGGCGCGGCGCACGGCCTCGCGCTCGCCCTCGATCGCCTCCAGCCGCAGCCGCACGAGGTGGGCGATTTTCTCGGAGTAGCGCATCGTGGAAAGGTCAGCCGCAGCGAAGGCCTCCTGCATCGCGGCGTCGCCACGGGCATGAAACGCAAGGGCCAGATCAATGGCACCGCGTGGAAACAGCGCCCGCGCCTCGGCGGGGGGAACGCCTGTTGCCTCGGCGGCTTGGGTCAGGATTGCATCCGTCCAGCCATCAAAGGCGACATGGGGCAGGGCGGCATCGAGCAGGGCGGTTTTTGTGCTGTTTTGAGTCATGGCCATCAACTTAGGGCAATTTTGCGCGGAGTGTAGACAGAACAGAATGGCTTTGCTATACGGCGCCCTCCTGCAACTTATGCAAACTCCAACAAGAAAGGTGGTGAAAACCACATGCAGGTAAGCGTTCGTGATAACAACGTCGATCAGGCGCTTCGTGCTCTGAAGAAGAAACTTCAGCGCGAGGGTGTGTTTCGTGAGATGAAACTCAAGCAACACTTCGAGAAGCCGTCCGAGAAGAAGGCCCGTGAAAAGGCTGAAGCGATCCGCCGCGCGCGGAAGCTGGCTCGGAAGAAGGCCCAGCGCGAGGGGATGCTCTAAGCACCTCCACGACACACGAGCGACGGGGGCTATGCCCTCGTCTACGACGACCCCCGCGGCATTGCCCGGGGGTTTGTTGTTTTTGGGGTGGCGCCGCGTTGCCCGGTGCGACGCGCGGCGTTATGGCCCGCTGCACAATCGGCCCAACGGCGCCCTTGCGCCCGCCCCCCGAAACGGGGTAGGCCGCAGGGGCATCGGTCCGGGGTAAAACCCGGAGAAAAAGGGAACGTGGTACGGGTGGCCAAAGGCGGCCTCATTCCACGACTGCCCCCGCAACTGTAAGCGGAGAGTGAAGCCGTAATGCCACTGGGGAGCCTCCCCGGGAAGGCAGGCCAAGCCAAGACCCGCGAGTCAGGAGACCTGCCGAGGCGATCACCTTGTCCGTACGCGGGGCGCGTGCTGACCAGCGGATCTTCCGTAGTGGTGGTAAACACACCGTCTGCGGAAGGCCCCAAACGACCTTTCCCACGACACGGCCAAAAAAAGAGCCCGATCAGAGGCTCACAAGGAAAGGACAAGGGAACGATGACCCGTTTTCTCACCACCACCGCCGTTGCCGCGCTGGCCATGGCGCTGCCCGCCGCCGCGCAGGTTTATGAACTGAAGCCGATCACCATCACTGCCGATCTGGGCGAGGGCACGCCGCTGGATGAAACCGGCGCCAGTGTTGAGGTGATCACCGCCGAAGACCTCGAAAAATCGGCCGATAACTCGATCGCCAGCTATCTTGCGCGCCAGCCCGGCCTGTCCCTTGCCAGCAATGGCGGTGCGGGGCAGCTTGGTGATATCCGGATGCGCGGCCTGCACCAGAAATACGTTGCCGTGCAGATTGACGGCATCGACGTGACCGACCTTACCGCGCCCAACCCCTCGTTCAACTTTGGCCTGCTCGGCACCGCTGGTGTGGGCCGGATCGAGGTGCTGAAGGGCGCGCAATCGGCGCAATATGGCGCGGGCGCGGTGGCCGGGGTGATCTCGATCAGCAGCCTTGAGGCCACCGAAGAGGGCACCCATGTGTCCTTTGCCGGGGAGCTTGGCAGCTATCACACCACCAATGCCGCCCTCACGCTGTCGAGCAAGGGCGAGCGGCACAATGTTGCCGTGACGCTCTCACGCAACCTGTCGCAAGGCTTTTCGGCGGCGGATGAGGCGGATGGCAACACCGAGGAAGATGGCTACTCTGCCCTGCGCCTCAACTTTGCTGGTGAATACGCGCTGAGCGATGTGCTGACCCTGGGCATTGCCGGGTTCGCCGCCCAGACCGACACCGAGATTGATGGCGGCTTTCCGTTTGGCGACGCCGATATCGAGCTTCAGGCCACCACCAACGGGTTGCGTACCTATGCTATCTATGAGGGCGCCACGGTGACGAGCACATTTGAAGCTTCGTTCTTCAATATCGACCGTGACAGCGTGTCGGGCGGCACGACGGATGCGCATTACGAGGGCGAGCGGACGGTGCTGCGCTATGTGGGGCAGGCCGACCTTTCGGAGGCGCTCAACCTCAACTTCGGGGCCGATTACACCGAAGAGAGCTTTACCGCCGATACCTTCTCGCTGGCCACGGGCGACCAGAACAGCACCGGCGTTTTTGCCGAGCTGAACTATAGCCCCAACGAGAGGCTGCATATGATTGCGGCGCTGCGCCATGACGAGCATTCCACCTTTGGTAGCCACACCACCGGGCGGCTGGCGCTGGCTTATGATATCCAGCCTGATCTGATCCTGCGCGGCGCATTGGCAACGGGCTTTCGCGCGCCATCGCTTTATGAGCTGAACGCGCCGTTCTATGGCAACCCGGACCTTGATCCAGAGGAAAGCCGCAGCGTGGAACTGGGCCTCGAAAAGCAGTTTGGCGACCGGAATTTTTTGAAGGCGACGCTGTTTTACACCGAGATCGACAATCTGATCGGCTATGATCCGTTCACCTACCAGAACATCCAGGTTGAGGGCACCACCACGGCCAAGGGGCTTGAGCTTTCAGGGCAGGTGCAACTGGCCGACGGGATCGACGTGTATGGTGCCTATACCCTCACCGAGAGCCGCGATGAAAACGATGATCGCACCCTGCGGGTGCCGCGCCATGATCTGGTGCTCGGGGTTGAGGGGCAGATCGCCCCACGCTGGACCGGGCAGCTAGAGGTGCAGCACGTGGCCGATGTTTACGATGTGGACGCCCAGACCTACGCCACCATCAAGGGGGACGATTACACCCTGCTCAACGCCACCGTCACCTATGAGGTCACGGAGCGGGCCGAGGCCTATTTGCGCATCGAAAACCTGACAGACACCGACTATCAAACCGTGAATGGCTACGGCCAGCCGGGGCGGTCAATTTATGCCGGGCTTCGCGCAAAGTTCTGATAAATGGCTGGCCGGGGCGCTTATGGCGCTTTGGCTGGCCGCAGCCCCGGCCTGGGCCTGGGCCGGGGAGGGGGGCGTGCCTCAACGGGTGGTTTCGATCAACCTGTGCACCGATCAACTGGCCATGGCGGTTGCCGCACCCGGCCAGTTGGTGAGCGTCACCCACATGGCGCAAGACCCCGCCACCTCGCCGGTGGCCGAAGCCGCGCAAGCGTACAGGGGCAATGGCGCAAGGGCCGAGGAGGTTTATGCGCTGGAGCCTGATCTGGTGCTCGCCGGGGCCTTCACCGCGCCTGAAACCCGCGCCATGCTGGGGCGGCTTGGGCTGCGGGTAGAGGTGTTTGCCCCGGCGGAGCGGCTGGAGGACATCCCCGCCAATATTCGCCGCATGGGCAAGGTGCTGGGCCGGGAGGCTGCGGCAGAGAAGATGGCGCAGAGCTTTGAGGATGATCTGGCCGCGATTGACGTGCCGGGGGGCGCGCGCCCCTTGGCGGCGCTTTATTCGGCCAATGGCTGGAGCGCGGGCGGCTCCACCCTGCCGGGCCAGATCGTGCAGGCGGCGGGGTTTGATTTGCTGGCCTCGGAGCTCATGCTTGATTACGGCGGCTTCGTGCCGCTGGAGGTGCTGGCGGTGTCTGACCCCGATGTGGTGATCGCCTCTACCCCGGCCAGCCCGAAATCCCGCGCCGAGGAAATCCTGGCCCATCCGGTCGTGCAAAAGCTGCGCGCGGCGGGGCCGGTGGCGCAGATGGGCGATGCAAGCTGGATCTGCGGCACGCCCGATGTTCTGGCAACGGTGAAGCGGCTGGCGGCGCTGCGGCGGGGGATGCCATGATCCGCCCGGCGGCGCTTTATGGCGGGTTGGCGGCGCTGTGTGCGGCGCTTTTCGCGCTGTCGCTGATGATTGGCCCGGCGGGGATTGGCTGGGGCGAGGGGCTGGTGGCGCTGGTGGTGCCAAGCGACGGGCCAGCCACCATGGTGATGCGCGAAATCCGCCTGCCACGGGCGCTTTTGGGGGGGATGCTGGGCGCGGCGCTGGGGCTTTCGGGCGCGGCGTTGCAGGGCTATCTGCGCAACCCGCTGGCCGAGCCGGGGCTGATCGGCGTATCGGCCAGCGCGGCGCTGGGCGCGGTGCTGGCGATCCAGCTTGGGCTTGCGGGCGCTTTCGCGCTGGGCCTGCCTCTGGCGGCGCTGGCCGGGGCAGGCGCGGCGGTGCTGGGCATTCTGGCGCTGGCGGGCCCGCGCGGCACCGCGCTGACGCTGATCCTTGCGGGCGTGGCGCTTTCGGCGCTGGCGGGGGCGCTCACCTCGCTGGTGCTGAACCTCTCGCCATCGCCCTTTGCCGCCGCCGAGATCGTGTTTTGGATGATGGGCTCTCTGGCGGACCGCTCGATGACCCACGTTTGGCTGGCCGCGCCCTTCATGGTGCTGGGCGCGGTTTTGTTGCTGCCCACGGGCCGCGCGCTTGATGCGCTCACATTGGGCGAAGACGCCGCCGAAGCCATGGGCGTGCGGCTGGTGCGCCTGCGGCTGATGCTGGTCATCGGCGTGGCGGCGGCGGTGGGCGCGGGCACGGCGGTGGCCGGGGCGGTGGGCTTTGTGGGCCTCGTGGTGCCGCACCTGCTGCGCCCGCTGGTGGGGGCGCGGCCCTCGGCGCTGCTGATCGCCTCGGCACTGGGCGGCGCGGCGATGGTGCTGGCGGCAGATGTAGCGGTGCGGGTGATCCTGCCCGAGCGCGACCTCAAGCTTGGCGTGGTGACGGCGCTCATTGGCGCACCTTTCTTCTTTCATCTGATCTGGCGCTTGCGGGGGCGGCTATGACGCTGGTGCTTGATCATATCGGCCTGACGCGGGCCAATGGGCGGCGCGTGCTCGATGGCGTTTCCGCCCGCATCGGCGCGGGCGAGTTTGTGGGGCTGATCGGCCCCAATGGAGCGGGCAAAACCACGTTGCTGCGCGCCGCGCTGGGGCTGTTGGCGGCAGAGGGGGAAAGCTCTCTCGCCGTGTTGCCGCCGCGCGCGCGCGCCCGTGAGGTGGCGTTTTTGCCGCAAGCCCGTGAGATCGCCTGGGATTTGAATGTGGAAACGTTGGTGGCGCTGGGTCGTAACCCGCACCTTGCGCCGGGCCAGCGGATCGGCGCGCCAGATCGTGCGGCGGTGGCGCAGGCGCTTGGAGAGATGCGGCTGGAGGGGTTTGCCTCGCGCCGGGCCACCCGCCTTTCGGGCGGGGAGCAGGCGCGCGCGCTGATCGCCCGTGCCTTGGCGCAAGACACGCCGCTGCTGCTGGCCGATGAGCCGATTGCGGGCCTTGATCCGGCGGCTCAGATTGCCACGATGGAGCTTTTTGACCGCCTTGCCCGTGAAGGTCGCGGCGTGGTGGCGGCCTTGCATGACCTTAGCCTTGCGGCCCGCTACTGCACCCGGCTTATTGTGCTGCACGAGGGCCGCAAGGTGGCAGACGGAACCCCGATGGAGGTGCTGTCGCCAGAGCTTTTGGCGCAGGTGTTCCACATCAGCGGCACCTTCACCCCCACCGAAAGCGGCCCGATCTTCCAGCCGCTCGGGCTGGTGTGACCTACCGACCTTTGGGGGCCTGCGCGGCGGGCCAAAAACTTGCTATGAAGGGGGCAGCAAAGGGAGGGGAGTGCAGGGATGACGGCTGAAACCACCGGGCTGACGGTGCGCGATCTGCGCTTCAGCTACGGGGCCAAAGAGGCGCTGAAGGGCATGTCGTTTGAGCTGCCGATGGGCCGGTTTTGCGCTTTGCTCGGGCCAAATGGCGCGGGGAAATCAACGCTGGTGGCGCTGCTCACCCGGCTTTTGGTGGCCCCAGAGAGCCAGATCACCATTGCCGGACATGATCTGCGCCACGCCCCCGGCAAGGCGCTGGGCGCGCTGGGGGTGGTCTTTCAACAGCCCACGCTCGACCTTGATCTGACGGTGCGCCAGAACCTTGCCTATTTTGCCGCCCTGCACGGGGTGCCGCGCCGCGAAGTGCCTGCCCGCGTTGCGCGGGTGCTGGAGCGCCTTGGCATGGCAGAGCGGGCGGGCGAGAAGGTGCGGGCGCTCAACGGCGGCCACCGGCGGCGCACCGAACTGGCCCGCGCCCTGCTGCATGACCCGAAGGTGCTGCTGCTTGATGAGCCAACGGTGGGGCTGGATGCGGCGGCGCGGGCCAGCATTGTGGCGCATGTGCATGATCTTGCCGCGCAAGAGGGGATTTGCGTGCTTTGGGCGACCCACCTGACCGACGAGGTGCGCGACAGCGATCACCTGCTGGTGCTGCATCAGG
>NZ_JARGND010000054.1 GCF_029212645.1 Vannielia sp. | reverse complement strand
CCCCAGACCCATCCGCTTTCACACGCGCTTTCACGTTATAATCAATCACCCGTTTGATAGGCACAAGCACCTTCATACTGCGATCTCCTTGATTTCTTTATGGTGTTTCGACCATTAACGGTCCTTGAATTCGGGCTTTCGCTTTTCCGAGAACGCTTTCATGGCCTCGGGAAAATCATGGGCGCACAACAGAACGCTTTGGGAATCGCGCTCAATGTCCAGCGCTTCCAGATAGCTGCACTCCGCCGTGGCGCGCATCACCCGCTTTGCGACCTCTACGCCATACATAGGATGCTGGGCAATTTCGCGGGCGATCTCGAGCGCGCGGTCCTCGACCTGTGCGGCGGGAACGCATTCTTCCACAACGTTCAGCTCTCTGGCGCTGCGCCCGTCGATCTCACGGCCTGTGAGCACGAGCATCCGCGCAATCCCGGCACCGGCGCGCTGCTGAAGAAGCCAGCTCGACCCGGTGTCAGGACAGCCACCGACCCGCGCAAAAACCTCGCACAGCCGGGCATCTTCGGCCGCCACAACAACATCAGCAGACAGCGCAAGGCTGAGCCCTGCACCGAAAGCGACCCCGCAGACAGCGGAAATCAGCGGTTTGCGGAAGAGGTAGGCTGCCCGCCCGCCATCGTGAACCTTCTCGACCATCTCGGCGGTGGCCCTGGCCCCTTTTGCGATTTCGCTCTGAAACCCGACGAGATCGCCGCCACTGCTGAAGTGCTCGCCCCCGGTCATAACCACGGCCCGGATCGTATCGTCCCGATCGGCCTCATCCAGCCGCGCCACCAGCTCCTCTACGAACGCCGTGCTGTAGGGGTTGCGCTTTTCGGGCAGCAGGAAGCGCAATATGCCGACGGGGCCTTGCCTGTCCAAGCGAATAAGTGCGGGCATTGCGATCTCCTCAGGTTCCGGTCCAGACCGGGCTACGCTTTTCGGCGAAGGCCTTGGGGCCTTCAATCGCGTCATTGCTGGCATAGACGATTTCGTGCTGGCGCTTGCTTTCTTCCAGACCGCCTGCGCAGCCGAGATCCATGGTTGCGCGCACACCGCCCTTTGCCGCGATCACCGACAACGGCGCGCCACTGGCGATCCGCGTCGCCAATTCGTGGGCCCGTGCGCGCACGGCATCAGGTGTGTCTTCAAGATAGTTGGTGAACCCGAAATCATGCAGGCGCTCGATCTCCATCAGATCGCCGGTGAGGACAATCTCCATAAGGATCGGTTGCGGCAGCATCGACAGCGCCGGGGCTGCCCAGGGCGATCCGCGCCCGATCTTCACCTCGGTGATACCGGCCTTGGTGCCCTTGAGTCCGACCCGCAGATCGCAGTTCAGCGTCAGCATCATGCCGCCCGCCATCAGGGACCCGGTCATCGCCGCGATGATCGGCTTCTTGCAGTCGCGCATGACCTCGTGAAACGGATCGCGCATCTTGGTCAGGATATCTATGCCTTCGTCCCGCGCGATCTGGGTAGCTTCCTTGAGATCCAGCCCGGCACAGAACACCCCGCAGTCAGCAGAGGTCAAGATGGCCACTCGAACGCTGTCATCCGCCTCGATCTTTTCCCAGGCGTCCGTCAGCCCATTGGTTGCGGCAACGGACAGCGCGTTCTTGCGCTCAGGTCGGTTGATGCAAACGGTCGCGATGCCGTCTTCAATCGTCACTTCGATAGGGCTCATGGTTCATGCCTCGTCTGGATCGGAAATATTGCGGATTGAGTTCTTTAAGGTCTTCCCCGCGACCCGAAAGCCGCGGGGAAAAATCATGTTTATTCGACGATGAACTTCTCAGAGCTTTCCTTGATCACGCCCCAAACAACGTCGAGGTACTCGGCGCTCCAGTCGGTCAGCGGAACCCAGGTTTCGCCGTCCCACTGTTCAACGCGGGTCTTGCCGCCACCACCGTGATCTTCGGATGTCACGGTCACAGGGGCCATCAGGCCATTGGCATCGTATCCCGAAAGCCCCTCATAGGCCGTCTTCATGGCTTCCGGAGTCAGCGGCCAACCGTTTTCCTGGATCGCCATGCGCGCGGCTTCAAACCCGGCGGAATAGATCGCCATACCAGTGTTGTAGTACACGTCATGCACCAGGCTCTCGGGGCCGGAGCCCTTGCCATTGGCATAGTAGGTTTCCAGCATCGTTTTCACGATTGGGACGTCCTGGCCGCCGGCCACGTTGGTCCCGCGAAGAATGCCTTTTGCCTCTTCCGCGCCGATGTTGACGATATCAACCTCGTTCAGCCAGTTCGATGTCAGGTAGCGGTCAATCGGGAAGCGGTTACGACGCATTTCCTTGGAAGCAACCACGTGGCCACCGGCCAGCAGCCAGCTGATCACATAGTCAGGCTTGTCGCGGCGGATCTTGCTCCATGCGCTGGACTGGTCCGACCCGGGAAGGGCGACAGGATACAGCTCCAGCTCGAAACCCTCTTTCTCGGACAGGGTCTTCAGAATTTCGATCGGCTCCTGACCGAAAGGATAGTCGAGGTAGATGAAACCGATCTTGCCGCTGCTCAGATCGCCGCCGAGCTGGTCCTTGATGAAGGAAACCGCGTTGGCAGCCTGCTGCCAGTAGGTCGGGCCAACAGGGAAAACCCATTCAAACACTTCGCCATCCACCGCGTCGCCGCGGCCAACGAAGGATTGCATCAGGATGTTGCCATCCTTCATCGCGCGCGGAAGAGCCGCGTTTGAAACCGGCGTGGACAGGAAGTTGAAAATAAACACCCCATCCCGCTTGAGTTGCTCGTAGCATTCCACGCCGCGCTGGGGTTCGTTGCCGTGGTCGCGAACGATGATCTCGACCGGATGTCCTTCGATGCCGCCGTTTTCGTTGGTGTACATCGCGAGGTCTTGCGCGGCCTGAGCGATTTGGGGCGTCACGAAGGTGTATGACTTGCTGAGGTCAAAGCAGAGGCCGAAGCGGATCGGCTCCTCGTCCTGCGCGGATGCCATTGTCGCGCTGGTCGCCAATGCCGCGGTGAGAGCCACCGCCTTTAGGTGTTGTTTGAATTTCATCTTTGTTTCTCCCGTTTATAAGGTGTGGGGCGGCTTTATCGTTGTTTGGGCGTGCATCCGTCGCCCCCTGGACACCGACCCTTTTGTTAACATTTTGTTATTGCTGGTACTTCGACGAACTTTCCTTGACCACATCCCAAACGACATCGCTGTATTCCGCGATCCAGTCGGTTTGCGGCACCCAGGTTTCGCCGTCCCACATCTCGATGCGGGTCTTGCCGCCGCCGCCGTGATCCTCTGCTGTCACCGTAATCGGTGCCATCAGCCCGTTGGCGTCATAGTCTTCCAGCGTCTCCAGAGCCGCCTTGTAAGAGTCGGCCGTGATCGGAAGGCCATCGGTCTCTGCCGCTCTGCGCGCCGCCTCGAACACGATCGAATACATCGCCAGCCCGGTGTTGTAGAAAACGTCCTCTGTTTTCCCCAACGGGCCGGAGCCTTCGCCCTTGTCGTAGAGCTCGGCCAGGATCTCCTGGCGCAGAGCCACATCCGGACCGCCCACCACATTGGTGCCGCGCTTCAGACCGATCGCCGCCTCGTTACCGATATTGGCGATATCGACCTCGTTGAGCCAGTTGACCGAGATGTACTTGTCCATCGGGATCCGATTTCGCTGCATCTCTTTGGAGGCCACCACATGCGCCCCGCCCAGCATCCAGACGATCAGATGATCGGGCTTGTCGCGGCGCACCTTGGACCACACACCAGCCTGATCGCTGCCGGGCAGCGGCACCGGATAGAGATCAAGTTGAAAGCCCTCTTTCTCGGACAGGGTTTCGAGAATTTCGATCGGCTCCTGGCCGAAGGGATAATCGAAATAGACAAAGCCAACCTTCACGTCGGACATATCGCCATCATGCAGCTGCTTGATATAGGCAACATCGTTGGCGGCCTGGCCCCAATAGGTTGGTCCTATCGGATAAACCCAGTCAAAAACCGTGCCATCCACCGCATCGCCACGGCCAACGAGCGATTGCATCAGGATGCGCCCGTCTTCCATTGCCCGCGGCAGGATCGCCAGGGACACCGGCGTGGACAGGGTATCAAAAACAAAGACCCCCTCGCGGCTGAGCTTGGAATAGCATTCGATCCCGCGCTGCGGTTCGTTGCCGTGATCACGAACGATGACCTCCACCGGCTCGCCGCCGATCCCACCCTTCATGTTCACCAGCTTGGCCAGATCCATCGCGGCCTGCGAAACCTGTGGCGTGGCAAAAGTATATGCCTTGCTAAGGTCGTAACAGACCCCCACTTTGAATGGCTCGGCCAGAGCCTGCGTGCCGGTAACGAGACCGCCCATCATCGTAAATGCGGCCAACGCCTTGGTAAGTCGTTTC
The DNA here is from genome assembly GCF_029212645.1 of Vannielia sp. Lineage (GTDB taxonomy): Bacteria > Pseudomonadota > Alphaproteobacteria > Rhodobacterales > Rhodobacteraceae > Vannielia. The sequence goes on along the minus strand of NZ_JARGND010000054.1, from coordinate 11,079 downwards.
ATCTTTTCCTCCCTGAACAACGCCTGTTTGGACCCTCAACTCAGCCAACGTTTGCGCCGGCTATAGTGTTTGACGTTATGGAAATCCGTGCCTTCGCCACCTCCTAGATAGAATTCCTGAATGTCTGAGTTGGATTTGAGGGCTTCGGCGGTGCCGTTCATGACGACGCGGCCGTTTTCGATCAGATATCCTTCTGAAACGATTTCCAGCGCGGCCAAAGCGTTCTGCTCCACCAGAAGAACCGACATACCCTCTTCCTGGTTGATCTTTTGAAGGATGCCGAAGATCTCGGCCACCAGGAATGGCGCAAGCCCAAGGCTTGGCTCATCGAGCATCAGCAGGCTCGGCTGGGTCACCAGCGCGCGGCCGATGGCCAGCATCTGTTGCTCACCCCCCGACAGATAACCCGCGAGCGAATTGCGCCGCTCGGCAAGCCGGGGAAAATAGTTGTATATCTTCTCCTTTTCCGCATTCAGAACCGAACGGGACATGCCCTTCGGGGCGGCGGCTGTCAGGTTTTCGTCCGGGGTGAGATGTTCAAAGACACGTCGCCCTTCGATGACGTGACAAATCCCCATCTCCACCCGGTTCTGGGCAAGCATCCCGGTGATGTCGGTGCCCTCGAACTTGATTTCACCCCGGCTGACGCGGCCGCGCTCGGCTTTCAACAAGCCGCTGATCGCTTTCAGCGTGGTGCTTTTCCCGGCTCCGTTCGATCCCAGAAGCGCGATCATCTCGCCCTTTGGGACCTGAACCGAAACACCCTTGATCGCCATCATCACGTTGTCATACAGCACCTCGACGCTGTTCATTGACAAAATGGGCTGGACTTCGACCTTTTCTTGCATCGGCATTCCTCTTTACTTTCTGAGCTGATCGAAGGGCCAGACCATCAGATAGTCCCTGATGTTGCCGTAGAGCTTACCCAGCCCCAGCGGTTCGATCAGAAGAACAATGACGATCAGCGCGCCATAGACCGCGTTCGGGATATGGGCGAGGGTTTCAACATTGATCTGCATGCCAAGCGCCTCGCTGCCTCCGGCGACAATTCCGTTCACCAGACCCGGCACAAGCAAGATCAAGGCAACGCCGAAATAGGATCCGATAATGCTGCCAAGACCGCCAACAATCACCATCGCAAGTACCTGGATCGAAACGTTCACCGAGAACTGCTCAGGCGCAGCCAGGAAGAAGAACGTTGCAACAAGCAGCGCACCGCTGACGCCCGCGATAAAGGACGAGGTCGCGAAGGCCAGAATCTTGTAGTAGAAACTGTTCACACCAAGGATGGCGGCGGCAAAGTCTTTTTCCCGCACGGCCACAAGGGCACGCCCCAGCCCGGTGCGTTTCAGGTTCAGCATGAAGATTGTCACCAACACACACCAGCCAAAGGCAACGTAGTAATAGCCGGTGTCAGAGGTGATATCCTGGCCAAGCAGCGCCAGTGTTGGCGATTGAAGCGATGCGTGCGAGCCGCCCGAAATCGCTGGCGAGTGGGTCAGCACCCAGTCCATCACGAATTGCATCGCGAGGGTGGTGAGCGCCAGATAGAGGCCCTTCACCCGCAGCGCGGCAAAGGCGAACAAGCTGCCGATCACCGACGAGGCCAGCCCACCGATGATCAGGGCAAACTCCCAAGGCACCCCGAACCGCGCGGCGTGGATCGCGGAGTAGGCGCCAACGGCCATAACCGCGGCATAACCCAGGTGAAGCTGGCCGGCCCAACCCGTTACCAGGTTCAGCCCAAGCGCTGCTGCCGTCCAGATCAGCCAGGGCAGCATGTAGCTGTTTAGGTAGAGCGACGGCATGATGAATGGCGCCGCAAGCCCGATCAGGAAGATAAACGCCGTCAGGTTCCGGTCAGCAGGCACCTTGAAGATGCGGCTGTCAGAAACGTAGTTGGCGTGGTGAACACCGGAAAGTCTATAAAACATTCCTTATACCCTTTCGATGTCGTGACGACCAAACAGCCCGTGCGGACGGATCATGACCGTAAGAATGAGGACGGCAGCGACGATAAGCTCACGGCTTCCGCCCCCGACAAGTGGATCAAGGAAGTCGGAGCCCACGTTTTCGATGATTCCCAGAATAATCCCGGCGACCACTGCCCCCAGAATACTGTCCAGACCACCCAGAACGGCGACCGTCAGACCCTTGAGAAGCAACAGCGACAACGCTTGGTCAACACCCTGGATTTCACCCCAGATGACCCCAGCGGCCACGGCGACGACCGACGCCAGCGCCCAGGACAACCCGACGCCGCGTTCAACCGAAATCCCAACCGACCAGGACGCCATGTAATCATCGGCAATCGCCCGCAATTTGATGCCACTCCGGCTGCGGAAAAAGATCATGAAGGCGACAAAGAGACCAATCGCCACCCCGGCACCGACCAGATGGATCCGGCTGATGAAGATATCGCCGAGGAACAGCGGTTCATAGCTGACCCCCAGGTCCATCGACCGTGACGTACCGCCCCAGATTGCAAGAGTTACGCCCCGCAGGAAAATGTCGAGGCCCAGCGTCAGCATCAGGATCATGACGACCGGGCGGCCTGCAAGACGGCGCAGCGCAACGCGCTCGATGCCAAAACCCAAGGCGAACATGAAGACCGCGCCAAGCGGGATAGCCAGCCACAGCGGCAGGCCCACATCACTCGCCAGCGCTACGACCACATACGCGCCAACCATTGTCAGCCCGCCCTGTGCCAGATTGGGCACAGAAGAAGCCTTGTAAATCAGCACGAGGCCGATGGCGAAAAGCGAATACAGAAGACCCGTCAAGGCACCGTTGATCGCAAGCTCTGCTAGAAAGACCAAGTCCATTTATACCTCCCTGATGGGAAGACTTTTTTCGACCTTCCCTACTTCCCCGGTTTCGTAAGTCACCTGCGCGCTTACATGAACCTCTTTTGAACCGTCGTAGAGCGCCGCGATGACATCGTCATAGCGTTCCTGAACGACTTTACGACGCAGTTTTCGGGTCCGCGTGATCTCACCGTCATCCGGGTCGAATTCCTTGGGCAGGCTGACAAAGCGTTGCAGACGCAACGGCTCGGTGACAACCTTGTTCACCCGCTGGAATGCCTCGTGCAGCAGTGTCGAGACTTCGTCCCGCTGCGACAGATCGGCATAAGACACGTATGGCACACCGTTCACTTCGGCCCAGTGACCCACCGCTTCGAAATCCACGCAGACCATTGCCGTCAGCTCATCCAGACCGGCGCCAAGAACTGCCGCATCCTTGATGTACGGGCTGAACTTCAGGCGGTTCTCGATATAGTTCGGAACGTAGCGTTCGCCCCCGGCCGTATACATGACCTCGGAGACACGCCCCAGAACCACGAGATGCCCGTTTTCCTCAAGATAACCGGCGTCGCCAGTCCGCAGCCACCCGTCTTCGAGGGCTTCGGCGCTTTCTTCCGGCTTGTTGTAATAGCCGGCAAAAACGCTGTCCGAGCGCAACAGAATCTCGCCGCTGTCGTCGATCTTGACATCAACACCCGGCGCGGGTGTGCCAACAGTGTGCAGGCGCACTTCGTTCGGGGCCTGCATCGCACTGATCGCGCTGATCTCGGTCTGCCCGTAGAACTGGCGCAGCTTGATCCCGAGGGCGCGGTAAAAGACAAAGGTATCTTCGCCAATCGCCTCGCCGCCGGTGAAGGCATTTTTCAGGCGGCTCATCCCGAACTGGTCCTTGATCGGACCAAAAACGAGCGCCTCGCCCAACAGCCTGCCCAAAGGCTCCAACATGCCGCCGGTCTCGCCGTTCAGCTTGCGGGTTTCGGCTGCCGTGGCCCGGTCCATGAAGAAATGGTACAGCCACTTCTTCAAGCGGGTGGAATCCTCCATCCCGACCTGGATCGTCGTCAACATCTGGTCCCAGCTTCTGGGAGCCGCCAGATAGAAGGTCGGTGCGATTTCGCGCATGTCCCGCACAACCGTTTCCTGCCGCTCCGGCACGTTCACGGTGAACCGGTACATCAGCGCCGCTGCAACCGTGATGGCATAATCCCCGACCCAGGCCATAGGCAGATAGGCAAGGATTTCTTCCTCTTCCTCGTAGGCTCCGGCTGCATGGCCATTTCTGGCTGCGGCCAGAACATTCTTCTGGCTCAGAACAATGCCTTTCGGCTTGCCGGTTGTTCCTGACGAATGCATGAAGATCGCCGGATCGTCGGGCTTCGCTCTGTGCAGAAGCTCCTTGCGGCGGTCCGGGTCCTCGTTGAGATCGTGCTTGCCAACCTCAATCAGATGATCCCAGGACATCAGACCATCGTCTTCATAAAATCCAAGACCGCGCGTTTCATCGTAGATGACATGTTCGATGCCGCTCGCGCCCGCATCACGCACTTCAAGGATCTTGTCGACCTGCTCCTGATCTTCCGCGATCGCCGCAACGATTTCGGCTTCCCCAAGGAAATGCTGAAGCTCTTCAAGCGTCGCGCCCGGATAGGCCGGCATCGCGTAGGCCCCAAGCAGCGAAATCGCCAGCATGCCCTGGTATAGCCGCGCCCGGTTATCGCCCAGGATGAGCACAGCCTTGCCCCGCTTTACACCGATTTTCTCAAGACCGGCCGCGCAGGCCAGGATCTCTTCAACGTAATCGGACCAGGTGCTCTCTTTCCAGATTCCGCGCTCTTTCTCGCGCATCGCGATACTCGATCCGTGGCTTGACGCATTGCGCGCCAGCAAAGTCCCGATCGTCTCACTGGCGGCATTTTGCAATGTTACCCCTTCAGCCATGCGACCCTCCAACATATGCCTCGATGACCCTTGGGTCCTTTACAACTTCTCTCGGGATGCCACTGGCGATCATTTCGCCATAGTTCAGCGCCAGCATCCGGTCGCAAATGCCGATGATCACATCCATATGGTGCTCGATCAGCAGGACGCTGACACCGCGTTCGGCCCGCGCGTCCAGAATGAAGCGGGACATGTACCCTTTCTCTTCCTGGTTCATGCCTGCCATCGGCTCGTCAAGGATCAGCATTTCCGGCTCTGCGACCAGCGCGCGCGCAAGCTCAACCCGCTTTTTCAGCCCGATCGGAAGACCGTCCACCAGCTCGTGGCGGATGCTCTCAAGCTGTAGAAACTCGATCACCTCCTCAACGATTTTACGGTTTTCGATCTCTTCGCGCTGTGCCGCCCACCAATAAAGCGCCGTGCGGATGACGCCCGGGTTCATGTGGATGTGGCGCCCGAGCAGGATGTTATCCAGAACGCTCATCCCGTTGAACAGGGCCAGGTTCTGGAACGTCCGGGCAACCCCGAGCTTTGCAACCTTGTGAGGCGCTGTGCCCGTGATGTCCCTGCCCGCCAGCCGGACAGTCCCTTCATTTGGCGGGTAAAACCCGGTGATCGCGTTGGTCAGCGTTGTCTTGCCGCTGCCGTTTGGCCCCACGAGGCCAAAGATCTCTTGCGGTTGAATGACAAGATCAACGCCGGTGACAGCAACAATGCCGCCAAACCGCCGCTCAATCCCCCTGCACTCCAGTATTGCACCGTCACCGTCGCCGGTTTCTGTTTTTCTATTCGTCGTCATCTGAATCCTGTTTCCCCCCCTTAGGTTCGTCGCTGGTGTCAGGAAATGCGAAAATAATCCGGTCGCCCTGTTGGCCAGGGATCGCCCCACATCTGTTGCCCACCGTCTATGTTCAGAACTTCGCCGGTTACAAATTTCCCCGAGTTGGCCGCCATGTAAACAACGCCTTCCGCGACATCCCATTCATCCCCAGCGTGCCGCATGGGGTTGGAGTCCTGAAAGGTGGCCGAGCCCTCCTCCGGATAGTTCCCGAACCCGTTGCTTTCGCAACAGCCCGGTGCCACGCAATTCACGCGGATCTCATTGGGTGCCCATTCCACGGCCACCGATTTGGACAGGTATATCACCCCTGCCCGAGCCGCACAGGTATGCGCGATGCCGGGCATCCCGCGCCAAATGTCGGCCACGATATTTACAATCGAGCCCGGCTGCTTGTTCTCAACCCAATGGCGCGCTGTGGATTGCATCATCCACCAGGTGCCGTTGAGATTGGTATCAATGACGGCATTCCAGCCCTTTGGGGTAAAATCCAGCGCGGCCTGTGGAAATTGGCCGCCCGCATTGTTCACCAAAACGTCAATCGAACCGAATTCCTGGTTTACCCGGCCAACAAATTCCTCAACCTGCTCCGGGTCCCGGATGGTCATCGGCATGGCAAAGGTCTTGGCCCCGAGACTTTCAAGAAATTCCTTGGCCGAAGCCAGCTTTTCCTCGTTGCGCCCATTGATCGCAAGATTGGCGCCAAGCCTGGCGAAAAGGGCCGCAATTGCCAGCCCCAAGCCGCCGCCTGAGCCGGTTACAACAACGGTCTTGCCTGCGAACAAATCGCGTGCATAAACGGTCGAGCGTGCTTTCAGGTCCTCTCTCGAAGATCCAAACTGCGCCTCACTCATGACGCCTCCTCCCTATTGCCCCATTCGGGGTTATTAACGCAATCTAACGGCCGTTAGAAAATTAATCAAGCATGTTTGACTGCGTTTTTTGAGCGTCACGCTCACCCGGTAAAGCTCTGAAACCCCATAGCTTTATCGGCCACGCGCGACAAGAGCATCTGCTCGGCTGTCGGGTCGATTCGGCTCAATAGCGCATCTCTTGCCGGCCTCTCGCCGTGACATTCCGCGCCATATCCGAATCCGCAAAAAGCAATCTGCGCCGCTTTGGCCGTCTTGATGGCGGCATCCGCATCCAGATGCTTGGCTGCCTTCCCTCTGCGCCTCCAGTCTCCTCCCTTTGTGCGCGGTGTTCACCGGGTCAAATCCTTGACGTCAGCGGGCCGTCTTGTCCATTGTCTTTCTGTACAAGTCCTTCATTTTTGGGTGACTTTGCCAAGGTTGAATGCGGGTTGCGCCAGCAATACCCCTGCTGGCATTTTTCCACCGCTCCACAGGCCCCGTTCCGCAGCGGTCAGCGGGTCGGCGCGGCGCGGCCACCACTGCGGGACTGCCTGATAAGTGCCGTCCTGCCGTTCGGCCAAACCCAACCACCAAAACCCCTGTGTTTGCCGCAGCACACAAAGGTGCCTGTCACCTTCTGCACCTCCCTCAACCCTGCAATTCTGCGGGTTGCCCTTTGAGTTCCAGAATGCGGTCGCCAAGGCGGTCGGCTTCGGCGCGGTCGTGGGTCACGAACAGGGTCGCGGGGCGGCGCTCGGCGATCAGCGCTTCGGTGAGGGCGAGCATTTGCTCGGCTGTTTCCCCGTCGAGCGACACGAAAGGCTCGTCCATGATCAGGAACGCCGGGCGCCCGGCAAAGGCGCGGGCCAGGGCGAGGCGGCGCTGTTGGCCAAGCGAAAGCTGGCCGGGGAACACATCCGCCTTGCCCGCCAGCCCCACCCGCTCCAGCCCCGCAAGGGCGGCGTCATGGCTCAGGCCGGGGTTGGGCAGCAGGATATTGTCAAGCGCGTGGCGCCACGGCAGCAACGTGGGTTCCTGAAACACAAAGGCCAGCGCTTCGGGGCGCTGCACGTTGCCTTCAAAGCGGGTATCGATGCCCGCCACGATCCGCAGCAGCGTGGATTTACCCACGCCAGACGGCCCCACCAGCGCCACCGCCTCGCCCTCGCCAATATCAAACCGGATGCGCCCCAGCACCGGTGTATCGCCGAAGCGTTTTTCACGGATGTCGATCGAGATCACGCCGTTCTCCACCGCCGCACCCGCCGTTCCCAGGGCTGGAGCAGCGCCCATTCCACCAGCAACATCACGATGACGAACGAGAGCGCGTAAACCAGCACCATCCGTACATCGAACAGTTGAAAATAGAGGTGTATCTTGAAGCCAATCCCGGAGGAGCGGCCAAGGAACTCTACCACCAGCACGATCTTCCAGATCACCGCCACGCCCCCCCGCGCCGCCCCGGTGATATAGGGCGCAAGCTGCGGCAGGGTCACATGCCGCAACCGCGCCCGCCAGCTCATCCGGTGAACACGGGCCATGGCCTCAAGCTCAGGGTCAAGGGCGCGGGCCCCTTCGCGGATCACGGTGGTCACATTGGGGATCTTGTTGAGCGTCACCGCAATGATCGCGGCGGTTTCGTTGAGGCCGATCCACAGGTAGCACAGCACGATCAGCACCAGCGCAGGCAGGTTGAGGAAGATCACCAACCACGGATCGAGCCAATCGTTCAGCCGCTCCGAGCGGCCCATCGCGAGGCCCAGCGCAAAGCCCACGCCCATCGCCAGCGCAAAGGCCCAGACCACCCGCACCAGCGTGGCCCCCAGATTGCGCAGCAACTCACCCGAGGCGAACTCCTGCGCAAATGGCGCGATCAGTGACCATGGCTGCGGCAGGATCTGCGCATCATCTGTCAGCAACGCGGCGACAACCCAAAGCGCCAGAAGCCCCGCGATTGAAAGCACGGGCGCAGGGCGAAGCCACCTCATCGCCCAGCCGCCCTTCCCCGCGCCCGGCCTGCGCGGTCAAGCGCGGGCCAGGCCGTGGTGGGGAGGGAGGGGATTGGCGGCAAGGGGGTCACTTTACATCGGCAAACAGGCCATCGGGCAGGGTGGAGGCCTTGCCCACAAGCTCGGCGCCGCCAAGATCGTTCATCAGGGTCAGCATGGCCTGCACCCCGCCCGGATCAACCGCGCCGCGCGCCGGAATCCCGGCCAGCCAATCGGCCTTGAGCTGAGCAAATTGCGCATCGGTCCTGGCGCGCATCATCGGGCGGATCGCCTCCCAGGCGGCATCATCGCTGGCCAGCATATCCTTGGCCTCGCGGCTGGCCTCATAGAAGGCCTGCGCCAGATCGGGGTGCTCCGCCAAAAAGCTGTCCTTCAGGTAGTAGCCCAGCAACGGCGTGTCGGGGTTGAGGCCCAGCGCCTTGCCCGCCTCGGCCACCGAGATCACCTCAACCATGCCAGCGGCTTTCATCTTGGCCAGAAAGTGCCAAAAGTTGATCGCCCCCTGAAACTCCCCCCCGGCCGCGGATTTGAAGATCAGCGGCGGTGCGCCAAACACCTGCTCGGTCTCGGCCTTGAGGTCCATGCCGTATTCCTGCTGCGCATAGGCGCGCAAGATCAGCCATGATTTATCAAGCGGGCCACCGGCAATGCCGATCTTGCCGCCCGCAAGGTCCTTGAGGCTACTCACACCGCTATCGGCCCTGGTCACCAGCCCGCCAACCGCCTTGGAATAGGGGATGAACACATAGTCCTTCCCCGCCGCCCGCTGGCGGGCAACCCAGATCCAATCGGCCACCGCCATATCGGCCTCGCCGCCCTCTACCGCCACGCGGGTTGCGCCATTGTCTGCATAGCCCTGAATGGCGAGCTTGAAGCCGTGCTTCTCGTCCAGCCCGTTCCGGGTGATGGTGGCCATCTCCCAGTTGACGGTGCCGATTTCAAGCGTGGCGACCCGGATCGTTGGCAGGTCTTGCGCCATGGCCGGGCCGGTGGAGAAAAGCGCCAATGCCGCCGCGCAGGCAGCCGTTGCGAGTGATATGAAGTTCATGGGTATCCTCCCCGAAGCCGGTGTTGGCGCCTGGCTGGCAATGCCCGCCGACCACGCGCTATTTGATGGTGATCTTCATCTGCTGGGTCTCGCCGGTGGAGCCGGGAATGCGCAGGCTGTGAGTGCCGGGCTTGATCGCCACAAACGAAAGCTCCGCCGTGCCCGCCTCATCAAATTCGATCGAGTCGATCGCCATGGGGCGGATTTCGATATCGTCGATCACGATCTCATTCATCCAGATCGAGCGGAAAAATTCGGCCCCCGTGACGGCCAGTTCGGCAGAGCCATCGGCGGTGATGACAAGCGTATAATAAGCCCCCGATTCCAGCGTTACATCTTCGCCCAGCGGCACACCTGCGGCCAATGTCAGCGCAATATCGTCCCCCCGGTTGCATGAGGCGAGCAAACCCGCAAAGCCCAGATCTTCACAGAGCGGAGCCGCCGCAAGCGGGGCGGAGACGGCAGCGCCCAGCACGGCAGCCGCCATAAATGGCGTTTTGAACTTGGTCACAATGTTCCTCCCATCGGTCTTTCCTTTAACCTGCCACCAGCCTCACGGCAGAAGGCGGCTGCGACAACCGCTACTTTCGTGCGGTTGCCACGGGCCTGCCGATGCCCTCACATTTCAGCCGAGGCTGGCGATCAGCGGGCTAAACCTTGCGCCGCATCATCCCGCGCGCCGGGTCATAGCCCCAAACCGCCAGCGCACTCAGCCCCACCGCCACCCCCAACACCCAGGCAAAGGCGCTTGGGTTGAAGCCGAGGTAGAGCAGGAAGCGGATCATCTCGACGACCTGGGTGAAGGGGTTGTAGGCGCAGATCCAGTAAAGCAATTCCGAGCTTTCGCGCATTTTCCACAGCGGGTAGAGCGCCGAAGAGAGGAAGAACATCGGGAAGATCACAAAGTTCATCACCCCGGCAAAATTTTCCAACTGGCGCACAAAGCTTGAAAGCACCAGCCCCAGCGCCCCCAGCATGATCCCGCCCAAGATCAGCCCCGGCAGCACCGCCACATAGCCCCAGCCCGGCATCGTGATGCCAAAGAGCGCGGCTATGGCGAGGAACGCGTAAACCTGTAGCACCGAGATCGCGCTTGATCCGATGAGCCGGCAAAACAGCAGCCACCAGCGCGGCAGCGGGCTGGTCAACAACAGGCGCATCGAGCCCATTTCACGGTCATAAACCAGCGAAAGCGAGCTTTGCATCCCGTTGAACAACAGGATCATCGCGCAGAGGCCGGGGACGATATAGGTCTCGTAGGTGATATAGGTCTGGTAGGGCGGGATGATCGAAACGCCCAGCGCCGCGCGAAAGCCCGCCGCAAAGATCAGCAGCCACACCAGCGGGCGCACCAGTGCCGAAAGGAAACGCTCGCGTTGATGCACAAAGCGCAAAAATTCGCGGCCCACAATGGCCCTGAGGGCGCCGAGCCATGCGCTCATGCCGTGGCACCCGTTTGGGCAAGAAACCAGTCAGACAGCCCGGCATCACCCCGGATCTCGCCGCAGCGCCCATTGGCAAGGATCTCGCCCTGATGCAGCACCAGCAGGTGATCGCTGTCGCGCACCTCGTCGGTCAGGTGGGT
>NZ_JARGND010000053.1:2595-16291 GCF_029212645.1 Vannielia sp. | reverse complement strand
GCTGCGGATATCCGAGGCGCTCTCGCTCACCGGGGCCGACGCGCCGCTGCCCGAGGTGCTGCGCATCACCGGCAAGGGCGGCAAGGAGCGGATCGTCCCGGTTTTGCCCGCCGCCCGCGCTGCCGTCGCAGACTATGTGCAGGAATGCCCGTTTGAGCTTACGCCAAACTCGCCGCTCTTTCGCGGGGTGCGCGGCAAGGCGCTGAACCCCCGCCTGATCGCCAAGGTGACCGAGGCCGCCCGCATGCAGCTTGGCCTGCCCGCCACCACCACGCCGCATGCGCTGCGCCACAGCTTTGCCACCCACCTGCTCGAAGCCGGGGGCGATTTGCGCGCGATCCAAGAGCTACTCGGCCATGCCTCGCTTTCCACCACGCAGGCCTATACCGCCGTTGATACCGCTCGCCTGATGGAGGTGTATGAAAGCGCCCACCCGCAGGCCCGCCGCCCCGGTTGACCGGGCGCCCCGCGCGCCCCGCCTCTCCCGAACGCCCCGTTAACCCCTCGCCGCCTTGCAAAAACCCATATGCATGGTTTGTGCATCCCTTGTGTATCCATTGTGGCTGTGATCTTTTTGCGGTTAACGGCCCAAATCCCTCCCACGCAACGGCATTTCCGCAAAACCCTTGCACCAATCCCACCGCCCCCTTAACGACTTGCCCATGAGTGCGCGCTACAAGGCCTTCTCGGTCCACCTTTTCACCGCCACCGGGGCGGCTTTGGCCATGCTGGCCATGCTCGCTGCCGTTCGTGGCGCCTGGGATGAAATGTTCCTATGGCTGCTCGCCGCCCTCGTGGTCGACGGGATCGACGGCCCGCTTGCGCGGCGCTACCACGTTCTCACCCATGCCCCGCAGATTGACGGGGCGCTGCTTGACCTGATCATTGATTTCCTCACCTACGTCTTCATCCCCGCTTTCGCGCTCTATGGTTCCAGCCTCCTGCCCAACCCCTGGGGGGCGATTGCCGCCCTTGGAATATGCTTTGCCGCCGTGCTGTATTTTTCTGATACACGCATGAAATTACAGGATAATTCCTTTCGCGGCTTTCCCGGATGCTGGAACATGGCGGTGCTGGTCCTGCTCGCCCTCAAGCCCAGCCCGGTGATCACCCTCATCACCTGCGCCCTGCTGGCGGCGGCAATGTTCCTGCCGCTCAAGTTCGTCCACCCGGTGCGCACCCGCCGCTGGCGCTGCTTCACCCTGCCAGTCACCCTGGCATGGACGGTTTTTGCCGGACTGGCGGCCTGGCAAAGCTTTGAGCAGGCAGCATGGCTCAGCTGGGCCCTTGGCCTCACAACGGCCTATGTGGCCCTCGCCGGCATCGCCCAACAGCTCATTCCCGCCCGTTAAGGCGTGAAACCGTCACCACTGGCGCAAATCGCGCGTGACGATCCTTAACTTTTCGGGGTAAAACACCCACATATAGCCCAAGCACATAGTATTTTGAGGAGATCCGATGGCTGATTTTGATGCGATGATCAAGAAGTCACAGACCCAGGTTTCAGAGACCCAAGGCAAGATCGAAGAACTGTCCAGCCGGATCGAAACCGCACGCCAGAAGATGGCCGAAGGGCAGGATATTCAGATCGACATCGAGAACGCCACGCTCGAAGATGTCCATGCGCACACCGACCTGATGAACGCCAATATCGCCGAGCTTATCATGGGCCTCGATGATGTGACCGCGGGCTTCTCCGAAGACTTCTCCGAGATGCGCGACAAGACCGGCTGGGAGAGCATCGTCGGCATCTTTTCGGCGGGCAAATCCGAGAGCCTGCGCCAGGAGCGTATCCGCACCGCCAATATCGACGACAAGCTGCAAGACCTCATCGGAAAATCCGATATCATCGTGAAATTGCTGGAAAATCAGCTTGGCATCCTGAACGGCGAAAAGGTCAAGGTTGAGGCCAATCTCTCCGCCACGCTGGATGAACGCGAGGCCACCGTGGGCGAGCTTGAAGCCCTGCGCACCGAGATCCAATCCATGGACCCGGCGATCATCGAGTTGGAAAACAAGATCAGCGTCGAGCAAGACGCCGCCGCCCGCACCAAGCTTGAAACCGAGCTTGCCGAGTTGAACGCCAAGTATAACGATCTGGTTCAGCAGGAGCAGGTGCAACTGGCCAAAAGCCAGACGCTGGAGCGCTATATCGAGAAGGGCAAAACCTGGGTCGACTCGCTGCAAAATCAGGCCGCCACCCAGATGGTGCTGATCAACAAACTGCAAACAGACACCAAGCAGCGCGTGGTGCTTTATGACGCGCTCACCAAGTCGCTTAAAACCGCGCAGCAACAGGATGTGGCCCACCGGATCAACGAGATCGGCGTGAAAACCGACCAGGAGGCCCAGGCCGCCATGGCTGGCATCGGTGCCGCCACCAACCAGCGCATGGCCGACATGATGGAAGCCCATGAAGACCACATGGTCTTTGCCCGCAAAGTTCTGGAACAAAAGGCAAAAGCCGACGAACGCTTCGCCCGCCGGTTTGAGAAAATCGTCGAGAAGCACGACAAGAACATCTACGGCGCGTGATGCGCTTCACAGCACCAGAACCGGCGTCATCCCTCATGATCGGTGGGTTTCACCCACCCTACGGGGGATGACCCGTGACTAACGCCAAAGACACCCTCACCGCCGACCACGCGCAGCTTTCCGATGAGTTCGCCGCCCGGCGCTACTTTGCTAAGTTCGAGGCGATCACCGGCCACCTCACCCGCGTTGCAGCAGCAATGGAAGTGGAGGGCAACCTCAGCAAGGCCGAAGTCACGATCCTTGGCCGCTACATCCGGGATTTGTCCAATTCTTTCGGGGCTTTGGGCAACAAATATCTGCTCGCGGGCCGCGAGGGCACCCCCTTTGGCCAGCTTGATTTTGACCGCCACGAAAGCGGCTTTCCGGTGTTTCAGGAAATGCTCACCATGGCGGTGGACGCCCAGCAGGCGGCGCGGCATCTGGCCAATATGCCCAGCGAAACCGAGCTGAAAAACGACATGATCCGCCAGATCGTGGGGGACCTGACCATCCCCACCAAGCTGCAATACGCCATGGCACAGCGGCTCTACTACGAGGCGCTCACGGGCGGGGAGATCTTCTGGGCGCGCAACGATCCGGACGCGATTTGGCAGGGTATGGCGGGGGAGGAGCGAAGGCGCTTTCTGGTCCATTGGGCGATCTTTGACAGCCAGACCAACCTGCCGGTTATCTACCTGATGGAGCTGGAAGATTCCGGCCGCACCACCCTCCCACGGGATGAGCGCCGCTGGCCTGCCGTGCAAGGCCACCTGATGGCCCAAAGTTTCACCGGGCTGAAGCTCGTCACCATGGCGCAAGGCATTGACCAGGACTTCCCCGACCTGCACCCAAAGCGCCTGCGCCGCTTCCACATCGGCCCGATGTACTCCAGCGCCTACACCGTGCAATCCGGCCCGCTCTGCGAGGTTCTGGCCGAAGCCCGCGCCCCCGAAGGGCAGGACTGGGCCCTTGCCTGGACCGAGGAGGAGCTCGTTAGCGAACGGGTCCGCGAGGAAAAAACCGGATGGTTCTCGAAGGTCGAGCGCGAGGTTTTCACCCTTGATCCCTTCGCGGGCCGGGGTGCCGACCTTGGCGCAACCCGTCAGGAACGCGCAATAATTTGCCCCGAGCGCCCCTATCAGGTGCTGGCCGAGAAAAACCCACCCGGCTTTCACGGTGTGCGCAAATTCGTCGTCAGCCCCGGTGGGCGGGTGTTCAGCTACAGATAGATTTTAGGCCTCCGGCGGGGATATTTCCGGCAAGAAAATGGGGCAGGATTTGCAAGAGAGGAGAGGACAGTGAGCCTTTCAGCCGATCAGATGGAACTGCGTGAGGAGGAAATCCGCGCGCATTACGAGGCCGCCGCCGCGATGCTGGAGGGGATTGATCATACCCCCCGCATCGCCACGCCCAAGGAGGGCGCATCCTCCGCCCCCGAGCGCTCGCCCGGCATCGCCACGCGCCGCCGCTTCCGCTCCACCACCCCCGGCCTTGTCACCCGCAGCACGGCCCGCCCCGAGGGTGTGCGGCTGGTCGAGCGCATCGAGCAGGCCGATGACGGCGATCCGCTGGTTTCGCCCACCCAGGCCACCGTGCTCCACGCCCTGCGCCGGGCGGTTTCCATCGCGCTGGCCACGGGTGAAGCCTTTTGCGAGGCAACCGGCCTTGTGGCGCTGAAAAAGGAAAACCTGCAAGGCAGCCTCCCCGACGCCCGCAAAACCGAGTTTTCCGAGTTGCTCGCCGCCGAGGCGCTGGCGGTGATGTACACCTTTGGCAATGCCACCTCCTTCCTGCTGGCCAGTTCCGCCAGTGAAGCCAGTGTTGAAATCGGCGCTGTTGAAGAGGTGCTCACCGACAATGCCCCCCTGGCCCTGCACGGCTGTCTTTGGGAGCTGGATCAAGAGCTTGCCGCCTTCGGCGACGCCGAGCCAAAGCTGGTGGCCACCGTCATGGCCTATGCCGAGCAACTGATGGAAAAGGTCGCGCTGCGGGCCCAAACCGCGCCGCGCGTGGGTGCCTTTTCCGGCGCGAAATACCGGGTGGAGGCGGATGATTTCACCATCGCGGGCTTCACCCCGGCGCTCAAGGCCAAGGGCACAACGCTGGTCATGCAGTTCAAAAAGCCCAACGAGGTTGTCGGCAACCATATCGCCAAATATCAGGCGATGCGGCTGGCCAAGATGATCATGGCCTATGATTTTGACCGCAAACTCAACCCTTTCGTTGATCTTGGCGGCTTCATCTTTACCTTCATGGGCGATGGCAAGCCGGGCACCGGCAAAACCACCCTGATCCAGATGATGGCCGGTTTGGTGAGTGAGTATTGCAGCGTTGCGGGCTACCCCTTTCGGTACCAGAACTTCGGCATTGATAACATCGACAGCTATCAGGGCAAATCCGGCCAGAACGCAAAATCCTTTATCAGCAACGTGTTGGACCCGAATGTCATTGGCTTTGGCACGGTGGATGACATTGACCAGATCGCCGGAAAGCGCGGGGATCGCCAATCAAGCGCCGGTCAGCAAGAGGTGACGGCGGTGCTGATGGAGGCTTTCGCCGGCGCCAATACCGTGGTGCGCGGCAACTGCACCTTTGGCATGTTTTCCAACTACCCCGAAAACGTGGATGACGCCCTGCGCCAACGCGCCGGAGCGCGCTTTCTGGTCGATGGTCCGCAAACGCGGGACGACTACATCGACATCCTCTACCTCTTGATGGGCAAGAACCATTCCCTGCCCTTGGGCGACCACGAGGCCTATGCCGCGCAGGAGATCAAGAAGGCCGTTGCCGCCAGCTTCGAGGGCCATTCCAAACCCCATGAAGACGGGCTCGCCAAGGTGTTTGACCGGGTGCAGGACGAGATCGGCGAGCTGGACACCATCGCCAAGGTGGGCCGCTACCTGAAGGCCATTCAAGAGGCCGACCCGCGCTTTACCGGCCGCTCAATCAAGAACATCACCGATGCTGTAAAGGTCCGCGCGATGGACTTTGAGCTGCCCGACGAGTGGATGGAAACCCCCGAGCTGTTCCTCTTCAAACCCTACGAAGACAAGCTGGCGATGATCAGCGAACTGCGCCGCCCGATCACCATGGACATGCTGATCCAGGAGGTAAACCGCTACGCGGACAGCGAATTCCGCTATGCCGACAAGAGCGACGAGGTGGCGATCGAAGGCATGGTGCGGGATTACGAGCGGCAGGAAGAGGCGAAGCGGCGGTATTTGGAGGGGAAGGGGTGATGAGTGGAATAGCCGATGGGATAACCGCTCTCTCCAACTTCTTGCTCGCTGCCGCTGCCATAGCTGGTGCTGTGATTGCGGCAATGGGCTTAAACACGTGGAAAAACCAAAACATCTGGACTGCCGACGCTGAACTAGCTCGAAAAGCTCTGCTGACGATCTACCGATACCGAGATTCCCTCTATTCGATCCGGCATCCAGCCATGTTCATCTCAGAGATGCAGCTAGATGAGGAAGAAGCCTCTCAACTGAGAGACGAAGAAAAGCGCCGCCAAGGCGTAATTGACGCATACGCAAAGCGATGGGAAAAACACACGAGTGCAAGGCAGGACTTAGACGCCGTCCTTGTAGAAGCAGACGTTGTTTGGGGTAATGAATTATCGGAACTTGCTGCTGTGCTGAAGCAGCTTGAGCATGAACTATACACATACGTTATGCTACATTTGGACGCGCACTATCGGGGCGACACAAACCTAGCAGAAGATTACCGCAAAATCATAAAAGACCGCCGGGACATACTCTACGATCACTTGAATGATGAAGATATTTTTAGGAGGGATTTCACCACGGCCATGCGGCCAATTGAGAAGCTTTTGAGATCGATGTTAGGGCGCAAAAGTGGTCGCTGATCCTCCCCAACAGCCACAACGCCGGGTAACCTTTGGCCCCACGCCGCCCCCATACGAGACAGGCACAGTCCTTTTCGAGGAGCCCACCCCATGAAACGCCTCATCCAACATGGCCTGATGTTCGGCAACCTGATTGAGGTGTCCTCCCC
The DNA here is from genome assembly GCF_029212645.1 of Vannielia sp. Lineage (GTDB taxonomy): Bacteria > Pseudomonadota > Alphaproteobacteria > Rhodobacterales > Rhodobacteraceae > Vannielia. The sequence continues at coordinate 9,760 of NZ_JARGND010000053.1, read as the reverse complement.
CGCCCTCGTTGCCCGCTACAACCGCGCGCTCGAAAAGCTCACCGGCAAAACCACCAAGCTGAGCGATTTTCACATCGACATCTCAGGCTTTTCCCCCGAGATCGGCTTTGAGCTGGACGATGATCTTTATCTCAACCCCAACGGCTGCAACCGGCAGTTCATCCTGCTGACCACCGCGCAAAAAACCGCCCCGCTGCTCAACGCCAGTTTCTCCATGTCGCGCGGCATTCTGCGCCAGTTCATCGACGAAAACGAGCCGCAGCTTTTTGCCCTCACCTCCCGCGATGCGGTGATGGGCGAGTTGGACAATACGGTTTTCGAGGTCGCCAAACCCGCCCGCCTTTATGACATTCGCCGCATCACCGTGCGCGCCGATACCACCCAAGGCCATGTTGAGCAGGCCGAGGCGCTGGCCGATAGGATCGCGCGTTTCAAAAGCGAGCCTGATGCCTGGTGGGATGATGTGCTGATCGCCGAGATGATCGGGCTGGCCAAGGAAACCGGCGATGTCACCAGAAATCCGGTGCGTTTCAAAAACCCATCTTTCGAGCAGGGCAACTTTTGGACCTCGCACTTTGGCGGGCTCTATATTTTCCGCGATGTGGAGCATCCGGCGGCCATTACCACCGGCGCAAAAGAGGCCTTGGGCAAGCTGCCCGCGCCATATGTGTTCGATCTGGAGGATCGCGCCGGAATTGCGAAATTCCTTGAGCTGAACGAGCTGGTTGAACCCATCGTCAAGGCCAAGGGCACCGATGCCACGGCAATCCTCAAGCAGAAAATGGATTTCATCCTTGTCGATGTTGCCGCCACGCTGGGCCGTGATGTGCCGTCGCGCTCACGCGGGGAACTGCGCCAGCTTGCACAAACCCTCGGCTCTGCCCTGCCGCCCGAATTTCATGCGCTGGGCGAGCTGGTGCGCTGGGCCGAACAGGGGGGCAAATGGCCCAAGATCACCTCGTCACACCCCGCGTATTTTTACACCCTGCGCGCCACCGCCCACCCGGACCGTGACCTCATCAACCAGCTTCTCACCGAGTTGAGCCGCCTTGACGTGCGCCAGCTTTTCATCTGCCACAAGCAGTTGTTTTACGCGCTCTACCGCACCTGGCCCGAGAGCAAAAAGGCCTTCGTCGCTGATTTTCTGGCCCGCGAATACGCGGTAGACAAGGAGGGCGCGCGAACGGCACTCTTTGGCACCGGAGAACCCGCAATGGAAGAGCCCGCACCGCCGCCCAAGGAAGATCTGATAGATCTTGTCGGGCCGTGGGGCGCGGTCAGGAGGTAGCACGCAATGGGATTGGTCAGGCTGGTTGTGGTGGGGGGGATCATCCTCACGGTGATCTATTTCTCGATCTCCATCTACTCGCGCTCCATCCGGCGGGAACGGCTGGAGGACCGATGGGCCGAAGACCATCCCGATGGGGGTGACGCTGCCGACCGAACGGCCTATATCGAAGCGGGAATGGCCAAATACGAGAGCGGGCTGCGCAAAAAGCTCATCCTGCTGGTCTATGTGATCCCGGTCGTCGCCGTCGTGACGATCCTGTGGATCACCAACGCCAACTGAGGGGCGATATGAGAAATGTTTTGAGAGGCCTGCGCTGGGCTTTCTTCGGCGTAATCGCGCTGATCCTGCTTTATGTCTTGCCGCAGCACGATGTGGTGCGCATTTCCGGCACCGAGGTCATCCGGCAGGATTTCTCCTCGATCAACCGCCTGTTTTACGCGCAGGCCGATAGCGGCGCGAACGAGCTTGCCACCCGCGACGTGCGCTTCATCCAGACCGTCAAGCGCAAGACCTTCCTGCTTGGCTTCATACCGCGTGATGCCGAGGGTGTGATGGTGTATCGCAACGAGGATTCCGGCTGGATCTGGCCGCCCTACTTCAAGTTTGACAGCTCTGATCTTCAGGGCGAAGCGGCTGAGCTGGTGTCCACCAAAGCCAATCCGCAGTGGGCCGTCATCACCCATTATGGCTTTCGCAACCGGTTCTTCTCGATCTACCCCAATGCCATTGGCATCAAGCCGGTGGACGGCCCCGATTATTACCCGATTCCGTGGTTCAACATCTTCTTCTTCATCTTCCTCGGCATTGCTCTGCTCTTTGTGCGCGCCATGTGGCGGCAATTCCGCGAGCGCTCGCTTGATCCCGCGCTTGATGCCGCCGAAGACCGCTGGGACCGGGTAGAAGCCGCCGCCAACGAGCGCAAAAGCCGCTTTGGCCGCTGGTGGGATAGCTGGAAGAAAAAGCCCCGCCGCTAAACGCCCCTCCCCCACGTCGCACCCCTCGCACCCGTCTGGCCCACGCCCGCCCGGAGTCCCCATGGCGCTTCATCCAAACACCCAAGGCAGCCTTTGGATGGTTGCCGCGATGACCGGCTTCGCGGTGGAAGATGTGTTCATCAAGGCGGCGGCGGGCGAGGTGCCGGTGGGGCAGGTGCTGGCCACCTTCGGGCTGATCGGCAGCGCCATCTTTGCCCTCTGGGTGCTGGCGCGGGGCGAGCGCATCCTGCACCCGGCGCTGCTGTCGCGCTTCATGGCGGCGCGGGTCGGGTTTGAGATGATGGGCCGGGTGTTTTACACGCTGGCCATTGCCCTCACCCCGCTGTCATCGGCCTCGGCCATCCTGCAAGCCGCACCGCTGGTGGTGGCGCTCGGGGCAATGCTGTTCCTTGCCGAGCCGATCTCACGCGCGGCATGGCTTGCCATCGGGGTGGGCTTTGCCGGGGTGCTCATGGTGCTGCGCCCCGGTTTGGCGGGGTTTGATATGCTCGCCCTTCTCGCCGTGTTGGGCATGGTCGGTTTTGCCGGGCGTGATCTTGCCACCCGCGCCGCGCCCCCGGTGCTTTCGCATGTGCAACTCAGCCTCTACGGCTGCGCCATCCTTGTGCCGGCGGGCCTGCTGATCCTTGCCTTCCAAAGCCCGCCCGTGCTTCCCAGCGCCGCCAATGCCGCCCGCATCCTCGCCGCCTCGCTGGCAGGCTCTGCGTCCTACTATGCGCTCACCGTGGCCATGCGCACCGGCGATGTTGGCGTGGTGGCCCCGTTCCGCTATGCGCGCCTTGTGGTGGCAATGATCCTCGCCGCGCTGGTCTTTCACGAACGCCCCGACAGCCTCACCCTGATCGGCTCTGCCATCATCGTTGGCGCGGGCCTCATCGCCCTCACCGCCACCCGGCGCAAAAAAACTTTGCACCCCGCCAAGGATTGACCGTCGGCCCCCGTCCAACCCAATGTGATGCGCATGTCTGTGAGTGATCATTCCCTGGCCCTTGCCGCAGCGGGAGGCGACCGTGAGGCCTTTGCCTGCCTGCTGTCGCGCCACTATGATCGGCTGTTCACCTTTGCTTTCAGGCTCACCGGCAGCCGCGCCGAAGCTGAGGATCTCACGCAGGATATTTGCCTCGCCCTGCCCGCCAAGCTGCGCCTTTACGAGGGGCGCGCGGCGTTTTCAACATGGCTCTACCGGGTGGTGGTGAACGCCGCCCATGATCGCCGCCGCCGCGCCGCCAGCCAAAGCCGCGCCGCCGATGGCTGGGGCGATTGGGAACAGGCCCGCCAGGCCGAGCTGCATGAGGCGGCAGAGGCGCTCGATTGGCTGACAGAAGCCATGCGCGCGCTGCCCGAAGAGCTGCGCGTCACCTGCGCCCTGATCCTGGGCGAAGAAACAACACAAGCCCAGGCCGGAGACATCCTGGGCGTGAGCGAGGGCACCATCGCCTGGCGCATGTCAGAGGTCAAAAAGCGCCTCCGCGCCCGGGCAACCGAGGAACTGAACCAATGAGCGAGCATGATCTCGACAAGCTGAAAGCAGCGCTCAAGGCCGCCCCGCCCGCCCCCGATAGCGCGGCAAAAGCGGCCCATATGGCCGCCGCCATGGCCGCCTTTGATGACGAGGCCGAAAAAACTGCGACCGCCGCCCAAGGATCGGCCAGCGGGCCGCGTCCTACTCCTGAAAGCCGCCAAAAGGGTTGGCTCTGGACAGGAGTGCAAACGATGCTCGACAAGCTGACAACCAAGGCCGGACTGGCCGCAACCACCGGGATCGTGGCCGCAGGCCTCGCCGCCGTGGTGATTCTGCCGCAAATGGGGGAGCAAGGCGCCATGCAGCCGGGCAACTCCGTTGAGAAGACTGCCGTCGCAGAGCCAACGATCGCCGGTGACATCGTCTCGCCAGAGAGTGAAGAGGCCGAAGCAGCCGCCCCCCAGGCGCCCAAGGTCACCGCAGCCCCCGAGCCCATGGCCGAAGTCGCCATTGATGACGCAGTCGCCTCAAAACCAACTGTCAGACACTCCCTTTCGACCGGCAAGAAGCCGACGCAAAATAACGAACGCAGCCTTTCCTCCGAGAGTACTCATGGCCTCCTCAAGCCCTCCAACCCGCCCGTTGGGGCCACGCTCCCAACCCCCGATCAGGATCGCTTTGCCCCGCCCCCGGCAGACACCGAAGCCTTCCCCGAAGCCGCCACCAATCCCGTGAAGGTGGTAAGCGAAGAGCCGGTCTCGACCTTCTCGATTGATGTGGATACCGCCAGCTATTCCGTCGTGCGCTCCTCGCTCAATGCCGGGCGGATGCCGCCTGCCGATGCCGTGCGCATCGAGGAGATGGTCAACTATTTCCCCTATGGTTACCCCGCCCCCACCGCCGATGATCCGGCCCCCTTCAAACCGACCGTCACGGTTGGCGATACGCCGTGGAACGACGGCACCAAACTGGTAACCATCGCCCTGCAAGGCGAGCTGCCCGTGGTTGAAGACCGCCCGCCGCTCAACCTTGTGTTCCTGATCGACAGTTCCGGCTCGATGAACCAGCCCAACAAGCTGCCCCTGCTCAAACAATCCCTGCGGCTGATGCTGCCCGAGTTGCGCCCCGAGGATGAGGTGGCCATCGTGGCCTATGCAGGCTCCTCCGGCCTCGTGCTGGAGCCTACCCCGGCGGGCGAACGCTCCACCATCCTCACCGCGCTTGACCGGATCAGCGCAGGCGGCGGCACCGCTGGTGAAGCGGGCCTCCAACAGGCCTATTCGGTGGCCGAGCAAATGACCGGTGAAGGTGAAATCAGCCGTGTGCTGCTGGCCACCGATGGTGATTTCAACGTGGGGCTTTCTGGCGCAGATGCGATGAAAACCTACATCAAAGGCAAGCGTGACAGCGGCACTTACCTTTCGGTTCTCGGCTTTGGTCGCGGCAACCTCAACGATGCAACGATGCAGGCGCTGGCGCAAAACGGCAATGGCCAGGCCGCCTATATCGACACCCTCAGCGAGGCCCGCAAAGTGCTGGTCGATCAACTCACCGGCGCGCTCTTTCCCATTGCCTCCGATGTGAAAATCCAGGTCGAGTTCAATCCCGCCCAAATCGCCGAATACCGCCTGATCGGCTATGAAACCCGCGCCCTGAAGCGCGAGGATTTCAACAATGACAAGGTCGATGCGGGCGACATCGGCGCAGGCCATTCCGTCACCGCGCTTTATGAGGTAACCCCCGTTGGCTCCCCCGCCGTGCTGAACGCCCCGCTGCGCTACGCCGCAGGTGACGCGCCCCAGCCCACAGCCGAAAGCTCGCCAGAGTTGGGCTTCCTCAAGATGCGCTGGAAAGAGCCGGGAGAAAGCGTGAGCGAGCTTCTCGAAGTGCCGATCATGGGCGACATGGCCGAGGCCACCGATGACACCCGCTTTGCCACCGCCATCGCCGCCTTCGGTCAGCTTCTCAAAGACTCCGATTACATCGGTGACTACAGCTACGAAGACGCCATCGCGCTGGCCAATTCGGCCAAGGGCGATGATCCCTTTGGCTACCGCGCCGAAGCGGTGCAATCGATGCGCCTCGCCGAGAGCCTGTCCCAATAACGCCGGCAATCCCCGCGCTGCCCTCCCCTTGGCGCGGGGGTCACCCCCGGCTGCGCGGCCCCCCGTGTGTCCTCACCGGGGCCGTTGCTATCCCGCCCCCCTCACTACAAAAAAGGCGCGCGGGTTTCCCCGCACGCCCCGATCACAAGGTCAGATACCGTCCGCTCAGGCGGTTTCGGTTTCCTTGGCCTCAGCTTCATTGGCTTCAGCCTCAATCGCCGTCGAATTGCCGCTGGCAATCTCAATGCGGCGCGGCTTCAGCGCTTCTGGCACTTCGCGAACAAGGTCAATGTGCAGCATCCCGTCGGCATGGGTGGCCCCTGTCACCTTCACATGGTCGGCCAGCGTAAACCGGCGCTCAAACGCGCGGGTGGCAATGCCACGGTGCAGATAGGTCTTGCCCTCGTCGCTGTCTTCTTTGCGGGCCGCAATAATCAGCGAACCGTCCTTCACATCAACCGAAAGTTCGGCCTCGTTAAAGCCGGCAACGGCCACCGAAATCCGGTAGTCATTCTCGCCAACCTTTTCGATGTTGTAAGGCGGGTAGCTGGGCTGCGCGCCGTCGGTGGTAAGCGCACGATCCATCATGTCAGCGAGGCGATCAAAGCCCACGGTGGCACGGTATAGGGGGGAAAGGTCATAGTTACGCATGGGTATCCTCCATTGAGCGATATAGTTAGCGTTTTCAGTCACATGCGCCCTCCATGGTGGACGGGCGCGGGGTCATACACAGGCCCCTTGGGCACCTGCGTAACCTATATGTGGGAAGCCTTCTCGGGGGTTTCAAGAGCCGGGATTTGCCGCCTCAGGGCTGCACAAAATGCGGCCCGCCAGTAGGGCGCACAAACCGCGCTCCTGTCTGGTTGCGGGTGCCAACGCGCAGGTGTTTGGCCGCCAGATGCGCCTGCGGAAACACGCCCCGCCCGGCCCTGAGATCAGCGCGAAGCTGCGCCACCTTGCTCTCCACCCGCATCCCGAGTGAGAGCATCTTGCCCTCCTCGCGCGCGCCCTTCGAGATGATCGACACAATGCGCGGGCGCCCGCCTGACATCTCAAAAACCGGCGCCCCGGAGGAGCCGAATGTCACATCACAGGAAAAGGCCAAGGCCCCCACCCGCTCACCCAAAACCTCGCATTTGCGCTGGAGCGACATGATCTCAGACCGGCCCTGCCCGTAAGAGGCCACCGCAACAGCCTCGCCGGTGCGCACCTCTTGCGAAAGCTCATAGGGGGCTGCATTGGCCGCCGCGATCGGGCGATCAAGCTGCAACAGGGCCACATCGGCCATCAACTGGCCAATCATATCGCCGCT
>NZ_JARGND010000053.1:0-2495 GCF_029212645.1 Vannielia sp. | reverse complement strand
GCAAGCGGCGCGGTGGCCACGGCAAGCGCAAGCGCCACCCGAATGAAGGCGCGGGCGATCATGGCTTGACGAACCGCGCGCCGATCTCGCGCCGCTCGGTGCCAACAAAGGCATGTGTGCCGCCAGAGTTCATCACCCCGCCAGCGCCTTCCGCCATGGCATCAAGCACCGGGGCGAGCGCGGCATCAAGGTCGGTCGCCAGGGCGATCGGCTGGCCTTCCAACGTGGCTTTTGCCGAGATCACCGAAGCCACCCGCGCGCCGCTTTCGCTGACCACAAACACCGGCGCACCGGAACTGCCAAAATCAACCGAACAGGTGAGCATCAGCACCCCGGCGCGGCGCTCCATCACCTTGCAGCTCTCCTCGAATGACGGGGCCTCAGCCCGGTCTTGCGCATAAGACACCACACCAACCGCATCCCCCGAAGCGGGGGTTTGCGCGGTTTCAAACGGTGTCACACGCAGGTTGCGGATCGGGCGATCAAGCTGCAACAGCGCCAGATCATCCGAAACCCGGTCCATCCGGTCACGCCCTTCATAGCGGTACTCGGGGTGGGCCACCGCACGGCGCACACCGCGATAGGCCTCGGCCCGCCCGTTGCGCCACCCGGCGCGAAACTCGATGTCGCCCGGATCAACCAGGGCGCCACTCCGGGGATCAAACAGGCAATGCGCCGCCGTCAGCACCATATCAGGCGCGATCAGCGTTCCGGTGCAAAAGGCGCTGTTGCCCATGTCGAGCCGCCCCACGGCCTCCCAGCCGCGCCCCTCGTCGCCGGTCGTCAGGCTGCGCAGCCCCGTGGATTGCGCAAGAGCAGGGGCAGCCAGCGCCAAAAGGCCAAGAACAACTGAACTGAGAATGCGGCGCATGATGGCCCCTCGTATGCGTTTCCCCAGAGGTAACAGCCGGATTGGGCGAATTTGTGGCAACTCGTGCCGATTTTCCGGGCGGCCTCTCAGGCGTGAATAAACCATGAGCCGCACGCCAAGCCTGTTGTGCGGCACGCCCCTCAGGGCGAAACTGCCTCCATTCATTTCGCCAAAAGACCATTTTTTCGGGAGATCCACCATGTCCGTCCACCAAATCGTGCAGCGCCGCCGCGATGCGCTGCTGAACCACTTTTGCAACAACGGCAACATGCCCGCCCTGCTCGCCGTGCCCTCAGCGCAAACCCTCGGCCAGATCACCTTTATCGACGGCTTCGATGACAGCCACGAGCAAGAGAAACTGGGCCGCCGCCGCACCAGCTCGGTGCTCATTCACCGTGGCCCCGGCGACCGCGATAGCAACACATCCCTCTGGGTTGCCGCTGGGTATTCCGGCTACGCCCGCGCCTATCGCGCCTTCCTCAAGGAGGTTTACGGCGTCACCGCCACCTCAAACGATATGGCCCCCTATAACGTCGATCACCTGCTCAACCGCGCCCGCGCCCCTGAAAGCAGCGCCTTCGTGCGGGTTGAGGCGATTTCGGGACCGAGCAATCAGATATGGGGGGCGATTTACGAGGCCAAAGCCTCCAATCCAGAGATCCGCAAAAACCAGCAGGGGTATCGCTATATGAGCCTCACCATCGCCGCCAAGGTCGCAGGCTTCCCGCCGCCGCGCAGCGCGGACGACACCGAGGCCTGCGCCGCGATTGAAGATTACTTCATCCAGCGCGGCCAGCCCGAGGCCACCACGCGCGGCGCTGTTGGCCAGATGCTGGGGCGCGATATGGGCTAGGCGCTGCGGCGTTTTTCACGGGGCCACCGGGGCAATTCAGGCCCCGGCCTCGGCCAGTGCGGCCGGCTTCGGCCCGCCGGTCGCCCAATCAAGCAGTTCGACCGTGTGGACCACAGGCACCCCGGTGCCCGCGCCGATCTGCACCATGCAGCCAATGTTGCCCGCCGCGATCACATCAGGAGATTTTGCCTCCAGCGTTGCCACCTTGCGCCGCTTCAACTCCCCCGAAATCTCCGGCTGCATCAGGTTGTAGGTGCCCGCCGAGCCACAGCACAAATGGCTGTCGGCAGGTTCCACCACCTCAAACCCCGCCGCCTTGAGCAGCGCCTTGGGATGGGAGGTGATCTTTTGGCCGTGTTGCAGCGAACAGGCCGCATGATAGGCCACCTTCATCCCCTTCGGGTGCAACATCTGCGCAAACTCAGGCGCATCCCCCACCAGCTCTGCCAGCACCTCGCTCACATCCCGCGCCAGGGCCGAAACCTGGGCCGCCTCATCGGCCAACGGCCCCTCGCGGAACATATAGCCATAGTCCTTCACCGTGGTGCCGCAGCCCGAGGTGTTGATCACGATGGCATCCAGCCCCTCGCCCTCGATCTCCGCCATCCACGCCCGGATATTGGCCGCCGCCGAGCCATGCGCCTCGGCCTCGCGCCCCATATGGTGCGTCAACGCCCCGCAGCAGCCCGCGCCCTTGGCCACCACAACCTCACAGCCCAGCCGGGTGAGCAGGCGAATGGTGGCATCGTTGATATCGGTGTTCAGCGCCTT
>NZ_JARGND010000005.1 GCF_029212645.1 Vannielia sp. | reverse complement strand
CCCCAGACCCATCCGCTTTCACACGCGCTTTCACGTTATAATCAATCACCCGTTTCACGGGCACGAGAACTTTCATGGATATCTCTCCTATTCGTTGGTCGGCCGAGGGGCCGTGTTTTGGGTTGGGTCGGCCTGCGCAAGAATGTGACGGGCGCGCTTGCGAACCGGCTCGTCGATCATTGCGCCATCAACCGAAACCGCGCCATCGCCAGAAGCGGCAACCCGGTGGGCCCAGTCGATCTCGGCCTGCGAGGGGTGGAACGCGCGGCGGACCTCCGCGATCTGGCGCGGATGAATGCAGAGCTTGCCGGTCATCCCCAGAGCCTTGGCGTGGGTCGCGTCTTCGAAGCTTTCGGTCGGGTCGTCGAGCCGCACGGTGACGCCGTCAATAGGTGGCGCGATAGCCGCGAGGCGAGAGGCAAGCACCAATTCGCAGCGCGCGGGAACAAGCCCTTCCCGCAGGTGTTCGCAGCCCAGATCGGCGCAGTAGTCGACTGAGCCGAAAACCAACCGGCAGACCCCCGGAATCGTGGCGATCTCGCGTGCATGGGCAAGCCCTAATCCGCTCTCGATAAGGGCCATAACTGGCGCGTGCCCCTCCAGAGTTTGGCAGACAGCGGCAACCGCGTCCGGGTGCTCGGACTTGGGCAGCATCACGGCTGCCAGGTTGAGGGTTCGCAGCGCCGCGAGATCCGCCTCATGCCACGGCGTGCCAGAGCCATTGATGCGCACCACGATCGGCAGATCGCAGAAATCGCTGCGCAGCATCGCGCGCGCCTTGTCCTTTTGGTCCAGCGCCACGGCGTCTTCGAGATCGAGGATCACCGCATCGGTGCCCGAGGCGGCGGCCTTTTCAAAACGATCGGGCCGGTTGGCGGGCACAAAAAGCGGGGTGCGGATTGTCTCGGCGCTCACCATGTTGCCTGGGCCTTCATGGCCACCGGACCGCCGGGTGCCGCGCTCCACAGGCTCATCCCGCCATCTTCTTCGGTGGCGTGCAAAACCAGCGACGGGCCGGAAAACGCAGGAGACAACCCGCGAAAGGTGAAGCGCGAGGGTGCCGCCCCAGCCAGATCGGCCGCGAATTGCCCCAGCAGCGCCGCCTGCATCGGACCATGCACCACCAGGCCCGGATAGCCCTCTTCGAGGGTGGCATAGGGCAGATCGTAGTGGATGCGGTGGCTGTTGAAGGTGATCGCAGAGTAGCGAAACAGAAGGTCGGGCGAAGGAGAAATCTGGCGCTGTTTAGCGCCCATGGGGGCCGCCGGGGGCAGCTTGGGGCTTGCGCCGGGGGTGGCCGCTTCGCGATAAACGATGTCTTGCTCTTCGCTCAGGATGGCGCGCCCTTCGGCGTCATAGTCATGCGTGACAGTCACAAAACACAGGGTGCCGCTGCGCCCTTGCTTCACGCTCACATCGGTTATCTTTGAGCGGCGGGTTACTGTTTCGCCCACGCGGGGCGGGCTGTGAAAATCAATAGCTCCACCGGCCCACATGCGGCGGGGCAGGGTAACGGGTGGGAGAAACTCACCGCGTTTTGGGTGTCCGTCAGGGCCAAGCTCGGCGGTCGCGGCGCAGGGATGACACAGGCAATGGTGCAAAAACAGCGGAGCCTGCGCCCCCATATCGCTCTCACCCTCGCGGTCAAAAGTTGCCAGGAACCGCTGTGCAAGCACAGGTGGCAAAAGCTCCGATACGGTCTCTTCACGTCCAACCCAGGTTCTCAGGTGATCCAGGTCAATTTCCATCATTCAGGTTCCTCAAGTTCGGCAAGCCCCGGCACGGGGCCGTATTCACGGCTTTCATCATCCCAGACGGCACCCGGCGCCGGATATGAAACCGGCCCGTTGGGGGTGTCAACGGTGATGCGCCGCAGGTGCGGGTGCGCGGCAAGCCCGGCCATGTCGTTGACACGGGCAACCGCCACATCAGCGCTGAGCAGGGCCTCCACCGCTTCGTCGCCGGTGAAGTCCTTGAAGCGAGCGCCAACCACGGCATCGGTCGCGGCCCGGTTGCTGACCCGCGCGACATTGCTGGTAAACCGGGGATCGGTGCCAAGGCCGGGGTCGCCGAGGAACACCTTGCAGAGCTTTATCCACTCGCGGTCGCTTTGAATCGAGATCAGGATTTGGGCGCCGTCTTTGGCGGTGAACACGCCGTAAGGCGCAATCGAGGGGTGAGACAGGCCCACGCGCTTTGGGCTTTTGCCGCCCTCATGGTTCAGCAGCGGCACGGTGAGCCAATCGGCCATGACATCAAACATCGAGACCGAGATATTGGCGCCGCGCCCCGTTACCCCGCGCCGGATCAGGGCCTCAAGGATCGCGGTTTGTGCGGTGGCTCCAGTGGCGATATCGACGATGGAAATGCCAACGCGGGCGGGTTCGGAGGGGCCGCCTGTAATCGAGCAAAGCCCGGATTCTGCCTGGATCAAAAGGTCATAGGCTTTGCGGTCGGCCATTGGGCCGTTCTCGCCATAGCCCGAGATCGAGCAGGTAATGAGGCGGGGAAACTCGCGCGCCAGCCGCTCGAAGGGAAACCCAAGCCGGGCCAGAGCGCCGCGTTTGAGGTTTTGCACCAGCACGTCGCTCTCGGCGAGAAGGTCCGAGAGCGCCTCACGCCCCTCGTCGGATGTGAGATCCAGCGTGCGCGATTGCTTGCCACGGTTGAGCCAGACAAAATAGCTGGATTGGCCCTTTGCCACATCATCGTAGCCTCGCGCGAAATCGCCTTCGGGGCGCTCGATCTTGATCACCTCTGCACCGGCATCCGCCAACCGGGACGTGCAGAAGGGGGCGGCCACCGCCTGCTCGATGGAGACGACGCGCAGGCCGTCAAGCGGGCCCATCAGAACGACCTCGGAAGACCAAGGACATGTTCGGCAACGTAAGAGAGGATCAGGTTGGTCGAGATCGGAGCAACCTGGTACAGCCGGGTTTCGCGGAACTTGCGCTCAACGGCGTATTCGCAGGCAAAGCCAAAGCCGCCGTGAAATTGCAGGCAGGAGTTTGCGGCTTCCCAGCTTGCCTTGGCGGCAAGGTATTTCGCCATATTGGCCTCGGCCCCGCAGGGCTTTCCGGCATCATACAAACGGCTGGCTTTCCGGCACATGAGATTGGCCGCCTCGACCTCGATATAGGCCTCGGCAATAGGAAACTGCACGCCTTGGTTCTTTCCGATAGGGCGGCCGAACACCTGGCGCTCGTTGACATAGTTCACCACTCGATCGGTAAACCAGTAGCCATCGCCGATGCACTCTGCGGCGATCAGCGTGCGCTCGGCGTTGAGCCCGGTGAGGATGTATTTGAAGCCCATGCCCTCTTCGCCAATCAGGTTTTCCTCGGGGATTTCCAGATTGTCAAAAAACAGCTCGTTGGTTTCATGGTTGACCATGTTGGGGATCGGGCGAACCGTCAAACCGGTTTTCATGGCTTCCTTGATGTCGACCAGAAAGATCGAAAGCCCTTCGGACTTTTTCTTGACCTCTGCAAGCGGTGTGGTCCGCGCCAGCAGGATCATCAGGTCTGAGTGCTGTACACGGCTGATCCAGACCTTCTGGCCATTGATAACGTATTTGTCGCCGTTCTTGACGGCGGTGGTTTTAAGCTGGGTGGTGTCGGTGCCGGTGGTTGGCTCGGTCACGCCCATGGCCTGCAATCGCAGCTCTCCGCTGGCCAGCCGGGGCAGGATGCGCTGGCGCTGTTCCTCCGAGCCATGCCGCATGAGGGTGTTCATGTTGTACATCTGTCCGTGGCAGGCCCCGGAGTTGCCGCCCGAACGGTTGACCTCTTCCATGATCACCGCCGCCGCCGTCAGACTAAGCCCTGATCCTCCGTATTCCTCGGGGATCAGCGCTGCCATCCAGCCAGCACGGGTGAGCGCGTCCACAAATTCTTCGGGATAGGCGCGCTGCTCGTCGACCTTGCGGTGGTATTCGTCCGGGAACTCGGCGCAAAGGGCGCGCACCGCATCTCGAATGTCCTGAAAGTCATCGCTGTCTTGATTGTGCACCTAGGTGTCCTCCGGGTCGTTTTTTGCGGCAGTGTGATGCCAGTTCCCGGTACCATCCGATGTTGCCTTCCATAATGCAAATAACATAACGGCCTTTCAGACATGCTTTTGCGGCATGGTGAGGGCGAGGGATGCGTTTTTCTTGTGTGAGTCAGGTCTCGGCTGAATGCCCGAGGACTCCGCGCTCGATCTGTTTTGCGGCTTTGGCCAAATCCTCGCCCACGCGATCAAGGGTCTCCGGCGTTTGCTGGCCGGTGATGGTAATGCTGCTCATCCCCAGGCGCGGGGTTCCGGCGGCATCGCATGATATGGATGCAACGATATCAAGGCCGCGAAACAGCTTGCCCCGGTCCTGCGCCGTTCCGGTCTCACGCGCCTTTTGAACATCGGCCCAAAACGCTTCAAACCCCGGCGCGTCTTGCCAGCGCACGCTGTTGTATCCCTTGCGGGTTTGCGCCTCGGTAAGGCCAAGGCGCGCCGCATAAACCCGCCCGATCGCCCCGGCAAAAACCGGCAGCCGGCTGTTTGGCGCGATCACCGCCTGAACGATATAGGGGGCGGTGAACCTGTCGATCAGCACGATCCGCCGGCTTTCGGTGATCTGCCAAAGGGCGATAGCGACCTGCCGGTTTTGTGCGATGGCGCTCAGGACCGGGCGGATCAAATCCGCCGGGTTGGCGCCCAGCAGAGGGGCGGCAAACTCCATCAGCCCCATGCCGATCACATAGGTCTTGGCCTCGGGATCAAAGCTCAACAACCCTTCGTGGGTGAGCGTTCGAAGGATGTTGAACGCCGACGACACGTTCAAATTTGCCTCACGGGCGATCAGGGTCGCGCCCATTGGCTGCCCGCTCGCCGCCAACAGCCGCAGGATGATGATTGCGTTCTGAACCGCGGGTACAGATTTTTGTCCGGTATCGCCCGTCATGGCATTCCCTTGAAAGAATGATATTTACCGTACAGAATATTCTTGTTAGAGCAAGCGCAGGCTGAGGATGCAAGACGGAAGGATCGGGATGGCGTTGGGTGTTGATAGCGGTGTTTTCGAACAGCTTGTGGGGATGGAGAGCAGAGGTGCCCTTGAGCGCCTGCGCCCCCTTCGAACACAGGGTAATATCCGCGAAAGGATCGTCGCCGAAATGACGCAGATCGACCCTTTTAGCCTGTCGGCTCCGCAAACCTTACGCGCCCTTACCAGACGCCCGGAAAGCCTCAACCCTGCGGCTCGCCCCGCACTGAAAGTGCGCAACCGCATCGGCGCTGGCCCCCATCCCACCCGGCAGCTTGTTCTCGCAGGTTGCCCCCTGGCACAGCGGGTGGCCTGAGCATGGTGCCCCGTAACCCCGAGGATATGCCCCCGCAGTCGCCGTTTTCGCTGATGTTGGGGATCAAGGTTGAAAGCTGCACGCCAGAAGAGGCGGTTTGCTCGATGCTCATCACCGAGGTGATGGGCAACCGCAACGGCGTGCTGCACGGCGGCGCGCTGATGGCCCTGGCCGACGCCGCCGCAGGCACCAGCGCGTTCATCAACAGCCCAGCGGAAATTACCAACACCACCGTTGAGGCCAAAACCAATTTCATCCGGCCAGTGCACGTGGGCGATACGATCACGGCCCGTAGCGTGCCGATCCACATCGGCCAAACCACGGCCGTGCTGCAAGTCACCCTGACGCGCGGTGACGGGAAGGTCGTTGGCAGCACATCACAGACACATCTTTTCATGACCTGGAAAGACTAAACAGACGAAGAGGAGGAACGGAAAATGACAACCACAGATATTTCCGCGCTCGGACCGCAGGCCGCCTACGAGGCGCATCTTGCCGCAGGGCGCTTCATGATCCAACGCGCCGCGAGCACCGGCGAATATGTATTCTGGCCAAAGGTCACGTCTCCCACCGGCGCGACAGACCTTGAGTGGGTGGAAGCAAAAGGCACGGGCACGATCTATGCGATCACCGTCAACCGGGCGCGCGCTGGCTCATGGAACGTGGCGCTCGTGGAACTGGACGAAGGCGTGCGCATGATGTCCACTCTGCCAGAGGTGGAAACCGCCGAAATCGGCGCACGGGTTCGGGCCCGCATTGAAGCGACAGAAGAAGGCCCGCGCGTGGTCTTCGATCTTACCGGGGAGGACGCAGCATGAGCATGGATAGCATGCGGGGAAAATCCGCCATCGTAGGCATGGCAACCGCAGGCGTTGGTGAGGCTCCGGGCTTCTCGGCGATGGAACTGTTGGGGCAGGCGGCGGTCAAGGCGGTGCAAGATGCCGGTGTGAAGCTGCAGGATATTGACGGCGTTTTCGCGGCCACCTCCAGCCACGCCTTTCCAACGATGAGCGTGGTGGAATACCTCGGCCTCAAACCAAGCTTCTTTGATGGCACAAATGTCGGCGGGTCCAGCTTCGAGATGCACCTGCTACAGGCCACATTGGCGCTGGAGGCCGGTCTGTGTGACGTGGCTTTGGTTTGTTACGGGTCCAATCAGCGCACCGCTGGTGGGCGGCTCGTTTCGATGAGTGAGCCGCAGTGGCACGAAACTCCCTACAAACCGCGCCACCCGATCACCGCCTACGCGCTGGCCACCAGCCGCCACATGGCCAAGTTCGGCACGCAGCGCGAGGATCTGGCCGATGTGGCGCTCGCCGCGCGCGGTTGGGCCAACCTCAACCCCGAGGCCTTCGCCCGTGGCCCGCTCACCAAGGATGAGGTGATGTCG
This sequence comes from Vannielia sp., assembly GCF_029212645.1. Lineage (GTDB taxonomy): Bacteria > Pseudomonadota > Alphaproteobacteria > Rhodobacterales > Rhodobacteraceae > Vannielia. Next base: position 97,039 of record NZ_JARGND010000005.1, on the reverse strand, counting down.
GCGCGGATGATCTCGGACCCGCTGAGCAAATCCGATTGCTGCCTTGTCACCGATGGTGCCGCTGCCTGCATTCTGGTGCGGGCCGATCGGGCGAAAGACCTGCCAGGAAAGCCGGTTTACTTCATGGGGGCTGGCGGAGCGAACTATCACCGCTCGATCGTGGCGATGCCCGATCTGACCACAACCGCCGCCGCAGAAAGCGGCCCGCGCGCCATGGAAATGGCCGGTATCAGCCAGAAAGACGTTGATGTGGCGATGGTCTACGACGCCTTCACGATCAACACGATCCTCTTTCTGGAAGATCTCGGCTTTTGCCCCAAGGGCGAGGGCGGGCGCTTCGTGCAGGATGGCCGCATTGCGCCGGGCGGCGAACTTGCCGTCAACACCAATGGCGGCGGCCTCTCTTGCGTGCATCCGGGGATGTATGGCCTCTTCCTCATCGCCGAAGCGGTGGCGCAGATCCGGGGCGAGGCGGGCGAACGCCAGATCGCGGATTGCAACATCGCGCTCTGTCACGGCAATGGCGGCACGCTGTCGAGCCAGTGCACGGCGATCCTCGGTTCTGAGGAGGCGCTTTGAGTGAACCGTCCCTGATTGACCGGCTCATTGCGCCACAGTCCGTTGCGGTGATCGGGGCCTCTGAGGACCCGACCCGCATCGGCGGCCGCCCGATCGCGGCCATGCTCAAAGCCGGCTACAAGGGACGTATCCTGCCGGTGAACCCCAAGCGGGACACCGTGCAGGGGTTGCCATGCTACGGCACCGTCGAGGATCTGCCAGAAGCCCCGGATGCAGCCCTCATCGCGGTGCCCGCCAAGCTGGTGGCACAAACCATCGAAGCGCTGGGCCGCAGGGGCTGCAAGGCCGCCACGCTGTTCTCGGCGGGCTTTGCCGAAACCGGCGCGGATGGCGAGGCGGCGCAGCGTGATCTGGTTGCGCTGGCGGGCAAACACGGAATGCGCCTGCTCGGGCCAAACACGCTTGGCGTTTACAACGTTGATATCGGCTATTACGGCACCTTCTCGTCGTCGCTCGATACCGGCTTCCCGCTGCCGGGCAATATCGGGATCGCCAGCCAGTCCGGCGCTTTTGGCGCGCATCTCGGCGCGCTGGCACGGGATCAGGGGCTAGGGTGCTCGGTTTTGATCACAACCGGCAACGAAGCTGACATAACCGTCGCCGACGCCATCCGCTGGATGGCCGGGAGTGACAGCGTTGATGTGATCTGCACCTATATGGAGGCCGTGAATGACGCGCCGGCGCTGCTAAAGGCGCTCGACGAAGCTCGCGCTGCCGGTAAGCCGGTGCTGGCGTTGAAATCGGGCCGCTCAGCGGTGGGCGCGCGGGCCGCGGCCTCGCACACGGCCTCGCTCACCGGCGATGCGGTGGTGGCCGATGCGGTGCTCAGCGATCACGGGGCCATCATTTTGCGCGACCCGGAATCGATGATGGATATCGCCTATGCCGCCTCGAAGAAGGTTTTTCCCAGGCGGCACACGCTGGGCGTGGTCACTGTCAGCGGCGGCGCCGGGATTGTGGCCAGCGACGAAGCCGAACGTATCGGGCTGCCGATGCCCGCTATGCCTGAGGCCGCGCAGGCCAGGCTGCTGGAGGTGCTGCCCTACGCATCGGCGCTCAACCCGCTTGATTGCACGGCGCAAGCGCTGAACGAGCCTGCGCTCCTTGAGCAGTTCACCCGTGCGGGCCTCGAAGAGGGCGGCTACGGCGCGGTGCTGTGTTTCCTGACCTATGTGGCGGGCAGCGAAAAGCTCTCAAAGGTGATCCTGGAGGCCATTGAGCCGCTGCGCGCGACCTATCCCGATCGTATCATTGCGTTCTGCGCACTGGGCGATCCGCAAGTCCTGCGGCGCTACGATGAGGCGGGCATTCTGGTTTTCAGCGATCCCTGTCGCGCGGTGCGCGCGCTTGATGCGGTGCTGCGGCTCGGATCGGCACACGCCAGCGCCCCGAAAAACCGCACGCCAGCGCCGATTGCGGTGCAGCTTCCGGCCACCAGCCCGGATGAGACCGAGGCAAAGGCGCTGCTGGCAAAAGCCGGGATTGTCGCGGCCCCCGAACGCGCCGTGCAAAGCGCACACGAGGCGGTCAACGCCGCAGTCGAAATCGGATTTCCGGTTGTCATGAAAATCCTGTCGCCCGACATTTTGCACAAATCGGATATCGGCGCGGTCAAGCTCGACATAAAGGATGAAAACGGCGTTCGCGCGGCCCATGCCGCGATCCTCGCCGCCGCCCAAACCCATGCCCCCGACGCCCGCATCACCGGCGTGTTGGTGGCCAGGCAACTCTCGGGCGGGGTTGAATGCCTGATGGGCATCAACCGCGATGCGACCTTCGGGCCTGTGGCGGTGTTTGGCCTTGGCGGCATCTTCGTGGAGCTGCTGAATGATGTTGCCCTGCGGGCCTGCCCGTTTGGCCCTGAAACCGCGCGGGAGATGATCCTGTCTATCCGGTCCGCCGCTATCCTTCAGGGCGCGCGCGGGGCCGCCCCGGCGGATATCGACGCGCTCGCAAACATGCTCTCCCGTCTTTCTGTTTTTGCTGCGGGGGCGGGCGATCGGCTCGCGTCGATTGATCTCAACCCGGTGCTCGCAATGCCCGAAGGGCAGGGGGCCTACGCCCTTGATGCGGTGATCGAACTTGATGCAAAGAAGGAGGCTTCCGATGCCCATTAACCATGACCACTTGATGAATTTCGACATCCCTGAAGTGCGCCAGAGCTACGGCGCCGAAGAGGTAGCGCGCTTCGGGCTGACAGTCGGCATTGGGCAGGACCCGCTGGATATGCGCCAGCTGCCCTATGTTGGCGCATTGGCCGATGATTCCCGCGCCATGCCCGCCATCGTGAGCGTTCTGGGCCATCCGGGGTTTTGGCTCAAAGATCCTGAAACAGGTGTCGATGCGCTCAAGCTGGTGCATGGCGAACAGGGCATCACGATCCATCAAACAATCCCGCCCGAAGCCACCATCGTTGGCAAAACCCGTGTGACCGGCCTTGTTGACAAGGGCGAGGGGCGGGGCGCTCTGCTCTACTCCGAGAAGACGATCCGCGACGCAGACAGCGGCGAGCTTCTGGCAACCTGCCATGGTACAACCTTTTTGCGCGGCGATGGGGGTTTTGGCGGGCCTGATGGCCCGGTAAAACCGGCGCATAAGCTGCCCGAAACCGACCCGGACCATGTGTTTGATTCGCCAACCCGGCCAGAGCAGGCGCTTTACTACCGCTGGAACGCCGACCCAAACCCATTGCATATTGATCCCCGTGTGGCTGCGAAAGCAGGCTATGAGCGGCCCATCCTGCACGGTCTTTGTTCCTTTGGCTTTGCAGCCCACGCATTGCTCGCCGTGATGTGCGAGTATGATGCCGATCGATTCGGTTCGATGGAGGCGCGTTTCACCGCAGTTGTCTTCCCCGGCGAAACCCTGCGCACCGAAATCTGGAACGACGGGAGCTTCCGCACGCGGGTGCTGGAACGCGACAAGATCGCGATTGGAAACGGGCGTTTCACGGTGAGAGATGGGTCATGAGCGTTGATGTAAATACCAACAGCGACGGGCTATGCACGTTCACCCTTAACGAACCGGCCCGCCGCAACCCGGTTGGTCACCCGGAGCGCCAGGCGCTCTGCGAGGCGCTGGCGACCGCGGCAGAGGATGACGCGGTGCGCGCCGTGGTGATGACCGGCGCGGGCGGGCACTTTTCGGCCGGTGGCGACATCCGTGATCAAAAACAGCGCAGCCCTGGGGCGCATCGCACCCGGCTTGCCGTGGTCGCCGATATGGTCACGCGGATGGCGCACTTCCCCAAACCGCTGGTCGCGGCGGTCGAGGGCTGGGCGGCAGGGGGCGGCTTTGCTCTTGCGCTGGCGTGCCCGATGGTCGTTGCCTCGCGCGAGGCACGCTTTACCGCCGCTTTCACCAAGATCGGCCTGATACCAGACATGGGCCTGTTGGCCACGCTTCCGGCACGGGTCGGCCCGGCGCGGGCCCGGCGCATTCTGCTGGACAACCGTGTCATCGAAGCGAAGGAAGCCTTTGATCTCGGCCTTGCCGATGAACTGGCCGATGCCGGGGAGGCCGCGCAACTGGCCGGGGAGCTGGCTTTGAAAGAAGCAGAGGTCGCGCCGCTGCCGCGGCAGTTCATCCTTGATTGGTTCGCGCGCGATCTTGCTGCGGCGCTCGACCATGAGGCAACCTTGCAGCCGGTGTTGATGAACAGTGCTGACGCCGCAGAAGGGCGCGCTGCCTTTGCCGAGAAAAGGCGGCCTCATTTCAGCGGATGCTGACCGGCGAAAGCCCTCCTCCCCCTATCTCCTCTGTTGACGCAGAAGAGGGACCAGTCTGGGCGATCACGCTGCGCCGCTGGTTGATGACAGTCATCATACTGTCGGCGCTCGCCTCGGTTTTCAGCGATGCACGGGTCATCACAGCTTGCGGGGCGGCCGCAATGGCCACCTATCTCTGGCTGGCGCGCAAGCAATTTGGCTTTGGCACCTGGGTTCCGGTCTCAATGGTTATCGTCGGGCTTGCTGCCGCGCTCTGGCAAGGTGTTGCGCCCGAGGTGCTCTGGCTCGGAGCGGAACGTATGCTGTTTCTGGGGGCCTTGGTCGCCATGCTGGGAACCCTGCGCTCCGCCGCCGCCATCGCGCCCGAGGTCCACCGGGCGGGGCTTTATATAACCGGCCAGCCCGCCTCACGGCGCTATCTAGCAATGACCTTTGGCGGGCACCTCTTTGGTATCCTTATCAATTTCGGCGGACTGGCGCTGCTTCTGGATCTTGCGAAGCGGTCCATGTCCACTCCGGCTGCGGCAGAGCTGCCTGCGGAAGTTCAGGAGGTGCGCTTGCGGCGGATGACGGTTGCGGTCATCCGGGGCTTTTCGATGATCTCACTCTGGTCCCCCTTCGGCTTTGCCACCAATGCCATCCTGATCTCTGTGCCGGGGTTGAGTTACATGAGCTTTGGCCCCATCGGCTTTGCCATGTCTTTCGTCTTCGTCGCGATCGGCTTGTTCCTTGATTACCTTGACGGGCGACGTTTCCGCCGCCTCGGCTTGCCGCGCCCCAAACCGCCGTTGCGCAGTTGGACAGGGGCAGCGGCGCTGGTTGGCCATGTGATCGCCCTCGGACTCGCCGTTTTTGCCGTGCATGAGGTAACGCCCCTGAGTTTTCAGGAAGGGCTGATCTGCGTGGTGCCCTGCTACGCCCTGCTCTGGGCGGCGGCAGCGGGGCGGGCGGCACCGGGCGGCCCACTCTCGGGGGTGGCAAGTGCTGCCGGGGCAACGTGGCAACGGCTCTCGGTGCTGGGCCCGGAGGTGGGGGTATTTGCTTCGGCGGGCTTCCTTCCGGTGGTGCTTTTGGCGCTGATCCCGGTGGATCAGTTGCAAGGCACGGTCTCGGGATGGGCGCTTGGCCCGGTGCCACTCGCCTTGGGAATTTCCTCCCTGATCGCCGCATCGGCCATGATCGGAATCAACCCGATCGTCATGGCTTCGGTTCTGGGCGCAACGGCGGCACAACTGGCGGTGCCGGGGTTGAGCGATACCGCGATTGCGCTGGCAATCACCGGTGGCTGGACTGCGGTAATCGGGTTCTCTCCCTTCATCACGACGTTGGGCATCAGCTCGGCCATCGTCAAACGCAGCACCGTCACCATCGGCATCAAGTGGAATGGCGTCTTTTGCCTCACACTCCTTGCCGTCTGGTCGCTGATGCTCGCCGGTCTGATAACGTTTGGCGTGATCTAAAGCGCTTCGCCTTTAACCTGAGACATCAGGTAAAGGCGAGGCGCGCGCAACAGTCCTGCCTCGCACTGCGCTCCGCCAAAAGCTGTGAGTCAGGTTTTTGGCGGAACGCTTTAGGGGGGCGCCCTCAGAGGGGGCATACCGGCAGGGCATCCGTTCAGGTTGAGTATGACCGATCGTTACAGGCTTGCACTCAGAGCTTTGTCCCTGGCCACTGGCCCGAGGTGACCATGCCATGAACCTCGTCGGTCACGAACTTGCCAAAGCTGGTGATCAGCCTCGAACCGGGGCGGTTCAGCGGTGTCATCAAAATGAGCGTCCGGTCGATGGTCCGCCTCACGATGGGCCGCGCGATCAGGCGGCCGTCGCGAATGTGGTTGAGCACGCTGACCAGCGGCAAAATGGTTGCGCCAAGCCCGCGCTCGACGAAAGCGAGCATGGTGGGCAAAATGTCGATCTCCAGCACAACATTCAGCTCGCTATGCGCTTCCTGTGCGATGGCCTCAATGCGCCCGCGCAACCCATGCTCGGGATTGGGCAGGATCAACGGCCGCTCCAGCGCGTCGCGCGCGTCGATCGGCAGGCCGTCCTGCGCCCCATTTTCCTTCGCCGCTTCGACAAGGAAAAGCTGTTCTATGAGAATGGGTTGCGCCTTGATAGAGGCAGATTTCTGGCCTTCGTAAGCCACCCCCAGATCGATCTTGCCGCGCAATAGCCAATCCTGCACATGGCCACTGAAGCCCGAGATGATCCTCAGCTTCACATCCGGGTATTCCACCATCGACCGCTCGATCAGATGGGTGGCCAGAATCTCTGAAACCGTGGGGGGCAACCCCAGGGTGACAATGCCGGAAAGCGGGGTTTTGTGCCCCGAAATATCGGCGGCAAGATCCTGCACGTCCTCCAGAATAATCTTGGCCCTCATCGCCAAGCGGATACCCTCTTCGGTGGGCATGACCCCGCGCCCGTGGCGGCGCAACAGATCTGCGCTCAGCTCCTCTTCAAGGGATTTTATCTGCCGGCTCAAGGCAGGTTGCGCGATGTTCAGGCGCTCGGCGGCGGCGGTGATGCTGCCAAGTTCGACCACTTGAACGAAGTTGCGAAGTTGGCGGAAGTTCATTCATGCCTCTATGGTATCTCTGATATATTAATAATGTACTTGAAACATGGCAGCCAGTCGAACAGTCTGATCCTGAGAAAGGGATCACCTGGCCGGTGAGCGCCTGTAGCGCCAAGGCTCCGGGGCATGGCCACAGGCCCAGAGGCAATTGCCCGGGGCAACTTTCGACATTCAGGGAGGAATACATGAAGACCAGATTCAGGCTTGGTGCCGCCGCAGGCGCCCTCATGACACTCGGCGCGGCAACCGCCTCCGCACAGGAGCTTCCGGGCACGATGGTGTGGACATCCTATGATGTTGGTTCTGCCGGATATGCCGAGGCCTCGGCAATCGCCGATGCGTTCGGCAAGGAGTTCGGCACCCGTGTGCGTATCCAGCCCTCGGGCAGCAGCATTGGCCGCTTGCAGCCCTTGCTCCAGGGGCGCGCTGATTATGCCTTCCTCGCAACCGAGGCGTTCTTTCTGTCAGAAGGGGCGTTTGATTTCGCAGCGCCGGCGTGGGGCCCTCAACCCCTGCTTGCCATTGCTGGCCGCCCCGCAGGCGTTACCCTTATTGCAGCCGGTGATGCCGGTATCGAAACCGTGGCCGATGCCCGCGGCAAGCGGATCGCCTTCGTCGCCGGGAACCCTTCGGTCAACGTCAAATGCGAGGCTATTCTTGCCTTCGGCGGCCTCACCCTTGACGATGTCGAAGTGATCACCTTTCCAACCTATTCATCCGCGATGTCCTCGATGACACGCAATGAATCCGATGCAACCTGCACAACACCCACCACCAGCCAGCTCTACGAACTGGCAGAAAGCCCGCGTGGCATTCACTACGCGCCGCTGGACCCGGATAATGCCGCTGGTTGGGAGGCGCTGCTCAAGGTTCTTCCGATCATGGGCGCCTCTGAAGAGGACGTTGCCGCTGGCCTGCCGGAGGGTGAGGTCGCGCAGATGGCCGCTTACCGTTACCCGATCATCGCCACAACCGTGGATAAATCCGCCGACGATGTCTATGCCTTCATCAAGGCGCTGGATGAAACCTATGACCTTTACAAGAACGGGACAGCCGCCATGGCGCGCTGGACGCTCGAAAAATCGGGTCGCCCGGCGGTTGACGTTCCTTTCCATGAAGGGGCCATCCGCTACCTGAAGGAAAAGGGTATCTGGACCGCCGAAGACGATGCCTGGAACGAGGAGCGCACACAGCGCATGAATGCCCTCATCGAGGCGTGGAAGGTCTTCAAACCCGAGAATGAAAGCCTGCCGGAGGACGAGTTCGCCGCAGCCTGGATGGAGCGCCGGGCCGAAGTCGTTTCCTCGCTGGACTAAGCCGCCCCCGCACGAGTTGCCCCCCGTAGGTTTGGCCTCCGGGGGGTCCACCTTCGAGTGAAGGCGAATTTATGGTTTCTGACAACAGTTCATCCTCCGGGTCTGGGCAACAGGCTGCCGAGACACCCACCCATGCCGTCCCGGTGATGCGAACCATCATCCGCCGGGTGATCATGGTGTTGGGCGCATTGGGGGTGTTGCTTGCGATCAACCAGCAGTTTCTCCTTAATTTCCTGGGCTTCCAGCCGCTGGGAAACGCCTATCTCTACTACCTGATCGGGATTTTCCTGGCGCTGGCTTTCCTGACCATTCCAACCTCCACCATGACCCCCCTGCGGTATTGGTGGTTTGACGGTGCCCTTGCCATTTGCGCCCTCGTCAGCACCGGGTGGCTGGGGTTTCACGGCTTGGACATTCTCCAGAAAGGGTGGGAATACGACGCCCCGCCAATGGCGGATTTCATGGCCTCCGTGCTGCTGTTGCTGGTGCTTGAGGGCGTGCGCCGTGCGGGCGGGCCGATCTTGCTGTTTACGGCGCTGTTGTTCGGAGCCTACCCGCTTTACGCCGATTTCATGCCCGGCTTCCTTTGGGGCACCGAGTTTTCGTTGCTCGGCACCGTGCGCGCCCATGTGCTTGGCGTGGAGTCGATCATCGGCATCCCCATGCAGGTGGTTGCCGAACTGGTCGTCGGGTTCGTGATTTTCGGCTCGGTGCTGGTGGCCACCAAGGGCAGCGACTTTTTCATGGAGCTGGCCTCTGCCTTGCTTGGGCACAGCCGGGGCGGCCCCGCGAAGGTGGCCGTTGTTGGCTCCGGTATCCTCGGCTCGCTCTCGGGCAGCGTGATATCGAACATCCTCACCTCGGGGCCGTTCTCGATCCCGACGATGCGGCGTGTGGGGTATCCCGCGCATTATGCCGCCGCAGTCGAGGCCTGCGCCTCGACCGGGGCAACCCTGATGCCGCCGGTCATGGGAACGGTGGCCTTCGTCATGGCGTCCTTCATCGGCGTGCAATATTCGGCCATCGTGATCGCTGCGGTGATCCCGGCAATCCTGTTTTACGTCGCCCTGCTGTTTCAGGTTGATATGTATGCCGCGCGCCGTGGCCTCAAGGGCATGCCGCGCAGCGAGATTCCCGCGATCTGGCCGGTCCTGAAATCCGGTTGGCCCTACCTGCTCAGCCTCGCGGTTTTGATCTTTGTGCTTATGGGGCTGCGGATGGAAGCGCGCTCCCCCTATTACGCATCGCTTGTGATGTTGCTCGCCACCGCCTTTCGCAAGGAAACCCGCGTGAACCTTGGCCGCGCCAAGGAGCTGTTGATCGACGTTTCGCGCAATATTGCCGGGCTGGTGGCGATTTTGGCGGGCATCGGGCTGGTGGTTGGCGGGCTGTCCTATACCGGCGTTGCCGGGGCATTCTCGCGCGAACTGCTGCTCTATGCGGGCGGCAACACCGCCTTGATGCTGATCGCCGGCGCGATCACCAGCTTCGTGCTCGGCATGGGGATGACGGTCACGGCGTGTTACATCTTCCTGTCGATCCTGCTGGCACCGGCGCTGGTGCAGGCGGGGCTCAACCCGATCGCCAGCCACCTGTTCATCCTCTATTGGGGGATGCTCTCCTACATTACCCCTCCGGTGGCGCTGGCGGCGATCACCGCGGCCAATGTTGCCGGGTCCAAACCAATGAAAACCGGCTTTCACGCGATGCGCCTCGGGATGCCGCTGTTCTTGCTGCCGTTCATCTTTGTCTACGATCCGGCGCTGATCATGGAGGGCGAGGCGTTTCAGATCATCAAGCGCATCACGCTGACCCTGGTGGCGATCTGGGCGATCACCTCTGCCTTCGAAAGCTGGATTTACAAGGTTGGCCGTATCGGAGTGGTGAGCCGGATCGCCACGGCGGCCGGTGGCTTGCTGGTCCTGTTGCCAGAACTCGCAACCAGCCTCCTCGGTGGCGCAATTCTTGTGGGCGTGATTGCAATCAACCTCGCCCTTCAAAGGCGGCGTGATGCCACAAGGGTGTAAGGAGCTGAACGATGGATAAAAGCGTAGAAAACCTCGCCACAGCGGTCGCGCCAATCACCGATGGCGCAACTGTGATGATCGGCGGCTTTGGCTCCTCGGGGGTTCCTCTTGGCTTGATCGACGCGCTGTTTGAGCAGGGCGCCAACGGGCTGACCGTGATTTCCAACAACGCCGGTGCCGCAGAAGTTGGCATCGCCAGGCTGATCAAGGCGGGCCGGGTGGCAAAGGTGATCTGTTCATACCCGCGCACGCCCGGCTCGATCTGGTTTGAAAAGCGTTTCGAGGCAGGCGAGATCGCGCTTGAGATCGTGCCACAAGGCACGCTGGCCGAGCGCATCCGTGCCGCCGGGGCCGGGCTGGGAGGGTTTTTGACCCCCACCGCCTACGGCACCAAACTCGCCGAAGGCAAGGAAACCCGCGTGATTGATGGGCGCGGTTACGTTCTCGAAGCACCGCTGCCCGCCGATTTCGCAATCATTCGCGCCGAATGCGGCGACCGCTGGGGCAACCTGCGCTTTCACGCCACGGCGCGCAATTTCAACCCGGTGATGGCAATGGCCGCAAAAAACACAATCGCCGAAGTGCGGGTGCTGTCAGAGGCGGCGCTCCCCCCCGAAACGGTGGTGACACCGGGGATATTTGTGCAAAGCGTCGTGGAATATGGAGAAAGACCATGAAGGCGATGGGTTTAAACGCACTTGATGATGCGCAGCTTGCCGCCCGGGTCGCGCAAGACATCCCCGATGGCGCTTATGTCAACCTCGGCATCGGAAAGCCGACCCATGTGTCGGGCTATGTGCCCGAGGGCCGCGAGGTGATCTACCATTCCGAAAACGGCATTCTCGGCCTTGGTCCCACGCCCCCGCTTGGCGAGGAAGACCCTGAGCTTATTGATGCCAGCAAGCGCTTCGTTACCGCCGCGCCCGGCGCAGCCTATTTCGAGCATTCCGACAGTTTCGCGATGATGCGCGGCGGGCATATCGACATTGCCGTGCTCGGGGCCTACCAGGTTGCGGAAAACGGCGATCTGGCCAATTGGGCCACATTGGACGAAACCTTTCCTCCGGCGGTCGGCGGTGCCATGGATCTCGTCGTCGGGGTGCCGTCGATATTTGTGATGATGCGCCACGTGAACCGCGATGGCAGCCCCAAGATCCTGAAAGAATGCACCTATCCGCTCACCGGGCTTGGCGTCGTCAACCGTGTCTATACCGATCTTGCCGTGCTTGACGTAACCGGCGACGGCTTCCGCCTCGTTGAACTCACAGATGGCAATAGCCTGGAAGCGGTTCAGGCCGTGACCGAGGCGCGCATCTTGACGTGATGGATGGGGTTGAGACCGTGGCGAAAGGGCAGCAAACCCGCGTGGCGCTATCCGCTGTGGCCTCTGCGCGGCCCGTGGTCGCCCGGTCCTTTGCGCCCCTCGTTTCTGCCAACATACCCGGTCTTTTTGCCAAACCCTTTCGTTCAAATGCCGATGCGGCTCAGATCATTCCTGCCGCCCGCCTGTCCTGCAACCGGAGAACCCCATGACAAAACATTCCCCTGTGACCACCCTCGCATCAGGCCTGACCCTGCCGTTGATCGGAGCGCCGATGTTTCTTGCATCCGGAGTCGATCTCGTGGTGGCGCAGTGCTGCGCAGGAATTATTGGCACCTTTCCCGCGCTGAATGCCCGCACCTCGGCGCAACTCGATGATTGGTTGACCGATATTGAAACCCGCCTTGATGCCCATCGCCTTGAAACCGGCGCGGCGGCTGCACCCTATGGCATCAACCTGATCGTTAACGATAACAACGCTCGGCTGGAGGAAGACCTTGCCGTCGTCGTTCGCCACAAGGTGCCCCTTGTCATCACCTCGCTCTCGGCACCCGACAAGGTTGTCGAAGCCGTGCATGGCTATGGCGGGTTGGTCTTTCACGATGTGATCAATGCCCGCCACGCGCGCCGCGCCGCAAAAGCGGGCGTTGATGGGTTGATCCTGGTGTGCGCCGGTGCGGGCGGCCATGGCGGCACCCTCAGCCCCTTTGCGCTTGTTGAGGAGGTGCGGCAGTTTTGGGAAGGCACGCTGGTGCTTTCGGGCGCCATCGCCAACGGGCGCTCAATTCTCGCAGCGCAGGTGCTGGGGTTCGATTTTGCCTATGCAGGCACCGTTTTCATCCCCACCGAAGAAGCGATCGCCCCGGAAGCTCACAAGAAAATGGTGGTCGAGGCCAGTTCTGATCAAATCATATACACCCCGCTTTTCTCGGGCACCCACGGAAACTATCTCGTGCCCAGTATCGAGGCGGCCGGCCTTGATCTTGAAGACGCCCGGCTGGCGCAGCCGCGCCGCATGGAAGCCAAGACAGACCCGAGCAGGCCAAAGGCATGGTCACAGGTCTGGGGGGCAGGCCAGGGCGCGGGCCAATCGCGGGCGCTGGAGCCGACCGCCGCAATCGTGGAGCGGCTGCGCCGGGAATACAGCGCCGCACGCGCCGCAGTTTGCACCTAAACCCCAGTTGAGGAACATCCGATGACTTTGGCAAAAGCCCTTGGCCACTTCGCCGCAACCAACCCCGCAGAAGACCCTGAAACCCGCCGCTTCCTGGGCTTCTCGCTGTTTGATTGGGCAACTGTCGGCCTCGCCGGTGTTGACGAACCGGTCGCACAGGCGGCGCGCGCCGTGGCCCTCGGGAGCGCATCGCCACAGGGCAGTGCCAGCCTCTTTGGCGGTGGTCAAGCGGCCCCGGCGGCGGCGGCGCTGGCCAATGGGGCCACCAGCCACGCGCTGGATTACGATGACACCCATTTTGGCTATGTCGGCCACCCAAGCGTTGCGGTCATTCCGGCGGCGCTGGCGCTGGCTGAGGCGCGCGGTGCCAGCGGGGCTACGTTGATACAGGCGCTGACCGTTGGCCTTGAAACGGCGTGCCGCGTGGGCGCGTGGCTCGGTCGGCCGCATTACGAAGCAGGCTTTCATCAAACCGGCACCTCCGGCGCGTTCGGTGCAACGGCGGCGGCGGGGCGGGTTCTGGGCCTTGATGGCGAACAGATGATGCAGGCGCTCAGCCTGGTGGCAACCCGTGCCGCTGGCCTCAAAAGCCAGTTCGGGACAATGGGCAAGCCCCTGAACGCGGGCTTTGCCGCTGAGGTCGGCGTCACCTGCGCCTTGCTTGCCGAGGCTGGCGCAACCTCCACGCCAGAGGCGCTTGAAGGCCCGCAGAGCTTTGGCCCCACCCATGGCGGCAGTGCCGACTCTAAGGCGCTCGCCGGGCTGGGCGAAACCTGGCTGTTTCCGAATGTTTCCTATAAATTCCACGCCTGTTGCCACGGGCTGCACGCCATGCTCGAAGCGCTGCGCGGGGTAAAGGCCCAGGGTGCCAATGCCTCAAACACAGACACCGTCGAGATCCGCACCCATCCGCGCTGGCTTGCGGTGTGCAACCAGCCCGCGCCCACCACCGGCCTTCAGGCCAAGTTCAGCTACCGGCTCACGGCTGCGATGAGCCTCTCCGGCCTCGATACCGCCGCCCTTGCCGTCTATTCTGAAGAAACCTGTACACGCCCCGATCTGGTATCGCTGCGCGACCGGGTGACTGTGATTGCTGATGAGGCTGTGCCGGATACGGCATCGAAAGTGGCGGTAAAAACACCTGACGGGGTGCTTCAATCCACCCATGATGTGCTGGCAGACAGTGACCCGGAGCAGATCGAAGCACGGCTGAAGGAAAAATCAAGCACGCTTCTCGGTGCCAACGCCAGCACTGGGCTTTGGGAGGATGTCAGCGCGATAGAACGCCAAAACGGGATCACCGCCCTGATTTCGCGGATCGCTGCCACCCCGGCCCCAGATCGGGCTTAGGCACAGGCCGAGAGGCGGCGGAAAGCAACTTTTGAGGCGGTGGTGAGATCAATGGGGCTTCCCCGCTTCCCTGCCGCCCCAAGGGCTCGTTCAACCACCCCGCGCCCAAAGCGACGGGGTGTTTTTTTGGCCCAGTGCCGGGTGGCGGCCTCTTTGAGTATAGGCATCGTGTATAAGAGCCCGAGTGCCCCGGCGGCCACGCGCCCAGACTGGCACACATGCTGCGCCTCTGGCCATGCACCCCGGCTCACCCGTTCTTCATTTCCTCGCCAATCCGGCTGCGAAGTTCTGCCGGGAGCTTGTCCAAAGCGCGGGCCATCCTTGCCAGATCCTGCCGCACGGTGTGCAATTGGTCGAGCAGCGGGATGACAACCTGCAAGGCGTTTTCATCAAGCTCCAGATCCTGGGACAGATCGCAAAGCAGCTCCAGCCGCGCAATATCCACCGCGCTGAAAACATAGCCTTCTTCCGCCGGTTGCGGGCGCACAAACTCCACCTCGACATAGCGAACAAGCTCACGGCGGGTCAGCCGCGTGACCATGGTGATGACATCGCTCTCACTATAACGCTCGGTCATTGTCCGGCTCCCTTCATCAGGTCTGCGCGCGGGTCAAACGATTGGGTCTTGCGCCATTCGGTCAGGAAGTCGCTCAGGGCCTTGTCCTCTTTCGGGGCCACAACGATCTTCAACTCCACAAGCTGGTCGCCCTTGGGCTTGCCCGGCCTTGCCACCCCACGCCCGCGCAGCCGCAGCACCCGGCCAGAGCTGGCATTCTTCGGGATCGTCAGGCCAACCGGACCGTCAATCGTGGGGGTGCTGACCTTTCCGCCCAGCACCGCCTCGTCAATGGTGATGGGCAGGGTGATCAAAACGTCATCGCCCTCGCGGCGAAACACCGGATGCGGGGCCACACGCACCGTGATCAGCGCATCCCCCGGCTTTCCTTTGCCAAATCCGGGCTGCCCCTTGCCGCGCAACCGCAGCGTCTGGCCATCTTCGGTGCCCTTAGGGATTTTCACCGAAAGGCCCTGGCCGTCGGGCAGGGTGATCTTGGTTTCTGCCCCTTGCACCCCATCCATGAACCGCACTTCAAGGCTGTAATGGGCGTCAGGGCCGGGCGCGTTGAAGCTGGTGCCCTCAAAGCCGCTCGCCCCGCCTCGGTTGCGCAGGATTTCGGCAAAAATATCCGCCGGATCAACCTCTGGCCCATGGCTGCGCCGCTGCTGATACATGGTGTCGCCCGCATCCGCGAAATCTCGGTAGTATTGGCGCTGCGGGCGCTCGGCGCCGGTGCTGTCAATCTCGCCTGCGTCAAAGCGGGCGCGGGTTTCCGGGTCTTTCAGCAAATCATAGGCCGCACCAATCGCCTTGAAACGCGCCGCCGCGCCCTCGTCATCCGGGTGCAAATCGGGGTGGCTGGTGCGCACAAGTTTGCGATAGGCCTTCTTGATCTCATCGGCCGTCGCGGACTTGGTCAGTCCTAGTGCTTTATAGGGATCGTCGGGCATTCATGGTCCTTTCAGGGATCAACCATCATTCGCAGGCAACGGTTCCCACTGGCCTAAAAGGCTGCACGCGTGCCTGTCACTGATCCATATCAACATGGCGCGCCTCAAAGCATTTCTGGCTGACATATGTCAATGTGGTGCCCCCATTCGGCCCTATGCTGCAAGTGAAAAATAACCGCTCACCTTGCGCCTCAAAATTGCAGACCACCATGCATGAGCCTCTGGATCAAAGCCCCCAATCCTACACGTTGAACGGCACCGTCCATGCCGTTCGCGGCGCTGTGGTTGATGTTGTCTTCCCGTCTGAAGACCTGCCCCCCGTCACCTCCGCGCTGATCATAGAGTGGGATGGGCCAACCCCGCTTTTGCTTGAAATCCACAGCCACCTTGATCTGAGAACCGTGCGCGCCGTGGCCTTTCAATCCACCGCGGGCCTGTCGCGCGGTGTGCCCGTGCGCGCCACCGGAGAGGCCGTGACTGTCCCGGTTGGCGAGGCCGTGCTGGGCCGCCTGCTTGATGCCATCGGCACCCCGCAAGACAACGGCCCCGCCTTGCCGCCAAGCACCCCGCGCCGCCCGATCCACGCCAACCCGCCCCGCCTCAAGGATCAGGCCCGCACCACCGATGTGTTTGAAACCGGGATCAAGGTGATCGACCTGCTGACACCCATGGCACAGGGCGGCAAAGCGGCCATGTTCGGCGGGGCAGGGGTGGGCAAAACGGTGCTGGTGATGGAGTTGATCCGCGCCATGGTCGAAAAATACGAGGGCATCTCGGTGTTTGCCGGGGTGGGCGAGCGCTCCCGCGAGGGCCATGAACTGCTGACAGAAATGCAAGGCTCCGGCGTGCTGGAGCGCACCAGCCTCGTTTATGGCCAGATGAACGAGCCGCCCGGTGCCCGCTGGCGAGCGCCGCATACCGCGCTCACGATCTCTGAATACTTCCGCGACCAAAAGCACAAGAACGTGCTGTTGTTGATGGATAATATCTTCCGCTTCGTGCAGGCCGGGGCCGAGGTCTCCAGCCTTCTGGGGCGGTTGCCGTCGCGGGTGGGCTACCAGCCCACGCTGGCCAGCGAGGTGGCAGAGCTGCAAGAGCGGATCGCCTCTGTGGCAGGCTCTGCGGTAACGGCCATTCAGGCGGTTTACGTGCCCGCCGATGATTTCACCGATCCCGCCGTCACCACGATTTCCAGCCATATGGACTGTGTGATCATGCTGTCGCGCGCGCAGGCCGCCGAGGGGTTTTACCCGGCGATTGATCCGCTCGCCTCCTCCTCCATGCTGCTCGATCCGCTGGTGGTGGGGGAGGAGCATTACCAGATCGCCGAGGCGGTGCGCCAATCGCTGGCACGGTTCCGCGAATTGGCCGATATCATCTCGCTGCTCGGCGTCGAGGAACTGGGCGCGGCAGATCGCCTTATCGTCAAGCGGGCCCGCCGCTTGCAGCGTTTCCTGACCCAACCCTTCATGGTGACAGAAGCCTTCACCGGCACCCCCGGCGCCACCGTTCCTCTCACCGAAACCCTCGCCGGATGCCGGGCCATTCTGGACGGCGAGGCCGATGATTGGGCCGAAGGCTCGCTCTATATGGTTGGCCCCCTGGCCGACGCTCGCGCCAACGAAACCCGCGCCAATGAAGCCCCCGCCACACAGGCTGAGGCCAGCGCATGAGGCTCACCATCATCACCCCGCTTTCTGTCGTCATCGACGAGGAAATCGAAAGCCTGCGCGCCGAGGATGACAGCGGCAGCTTTGGTATCCTGCCCGGCCACGCGCCTTTCCTCACGGCGCTTGCTATCTCTATCGTGAGTTGGCGGCAGGGCGCGCGGGAGCGGTATTGCGCGCTGCGCGGCGGCGCGTTGACGGTGAGCGCTGATGCGGTTGCCATCACCACCCGCGAGGCGGTTGTGGGCGATGACCTGTCGCATCTCGATCGGGATGTGCTGGCCCGTTTCGTGGCTGACGCCGATGCCGAGCGGGTCGAGCATGTGGAAACGCTCCAGCTGCAACTCAACGCCATCCGCCGCATGGTCAGCCGCCTGCACCATGGCGGAAGTCCCGGAGCGCTGTGATGAGCAAGGACGCCCCTGATGACGATCCGCTGATCCGCGAAACCCGCCTGCGCCAGAAACGGCACAGGCGCTGGCTGCGCGAAGGCGACCTGTCTGTCGGTCGCCGCCTGGCGCAGATCGGCGTGCTCGGCTGGATCCTCGTTTTGCCCACGCTGGCGGGCCTGTTCTTTGGGCGCTGGCTGGATGCACAGCTTGAGACCGGCATCTTCTGGAGCGCGCCCTTCCTGCTGATCGGCCTTTGCATCGGCGGCTGGACCGCCTGGAAATGGATGAACGCACGATGACTGACCTCACCAACTTGCCCCTCTTCCTCACCCTGCCGCTCTGCTTTGGCGGTGGCCTCCTGCTTGGCTTTATCTACTTTCGCGCCCTGCGGATGACGGCGGATCTGGTGGTGGGGCAGGGCAATGCCCTGCTGGCGCTTGGCCCCACCTTCGGGCGGCTGGCGCTCCTTGGCGGGGGCTTCTACCTCGCCGTGCTGGCAGGGGCGTTGCCGCTGCTTTTTGCGCTGGCGGGCGTGCTCTTAGCCAAGACGATCATGATGCGCCTCTTTCGCGGAGCGCAGCCATGAACTCCCCGCTCGAATCCTCGGCCCTGTTCTACCTCGGGCCGGTGCCGATCACCCAGGCGGTGCTCACAACCTGGGTCATCATGGCGGTGCTGGTGATCGGGGGCTACCTGCTCACCCGCCGCCTCACCCTGATCCCTGACACGCGCCAGGCCGCGCTGGAGCTGATCGTCGAGACCATCGACATCCAGATCAGCGAAACCACCGGCGCCTCGCCCACGCCCTACCGCAGCTTCATCGGCACGCTCTTCGTGTTCATCCTCGTGGCCAACTGGTCGTCCCTCATTCCCGGAGTCGAGCCGCCCACCGCCCAGCTTGAAACCGATGCCGCCCTCGCGTCACTGGTGTTCTTTTCGGTGATCTGGTTCGGGCTGCGCGGGGCCGGGGTGGGCGGCTACCTCAAATCCTTCGCCGCGCCCAACCCGGTGATGATCCCGCTCAACATGCTGGCCAGCATCACCCGCGTCTTCTCGATGTTCGTACGCCTCTTCGGCAACATGATGAGCGGCGTGTTCGTCATCGGCATCGTCGCCTCGCTCGCCGGGCTGTTCGTGCCCATCCCGCTGATGGCGCTCGATATGCTGACCGGGCTGGTGCAGGCCTATATCTTCGCGGTTCTGGCCATGGTCTTCATCTCGGCCACGGTGAATGACGCCCGATCCGCCAAACCCCCTTCTGAACCTGAAAAGGATACCTGATGGACTATCTCTCCCTTGCCAGCATCGTCTGCGCGGCCTTCGCTGTTTCCTTCGGGGCGATTGGCCCGGCGCTCGCCGAGGGCCGGGCCGTGGCCTCTGCAATGGACGCCATGGCGCGCCAGCCCGAAGCCGCCAACACCATCTCCCGAACCCTCTTCGTGGGCCTCGCGATGATCGAAACAACGGCGATCTACTGCCTCGTCGTGGCCCTGCTGCTGCTCTTCGCCAACCCGCTGCTGGGATGATCCGATGACCATCGACTTCTGGGGCCTTGGATTGCAGGCGATCAACGTCCTGATCCTGGTCTGGTTGCTGTCTCGGGTGTTCTGGCGGCCTGTCGCTGCGGCCATCGTGGCGCGGCGCGATGCGGCGCAGGCGATCCTGACAGATGCGAAAGCCACCCGCGCCAAGGCCGATGCGGCTCTGGCCGAGCTTACCTCCGCGCGCGACGGCATCGCCGAGGAGCGCGAAGCCCTGCTCGCCAAGGCCGCCAAAGAGGCCCGCGCCGCCAGTGCCGCCACACTGGCCGAGGCCCGCGCCAAGGCCGAAAGCCTCCTCACCCGCGCCGCCGAAACCCGTGACCGTGAAGCCGCCGCCGCCCGCGCGAAGGCGGAAAAAGAGGCAACAGAGCTGGCGGTCGATATCGCGCGTAAACTGCTCACACGGGTCACCACCGCCGAGATTCAGGAAACCTTCCTCACCCTGCTGCTCGCTGAGGTTGATAGGCTCTCCACCCAGGACAAGGCCACCCTTGCCGCCACGCCGGGCGGCATTACGCTGGTCAGCCCCACCGCGCTGGATGGCGCGGCGCAGGCCACCGTCACCCAAGCGCTCCGCCAGAAGCTCGCCACCCTGCCAAAGCTGCACTTTGTCACCGATCCCGCCCTCATCGCGGGCTTTGAAATCCGCACCCCGCATTTCGTGCTGCACAACAGCTGGCAGGCCGATCTTGACGGCATTCTGAAGGCGCTGAACCATGCCGCCTGACAGGAATAGCTGGCTCGGCACCGCCCGCCACGCTCTTGCAACCGTGCCCCTTGGCCCCCGCGCCGAAAGCCGTGGCAGGGTTGAGGAAGTGGCCGATGGTGTTGCCATGATCTCGGGCCTGCACGATGTGCGCCTTGATGAGGTGCTGCGCTTTTCCGGCGGGCAGGTGGGCTTTGCCCGCGTGCTGGACCCTGATCTTGTTGGCTGTGTCCTACTCGATGCGGCCAGCGATGTTGAGGCCAATGATGCGGTTTTTGGCACCGGCGAGGTGATCAACGTGCCCGTGGGCGAGGCGCTGCTGGGCCGCGTGGTTGATCCGCTTGGCCGCCCGCTTGATGGCAAAGACCCGATCAGCGCCGAGGCAAACCTGCCCATCGAGCGCCCCGCGCCTTCGATCATCGAGCGCGATCTCGTCACCGAGCCGGTGCAAACCGGGGTTGTTGTGCTCGATACGCTTTTCGCCCTTGGCCGGGGCCAGCGCGAGCTGATCGTGGGAGATCATTCCACCGGCAAAACCACGCTCGCCATCGACGCGCTGATCGCTCAGGCCGAAACCGATGTGATCTGCATTTACGTTGCCATCGGGCAAAAGTCATCCAGCGTGCGCCGCGCCATCGACACGCTGCAAACCCATGGCAACTTCTCGCGCTGCATCGCCGTTGTTGCCGGGGCGTCCTCGGCCTCGGGTCTGCAATGGATCGCGCCCTACGCCGGGATGACCATGGCGGAGTATTTTCGCGACAAGGGCCAGCACGCGCTGATCGTGATTGATGACCTCTCCAAACACGCCGCCACCCACCGTGAAATCGCCCTGCTGACCCGCCAGTCACCGGGCCGCGAGGCCTATCCGGGCGATGTGTTCTATATCCACGCCCGCCTGCTGGAACGCGCGGCCAAGCTTTCGCCCGCGCGCGGCGGCGGCTCGCTTACAGCCCTCCCCATTGCCGAAACCGACTCCGGCAACCTTTCCGCCTATATCCCGACCAACCTGATCTCTATCACCGATGGCCAGATCGTGCTGGATGCCGCGCTGTTCCATCAGGGCCAGAAACCGGCCGTTGATGTGGGCCTCAGCGTCAGCCGGGTCGGGGGCAAAACTCAGGCCCCGATCCTGCGCGATGCGGCTGGCGCCTTGCGGCTCGATTATGCGCAGTTTCTTGAGTTGGAGGTTTTCACCCGCTTTGGCGGCGTGCCGGATGACAGGGTGCGCCAGCAGCTCACCCGCGGCGCGCGCATCCGCGAGGCGTTGCGCCAGCCCCAGCACATGCCGTTCCGGCTGCAAGATGAGGCCGCGCTGATGCTGGCCGTGCAATCGGGTGTGCTCGATAGCCTGCCTCCCGAGGCCGTCACCGCCTTCCGCGCCGCCCTTCCCGCCACCCTTGATGCCAATGCGGGCGGGGCGCTCGCAGCCTTGGCCGAACCCAAACCGCTCCCCCCAAAGGCGCGCGACGCCCTGCTCGCGGTGCTGCGCCGCCTCGCCGCCTCCCTCGCCCCCGAAACACCGCCTGAAGCGCGCGCCACATGACAGAGCGTCTCGCCGATATCAGCGCCCGCATCGACGGAATCGAGCAGCTTGGTGCCGTGGTGAACGCGATGAAAGGCATCGCCGCCGCCCGCTCCAGCATGGCCCGCACGCAGGTCCACGCGGTGGATAGCTACGCCGCCACCATTGCCGAAGCGATGGCGCGCGCAATTGGCAATGAGCACACTCCCGAAGGCCCGGATGCGCCATCCGGCCCCCAGGCGATGCTGGTGTTTTGCGCCGAACAGGGCTTTGCCGGGGCCTTCAGTGAGCGCGTGCTCGACAGCTTGGCGATCAAGGCGAGTGACAGGATTTTCCTGATCGGCACGCGCGGGCTTTCCATCGCCGCCACACGCGATATTTCACCGCTCTGGCACGCCGCCATGCCCTCCTACAGCCTCGGCATCCCCAAATTGGCGGATAGGATCACCCAAGCCATTTTCCACGACGTGGGCGAGGGGCATATCACCCGGCTTGATGTGGTGTTCACCCGGTGGAAACAGGGCCGCGCCCACGTCACCCGCCAAACCCTGTTCCCGCTGGATCTCTCGGGTTTTGCGCAGGCCAGCGGCGAGCCGCCGCTCACCCAACTCCCCCGTGCCACCCTGCTCGAGTCCCTCGGGCAGGACTATTTTCATGCGCTCGTCAGCCGCGCCGCGCTCCATGCCTTCGCCGCTGAAAACGAAGCCCGCCTGCAAGCGATGACCTCCGCCGGAAGCCAGATCGCCCACGAGCTTGAAACCTTCCGCGCCACCCTGCGCCGGGTGCGCCAAGAGGCGATCACCGCCGAGATCATCGAGCTTGGCACCGGCGCAGCCTCTGCCCAGCCGACCCGCTAAACCGCCGCCATCACCACCCTCAACCCGGCAAAGCGGCGGGCCGATGCGTTTTCCGGCCCTGATGTCACCCGCAACCTGCGCTAACCCACCCCCGATTGACCCAAATCAAGGCCCAAAGCCCCGCTTATGCGCATAAGCGCATCAAGGAGGCTGCCCTATGATTCTCACCATCCTATCCGCTCTGGCCGAACCCTCCCGCCTTGCCGCCATTCGCCTGCTGGCAGATGGGGATGAGCATTGCGTTTGCGAGCTGATGCGCGCGCTCAATGTCACCCAAAGCCGCATGTCGCGCCACATGGGCGTGCTCAAACAGGCCGGACTGGTGGTGGACCGGCGCGATGCGCAATGGGTCCGCTACCGCATCAACCCCGAGCTTCCGCCCAAAACCGCCGCCGTTGTCACCGCGATCCTCGCCGCTGACACCCTTTCCGAAAGGGCCGCCGCATGACCGCTCAAACCAATGATATCCCTCCCCATGGCACCCATCCAAACTGGCAGTGGTACGCAGGCACCGCCGTGGCTGCGGTGCTCTGGCTGCTGCTCTACCGCCAGCTGATCCCGTTCTCCGAATGGGCCACCGCGCTCTTCCCCGTCGCGCGCAACAGCCACACTGGCGAGGCGATTGCCTTCTTCCTTTATGATGTGCCCAAGGTGCTGCTCCTCCTCACCCTCATCGTGTTTGTCACCGGGGTGCTGCGCAGTTGGTTCAGCCCCGAGAAAACCCGCGCCATCCTCTCGGGCAAGCGCGAAATTCTCGGCTACCCGCTGGCCGCCGCACTGGGCGTACTCACCCCGTTCTGCTCCTGCTCCTCGGTGCCGCTGTTCATCGGCTTTGTCTCGGCGGGCATCCCGCTTGGCGTCACCTTTTCCTTCCTCATTGCCGGGCCAATGGTGGGGCCGGTGGGCCTTGGCCTGCTCTTTGGCCTCGTTGGCTGGAAGATCGCCACGGTCTACCTCGTCTTCGGCTTTTCCATCGCCACCCTCGCAGGCTGGGTGATGGGCCGCATGGGGCTGGAGCGCTACCTGCAAGACTGGGTGCGCGAGTTGAACGCCAACGTTGGCAATGATCTGCCCGAAGAACGCCTCACCATGGTTGACCGGATCAAGATCGGCCTCGACCAACTGCTGGAGATCCTTGGCAAAGTCTGGATCTGGGTGGTGATCGGCATCGCCATCGGCGCGTTGATCCACGGCTATGTGCCCGAGGCGATGATGCTGCGGATCATGGGCGGTGAGGCCTGGTGGTCGGTGCCCGCTGCCGTCGCGGTTGGGGTGCCAATGTATACCAACGCCGCCGGGGTCATCCCCATCGTCGAGGCGCTGCTTGGCAAGGGCGCCGCTCTTGGCACCACGCTGGCGTTCATGATGTCGGTGATCGCCCTCAGCCTGCCAGAGATGATCATCCTCAAACAGGTGCTCACCCTGCGTCTCATCGCCATCTTCATCGCCGTTGTGGCCAGCGGCATCCTCGCCACCGGCTTCCTGTTCAACGCCTTGCTCTAAAGGAGAAATCCATGAAAACCGTCAAAATCTACGGCCCCGGCTGCAAACGCTGTGAAACCACCGAAGCCATGGTGAAAGACGCCGCCGCCCGCCTTGGTATCGAGACCACCGTCGAAAAGGTGACAGTCCAGCGCGAGATCGCCATGGCCGGCGTCATGTCCACCCCCGGCATCACGGTGGATGGCAAGCTCGTCCACGCAGGCGGCGTGCCCGATGCCACCAAGCTCGATAGCTGGCTTACCGCATGAGGCGCGGTTCGGCGAGGGGGGGCTTTGCTTTGCCACCCTCTCGCCGCTGATCGAGGAGGGCTGCGATATCCTGCAAGCCCCAAAGGGTGATCAATCGGCCTATCGCGACCTTGAGCAACCTCAAAGCCTCGCCGGGCGCAACGCGCAAACCGCCTTTCAACAAATGGAATGGGACCAATGCTTGAATATCACGTCGCCGCCCGCCGCCTCGACAGCCACGCCAGTGAAGCCACCACCAAAGATGCCCGCCTGCTGATTGA
The DNA here is from genome assembly GCF_029212645.1 of Vannielia sp. GTDB lineage: Bacteria > Pseudomonadota > Alphaproteobacteria > Rhodobacterales > Rhodobacteraceae > Vannielia. The sequence continues at coordinate 72,759 of NZ_JARGND010000005.1, read as the reverse complement.
TACCGACATGGCCGGCCGCCCGGATGCCTTCAACCCGGCTGAATTGCTGCTCGCCAGCCTCGCGGCCTGCATCCTCAAGGGCACAGAACGCGTCATCCCGCTACTGGACTTCGATCTGCGGGGCATTTCCGTGGCCCTCACCGGCCAGCGCCAGGATAGCCCGCCAAAGATGCTGGCAATCACCTATGAAATCACCGTCGACACCACGGAAATGGACGCCCGCCTCGACCTGCTGCACCGCAACCTGCAAAAATACGGCACCATCTACAACACGCTCGCAGGCGCAGTTGATCTTTCCGGCACAATCACCCGGCAGAGGTAAGCGGGCAGGGCGATGCGCACAAATCCGCCATCCAGCCCCCCCAAGACGGTCGTGCTCCTGCCCGTGGGGTGGCGCGCCAACGGTCATGCGGAAGCCCTTTATGGTTGCAAGGTCATCCTCCGCTCCTTCGGCGTGCTATCGCCAAGGAAGCGCCAGCCCGCCGGAACGGGCAGGTGCTCGACTGGCGCCTGCGCCTTGCCTCCGGTCGGGCTTCCCAAACCAAACCTTGCAACCTGCCACACGACGCCCGGGCAGCGAGGCGCACACTATATATGAGGATACGAGGAACACCGCAAAGAGTGCCTCCAATGGGGCAAAACTGCGTAGATCGTGGGGATAGCGCAAGCCTGTTCTGCGGTCGCAAGTGCTGTGCCTTTGGGCTCCACCCCGCTCGTCCTCCGGGCCACCATTGAACGCCACACCACCACACGGCAAATCCCCCGACAAAACCGCGCCATCCATATCATCGGTCAACGCAAACCGCCGCCTCCCTACCGCTGAACCCTCTGCCAATCCGGATGCACCCACGGCGCGTCATTCCTAGGCAGCAGCGCAGGGCGGCCAAGGATATGATCGGCGGCCTTCTCGCCCACCATGATCGACGGCGCGTTGAGGTTGCCGTTGGTGATGCGCGGGAAAATCGAGCTATCGGCCAGCCGCAGCCCCTCCACCCCGATCACCCGGCACTCCGGGTCCACCACCGCGCCCGGATCGTCCACCCGCCCCATCCTTGCGGTGCCGCAGGGGTGATAGGCGCTCTCGGCGTGCTCGCGGATGAAGCCATCAATCTCCTCATCGCTTTCCAGCGCCGCACCCGGTTGAATTTCCTGCCGCCGCAGCCCGTCAAACGCTTCCTGCCCAATGATCTCGCGGGTCAGCCTTATGCAGCGGCGGAAATCGACCCAATCCTGCGCCTCGCTCATGTAGTTGAAAAAGATGCGCGGCGCCTCTGCCGGATCGGCTGATTTCAGCGTCACCTCCCCGCGCGAGGGCGAGCGCATCGGCCCGACATGCGCCTGAAAGCCATGCCCCTCTGCCGCCACCTTGCCATCATACCGCACCGCGATCGGCAAAAAGTGGAACTGCACATCAGGATAGTCCACCCCCGCCGCCGAGCGGATGAACCCGGCGCTTTCAAACTGGTTCGAAGCCCCGGGCCCGCTGCGTGTGAGCAGCCAGCGCGCGCCCACATAGGCTTTGCCCAAAAGGCTCCAATAGCGATAAAGGCTCACCGGCTGCGCGGCGGCGTATTGCACATAAACCTCCAAGTGGTCTTGCAGGTTTTGCCCCACGCCGGGCCGGTCTGCCACCAGCTCGATCCCGTGCTCGGCCAGATGCGCCGCCGGTCCGATGCCCGAGAGCATGAGCAGCTTGGGCGAGTTGATCGACGACGCCGCAAGGATCACCTCCGCCTCGGCGCGGATCACCTTCACCTTGCCGCCGCGCTCCACTTCCACCCCCACAGCGCGGCCATCCTCCAGGACCACGCGCCGCGCAAACGCCCGTACCAGCGTGCAATTTTCGCGCTTGAGGGCAGGGCGCAGATAGGCCTTCGCGGCCGACCACCGCTCACCGCGCCAAACCGTCATGTCATAGGGGCCAAAGCCCTCTTGCTGCTTGCCGTTGTAATCGGGCGTTGCCGGGTAGCCTGCCTGCACCCCGGCCTCCACAAAGGCCCGCGTCAGCGGGTTGCCGCGCCCGCCTCGGGTTACGTGCAAGGGGCCGTCATTGCCGCGCCACGCCGGATCGCCGCCATGGCCGCCGTCATGCCAGTGCTCCATGCGCTGGAAGTAGGGCAGCACATCGGCGTAGCCCCAGCCGATGGCCCCGCTGTCGCGCCAATGGTCAAAATCCCGCGCATGGCCGCGCACATAGATCATCCCGTTGATCGAGGAGGACCCGCCCACAACCTTGCCCCGTGGCGTGGCCATGCGCCGCCCGCCTAAATGCGGCTCCGGCTCCGATTGAAAGCCCCAATCATAGCGCGCCATGTTCATCGGGTAGGAGAGCGCACCGGGCATGTTGATGAACGGCCCCCAATCGCTGCCGCCATGCTCCACCACGATCACCCGTTTGCCCGCTTCGGTGAGCCGCCCGGCAATGGCGCAGCCCGCGCTGCCTGCGCCCACCACCACATACTCCGCCTGCATCAAAAGGGCGCCTCCACATCGCCCATCCGCACATAAACCGACTTCAGTTGCGAATAGTGCTCTATGGCCGCCTTCGAATTTTCGCGCCCCACGCCCGAAGCCTTCACCCCGCCAAAGGGCGCTTCCACCGGCGCGTCATTGTAGGAGTTGACAAAGCAGCTTCCCGCCTGCAACCGGCCAATCACCCTATGCGCGCGTGAGATATCGCGGGTGAACACCCCGGCAGAAAGGCCATAGACGGTGTCATTGGCCCGCGCGATCACCTCGTCCTCATCCTCAAAATCCAGCACCGCCATGACGGGGCCAAAGATTTCCTCGCGGGCAATCACCATGCCATCGGTGACATCGGCAAACACCGTCGGCTCTAGGTAAAAACCGGGCCGCTCCAGCCGCTTGCCGCCGTAAACCAGCCGCGCGCCTTCCGCCTCGCCCTGCGCGATGAACCCCTGCACGATCTCCATCTGCCGCGCGCTCACCATCGGGCCAAAGCTGGTGGCCTCATCCATCGGGTCGCCAATCACCGCACCCTTCAACCGTTCGGTGAGCCGCTCAAGGAACGCCTCCTTGATCGCGCGATGCACAAACACCCGCGTCCCGTTGGAGCACACCTGCCCCGAGGAATAGAAGTTGCCGTTGATCGCGCCGCTCACCGCATTTTCCAGCTCGGCATCCTCAAACACCACCAAGGGGGATTTGCCGCCAAGCTCCATGGTCACATGCTTCATTTCGCCCGCCGCGGCGGCATACACCTTGCGCCCCGTCGCCGCCGACCCGGTGAGCGAAACCTTGGCCACCCGTGGATCGCCCACAAGCTGGCCGCCCACCGCGCCCATGCCCTGCACCACGTTGAACAACCCCGCCGGTGCGCCCGCTTCGATGAGGATTTCGGCCACCTTCAAAGCACTCAGCGGCGTGGTTTCCGAGGGTTTGAACACCATCGCATTGCCGCAGGCGAGGGCAGGGGCCGCCTTCCAGCAGGCGATCTGGGTGGGGTAGTTCCACGCGCCAATCCCCACGCACACGCCCAAAGCCTCGCGCACCGTATAAACCCAATCCTCGCCAAGTTGGATGTGCTCGCCGGTGAGGCTCCCCGCCAACCCGCCGAAATATTCCAGCGCATCGGCCCCGCTTGTGGCATCGGCCACCAGCGTTTCTTGCAACGGCTTGCCGGTATCCAGCGTTTCCAGCTCTGATAGCTCTCGGTTGCGCTCCCGCATCAGCCGCGCCGCATCCACCAGCACGCGGCCACGCTCCCGCCCTGTCATCGCGGCCCAGATCACCTGCGCCCGGGCAGCGGCGGCCAAGGCCCGGTCCACCACCGCCGGAGTGGCCGCATGAACCTTCGCAATCACCTCGCCGGTTGCGGGGTAGATCACCTCGATCACCTCGCCTGCGCTGTCGTCCACATAAGCGCCGTCAATGTAGTGGCTGCCCTCTGGCTGCGGATCATAACCCATGTCGCGTCCTTCCAGTTCATTCGCCACGCGGAAACCGCGCGCGCTCTTCCACCTCGTTGAGGTCCATATGGTTGCGCATGAAGCGGTCACTTGCGCGCTGCAAAGGCTGGTAATCCCAAGGGAAATAAGCGCCATTCCTGAGCGCCTCATAAACCACCCAGCGCCGCGCCTGGCTCTTGCGCACATCGCCGTCAAACCGCTCCAAATCCCAGCGGGCATCGGCCTTGGCGCGCAGGCTTTCCAGCGCCTCCCCATGGGCCGGATCGCCCACAAGGTTCACCAGCTCATGCGGATCATCATCAAGGTCAAAAAGCTGCTCCGGGTCCAGCGTGCAGCGAGTGTATTTATACCGCCCCTCGCGCAGCGCCACCAGCGGCGCGTATGAGGCTTCGGCGGCATATTCCATTGCCACCGCCCCGCGCTCGGCCCCGTTTGCCACCGGCAACAGGCTCTCTCCGGCGGTCCATGGGGCCACCTCCGCCATGCTCACCCCGGCCAGATCACACAGCGTTGGGCACACATCAATCGTGCTCACCGGCTGCGCCACCCGCCTCGGTTCCAGCCCTGGCGCACACAGCATCATCGGCACCCGCGCCGAGCCTTCATAAAAGGTCATCTTGAACCACAAGCCCCGCTCGCCCAGCATATCCCCGTGGTCCGAAACAAACAGGATCGCCGCCTCTTGCCGGGTTTCCTCCAAGATATCGAGGAACTGGCCAATCTTCTCATCAAGGTAGGAGAGGTTGGCAAAATAGGCCCGGCGCGAGCGGCGAATATCCTCGCGGGTAATGTCAAAGCTGCGCCAGTCATTCGCATCGAAAATCCGCTTTGAGTGGGCATCCTGCGCCTCATAGGGGATCGCCCCCACCTCCGGCTCCAGATGCTCACAATCCTCGTACATGTCCCAGAATTTGCGCCTTGCAACGTAAGGATCATGCGGATGGGTAAAGCTCACCGTCAGGCACCACGGGCGCTCATCCTTGCCCCGTGCCAGATCGTAGAGCTTGGCGCTGGCGCAATGGGCCACCTCGTCGTCATATTCCATCTGGTTGGTGATCTCGGCCACGCCCGACCCGGTGACAGAGCCCATATTGTGATACCACCAGTCAATCCGCTCACCGGGCTTGCGGTAATCCGGGGTCCAGCCAAAATCGGCGGGGTAAATGTCGGTGGTCAGCCGCTCTTCAAAGCCGTGCATCTGATCGGGGCCAACAAAATGCATCTTGCCCGAAAGGCAGGTGTGATAGCCCGCGCGGCGCAGATGGTGGGCATAGGTCGGCAGGTCTGAGGGGAACTCGGCGGCATTGTCATAAACCCCCGTCACCGAGGGCAACTCGCCTGACATAAAGCTCGCCCGCCCCGGCGCACAAAGCGGCGAGGCGGTGTAACTGTTGGTGAACCGCACGGAGCGGGCGGCAAGGCGCTTCAGGTTCGGCAAATGCAGCCAATCGGCCGGCCCATCGGGAAAAAGCGTTCCGTTCAGCTGGTCAACCATCAGGATCAGGATGTTGGGCTGGCTCATGCTCTGGCGTCCAACTCGTTTTGCAGCGCCGTCAGCGCGTGGTCGGTGGCGGTTTGCCCGGTCATGTCATCGGGGTTGGAGGCATAGCGCAGGTAAAGCCCGTCAATCATCGCCCCCAGCCGGGCGGCCACGGCGGGGGCGCGATCCCCCACCAGCGGGCGCAGATCATGGGTGAGGTTCGAGGCAAGGCGGCGATGATAGATCGAAAGCAAGCGCCGCGCCTCCTGCGAGCGCCGCGCCAGAACGTAAAAGTTGAGCCATGCCGAAATCACATCGGCCCGGAAGTTGCAGCTAGAGAAACTCGCCCGCAAAATGCCGCTGAGCCGCTCCTGTGGTGTGCTGCACACCAGCAGCGCCCCGCGCACCTCGGCCCCGTAAACCGCCATCACATGGCGCATCGCCGCCAGAAAAAGCCGGTCCTTGTCGCCGAAGTAGTGAAAGGCCAGCGCCGCCGAAACCCCGGCCCGCCGGGCGATCTTGCCCACCGTCACATCGAGCGAGCCACTCTGCCCGATCTCGTGTATGGTCGCCTCGACTAGCTGGGCTCTGCGCTTGGGTTCTACACTCATGACGGCTCCAAAAGGTCTTGCAATGCTGGGATAAACCCGCATTGTTTGACTGGTCAATCAATAAAAACACTCGCAAGCAACGAACAGGGAGATTCCCATGAAAATTCACGCCGCTGTATCCGCCATTGCGCTCTGTGCCGCAGGGGCCGCCTGGGCTGAATGTGATACCGTCGTCATGTCTGATGTGGGCTGGACCGACATCACCACCACCACCGCCACCGCCAAGCATGTGCTCGAAGGGCTGGGGTATGATGTGGACGTGAAGGTGCTCTCGGTGCCCGTCACCTTCGCCTCGCTTGAGGGCGACGATGTGGATGTGTTCCTTGGCAACTGGATGCCCTCGCAAACCGCCGCCATCACCCCCTACCTTGAAAGCGGTGAGATCGAGTCGATCAACATCAACCTTGAAGGCACCAAATACACCCTCGCCGTGCCGGACTATACCTATGAGGCGGGCCTGCAAAGCTATGCCGACATCGCCAAATTCGCCGAGGAGCTGGATGGCAAGATCTACGGGATCGAGCCGGGCAACGAGGCCAACACCTATCTCGCCAAGCTGATCGAAGATAACAAGCTGGGGCTTGGCGATGCCGACATCGAGCTTGTCGAAAGCTCCGAGCAGGGGATGCTGGCGCAGGTCGCGCGGGTCTATAAGGATCAGGAGCATATCGTGTTTCTGGGCTGGGAGCCGCACCCGATGAACGCCAACTTCTCGCTGAAATATCTCCCCGGCGGGGAAGAGTTCTTTGGCGGCGAGGGCGTTGTCCACACCGTCACCCGCAAAGGCTACGCGGCCGAGTGCCCCAACCTTGGCAAACTGTTCTCGCAAATGGATTTCACCCTCGAGATGGAAAACGCCATCATGGGCGAAATCCTTGATGAGGGGACCGACCCGGAGGATGCCACCGAAGATTGGCTCAAAGCCAACGCGGGCGTGCTTGACACATGGCTCGATGGTGTCACCGCCATGGACGGCTCCGATGGCAAGGCCGCCGTTTCGGCCGCTCTCGGCCTCTGATCCCTGCCCATACCCCCAGCCGCCCGCCCCGTTGCGGGCGGCTGCGTTTTGGCTAACATGGCCAAAACCGCCGAGCCCGGGCGCGCGCAACCAGCCAACAAAGGGAAGCCTCGCCAATGGAAGACTGGCTCGAAGATTACAAGATACCCGTCGGTAAAGGCGCCAAGATGGTCTTTGACTGGCTGCGCGACCACGGCGAAACCGTGCTCGACGGCTTTACCAATGTCATGGAGGCGATGATTGATGCGATCCTCTGGGCGCTCCAATCCCCCCCCGCACTCCTTGTCATCCTCACCTTCGTCGCCGCCACATGGTTCATCCAGAAAAGCCGGGGCATCTGCGTCTTTGTGTTCCTCGGCTTTCTCTTCATCCTCAACCAGGGTTACTGGGAAGAAACCACCGAAAGCCTCACCCTGGTGCTCTCGGCCTGCCTTGTCTGCATGGCAATCGGGGTGCCCATCGGCATCGCCGCCGCCCACCGCCCGCGGCTTTATACCTACATGCGCCCGGTGCTGGACCTCATGCAAACCCTGCCCACCTTCGTTTACCTGATCCCGGCCATCGTGTTCTTTGGCATCGGCATGGTGCCCGGCCTCATCGCCACGGTGATCTTTGTGTTGCCCGCGCCGATCCGGCTCACCCACCTTGGCGTTTCCTCCACCCCGCAAACCCTGCTCGAAGCGGCCCGCGCCTTTGGCGCAACCCCGCGCCAAACGCTCTACAAGGTCGAACTGCCCTACGCCTTCCCGCAAATCATGGCCGGGCTGAACCAAACCATCATGCTCTCGCTCTCCATGGTCGTCATCGCCGCGCTGGTCGGGGCCAACGGCCTCGGCGTTCCGGTGGTGCGCGCGCTGGGCACCGTCAACACGGCGCTCGGGTTTGAAAGCGGCTTTGTCATCGTCGTCGTCGCCATCATGCTCGACCGGATCCTCAATGTCGGAGCGAGCAAATGACCACCGCCGTGCGCATCGACAACGTTTCGATCGTCTTCGGCAAACGCCCGAAGCAGGCCCTGCCGCTGATGGACGCAGGCCAGGACCGCGCCGAAATTCAGGAGGCCACCGGGCAGGTGCTGGGCGTCCATGATTGCTCGCTTGATGTGCAGCAGGGCGAAATCCTTGTGCTGATGGGCCTCTCCGGCTCTGGCAAATCCACCCTCCTGCGGGCGGTCAACGGGCTCAACCCGGTGGTGCGCGGCACGGTCGAGGTGAACGATGGCACCCAAATGGTGGATGTCACCAATGCCACGCCCGCCACCCTGCGCCGCATCCGCATGCGCCACGTCGCCATGGTGTTCCAGCAGTTCGGCCTCTTGCCATGGCGCACCGTGCGCCAAAACGTCGGCCTTGGCCTTGAGCTTGCCGAAATGCCCAAAGCCGAGGCCCGTGAAAAGATCGACGAACAGTTGGCGCTGGTCGGCCTCACCGATTGGGCCGACCACAAGGTTGCCGAGCTTTCAGGCGGCATGCAGCAGCGCGTTGGCCTGGCCCGCGCCTTTGCCACCGACGCGCCTATCCTGTTGATGGACGAGCCTTTTTCAGCGCTTGATCCGTTGATCCGCACCAAGCTGCAAGATGAGCTGCTGGAGCTTCAGCAACGCCTCAAGCGCACCATCCTTTTCGTCAGCCATGATCTTGATGAAGCCTTCAAGCTGGGCAATCACATCTCCATCATGGAGGGCGGGCGCATCGTGCAAACCGGCGCGCCGCAAGACATTTTTAACGACCCGCGCAATGAATACGTGGCCGAGTTCGTTCAGCACATGAACCCGCTTGGCGTGCTGCGCGCCCGCGATCTGATGCAGCCCGTAGCGGGCACCCCCAGCGCCTCGATCAACGCCGATGCCCTGATACGCGACGAGCTTGAAACCCTGATCGCCAGCGCCACCCCCATCGGGGTCACAGTGGGCGGAAAGATGGTTGGCCAGCTCAGCAAGGATGACATCCTGCGCGGTCTGCAAAAGGGAGAATAACCCCGTTCGATGGCATAACTTAACGCCCCGTATGTCGTTTGACATGCGTATGGGTTGTGCATCGGTCGTGCATCGCTTGTGCCCCACCCAAATTCGCCGTTAACGGCCCCAAATGAACGCACCGAACGCGGCGCGGAAGGCTCTTCACTCTTCCGAATAAACACACTGTCCCAATACCTTACACCACAAACCTCATCTCCTTCATCCCCCCTTTACCAAATCCTCACCCATCCCGGCTATACTCGCCCCCAAGAAACGCACCCCCAAACCGCACATCCAGCATCGCGCCATGTTCGGGTGCGTCGTCAGGTCATTGCGGGGCTTTTGCCTGATCCGGATCAGGCTGTTTTCGGCGGTTCACGGCACGGTAAGACTTGTCCTTGAAGATCGTCGCGTGGCTCTTTTGTCAGAGGAATTGGAACGTGAATTCAGCGGATTTCGGGCAGGCCAAAGGGCGCGTCACATCCGCCCGGCAATTGACGCATCAGCGCAAAACGGGCAGGGGTGAAGGCATGTTCAATCTGCAAGACCCGTTTTTCCGCCCGCTCTGGCTTCGCACGTTGATCTTTGCCGTGTGCATCGTGTGGGCAGGGTTTGAGTATCTCAGCGAATCACTGGGCTGGGCACTGCTTTTTGCAGGGATTGGCGGCTGGTGCGCCTATCAGTTCTTCATCGTCTGGACCGACCCGGACGATGACAAAACCAACAAAAACTGACCGCACTGAGGCCGGTTTTTGCAAAACATTGTGGGCCGTTTCCCAGTGACCATAAGATTGCCGATTACCCGGCCCGGCATTCTGGCCCCGCGCCACGATTGTTCCTAAAAAGGAAGAGGCCAGATCCTTTTGATTCGGCATGGGGGACGGAATGAGACACATGCGCATATCCTTGGCTTTCCTGCTGATAGCAGCGCCCGGCGCGGCGGTTGCGCAGGCAGAGGCCAATGCGGCGGCCCCGCTGCGGTCCTTCTTGCAAAGCGGTGGCCCGGCGATCTGGGCGATTGCCGCGCTGGCGGTGATCACCCTCGCGTTAATCCTTTGGAAAATATGGAGATTTCTATTGCTTGGCGTCTGGTCACGCCGCGCCTCGGCCCGCGCCGTTGCGCTTTTGGAAGCCGGAGACAGGCCGGGGGCCTTGGCCGTGGTGGCCCCACGCCGGGGCCTTCGCAGCCGCTTCGCCGCAGCCACCCTGACTGCCGCGCGTGACCTGCCGGAAACAGCCGCCCGTGAAGAGGCGACCCGGCACGCCCGTGAGGGTCTGGGGCAGGCGGGCACCGGGCTGCGTGCGCTGGAGTTGATCTCGACCATTGCGCCGCTCCTGGGCCTTTTGGGCACGGTTTTGGGCATGATCGCCGCCTTCCAAACCCTGCAAGAGGCCGGAAGCCGCGCCGATCCGGCCCTGCTGGCGGGCGGCATCTGGGAGGCGCTGCTAACGACGGCGGCGGGCATGGCCGTGGCCATCCCGGCCTCGGTCGCGCTCACATGGTTTGAAGCGGTGATCGACCGGGTGCGCCAGGATATGGAAAGCCTCGCCGCGCGCATTTTCGTGGCTGAAGCCGCCCAACGACAGGCCAGCCAAACCGCGCAGGCGATGGCGGCGCAATGAACCTCACGCTGCCTCGCCGCAAGCCGCGCAGGCCAAGCCTCACGCCGATGATCGACGTGGTTTTCCTGCTACTGGTGTTCTTCATGCTGGCCTCGCGCTTTGGCGTGGATCGCGTGCTTGAACTGCCGCTTTCAAGCGCTGGTGCGGATTGGGCCGGGCCGCCAAGGCTGGTGGATATCAGCCCGGCGGGTTTGCGGCTGAACGGCGCTGAGATTACGGGTGAAAACCTGCCGAGAGCGCTGATGCAACTTGTAGAAAACCCAAGTGATCCCATTGTCTTGCGCGGTAAAGGTGATGCAACGCTTGAAGCTGTGGTGCGCGTTGCCGAGCAGTTGCGGGCTGCAGGTTTCACGGCTTTGGTGCTGGTCGAATGAGCCTTAATTTCAGCCCCAAACCCCGCCGTGCGAGGAGCGAAAGCATCGTGCCGATGATCAACGTCGTTTTCCTGCTGTTGATCTTTTTCTTGATGACCTCACAACTGGTGCCGCCTGAACCCTTTGAGGTGACCCCACCCGCTGCCGCCCTGGAGGTTGAGGCCACGCCCGCCCCGGTGCTTTACCTCTCTGGCGGGGGGCAATTGGGCTTTGGTGATGCACGCGGCGAAGCGGCCTTGGCGGCGTTCGTGAGCGCGGTGAAGCAGGCAGGTGAAGGGCAGGTGGCGCAGCTTCGCGCAGACAAGGCCGTGCCGGCCGCTCGCGTGGCGACCTTGATGCGCGATCTGGCGGCGGCGGGGCTTTCGCGGGCGCAACTGGTGGTGGAAGGGCGATGATCCGGCTGATTGAGGGTGTTGTTTTTACTGCCCTGTCTGGGGTGGTGCTGGCCTTCGGTGTGGCTCGGTTTACGCCAGCCGAGCTTGCTGGCTCGGGCGGTTTGGGCGGGGCAGAAGACATCTCGATCAAGGCGGCCTCGGCGCAACTTGCCGCCATGGTGGCAGATTGGGATCGCCCGCCGGATGTGTCTTTGCCCGACGGCTCGGCCCCATCGCCGCCCACCAGCGCCGCTATGGCTATGCCACCCCGCACCGATACTCTGCCAAACCGCCCGGACCTCACCGCGCTGCCACAAGTGGCCGCGCCTGAGGCTCCCCCGAGGCCCAGCACCGCGCCGCCGCCCAAACCGGTGCGCCCAGCGGCCCCTGCCAAAGCTCCGCCCGCCCCCGCGAAAAAAGCCAAAGCCGCCAAGAAGCCGCAACCGCCCGCCGCGCCAAGCGCCAAACGGCGGGCGGCGGGGCAAGGCGGGTCTACCGCTGCGGGCCAAGGAAAAAGCCAGGCGGCGGCGGGGCTTAGCGCGGCGCAGGAGGCGAAGCTGGCTGGCCAATGGGGGAGCAAACTGCGCCGCAAGATCGCCGGGAGCAAGCGCAGCCCCGGTGGAAGCGGGCGGGTGGTGCTGCAAATTTACGTTGCACCTGATGGAAAGGTCCGTGGTGTGGGCGTGGCGCGCAGCTCCGGCTCGCCTGCGCTGGATCGTGCGGCGATAGACGCCGTGCGCCGGGCGGGGCGGATGCCGCGTGCCCCCAAGGGGCTGGCGAAAGCCTCCTATACCTTTTCGCTGCCGATCGACTTCAACTGACTGTCCCATTCAACGCCCAAACCGCATGAGGCGCGCTTGGGTGAGCCTGAAATCGCCCTTTTTTTCACCGCCAACCCAAAAGCAAATGGCGCGTCCCCGGGAAGGGACGCGCCACCGTGGCCAACCGGCCGGAAGGATTGTCAGTTGGCAGAGGCGAGCTCTTTAGGCAGGCGGAAGGTCCACATCATGCCGCCCTGGTTGAGGTAGCTGACCTTCTTGGCCACTTCGCCACCCCAGAGCGGCACCGCGCCACCCCAGCCAGACATGATCGCGACATACTGCTCACCGTCCTGCTCCCAGGTGATCGGCTGGCCAACGATGCCCGAGCCGGTTTGGAAGGACCAAAGCTTTTCGCCGGTTTCGTCGTCCAGAGCGATGAATTCGCCTTCAGGCGTGCCAAAGAAAACGAGGCCGCCGGCGGTGGTCATCACGCCGCTCCACAGGGGGGCGTCGTTCTTATATTCCCACTTCCACTCGCCGGTCATCGGGTCGACAGCCTTGAGCGAGCCGATGTGGTCGTCATAGAGCGGCTTGATGGTGAAGCCAGAGCCAAGGTAGGCCGCGCCCTTCTTGTAGGTGATCGGCTCGTTCCAGATATCCATGCCCCACTCGTTGGATGGCACGTAGAACAGGCCGGTTTTCTGGCTGAAGGCCATGGGCATCCAGTTTTTGCCCCCAAGGAAGGAGGGCGCGGAAAACACAACCTCACCCTTGTTGCCATCGGCGGCTTTCGAGGGATCTCCGGGGCGCCCTTCTTCGTTAAAGACCGGGCGGCCATCGTCACCGATTTCCTTGGCCCAGGTGATGTCTTTCACGAAGGGCCAGGCATCGACAAAGCCGCCATCGGCGCGGTTCAACACATAGAAAAATCCGTTGCGGTCTGCGGTGGCGTATTTGCTGTTGCCGTCGGCGTCCTTGAAGGCGACGACTTCGTTCACGCCGTCATAATCCCAGCCTTCGCGCGGGGTTGTCTGGTAGTGCCACTTGATCTCACCGGTGGCGGGATCGAGGCCAAGGCGGGTGGAGGCATAGAGGTTGTCGCCGGAGCCGTCGTTCTTCTGGCCTGCGTCGCGCAGCCAGGAGTTCCACGGTGCAGGGTTGCCCGCACCAAACACCAGCGTATCGGTTTCGGCGTCATAAGAGCCGCCAAGCCATGTGGCCCCGCCGCCGGTTTTCCACATATCGCCGGGCCATGAGGCATTGAGCGTGCCGGTCATGGTGCTTTCTTCGCCGTTGAGCGTGCCCATGTGGCCTTCGATCACCGGGCGGGTCCAGACCATCTCGCCGGTTTCGGCGTTGCGGGCCTGCACTTCCCCCACGATCCCGAACTCGCCGCCGGAGTTGCCGGTGATGACCAGACCGTCCACGATGATCGGGGCGGCGGTGTAGGAGTAGCCGGCCTTGTAATCGGCGATCTTCTTGTTCCAGACGACATCGCCACTCTTGCGGTCCAGGGCCACCAGACGGGCATCAAGCGTACCAAAGATCACGACGTCGCCGTAGATCGCCGCGCCGCGGTTCACCACGTCACAGCAGGGCAGGATGCCTTCGGGCAGGCGGGCATCATACTGCCAGAGTTCTTTGCCGGTCTTCACATCAATCGCGTACATCCGCGAGTAGGAGCCGGTGATATACATCACGTCATCATAGATGAGCGGCTGGGTTTCCTGACCGCGCTGCTTTTCGCCACCGATCGAGAAGGCCCAGACGGGCATCAGGTTTTTGACGTTGTCCTTGTTGAGTGTGCTGAGCGGTGAAAAGCGTTGCAGGTGCCGCCCCATGCCGTTGGTCAAGACCTGACTGGTATCGGCCTGGTCATTGGCCAGCATCTCTTCGGTGACCTGCGCTTGGGCGCTGGCACCGGCCCACAGGCCAAGCACGGCAACGGTTGCAATTAGCCGTTTCATGAAATCATTCCTCCCTTGGGAAACGCCACAGCCCGAGGCGGTGCGCCTCGTTGTTCGTTTCGAGCGCCTCACGCTGCGTGCGGCGATGGGGGGAGTTTGCCCCGAAGTAAAGGCGCTGAGAATTGCACCTTGGTCTTACGACCCTCGTTTGCCTAGAGCGTGCGCAGATAGGCGATGATGAAATCCTGCACCGCTGTGTCGGTGATGCCGACATGGCGCATTTTTGTGCCGGGCAGGAAGTGCTGGTTGTCTTCCATCCATGCCTTCAGCGCGGCGGGAGTCCACACGAAGGGCGCACCGCCAAGAGCTTCGGAATACTCATAGCCCTCAAAGCTGCCCGCTTGCCGCCCCACGATCCCGGTGAGGGCGGGGCCGTAAGAGGGGTCTTTGGCGTTGGGGGCGTGGCAACGGTGGCAGCCGGACTCAAACATTGCCTTCCCGGCGGCGATCTTGGCCTCGGCAAAAGCCGCAGGTTCCTGTGCCCAGGCGGGCAGGGCGGCGGCACAGAGGGCGAGGGCGATGAGGGGGGCTTTCAGGCGCATGGGGGCCTCCTTGGGGGTGGTCTGCGGATTGCGGGCTGCCCCCTGCCATAAGCCTTGCGCGCCTCCCTCGTTTTGACCTGCATCAAGCGCGCCCTGCTGCTTTGGTCGTAGGCTACGGTGCTTATTGCGGCGATCACAGCCCCTTGCCGGGCGAGCGGCCTCAACGGTCGTGCGCAAATGACCGGCGGCTCAACCCGTAATGGCACCAGCCATGGGGCGGGGCCTTGGTGGCTTAGGTCTTGGCATTGGGCGTGATTTCCGGGTAAGAAGCGGCGATTGATCGCTGCGAGGCAGTGGCGGCAATGGCCGCGTAACGGGCGGCGGGTGCGAGGAACAGGCGGGCAGATGAGCGAATCCGAGAGCTTTATCGACGAGGTCACCGAAGAACTGCGGCGGGACCGCCTTTTTGCGTTGATGCGCAAATGGGGGTGGATTCCCGTGCTGGTGATCATCGCGATCGTGGGCGGCACGGCCTATGTCGAGTGGCAAAAGGCCACCGAAACCTCTGCCGCGCAGGCCGAAGGGGATGCGCTGCTGGCCGCCTTGGAAAGCAGTGATCGCTCTGCGGCGCTTGATGGCCTGAACACCACGGGCGATCTGGCGGCGGTGATCGAACTGCTCAAAGCGGCTGAAGCCGTGAGTGCGGATGACCCAAAGGCCGCGGCTGAAATCCTGTCTCCCGTGGCCGATGACGCCAGCTTGCCGCGTGAATGGCGCGAGTTGGCAGGGCTGAAGTTGGTGATGCTCGGCAATGACGCCGTTGAGCCCGAACGCCGTGCGGCGCTGCTTGATGAACTGGCCACTCCCGGTGCCCCGTTTGCGCCGCTGGCCCGCGAACAGCAGGTTTACAGCATGATCGAAGCAGGCGAGACGGAGGCCGCGCTTGAAGCGGCGCGCAGCCTGCTGGAAGAGGCCGGTCTGACGCAGGGCTTGCAACAGCGGCTGAGCCAAGTGATTGTAGCACTGGGCGGTGAGCTTCAGAAGGGCTAAACGCCCCGCGTCAAAGATATAAACGGGCGCATATGGCAGGGAAGGCAAGAGCGGCGTGAACTCGGCAAAGCACTGGATTACATCGGCGGCCATTCTGGCGCTGCTCGCGGGCTGCTCCGTCAAGGAGCCTCGCCTGCAAGGCAAGCGCGTGGACGTGCGCGAGGTGATTGGCACCAGCGAGGACGGCAAGCCGGAAAGCGCCGCGCGCGCCAATACCGCCTTCAACATGCCCGCCACCACCAACCCTTCAAGCTGGACCCACCGCAATGGTGGCCCAACCCATAAGGTGCAGCACCCGGCGCTGAACAAGGCGCTCACTCTCGTGTGGAGCGCCCCGGTTGGGCAGGGCGACGCCAAGAAGGCGCGGATCACCGCTGACCCGGTTGTGGCCGGGGGGCTGATCTACACGCTCGACAGCCGTGCGCAGGTGACAGCGACCACCACCGCAGGCCAGACGGCCTGGACAAAAGATGTGACCCCACCGCGTGACAAAACCTCGGATGCCTCCGGCGGTGGCCTCGCCGTGGCCGGAAAAACGCTATATGTGACAACGGGTTACGGTGAGCTTCTGGCGCTCGACGCAAGCTCCGGCCAAACCCGCTGGCGGCAGGAATTTGATGGCCCCGTTCAAGGCAGCCCAACGGTGAAGGACGGGCTGGTTTACGTGGTCAGCCGCGACAACCGCGCTTTTGCCGTGGAGGCGGACACGGGCCGCCTCAAGTGGGAAGTGCCGGGAACGCCGACGCCTTCGGTGATGGTTGGCGGTGCCGGGCCGGCTGTGGCGGGGGATCGGGTGATCTTTCCGTTCGGCTCCTCGGAGGTGACGGCAACGCTGCGCCGCTCTGGCATTCGCACCTGGAACGCGGTGATCGCGGGCGAGCGGCGGGGGCGGGCTTACACCGGCTTTACCGACATCACCGGCGATCCCGTGGTGGTGGGCAACACCGCTTACGTTGGCACCCAATCCGGGCGCACGGTGGCGCTGGACGTGACCTCGGGCGAGCGCAACTGGACCGCGACCGAGGGGGCCTACTCCCCGGTCTGGCCTGCCGGAAACGCTGTTTTCCTTGTGTCTGACGCGAGTGAGCTGGTGCGGCTGGATGCGGCGACCGGTGAGGTTGTTTGGGCGCGCGACCTGCCGCTTTTCAAGAATGAGCGACCACGCCGCCGCAAAGCGGTTTTCGCCCATTACGGCCCGGTTCTTGCGGGTGGGTTGCTGCGGGTGGCTTCGGATGATGGGCAATTGCGCAGCTTTGACCCGGCTTCCGGTGCCCTGGTTTCGAGCGTTGCGTTGCCCGATGGGGCCACCTCGAACCCGGTGGTGGTGAACCGGACGCTCTATGTTGTGACATCGCGCGGGCAATTGCTGGCTTTCCGTTAAGCTGAAAGCGATGTATGAGGCGCGATCACCTCGCCCTCTGACCCGCCGCCCGGGAGCCGTTTCATGAGCTTTACCCTTGCCATCGTTGGCCGCCCCAACGTTGGAAAATCTACTCTTTTCAACCGCTTGGTTGGCAAGCGCCTCGCCCTGGTTGACGATCAGCCGGGGGTGACGCGTGATTTGCGTGAAGGCGAGGCCCGCTTGGGTGATTTGCGCTTTACGGTGATTGACACCGCCGGGTTGGAAGAGGTGACAGACGACAGCCTGCAAGGCCGGATGCGCCGCCTCACCGAGCGCGCGGTGGAAATGGCAGACGTTTGCCTCTTCCTGATTGACGCCCGCACAGGCGTCACGCCGACCGACGAGCTGTTTGCCGATCTGCTGCGCAAGAAAAACGCGCATGTCCTCCTTGGGGCCAACAAATCTGAAGGCCGCGCCGCCGAGGCGGGGTTGCTTGAGGCCTATTCCCTTGGATTGGGCGATCCGCTGGCCATTTCGGCAGAGCACGGCGAAGGCATGGCCGAGCTTGCAACCGCTCTTATGCCGATCGTTGATGAACTTTCCCTTAATCGCCCCGACGACGGCCCGGAAACCGAGGTGATGCTCGACGAGGACGATGGTGACATGGAGGCGGCGGAAGACTGGGCGCCGAGCACGAAAAAGCCTTTGCAGATTGCCGTTGTGGGCCGCCCGAACGCGGGCAAATCAACGCTGATCAACCAGATCCTTGGCGAAGACCGTTTGCTCACCGGGCCGGAGGCGGGGATCACGCGGGATTCGATCTCGCTGGCGCTTAACTGGGGCGGCACCCCGGTGAAGCTGTTTGACACCGCCGGGATGCGCAAACGGGCCAAGGTGCAGGAAAAGCTTGAGAAATTGTCGGTCAGTGACGGGCTGCGGGCGGTGAAGTTTGCCGAGGTCGTGGTGGTGCTGCTGGATGCGGCGATCCCGTTTGAGCAGCAGGATTTGCGCATTGCCGACCTTGCCGAGCGCGAGGGGCGGGCCGTGGTGGTGGCGGTGAACAAGTGGGATATAGAGCCGGAAAAACAGGCCAAGCTGATGGGCCTGAAAGAGGCGTTCGATCGGCTGTTGCCACAGCTGAGGGGGGCCCCGCTGATCACCGTTTCGGCCAAGACAGGCAGGGGTTTGGAGCGGTTGCGCGAGGCGATTGTGCGCACTCATGAGGTGTGGAACCGCCGGATTACCACCGCCAAGCTGAACCAGTGGCTTGCGGGCATGGTCGAGGCGCATCCGCCCCCGGCGCCGGGCGGGCGGCGGATCAAGCTGCGTTACATGACCCAAGCCAAGACGCGGCCACCGGGGTTTGTGGCGATGTGCTCGCATGTTGATAAACTGCCGACCGCGTATAAACGCTATCTTGTCAACGGGTTGCGCGAGGACTTTGACATGCCCGGCGTGCCGATCCGCCTGCATATGCGCAGCCAGGCGGAGGATAATCCGTATAAGAACAAGAAGAAATCCACGCCCTCACGGTTGCGCAAACACACTGGAAAACCCTCGCATAACGGCTAGCGTTCGGCGGGGTTAACGGCGGCGGTGTTCACGAAATTTCCCGGTTTGCACAAGGGATGCACAACCCATGCACATCCTATGCATACGGGGTGCCGCACCATGGGCCGGGTTAACGTGGCGCACCGTGCGGCGGCGCACCGCGCATCTGTGGCCGGCGGGCCGTTGGCGGCGGCCTTTGGATGGGGTAGACACGGGGCCAAAGGGGCAGGGTGCATGCGAGCGGTTTTTGCGATCCTTCTGATGATCTGGGCGCCTGCGGTTTTGGCGCAGGGATTTTCCGGTTTGGCGCGGGTGGATGGCGCGCGCTCGGGGCTGAGTGAAAGCGCCGATGCGGTTGAGCTGCGCCTGACGCTGAGCCAACCGGTGGCGTGGCGGGTGCATATGCTCGATCAACCGCCGAGGTTGGTGGTGGATTTCCGCGAGGTCGATTTTGCGCCCATGGGCACCCCCGATCTGAGCCTGCTGGAAAAGGTGGTGGCGCTGCGCACCGGCCGGATGGGGCCGGGGTGGACGCGGCTGGTGGCCGAACTTGCGGGGCCATATGGGCTGGCAACCTCGCAGATGGTGACGGGGGCCGAGGATGGCTCGGCGCGGGTTGAGCTGCGCCTTGAGGAATTGAGTGCAGAGGATTTTGCCCGTGCTGCCGGTGCGCGGCCTTCGCCACTGTTCCCCGAGCCTGCGCTGACGGCGCGGCCAGCGGCGCGCCCCAGCGAGGATGGCCGGCTGACGGTGGTGCTTGATCCGGGCCACGGTGGGGTTGATCCCGGTGCGCTGCGCGATGGGGTCTCGGAAGCGGACCTGATGTTGATCTTCGCGCGCGACGTGAAGGAAAGTCTCTTACGGTCAGGCAATTACGATGTGATCCTCACCCGCAACGATGACAGTTTCGTTTCGCTTGAAACCCGGTTGACGATTGCGCGGCGGGCCGGGGCGGATGTGTTTTTGTCGCTTCATGCGGATGCAATTGAAGAGGGGATCGCACAGGGCGCGCAGGTTTATACCCTGTCGAACGAGGCCAGCACAGAGGCATTGGCCAAGCTGGCGCACCGGCATGATCGGGAGGATATTCTGGCGGGTGCGGACCTGCATGGCACCGACGATCAGGTGGCGCAGGCGTTGATGGAGATTGCCCGGCGCGAGACCGAGCCGCGCATCGAGGCGCTGGCCGATGCGGTGGTAGCGGGGCTGCGCTATGAGGGCGTGAAGCTGCACAAGAAGCCACGGGCGCATGGGGATTTTTCGGTGCTGAAGCTGCCTGACATCCCTGCCGTGCTGATCGAGATCGCGTTTCTGTCCTCGCCCAGCGAGTTGAAAAAACTGCAAAACGCCGAGTGGCGGCAGTTGGCGGCGGCGGGAATCGCCCGCTCGGTCGCGGCTTGGGTGGCAGAGGACGAGCGGCTTAAAGCGCTGATTCGGCAATAAAACGGTGGGCGGGGCGGGGTTTCACGGCCAAGTGACCCTTAGGCGCGCCAAATTGCCGGAAAACCTGCGGCAAGTGTTTTGCGCGGGGCGGCAAATTCGCCTATAAGCTGGGCAACGAGCAAACTCACTAAAGATGGAGCGGCAGGTGCTGCGTTATATCACCGGCATACTCGGCGGGCTTTTCACGCTGATCACCACAGGCGCGCTGTTTGGCGGGCTGCTGCTGGGGGCTGTCTTTTGGGTTTATGGCCGCGATCTGCCGAGCCATGAGCAACTGGCGCAATACACCCCGCCCACCATCAGCCGGATATACTCGGGTGAGGGGCGGATCATGGATGAGTTTGCCCGCGAGCGCCGCCTTTACGCCCCGGCTGATGAGATTCCGGAGATGGTGAAGCAGGCTTTCATCTCGGCGGAAGACAAGAATTTTTACCACCACAAGGGCTATGATCCGCTTGGGATGCTGAAGGCCGCGATTGATGCGGCGCAGGGCGGGCGGCTGCGCGGCGCTTCGACGATCACCCAGCAGGTGATGAAGAACTTTCTGCTGAGCTCCGACCGGTCTGCCGAGCGCAAGGTGAAGGAAATCATCCTTGCCGCACGGGTGGAGCGGGCGCTGAGCAAGGAAAAGATCCTTGAGCTTTACCTCAACGAAATTTTCTTGGGGCAGAACAGTTTTGGCGTGGCCGCTGCGGCGCAGACCTACTTCAACAAGACGCTGGCGCAGCTTTCACCGGCCGAGGCGGCCTATCTGGCGGTGCTGCCCAAGGCCCCGTCAAACTACCATCCCGTGCGCGACAAGGAAAAGGCGACCGGGCGGCGCAACTTTGTGCTCAAGGAGATGTATGAGAACGGCTACATCACCTATGACACCTATCAAAGCGAGCGCCTGCTGGAGCTGAAGACCGTGCAGAACGGGGATTACGAGAGCTTCAAACAGGCGCTGCCGCCGCGCGATTACTTCACCGATGAAATCCGCCGCCAGCTCAGCCGCAACTTTGGCGAGGAAGAGTTTTTTGGCGGCGGTCTGACGATCCGCGCAACGGTGGACCCGGAGTTGCAGACCGAGGCGGCACTGGCGCTGCAACGCGCGCTTGAGCGCTATGACCGTGGCCTTGGCCGCTGGAATGGCACCGGCAAAACCATTGATGCCGCCCTTTTGGGCGACGAGGCCGCGTGGCGTGAGGCGCTGGCCAATGTGAAGGTGGCCCGCGATGTGGAGCTTGAGCAGAAGTGGTATCCTGCCGTGGTGCTGGCCGTTGAGGAAAACCAGCTGCGCCTTGGCGTAGAGGGCGTGCCGATGGATGGCGCTGAGCCAACCGTGGTGCCGCGCAAGGACATTGCCTGGATGAAGGGCAGCTTCTTTGACAATTTCGAGCTTGGCGATGTGGTGCATGTGCGCCGGATGACCCAGGACGGCAGCTTTATTCGCTGGACGCTGCGGCAGGTGCCGCGCGTGCAGGGGGCCTTTATGGCGATGGACGTGGAAAACGGCCGGGTGCTGGCAATGCAGGGGGGCTTCTCTTACCAGCATTCGGTTTTCAACCGCGCCACGCAGGCAACCCGGCAGCCCGGCTCCAGCTTCAAGCCGTTCGTTTATGCCGCCGCGCTTGACAGTGGCTACACCCCGGCGACCATCGTGGTGGACGCGCCGATCGAGATCAACACGCCGCAGGGTGTGTGGCGGCCCAAGAACGCCAGCCACAAGTTTTATGGCCCCGCGCCGCTGCGCACCGGGATCGAGCAATCGCGCAACCTGATGACCATTCGCCTCGCGCAAGAGGTGGGCATGCAAACGGTGGCGAGCTACGCCGAAAGCTTTGGCGTGTATGACCGTCTTGGCCCCTTCCTGGCCAATGCGCTCGGGTCGCAGGAGACGACGCTGTTCAAGATGGTGTCGGCCTATTCGATGTTTGCCAATGGCGGCGAGCGGGTGGAGCCAACGCTGGTGGACCGGGTGCAGGACCGCTGGGGTAAAACCATTTATCGCCACGATCAGCGGGTGTGTGAACAGTGCGACCAGGCCTCGCTGGCCCCCGGCACGCTGCCCAGGATCAACAGCAACCGCAAACAGGCGATTGACCCGATCACCGCCTACCAGTTGACCTCGATGATGCAGGGCGTGGTGCAGCGCGGCACCGCGCGGCGCACGGTGGGCATTGGCGATATCCCGATTGCGGGCAAGACCGGCACCACCAACGATGCCAAGGACGTGTGGTTTGTGGGCTTCACCAACACCATCGCCGCAGGCTGCTACATTGGCTATGACCGGCCGCGCAGCATGGGGCGGGGTGCCTCGGGGGGCGGAATGTGCGGCCCGGTGTTCAACAGCTTCATGAAGAAGGCGGTCGACAAGTATGGGGCCGGCAAGTTCACCGTTCCGCCGGGCGGATACTGGGTGAACATTGACCGCTTCACCGGCGCACGGCTTGGGCCGGGGGCGTCGGGGCCGAACGTGGTGGCCGAATACTTCCGCGAGGGCGAAGAGCCGATCTTTGGCATGGCCGCCATGCTTGACGGTGGCTTTGGCATGGGGAGCAACCTGCCGATGTTTGCGGTCGGGGAAGACGAGTTGGAGCAGACGGGCACAGCGGTGACCACCTCCACCGGCAAAAAGGCGGTGATTGCGCCCAAGGCCAGCTTTGGTTCGTTGAGTTCCGGCGGGCTTTATTGAGCCGCTGATCGTGAACGGGGGCAGGGTTGGCCCGCCCCCGCAAGCGATTGCGTATGCCGTTGAAGGGTGGGGTGGTGCCCGCCCTATGGGGGCAGGGGTCCTGCGCCCTTGGGGCCAATCGGGAAATTCCGGCTGAGAAAAGGCAGGCTTTCTTGCTCCCTCGCGCAGGGCGGGGTATCAGGCGGTCTGACACATGGAAAGAAGGGCGGGCATATGCGGGCCGAGGCACAGAATGCGGTGGATGCGGTGAGAAAGTCGCTGGAGCTTTTGGCCCAGCGGCTTGATCTGGAGACCGCCGATCACCGGCTGGAGGAGTTCAACGCCCGCACCGAAGACCCGGACCTGTGGAACGATCCGGCCAAGGCGCAAAAGCTGATGCGCGAACGCCAGATGCTGGTGGATTCGCTGGCCACCTACCACGGCATCCGTCAGGAGCTGGAAGACAACATCGAGCTGGTTGAGATGGGCGAGATGGAAGAGGATGAAGAGGTGGTGGCCGAGGCCGAAAACGCCCTCATCGTGCTGGAAAAGCGCGCCGCCGCCAAGGAGCTTGAAGCGCTGCTGAACGGCGAGGCCGATGGCAATGACACCTTCCTTGAGATCAATGCGGGCGCGGGCGGCACCGAGGCCAACGACTGGGCGCAGATGCTGCAGCGGATGTATGTGCGGTGGGCCGAGAAGCGCGGCTACAAGGTAGAGATGCAGAGCGAGGAATCCGGCACCGAGGCGGGGATCAAATCGGTTTGTTACAAGATCAGCGGCCCCAATGCCTATGGCTGGCTGAAATCGGAAAGTGGCGTGCATCGGCTGGTGCGGATCAGCCCGTTTGGCAAGGGCACCCGCGAGACCAGTTTTGCCAGTGTGTGGGTCTATCCGGTGGTGGATGACAACATCGAGATCGAGGTGAATCCGAGTGACATTCGGATTGATACCTACCGCTCGTCGGGGGCAGGCGGGCAGCACGTGAACACCACCGACTCCGCCGTGCGGATCACCCACGCGCCCACCGGGATTGTGGTGACAAGCTCGGAAAAGTCGCAGCACCAGAACCGCGATATCGCCATGAAAGCGCTGAAATCGCGGCTCTACCAGATGGAGCTGGACAAGCGGAACGCGGCGATCAACGAGGCGCATGAGAGCAAGGGCAGCGCGGGCTGGGGCAACCAGATTCGCAGCTATGTGCTTCAGCCTTACCAGATGGTCAAAGACCTGCGGACCAACTTTGAAACCTCTGACACCTCGGGTGTGCTGGATGGGGATCTGGATGGGTTCATGGCGTCGGTTCTGGCGCAGGATGTGGCCGGAAAATCGCGCAGCGAGGCGCAAGCCGAGGGGTAGGGCCGGGACTGGGCACGAAGCCGGGGCGAAGACCGGGCCGAATACCGGGCTGCTTTTTTTCCTGCGATTTGAACCATGTGCTGGCGGCGGCGGGAATAAATGAAGCGCGTCAATTGACGCTGCGTCAGACAACTCCCATCTGTGATCTATTAGATCATTTATTTGGGGATTTTATGACCATGCCATATGCACGCCAGACCTATACCGTGAACGAACTGACACGCCTGCTTGCCAATCCGGTGAGCGCACCATCGGGGCCTGCGGCCCATTCGTCCAAACACGGGGTAGAGGGGGAGCTTGCCAGCCACCCTATGTTCCAGAGGGCCCGCGTTGAGGCGGTTGTTCATGATGGGCGCAAGAGCGATTTGAACGCGCCCTTCCACGCAAGGGACCACCTTGGAAATTGGGTTCACAGCAACAACCAGCGCCGCCAGCATCCCTTGCCCTCCCCCGACGTGGGGCGGCATTCGACCATGTCGGCGACAGATATGGCCACCGCGCTGGCGCAGGCTTTCAACTCTGCCGCGATGCAGCCGCATCTGGCCACGCTGGACGGCGGCACCGATATGAGGGTGAACGTCAACTTTACCCTGCCAATCGGTGGCGGCGCGGCGCACCGGACCGGCCATCCCTCGACCGCGATGAACGTGGTTTCGCTTTTCGTTTACTGCAAGGCGAACCCGGCCAACGAAGACCTGCCGATCTTTCAGACGGTGGTGCCCAAGGACACCCATGCCGCGCCGGGTGGCGGCACTCCGGTGGTGGTGATCTGAAGCGCCACGCCTTTGAGCTGAGACATCAGATAAAGGCGAGGCGCGCACCATTCCGGCCTCGTCCTGCGCTTCGCCAAAAGCTGTGATTCAGGGTTATGGCGGAACGCTTTAGCCGCGAAAGGGCGGGGCGCGCGTGCTTTGCCGCGCTTGCGCCTTGATCCCCCGGCCTGCGCCATGCCTAATGGCCGTGAAAGCGCACGGGCAGCAGGCAGGCGGGGAGGACCAGGTGGCAGAGATAACAGATGTGGCGATGCCAGAGGCCTCGCCCAAGCCGGTTGTGGCCGAACTGCACTTTGGCGACCTTGCGGCCGCCCTGCGTGAGGGCTGGCGCGATTTTACCAAGGCGCCGCAGTTTGGCCTGTTCTTTGCGCTGATCTATGCCTTTGGCGGGTTTGCCATGGTCAAGCTGTCGCTCGGCCAGGTGGCGACGGTGCTGATTCTGAGTCTTGGCTTTCCGCTGGTTGCCCCGTTTGCGGCGGTGGGCCTTTATGACGTGTCGCGCCGCCTTGCGGTGGGCGAACGGTTGACTTGGCGCTGTGTGCTGGGCTGTGTGTGGCGCGAGCGTGCCAGGCAGATCCCGTGGATCGGCGCGATCATCGTGATCTACTTTCTGTTTTATACCTTCTTTGCGCATATGCTTTTTGCGATCTTCCTTGGCCCCTCGGCGCTGATGAATATCTCCAGCAGTTATGAGGCGTTTTTCACGCCGCAGGGTGTTCAACTCATCGTCGCGGAAGTGATCTTTGGCGCGGTGGTGGCGCTGTTGCTTTATGGGTTGACGGTGGTGTCGATCCCTTTTGCGCTCGACCGGGAGGTGGATTTCATCACCGCGATGCTGACCAGCCTTGAGGTGGTGCGCGAGAACAAGCTGGTGATGCTGGTTTGGGCGGTGGTGCTTGCGGTGCTGCTGCTGGCGGCGATGGTGCCGTTTTTCGCCGGGCTGCTCATTGCCTTGCCGGTTTTGGGCCACGCCACATGGCACCTGTATGAAAAGGCGCTGATCCACCCGGCGGAGTAGGCCAAGGGCTGGGACCAAGGGCAGGGACCAAGGAAAAAGGGCGCCCGATGAGGCGCCCTTTGGTAAACTGGTATTTGCGGGCTGGTTTAGCCTTTGTCGGCCCCGCCAGCCTGTTTGGAGGCGGGCATGACAGGCGCGGCGCTACCGGTGTTGCCGGTCGAAAGAGGATCGTCCTGGCGTTGCACGGAGCCTTCAAAATGGGCGCCGCTCTCGATGGCGATGGTCTTGTGAATGATGTCACCCTCAACGCGGGCCGAAGAGGTGAGGCGGACCTTGAGGCCGCGCACCCGGCCAACGACACGGCCATTGACCACGACATCATCGGCAACGCACTCGCCGCGCACCGTGGCGCCCTCACCGACGGTCAGCAGGTGCGCGCGGATATCGCCCTCGATGGTGCCCTCGATCTGGATGTCCCCGGTCGACTTGATGTTGCCGACGATGGTGAGGTCAGACGACAGCGTGGAGGCTGGCGGCTTGGCCTTGGGGGCGGAGGACACGGGCGCAGAGCTGCTGCCGGAGCTTGGCGGCGTGGTGGCCTGCTTGGGCGGCGGTCCGCCCGTTGACGTGGTTTCCGGTTTGCCGGCGTCGGCCCCTTGGCCGCTGCCAGGCTCGTTGATCCTGCTTTTAGAAAACATCTTTCGCTGCCTTGATGTAAGTCATGGGGTTTACCGGCTTGCCACCAACGCGCACTTCGTAGTGAAGGTGCACGCCAGTCGAGCGTCCGGTGCTTCCCATATCACCGATCCGGTCGCCGCGCGAGACCCTTTGGCCGACTTTCACGCGAACTTTGCTCATGTGGGCGTAACGGGTTTCGATCCCGAACTCATGCTGGATTTTCACGAGGTTGCCGTATCCGGATTGCCGCCCGGCGTGGATAACAACACCGTCGGCGGTGGAATAGATCGGCGTTCCGTAAGAGGCCGCGAAATCGGTGCCGTTGTGCATCCGCCCCCAGCGCGGGCCGAATCCCGAGGTGAAGCGGAAGGCCGATTTTACCGGCACCGCGAAGGGCGCTTTTTGCGCGGCGATGCGGTAAAGATCCATCTCCTCAAGGCCTTTGAGGATGCGGTTGGCGCGGTTCTGGCCCATGTCGAGCGGCATCCCCTTGGTCGAGAAAGTGACCGGGGTGAGGGGGCCGCCCTGGCCGGAGTAGCCCTTTTTGACGGTTTTGATCAGCGAGTCAGGTGGCAGGCCGGCATCGCGGAACATCTTGTCGAGCGGCTTGACGGAGACGGTGAGCGCCTCTTCAAGCTGGGTGAAGATGCGGTTGTTGCGATCAAGGATCAGCTCGCGCTCAAATTCCAGCCGCTGGGCTTCTTCGCGCGCGGAGCGGGCCGAGGTGGCCATGGCATCGCGCTCGGAGGCGGTGCTATCAAGCGCGGCGGTGAGGAAATCAACGGTGCCTTCCACATCGGCGAGGCGGCCATCGGTGGTTTTTGCCGAGCCGGTTGCGCCTTCAAGGGTGGCGAGGGCCTCGTCGCGCACCTTCATGGCGGCGTCGCGCTCTTTCATGGTGCGGCGCAGGGTGGCCTGGATCACGCCGATACCGGTGTCGAGCTCGCGGCGGCGATCCTCGGAGGCCAGCAATTGCGACTGCATGACAGAGATCTGATCAAGCGCGGCGTTGAAGCGCTCTTGCGCGGCGGCGGCCTCTTCGGCGCGGGCGTCACGCTGGGCGGACAGCTCATTGAGGCGAGCGGCATAGGCGACCTGCTCGCGCTTGGCCTGCTCGCGGATCGAGCCGGACCCGATGGAATCCATCAGCAAAACGGCGGTGGCGATGATGGCCCAGCCGACAACGAGAGCGGAGCCTGTGAGTGCGATTAGCTGGGTTTCCGAGCGAAGCCGGATGAAGCGAGTGTCGGTGTCCGAGCGCAGGAACAAGCGTTGTTCGGGCAAGCGGCGTTCGATGACGCTATGCAAGCGATGCAAGACGCGTGCTTTCAATGGTTCATTCCTGTTTCCCGTCCCCAACAATGGTTCGATCACGCCCCCAGCGATGCCGAACATGCCCTGTGTTACAGTGCACGCGTAGGGGCTGGCAACCCGGTTGCCGTGGCGGCGGCAGGCGCCTGTTGGTCAGAGGGAGCGATTCGGCAATTTTTCGCCGATTTCAGAGGGGTTGCGGGGCGAAGCTGCGGCGGCGTGCCGCAAGTGGGCGCGCTTTCTCAGCGACCTTCGACCAGCGGCCAGTAGAAATCAGGCGGCATCCCGGCTTCGGCGCGTTTTTCCTCGTTGAAGGGCGGCTTTGGGCCTGCGGGAAAATAGCGGCGCACGAGGCTGTGAAACGCCTCCTTGGGGTCCAGCCCGTCACGCCCGCAGATCCAGTTGAACCACTTGGCACCGTAGGCCACATGGCTGACCTCTTCGGCGTAGATAACCTTGAGCGCATCGACGGCACCCCGCTCCTTGGCCTGCTCGAACAGGGTGATCATGCCCGGCGTCACATCCAGGCCGCGGGCCTCAAGCACCATGGGCACAACCGCAAGGCGGCCGGGCAGATCAAGCGCGGTTTCTTCGGCGGCGCGCCACATGCCCGCATGGGCGGGAAGCGCGCCATAGTGGCTATCCATCGCTTCAAGACAGTCGCACATCATGTTGAAATGACGGGATTCATCATCGGCGGCGCGCACCCAGTCATCATAAAAGCCAAGCGGCATGGGGATATGGGTGAAGCGGGCGACGACATCCCAATGCAGATCAATCGCGTTCAGCTCGATATGGGCGATGGCGTGCAACATGGCGCGCCGCCCATCCGGCGAGCCGGGCTTGCGGCGGGGCACATCGCGCGGTGCCAGCAGCTCGGGCGCGGCGGGGCGGGCGGGCATATCGGGCGGGGACGCGGTGCCGATCTCAAGCGGCGCATCGGCGGCGCGGCTTTCAAGCCAGAGCGCCGCGTTTTGGCGAGACAGCGCCGCCTTGCCGCGCCCCTCGGGGCAGCGCAACACCGCATCGGCCAGTTCGGCGAGGCTTGCTGTCACAGGCCGCGCACCGCTTCGAGCACCTCATCGACGTGGCCTTTGACCTTCACCTTGCGCCACTCGCGCACCACGGCACCGGTGCCGTCAATCAGGAAGGTCGAGCGCTCTATCCCCATGCTTTTCTTGCCATACATGGTTTTTTCGACCCATGTGCCATAGGCCTCGCAGACCGCGCCATCACCATCCGAGAGCAGCGGAATGCCCAAGGCGTGCTTGGCGCAGAACTTCTCATGCTTGGCGACGGTATCGCGGCTGATGCCCAGCACCTGCGCCCCGGCGGCGGCAAAATCTTCCTTGGCGGCGGTGAACTTAAGCGCCTCGGTGGTGCAGCCGGGCGTATCATCGCGCGGGTAGAAATAGAGCACCACGGTGCCGGGGCGCAGGGCAGACAGAGTAACCTCGTCGCCGCCGTCGCGGGGCAGGGTGAAATCGGGCGCGGATTGGCCGGTGAGCACGGTGGTTTCTCCCAACATTGGATTGCGCTTCAAAAGAGCGCCGGAAATTGCGAGTATAGGCGTTAAGAGCAGATAGGCCAACGTGCCGCAAAGCAAGGGTAAACCCGGCCCATGACGCCGCCAGAAAACTCGCCGCAAAAGACTGCGGAGCCGCAAGAGGGTGA
This sequence comes from Vannielia sp., assembly GCF_029212645.1. Taxonomy (GTDB): domain Bacteria; phylum Pseudomonadota; class Alphaproteobacteria; order Rhodobacterales; family Rhodobacteraceae; genus Vannielia. The sequence continues at coordinate 43,391 of NZ_JARGND010000005.1, read as the reverse complement.
GGGCCAGCCAGCCCTGGCCCGCCGGCGTGATGCTGACGCCGAGGCGGAACAGGCTGTGAAAGAAGGCCGCGCGAGCCGCTGGATTGGCCCGGCAGAGGTGAGCGGCGCAGCGCCGCCAAAGGCGCTTGGTGCGGTGGCGCGCGATGATGCGGGCGCCAAGGCGGCGGGGCAGGTGCCCTCCCCCGAAAAGCTGGGATTGGACGGTGACACCCCGCCCGACTCTGGTGCCGCCCCCGCGCTTGGGCAGCCCAAAGGGCACAGGGGCGAGGCGGTGGCGGTGGAGGCGCGGCCAGAGCGGCTGGGGCTGGATCGCCCATCGGAGCCGGGAGAGGCGACAGAGGAGCAAAGCGCGCCACGATCCAAACCAACGCCCAAGCCGCGCCACAAGCGCCGCCGCCACATGATCGCCAAACCCTTCATCTGGGCGCTGGATGTGGTGGTAATCGTGGTGCTGGCGGTGGCGGTGATGGTGTTTGTGCTGGCGGGCAAGGAGCTGCCCGCGCCCGATTGGCTCGCCGCCCGTGTGGAGGCCGAGCTGACCGAGGGCATGGGCGGCGCCACGGTGAACGTGGGCGAGCTTTTCATCATCTTTTCGCGCACCGCCCTGCCGAGGGTGAGCTTTAGGGATGTAGATATTCTGGCCGTTGACGGCACCGAGATGCTGCATGTTCCGGCCTTTGGCGCGAGCCTTGACCGGGGGCTTTTGCTGGCCGGGCAAATCCAGCCGAGGGCGGTGCAGGTGGAGGGCGCGGCGGCGCGGCTTTCAAGGCGGGCCGATGGCACTTTTGATCTGGAGTTGGGGGATGTGGCGCTTGATCTGGGCGGCTCGGGGCGCAGCCTTGCCGAACTGATCGACGCGATTGACCGCATGTTTGCCCTGCCAAGCCTCGCCCCGATCGAGGAAATTGCCGCCACCGACATGGTGCTGGAGGTGTTTGATGCCCGCTCCACGCGCGAGTGGGTGCTTTATGACGGGGATCTGGTGGTGCGCCAGGACGCGGGCAATGTCTCGGGCCGTTTGGCGCTGCAACTGGCGGGTGAGCTGCCGCAGGAAGAAACCGATTGGGCCGAGGAGCGGGACCATGCGGCAAGTATCGCGCCCGCGGGGGCTGGCTCCGGCGCGTTTGAGGTTGTCCCGGCAGCGGTGGAGCTGACATTCGCCTCCGAGCGCAACTCGACCGCGGCGGAACTGGGGGTGCGGGTGGATGGCGTTTCAGCGCGCGACATTGCCGCGCAAAGCCCGGCCACGGCCTTTCTGGCACTGCTGGACGCGCCGATTTCGGGCGCCTTCCGCGCGCGGGTTAATGAGGACGGCGCTCTTGCCGAGCTGGCCGGGCAGCTCGAAATTGGCGCAGGCCAGATCGAGCCGGGGCAGGGGCAAGCGCCGGTGGGTTTTGACGGCGGGCGCAGTTACTTCCACTATCAGCCGGATGACGCGCGGGTGGTGTTTGACGAGCTGCGCCTCGCCGGGCCGGACGGGGCTTTCAGCGCCACGGGCCATGCCTATCTGGAGGGGATCGAGGACACCGGCTGGCCGACGCGCATGATCGCGCAGCTTCAATTCCAGAAGGTGCGGCTGAACCCAACCGGGCTGCTGCGCACGCAGGCGGAATTTGACCGGGGCGCGCTGGATATGAAGCTGACGCTTGATCCCTTTGAGTTTGTGATCGGGCAAATGGCGCTGAGCCGGGATGACCTGACGCTGAATGCCAGCGGCGCGGTGCGACCAAGGCCGGAGGGCTGGGAAGCCTCGCTTGATTTCGCGGTGGACCGGATGAGCCATGAGCGGCTCCTTGATCTGTGGCCGCTGCCGCTGGCCTCGAAAACCCGCAACTGGATTTCCGAGCGGGTTCTGGCGGGCGAGCTTTTTAACGTGCAGGGCGCGTTGCGGATGCAGCCGGGGGCTGAAACGCCGCTGGTCAACGTGGTTTATGAGTTCCGCGACGGAGAGGTGGTGCCGTTGCCCACGCTGCCGCCGGTGACAGGGGCGAGCGGCTATTCTTCGATCTCGGGGAATGTTTATACGCTGTCGCTCGACAAGGGCCAGATGGCCGCTCCCGAGGGCGGGATGGTGGATGTGACAGGCTCGGTGCTGCGGGTGCCCGATATCACCAAAATCCCGGCGCAGGGCGAGATCGAGCTGCGCACCGAAAGCAGCATCACCGCCGCGCTGAGCCTGCTGGACCAAGAGCCGTGGCACTTTTTGACCAAGGCGAAGCAGCCTGTGGATATTGCTGCCGGGCGCGCCGCGCTGGAGGGGCTTGTGACCTTCCCGCTGATGAAAAATGCCCCCAAGGAGCGCATCCAGTTTCGGGTGGCTGGCAAGCTGAGCGGCGTGCGCTCGTCCAAGGTGGTGCCGGGGCGCGTGCTGACGGCGGAAGCGCTGGATGTGGTGGCCCATAACGAGGAGATCATGATCACCGGGCCGGGTCGGATTGAGGGGCTGCCGATCACCGCGACATGGGTGCAACCGTTGAAAACCCCCAAGGCGGGCAGCCGGGTAGAGGGCACGATCGAGCTGAGCCAGGCCTTTGTCGACAAGTTCAATATCGGCCTGCCGCGTGGCATGGTTTCGGGCGCGGGCACCGGGCAGTTTGCGATTGATCTGGCGCAGGGGCGGGCGCCGCGCTTTACCCTCGCCTCTGATCTCAACCGGATGGGCCTGCGCATATCCGAGCTGGGTTGGTCGATGGGCAAATCGGCCAAGGGATCGCTGCGGGTCGAAGGCCAGCTTGGCGAGCCTGCGGTGATTTCGAACCTCTCGCTGAAAGCGCCGGGGCTGATGGCGGAAGGCAAGGTAACGCTGAACCCGGGTGGCGGGCTGAAGGCGGCCACCTTCAGCCGGGTAAAGGCGGGAGCCTGGATTGATGCGCCGGTCACGCTCACCGGGCGGGGCCGGGGGGTGACTCCGGCGGTGCGGGTGAGCGGTGGTTGGGTCGACATCCGCAAAACCTCCTTCGGGCAGGGCGGTGGCGGCGATACGGCGGGCGCGCCGATGCGCCTTGCGCTGGACCGGCTGGTAATTTCCGACAGCATCGCGCTGACCGGGTTTTCCGCCGATCTCAAATCGCGCGGCGGGCTGAACGGCAGCTTCAAGGGGCTGGTCAACGGCGCGGCGCCGATCTCTGGCACGCTGGTGCCGGTGCGCGGCAAGACAGCGGTGCGCTTTGGCTCGGATGATGCGGGGCGGGTGTTTCGCGCGGCGGGGCTGTTCCGGAAGGCCAAGGGCGGCTCAATGGAACTCACCCTCACACCGCGCCGCCAGCCCGGTGTTTATGACGGCGCCCTCAGGGTAAAAAACGTGCGGGTGCAAAGCGCGCCGGGGCTGGCCGCATTGCTGAATGCGATCTCGGTTGTGGGCCTGCTCGAGCAGTTGCAGGCCGCAGGCATCCTGCTGACCCACTCGGAGGTGGATTTTGTGCTCACGCCCGGCGCGGTGCAGATCACCAAAGGCTCGGGCGTTGGCCCGTCGCTGGGGATTTCGGTGGCCGGGCTTTATGACATGAACCGCGATTACATGCAGGTTCAGGGGGTCTTTTCCCCGATCTACGTGGTGAATGGCATCGGCCAGATCATCTCGAAAAAGGGCGAGGGGCTGTTTGGCTTTAACTACCGGATGACCGGGCCTGCCTCGGCCCCCAAGGTGAGCGTGAACCCGCTTTCGGTGCTTACACCGGGGATTTTCCGCGAGATCTTCCGCCGCCCGCCGCCCACGCTGAAAGGTACGGACTAGCCGCCGCGTGAAAGGCGCAGGCTTGCCACGGTGGTGGCTCGAAAGGCGGCGCTGGTTGTATTTTCTTGCCAAAAATATCCCCGCCGGAGGCATTGAACTTTTGGCGCTTGGCCGGGTATGGCGGGCGGTATGAAGCTGAGTGATTTTGATTTTGACCTGCCCGAAGCGCTGATCGCCACGCGCCCGGTAAAGCCGCGCCCTGCGGCCCGGCTGCTGGTGGCCGGTGGGGACTGGATAGATGACGCGCATGTCGCTGATATCACGCGGTATTTGCGCCCCGGTGACCGGCTTGTGCTGAACAACACCAAGGTGATTTCGGCGCGGCTTTCAGGGGTGCGGCGACGTGACAGCGCGCAAGGGCCGGTGGAGGCGCGGGTAGAGGTGACGCTGCTGGAGCCGGGCGCCGAGGGCGCGTGGATGGCGCTGGCGCGGCCTGCGCGCAAGGTGAAGCCGGGCGAGGTGTTGGAGTTTGGCGAAGGGTTGAGCGCTGAAGTGCTGTCACGCGAGGGCGGTGAGGTTTGGCTGCGGTTTTCGGCTGAGGGCGCGGCTTTTGACGCAGCCCTTGAGGCGGTGGGCGCGATGCCCTTGCCACCCTATATCGCTGCACGCCGCGCCGCAGATGCGGCAGACCGCGAGGACTACCAGACCGTATTCGCCAAGCACTCCGGCGCGGTTGCGGCCCCCACGGCTTCGCTGCATTTTGACGATGATTTGCTGAGCAAGATCAAGGCGATGGGCGTAGGGTTGACGGAGGTGACGCTGCATGTGGGGGCGGGCACCTTCCTGCCGGTCACGGTGGAGGATGTCACCACCCACCGGATGCACGCAGAGCGCGGCGAGGTGAGCGGCGAGGCCGCCGCAGAGATCAACGCCACCCGAGCGGCGGGCGGGCGGATCATCCCGGTGGGGACCACGGCGCTGCGGCTGATCGAAAGCGCGGCCAGCGGGCCGGGGCAGATTGCGGCGTGGCAGGGCGAAACCGATATCTTCATCTATCCGGGCTATGACTTTGCCCTGACAGACGCGTTGATGACCAACTTTCACCTGCCGAAATCAACCTTGATGATGCTGGTTTCGGCCCTCATGGGGCCGGAGCGGATACGGGAAATTTACGCCCATGCGATAGGCGCCGAATATCGGTTTTTCTCTTACGGGGACGCTTCGCTGCTGTTGCCGGACGAATAACGACACGGCGGCGTCGCAACCAAGCGGTTGACGGCACCGCCACTTGGGCCATTTGAGGCGCAATGGCAGGGAGCGCGGGCGATGATCAAGGTTCTGGCAAGCACATGGGCGCTGTTACTCGGCGTGATGTTGCTGATGGTAGGCAACGGGATTCAGGGCACCCTGCTGGGCATCCGGGGGGCGAACGAAGGCTTTTCGACGCTTGAGATCTCGATCGTCATGTCAGCCTATTTCCTAGGCTTTCTGGGCGGCTCACGCATGGCCCCGGAGATGATCCGCCGGGTGGGGCATGTGCGGGTGTTTGCGGCCCTGGCCTCGATGATCAGCGCAGTTTTGATTTTGTTCCCAAGCTACGCCGCGCCCTGGGCCTGGATCATTGAGCGGGTGGTGATCGGCTTTTGCTTTTCGGCGGTTTACGTGACCGCGGAAAGCTGGCTCAACAACGCCGTGACCAACGAGATCCGCGGCAAGGCGCTGTCGCTTTACATGATCGTGCAGATGACCGGGATCGTGGCGGCGCAGGGCTTGCTGGTGATCCCCGATGAGACCGGTTTCTTGCTGTTTGTGATCCCCTCGGTGCTGGTGTCGATCTCGTTTGCGCCGATTTTGCTGAACGTGCAGCCAACCCCGGCCTTTGAGACCACCAAGGCGATGAGCCTTTTGCAGCTTTACACCATTTCGCCGCTGGGCGTGGTGGGGGCCTTTTTGCTGGGCGGGGCCAATGCGGCAACGTTTGGCATGGCGGCGGTGTTTGCCACGCAGGCGGGCCTTTCGGTTGGGCAAACCTCGGGGTTTGTGGCGTCGATCTTTGTGGGCGGGTTGGTGATGCAATACCCGATTGGCTGGATTTCCGACCGGATGGACCGGCGGATGCTGATCGCGATGATCGCCATGCTCGGCGGGATTGGCGCGATTTTTGGCTTTGTGTACGGCGATGCCTATACGGCGGTTCTGGCGGCGGGCTTTGCGATTGGTGGCATGACGAACCCGCTCTATTCGCTGCTGATTGCCTACACGAATGACTTTCTGGAACCCGAAGACATGGCCGCCGCTTCCGGCGGGCTGATCTTTGTGAACGGGGTGGGGGCGATTGCCGGGCCGATTGTGACAGGTTGGTTCATGGGGCTGATCGGGCCGACCGGCTTTTTCATTTATATCGGCGGGCTGATGGCGGCGATCACCGGCTATGCCTTTTGGCGGATGACGCGGCGGCCCTCGACCCCGGTGGATGAGACCACCAGCTACACCCCGGTTTTGTCGTCCTCCACCCCGGTTGCCATGGAAGCGGCGCAGGAGGTGTTTATCGAGAACATCGACGATGAGCGCGGGGATGCCGAAACTGCCGCCTGACCGGTTGTCACAGGGCGCGGCGCGTGTTTGGCTGGGGCTGTGCTTTTTGGGAGGAAGTGGCAGTATGGAACAAGCGGAAGATATCCTCAGGTTTTGGGTTGATGAGATTGGCCCCGAGGGATGGTACGCGGTGGATGACGCGGTGGACGCTGAAATTCGCAAGCGGTTTGGCGGGCTTTGGCAGGACGTGCATGACGATGCGTTGCGCGGTTGGCGCAACACGCCTGAGGGGGTGCTGGCCTATCTCGTGCTGACCGACCAGTTTCCGCGCAACATGTTTCGCGGCGATGGCCGCAGCTTTGCCACCGATGCCCGTGCGCGGCAGATGGCGAAATGGGCGATAGAAAACCGGTTTGATCGGCGGATCGACGGGCCGAAGCGGCAGTTCTTTTACCTGCCCTTGATGCATTCGGAGGTGCTGGCCGATCAGGATCGTGCGGTGCGGTGCTTCATGACGCGCATGTCGCAGGGCAACAACCTGGAACATGCGCGGGCGCATCGGCAGGTGATCCGCGATTTCAGCCGCTTTCCCTATCGCAACGAGGCGCTGGCCCGCGTTTCAAGCGAAAAGGAGAAAGCCTACCTTGCCGCCGGGGGCTACGGCTGGACCTATCAAAGGATCGAAAAGGGCGAGGCGGCGGGCTGGGGTTCATCCGGGTGAGGGGCGCTGGAGGGGCAAAATCGCTTCGGGGTTTCGGAGTGGGCGAAAAATAGTTTAATACCAAACTAGTTTGGGCACAGGAGAGAATCATGGCCGCTAAAAACTTCGACCTCATCGTGATTGGCGCAGGTCCGGGCGGTTATGTGGCCGCGATCCGGGCGGCGCAACTTGGGTTGAACGTGGTGTGCGTTGAGCGTGAAAACCTCGGCGGCATCTGCCTGAACTGGGGCTGCATCCCCACCAAGGCGCTGCTGCGGACATCGGAGGTGTTTCACCTGATGCACCGGGCCAAGGATTTTGGCCTGTCGGTCGAGAAGCCGGACTTTGATCTTGAGGCCGTTGTCAAACGCTCGCGCGGTGTGGCGGCGCAGATGGAAGGCGGCATCAAGCACCTGTTCAAGAAGAACAAGGTCACCTCGATCATGGGCGAGGCGAGGATCACCGGCAAGGGCAAGGTCGCTGTGAAAACCGACAAGGGCACCGAGGAGCTGACCGCCAAGAACATCGTGCTGGCCACCGGCGCGCGCGCGCGTGAATTGCCGGGGCTTGAGGCCGATGGGGATTTGGTGTGGACCTATCGCCACGCGCTCACCCCCAAGCGGATGCCCAAGAAGCTGCTGGTGATCGGCTCGGGCGCGATTGGCATTGAATTTGCCAGCTTTTACAACACGCTCGGCGCTGACACCACGGTGGTGGAGGTGATGGACCGTGTGCTGCCGGTGGAGGACAAGGACATCAGCGCCTTTGCCAAAAAGCAGTTTGTGAAGCAGGGCATGAAGATCATCGAGAAGGGCATGGTCAAGCAGCTTGACCGCGCCAAGGGCAAGGTGACGGCCCATATAGAAGTGGGCGGCAAGGTGGAAAAGCAGGTGTTTGACACCGTGATCTCTGCCGTTGGCATTGTGGGCAATACCGAGGGGCTGGGGCTGGAAGAGCTGGGCGTAAAGATCGACCGGACCCATGTGATCACCGATGAATACTGCCGCACCGGCGTGGACGGGCTGTTTGCGATTGGCGATATCGCGGGTGCCCCTTGGCTGGCGCATAAGGCGAGCCATGAGGGCGTAATGGTGGCTGAGCTGATTGCAGGCCAGCATGTGCATCCGGTGAAGCCCGAAAGCATTGCCGGCTGCACCTATTGCAACCCGCAGGTCGCCAGCGTGGGCATGACCGAGGCGCAGGCCAAGGAGGCCGGACACAAGCTGAAGGTGGGCAAGTTCCCGTTCATCGGCAACGGCAAGGCGGTGGCCTTGGGCGAGCCGGAGGGCTTGGTGAAAACCGTGTTTGACGCCGAAACCGGCGAGCTTTTGGGCGCGCATATGGTGGGCGCGGAAGTGACCGAGCTGATTCAGGGCTATGTGATTGGCCGCCAGCTTGAAACCACCGAGGAAGACCTGATGAGCACGGTCTTCCCGCACCCGACGCTGAGCGAAATGATGCACGAAAGCGTGCTGGAAGCCTACGGGCGGGCGATCCACATCTAGAGGTGGGTTAGCACCCAGCCTTCAGGGTGGCGGAGATTGGAATTGAAAGGGCGCCCGGTGATGGGCGCCCTTTTTTCATGTGTCGGTCTGGGTGGGTTACTCCAGCGTGACAGGCACTTCCGCGATGGGGGTTCGATCCACCTTCAGGAGGTATTTCACCACGTAGTCGCCGGGGCGGTCGGGCATGGTGAGCATGGCGGGAGAACCATCGCGCGTGTAGGCGTAACCGAGATACCTGTCACCGCCCGCCGGGAAAATGGCGATGAAATCCCCGTTGTTATCCGGGCCCTCCCACTCCACCGGGAGCTTGCCCTGCGGCGTTAGCGTGCCGAGGGTGAGGGTGGCTGTGACAGGGGCGATCTCTACCTCGGCGACGGAAAGCACATTGCGCCCCTCGGCCTGCACATAGGCAATGTCATAGGCGCCGGGCTTGGCGGGAAGTTGCAGATCCAACGGAGAGCCTTCGCGGGTGTAGGTATAGCTTTCATAGCGCTTGCGCTCACCGCGCGGGAAAACGGCGATAAAGTCATTCTTGTCATCCGGGCCTTCCCAACCGATCTGCACCGAACTGCCTATGGTCAGGGTATCGGGTGGGGTGACGCTGGCGGAAACGGCCGCAATCTCGACCTCGGCCACCGAAAGCACATTTCGGCCCTCGGCCTGCACATAGGCAATGTCATAGGCGCCGGGCTTGGCGGGAAGTTGCAGATCCAACGGAGAGCCTTCGCGGGTGTAGGTATAGCTTTCATAGCGCTTGCGCTCGCCGCGCGGGAAGACGGCGATAAAGTCATTCTTGTTATCCGGGCCTTCCCAGCCAACTTGCACCGAACTTCCGGCATTGAGGGTGGCAGGTGGGGTGATGCTGGCGGAGACAGCGGCGATTTCCACCTCGGCAATGGCCAGTGTGGTGCGATCCTGGGCCAGGACATAGGCGATATCGTAGCTGCCCGGCTCGGAGGGCAATTGCAGATCGAGCGGAGAGCCTTCGCGGGTGTAGGCATAGCTTTCATAGCGTTTGCGCTCACCGCGCGGGAAGACGGCGATGAAGTCATTCTTGTAATCCGGGCCTGTCCAGCGGACCTGCACCGAACTCCCGGCGGGGAGTGCGGCGGGGGGCGTGATGCTGGCCTCGACAGCGGTGATCTCGATCGGGTGGGTGGCGAGGGTCTTGCGGTGATCGTTCAGGATATAGGCGATCTCGTAACTGCCCGCCTCTGGCGGCATCACCAGATCAAGAGGAGAGCCTTCGGCGGTGTAGGTGTAGTTGATATAGCCGCTGTCACCGATTTTACGCAGGGCGATGAAATCCTTGGCGGTGTCCGGCCCTGTCCAGCGGACGGGGATGGTGCTGCCGACGGTGGCGGTTTCGGCGGCCTCAAGGGAGGCGGCGGGGCGATACTCGGGCAGCTCGACGACTACCTTCTTGTTCACCCGACCCACACCAAAGATCGCCTCGGCGCTGGCCTCATCGGACGGGCGCATGACGGTGACACGGTATTCGCCCTTTTCCAGATCGGCGCTGAAGCGATCCACGTTCAGCGGCCCCTCGACCAGCGTCTCGCCGCGATGCAGATCCCAGACCAACGGATCGGTGATGGGCGGACCGTTCTTTCCATCGCGGGCCTGGAACTGGACTGTGACAGGAGGTGCCGGGAACATGACGATGACATTCAACGCGCTATCGGCCACGGTAAAGGCGGCCTCGCGCGTCAGCCCATCCTCGGGGCGGGTGGCGCGGGCGGTATATTCACCCGGATCAAGATCGGCGGCATGGGTGGCAGAGAGGGCGGTTTCGCCCACGGGCGAGCCGTTTTGCAGGATTTCCCAATTGAGCGGCGTGGTGATGAAGGGGCCATACTTGCCAAGCTGGGCACGGAAGGTGAGGCCCGTCACGGTGAGGGGCGGCGCTGGCTCGGGCGCTTCGACCACATCGACGATCTGGACCATGGCGGTGGACAGCTCATCGGCGTTGGAGGCGGTATGGAAGGTGCCGCCGGTTTCATCGGCGATACACTGCATTTGGCGCAGGGCTTCGGCTTCGGACACATCAAAGCCAACCACATGGGCGGTGAAATCAACGCCCGCCTGCTCCAGAGCGCGCGCGGCGGCGCAGGGATCAGGATCACAGGTTTCGATGCCGTCGGAGACAAGGATCACGGTTGCGGTTTCCTCGGTGTAGCGCAGGGCAATCGCGGCTTGGCGGACGGCTTCCGTCATCGGGGTTTTGCCCTTGGGCGAGATGCCATTGACCGCTGTGGTGATTGCCCCCTTGGTGCCAAGCGCCGGGGCAACGACGGTTTCGATATCGGTGCAATCGCCCTTGCGGCGGTGGCCATAGAGGGTGAGGCCAAGCGCTTGATCCGCAGGCAGAGTCTCTAGCACGGTGCCCACCACGTCCTGGGCGATTTCGATCTTTGTCTTGCCGTCGATCTGGCCCCACATCGAACCGGAGCCATCCATCACCAGAATCGCGGAAGGGCGCTCCTGTGCTGAAAGGGTGGTGGCAATAAGGGCGAAGAAACAGGCAGTTATGACCTTGAGCATGGGAATCTCTCCGGGGCAAAAAATGCGGTGCAAAATTGATTTGACCCGGAGTAAAGCACACCCCCCCCTTTACGCCAAGCGCTGCGCGGGGGAGAAGCGGGGATGAGTATGCCCATCTCCTCAGATCGCACCAACTGGCCGCTTGTTGCGCTGCTTTACGGGCTTGGGCTGTTGGCGGCGGGGCATTTTGCCAAGGTCGCGCTGACGCTGGATGCCTTGGCGCTGCGCTACCCCGAGGCCGGCGCGACGCTGCCTTTGACGGTGTCGATGACCTCAGTCGCGGGTATCCTGTTTGGCGCGACGGCGGGGATTGTGGTGGCCCGGTTCGGGGCGCGGCGGCTTCTGCTGGTGGCCATCGCGGCGGGGGCGCTGCTTGCCGGGCTGGAGGCCGTGCCGCTGCCGTTTGGCCTGTTTCTGGCGCTGCGGGTGGTCGAGGGCTTTGCCCATCTGGCGCTGGTGGTGGCAGGGCCAACGCTGATGGCCGCCTCTGCGCGCACTGCGGACAGGCCGATGGTGATGGGCCTCTGGGGCACCTTCTTTGGCGTGGGGTTCATGCTGTTTTCACTTGCAGAACAGGCGCTTGGCATGGGCATTTACCTTGCGCACGGGGGCGCGCTGGCGCTGCTCGGGGTGGCGATTGCGCCGCTCTTGCCGCGCCGCGTGGGCCGGGGTCCGGTGGTGGCCGAAGGCTGGCTTGCCCGCCACGGCGCGATATATCTCAGCGCACGGCGGGTGGCCCCGGCGCTGATGTTCTTCTGGCATACGCTGATGTTCATGGCACTGTTGACCTACCTTCCCGATTTCCTTGGAGGCTGGGCCTCTCCCGTGCTGCCGCTGGTGGCGCTGGTTGGCACCTTTGGAGCCGGCGCGCTGACCCGCCGGGTACCGCCTGCACCAATCGGCATGATGGGCTTCGCCCTGGGGCTGTTGCTGATGCTGGCGTTCTGGGGGCTGCCGGAGCTGCGCGCGGTGCTGTGCTTCCCGCTGATGCTGGCTTTCGGCGCGGTGCCGGGCGCGGCCTTTGCCTCGGTCCCGTGGCTCAACAGCGACCCGGCCGATCAGGCGCGGGCCAATGGGGCCATTGCGCAGCTTGGCAACGTGGGCACCGCGCTCACCATCCCGGTTTTCACCCTTGCGCTGGCCTTTGGGCTGGGCGGGTTGGTGGCGCTGAGCGTAGGGATTTCGGGCGTTGGGATCGTGGTGATCTGGCTGATTTTTGGGCGTGCAGTACGCTCCTGACAACAGCCTGTCAGCATTTTCACGGTTTGTTCTGCATTTTGGGTTGGAGACTCGCGGCCAAGCCCCTATCTCTGGAACGGGTAGAACCTTTGAGGGTGGCATGGCCGAGCAAAAATTCATCGAGGTGCGGGGCGCGCGAGAGCATAACCTCAAGGGCATAGACGTGGATATCCCGCGCGACGAACTGGTGGTGATCACCGGGCTTTCCGGCTCGGGGAAATCATCCCTCGCGTTTGATACGATCTACGCCGAAGGGCAGCGGCGCTATGTTGAGAGCCTGTCGGCTTATGCGCGCCAATTCCTTGATATGATGGAAAAACCTGATGTGGATCACATCAGCGGCCTGTCACCGGCGATCTCGATTGAGCAGAAGACGACCTCGAAAAACCCGCGCTCCACGGTGGGCACGGTGACCGAGATTTATGACTATATGCGCCTGCTGTTTGCCCGCGCCGGAACACCCTATTCACCCGCCACCGGCAAGCCGATTGAGGCGCAGCAGGTGCAGGACATGGTGGACCGGGTGATGAAGATGGAAGAGGGCACGCGGGCCTACCTGCTGGCCCCCATCGTCCGGGACCGCAAAGGGGAATATCGCAAGGAATTCCTCGAGTTACGCAAGCAGGGCTTCCAGCGGGTGAAGGTTGACGGGGCGTTTCATGAGCTCGACGATCCGCCAAAGCTGGATAAGAAATATCGCCATGACATTGACGTGGTGGTAGACCGGCTGGTGGTGAAAGAGGGGCTGGAAACCCGGTTGGCAGACAGCTTTCGCACGGCGCTTGATCTGGCGCAGGGCATTGCCATTCTGGAAACCGCCGTGGCGGCGGACGAGGAGCCGGAACGCTTTACCTTCAGCGAGAATTTTGCCTGCCCGGTCAGTGGGTTCACCATCCCCGAGATCGAGCCGCGGTTGTTTTCCTTCAACGCGCCCTTCGGGGCCTGCCCGGAGTGTGACGGGCTTGGGGTGGAGCTGTTTTTTGATGAGCGGTTGGTGGTGCCGGACCAAACCCTGAAGGTCTATGACGGGGCGCTGGCGCCGTGGCGGAAGGGAAAGAGCCCGTACTTCCTGCAAACCATTGAAGCGATTGCGAAACATTACGAATTCAACAAGAACGCCCGGTGGAAAGACCTGCCCGCGCATGTGCAGCAGGTGTTCCTTTACGGATCGGGCGATGAGGAGATTAAATTTCGCTACGATGAAGGCGGGCGGGTGTATCAAATCAGCCGCGCGTTTGAGGGGGTGATCCCCAATATGGAGCGCCGTTACCGCGAGACCGATAGCAACTGGATTCGCGAAGAATTTGAGCGTTATCAAAACAATAGGCCCTGCGGTGCATGTGGTGGTTTCCGCCTGAGAGAAGAGGCGCTGGCGGTGAAGATTGCGGGCGATCATGTGGGCCAGGTGGTGCAGAAGAGCATCCGCGAAGCACTGGCCTGGTGCGAGGCGGTGCCTGAGAGCCTGAGCAAGCAGAAGAACGAGATCGCACGCGCCATTCTGAAGGAAATCCGTGAGCGACTTGGATTCCTGAATAACGTTGGATTAGAGTATCTTACGCTGTCACGTTCAAGTGGCACTTTAAGTGGCGGCGAGAGCCAGCGCATTCGGCTTGCCTCGCAAATCGGCTCGGGGTTGACGGGGGTATTGTATGTTCTGGACGAACCTTCCATTGGTTTGCACCAGCGTGACAACGGGCGGCTGCTGACGACGCTGAAAAACCTGCGGGATCAGGGCAACACGGTGATCGTGGTGGAACATGATGAGGAGGCCATTCGTGAGGCTGACTACGTGTTTGATATCGGGCCGGGGGCCGGGGTGCATGGGGGCGAGGTTGTCTCGAAGGGCACGCCGGGGGAGATTGCCGCCGATCCGAACTCTGTCACCGGGCAGTATCTCAGCGGAAAGCGAGAAATTCCTGTGCCCAGCGTACGCCGCAAGGGCAACCGCAAGAAACTGACGGTGAAGAAGGCGACGGGGAACAACCTCAAGAATGTGACCGCCGACTTCCCGCTTGGGAAATTTGTATGTGTTTCAGGGGTTTCGGGGGGCGGAAAATCTACGCTCACCATCGAAACCCTGTTCAAGACCGCCTCGATGGCGCTGAACGGCGCGCGCCAGACCCCGGCGCCTTGCGAAACGATCAAGGGGCTGGAGCACCTTGATAAGGTGATTGATATCGACCAGCGACCCATCGGGCGCACGCCGCGCAGCAACCCGGCGACCTATACCGGGGCCTTCACGCCGATCCGCGACTGGTTTGCCGGGCTGCCCGAGGCGAAGGCGCGGGGCTACAAGGCCGGGCGCTTCTCGTTCAACGTGAAGGGGGGGCGGTGTGAGGCGTGCCAGGGCGACGGTGTGATCAAGATCGAGATGCACTTTTTGCCTGATGTTTATGTCACCTGCGAGACCTGCAAGGGCGCGAGATACAACCGCGAGACGTTGGAAATAAAGTTTAAAGGCAAGAGCATAGCCGACGTTCTTGATATGACGGTTGAAGAGGCGCAGGAGTTTTTCAAGGCGGTTCCGAGCATCCGTGACAAGATGGATGCGCTGCACCGGGTGGGGCTGGATTACATCAAGGTTGGCCAGCAGGCGACGACGCTTTCGGGCGGTGAGGCGCAGCGGGTGAAGCTGAGCAAGGAGTTGAGCAAGCGCTCGACCGGGCGCACCCTGTACATTCTGGATGAGCCAACGACCGGGCTGCACTTTGAGGATGTGCGCAAGCTGCTGGAAGTGCTGCATGAATTGGTGGATGGCGGCAATACCGTGGTGGTGATCGAGCACAATCTCGACGTGATCAAGACCGCCGATCATATCATCGACATTGGCCCCGAGGGGGGCGATGGCGGCGGTGAGATTGTGGCCACGGGCACGCCGGAGGAGGTGGCCGAGGTAGAGGCGAGCCATACCGGGCGCTACCTTAAGGATATGCTGAAAGGCGCGAAAATGGCCGCCGAGTGAGGGGGCCACAAGTGATGCGCAACCGATGCACATTTGACATGCCTGCGTTTTCGCACCCAAAGGGCGCGCAAGCTGGTTAACTGTGCGGGGCGTTGCGCCTAGAGCGTGTCGCGTTCATTCGAATTCACGCGACATGCTCTAACTTATTGATTTCGCATGTTCGAGAAGCTCAAAACCGGTTCCCACTTTTGAGCAACATGCTCTAGGCGCGGTGAGCGAGGTTTGACAGCCAATAGCTGCGCGCGGTGGCCGCCAGTGCGGTGAGGCCGCCGAACCCGGCGAGCAGGGTGATGTCCCAGTTGACGCCCCAGTTGCGCACGGCGATAGCGATGAGCGCCCAACAGAGGGCGAAGGCATAGGCCGGGTTGGGGCGCACCAGCAGCACGGTGGTGAGGCCCACGAGGAGCGCGCCGAGGATACAGGCGACCGCCCAGCCATAGGGCCCCCAGAGCAAGCCAAAGCCCGCGCCGGTGATGCCAAGGCCCGCAAAGCTGGCGGCGGTGAGCCAGCCAGCATAAAGCGCGATGGGGGTGGAGAGCAGCCAGGGCTGCTTTGCAGGGGTCACGGCCAAGGCCCAGAGGGCGAGGGCGAGCATGGCGAAAATCTCGATCTCGGCCCAGATCGGCGAGAAGGTGGCGACGGAAAGCCATGTGACGCCGATGACCAGCGAGGCCATGAGCGGCCAGCGCGGTGCGTCCCACCCGACGTCATCGGCCTTGGCGAGCAGGCCATATCCCGCGTGGACCACCAGCCACACATAGATCACGCCCCAGATGGCAAAGGCCCAGCCTGCGGGCTGCACTGGCGGGTTTTCTTGCGGGATGGGGAAGAGGGCGGGATCAAAACCGGCGAAACCGCTCACAAAGAAGGGCGCGGCAAAGAAGGCGAGCGCTGCGGTGAGCAGGAGGATGGCTTTCATACGTCTCATGGTCTTTTACCGCCTGTGATCGGGTTTAGGTTCATTAATTACCAATATGGAGCGCGCGCAAAAGGGTGATGACCTCTGTGGTGCGTGTGTTCATCAGCAAAAGCTGGCCGTCGAGCACCACATAATCGCTGCCTTGGGGGGCGGGCTCCAGCCCGTAGCGCCAGGGATCGACGACCTTATAGGCCGTGCCCTCAAGCGGGGTGCCGGGCTGGATGGCGGGGGTTGCGAGGCCGCGCCCGCCTTGATGCCGGTTTTGATGCCCGTTTTGATCCTGGGCTTTTTGGGCGGGCGCATCGGCCATTGCGCCGGTTTGGGCCAGCGCCGGGGGGGGGAGCATGAGGCAGGCAAGGGTGCCGCTCGCAACGTAGGTTCGGGTGGTGTGCATCGGCGGCCTCCTTTGAAAAAGTTGCTCTCTGGGAGAACAACACCGGGGAGGCCGCATGGTTTCATTCCTGCGGCGGGACGCCGCAAGGCGCGCGCTCAGTTGCGCTTCATCGGGCAGGAATTCATGCCGAAGATCGAATAGAGCGGGCAGGTGCCAAACAGCCCGGTGAAGAGCGGGATGATGCCGATGAGGAAGAGCCAGCCATAGGCGGCGTCCCGGTAGAAGAAGAAAGCCACGATGAGCGCGGCGCCCACGACGATACGGACGATGCGGTCAATCCCGCCGACGTTGTTTTTGAACATGGGATGCTCCTTTATATCATATTCGAAGTATAGAATATAACATGCGGCCCCGTGAGTCATCCGCAATCGGTGGGGTGCGACAGAATGGCGGCGGCGCGTGAGGCGCCTCCGGGCAAGGGGAAGGGGCGGGAGGGCCTGTGCGCGGCCCCCGTCCGGGCGTGAGTAAAGTGCCGGGCGGGGGGTGTGGTTAAAGCGGGGCCGTCAGGCGCGGTGGCGCTTTTCGAAACGCGGCAGCATGGCCGAGAAATCGGTGTCGCCCTGGCCTTCGCTCTCGACAAACTCGGCATAAAGATCAAGCGCGGCCTGGCCCATGGGCGTATCGGCGTCTGCGGCCTCAGCGGCTTGCTGGGAGAGGCGCAGATCCTTGAGCATGAGGGCGGAGGCGAAGCCTGGTTTGTAGTCGTTGTCCGCCGGGGATTGCGGGCCAACCCCGGGGGCGGGGCAGTAGGCGTTCATCGTCCAGCTGTAGCCCGAGGAGGTGGAGACCACATCAAACATCGACTGGCGATCAAGCCCGAGTTTATCGGCCAGCGCGAAGGCTTCGCAGGTGGCGATCATGGTGACGCCGAGGATCATGTTGTTGCAGATCTTGGCCGCCTGGCCCATGCCCGCGCCGCCGCAAAGCACCGACTTCTGGCCCATGATCTCAAACAGCGGCAGGGCGGTGGCATAGGCCGCATCGGGGCCGCCGACCATGAAGGTGAGGGTGCCGCCCGATGCGCCGCCGGTGCCGCCCGAGACCGGGGCATCAAGGGCCGAGAGGCCAGCCTCGGTGGCGGCGGAGGCGACGGCCTGGGCGCTTTCCACATCGACGGTGGAGCAATCAAGGTGGATCGCGCCCGGCTGCATGGCGGGGTGAATTTCGGCCGCGACAGAGCGCAGGATTGCGCCGTTGGGCAGCATGGTGATCACCACCTCGGCCCCCGAAGCGGCCTCGGCGGCGGTGGCGGCAAGGGAGATGCCCTCTGGGGTGGCGGCGGTATCAAAGCCCGTCAGATCATGGCCGGCCGCGATAAGGTTTTGGGCCATGGGAGCGCCCATGTTGCCCAGACCGATAAAGGCGATTTTCATGTGTTGTCCTCCGGAAATGTTAGGTCGTTGGCGCCCAGCGGCGCGAGCATGGCGTCAACCTGCTGAGGGGTGACGCTGGTGAGTGAGGGGTTTGGCCATTTGGGGCTGCGGTCCTTGTCGATCACGGCGGCGCGGATGCCTTCAAGGAAGTTGCCCTGCTCCATGCAGCGGTAGGTGAAGCGGTACTCAAGGGTGAGCGCATCGCGGATGGTGCTTTGCGGGGTCAGCCGGTGCAGGATGGCGAGGTGGCAGGCGGTGGCCAGCGGATCGGCGCGCGACAGGGCCTTGAGCGCGGCTTGCGCCTCGTCCGAGGGATCATCGGTGAGGGCTGCGAGGATGCTGGCAAGGTCGGGCTTGTCAAAGTGGCGGGCGACGGGGGTGGGATCAGGCGCGGCGGTGCTTTCGCCCTCGGGGAGGGGGATGGTGCCGGTGTCGATGATCCGGGCCTTGAGGTCGGGCCAGGTGTTTTCGGGCGCGTGGTGGGTGGCGAAACCGGGGATCGCGCGCGCGCCTTTGATGCGGTGGCCGGTTGTGCCGATCCAGCTGCCGAGGCCCGGCAAAAGCTGGTTCAGCCCTGCCAGAATGAAGCTGCCGCCCACATCGGGCACAAGGCCGATGGCACATTCGGGCATGGCGATTTGGGTGGTGTCGCCGACAACGCGGTGGGAGGCGTGGCAGCCAAGCCCCACGCCGCCGCCCATGGTGAAGCCTTGCAGGAAGGCGACGATGGGCTTGGGATAGTCGGCGATGCGGGCGTTCATGCGGTATTCATCCCGCCAGAAGTGTCGCGCTTGATCGAAATTGCCCGCCCGCCCGTTGTGATACATCTCGACGATGTCACCGCCAGCGCAAAAGGCCTTTTCGCCCAGGGCGTCAATCAGGATCACCTTCACGGCCGGGTCTTGCGCCCAGTCGATCAGGGCGGCGTCTATGGCGAGGCACATCTCATGGGAGAGCGCGTTGAGCGCGCTTTCGCGGGTGAGGGTGATGCGGCCTGCGGCCCCTTCGATACGGATTGACACATCACTCATTGGGCGAGCATCCCGCGGGCGACGATCAGGCGCATGATCTCGTTGGTGCCTTCAAGGATGCGATGCACGCGCACATCGCGCAGCAGCTTTTCGATGCCATAGTCAGCAAGGTAGCCATAGCCGCCGTGAAGCTGGAGGCAGGTATCGACCACGCGGTTGCCCACCTCGGTGGTAAAGGCCTTGGCCATGGCGCAGTGGCGGGTGGCGTCTGTTGCGGCGGTGTCGATCTTCCATGCGGCCTGGCGCAGGAAAACGCGGGCGGCTTGCAGCTCGATTTCCATATCGGCGAGCTTGAACTGGAGGGCCTGAAACTCATTGAGGGATTTGCCGAAGGCGCGGCGCTCGTCCATGTAGGCGAGGGTTTGGGTGAGGGCGGCCTGGGCCGCGCCAAGCGAGCAGGCCGCGATATTGAGCCGCCCGCCATCCAGCCCGGCCATGGCATATTTGAAGCCCTTGCCCTCTTCGCCGAGCAGGTTCTTGGCGGGGGTGATGCAGGTATCGAACTGCACCTGCCGGGTGGGTTGCGCGCGCCAGCCCATCTTGTCTTCGAGCCCGCCGAAGCTGAGGCCGGGGGCGCCATCCTCGACGACCAGGGTGGAGATGCCATGCGGGCCGTCATCCCCGGTGCGGGCCATGACGACATAGGCATCCGAGTAGCCGCCGCCCGAGATGAAGGCCTTGGTGCCGGTGAGGCTGTAGCCCTCATCGGTGCGGGTGGCGCGGGTTTTGAGCGCGGCGGCATCAGAGCCTGCGCCGGGCTCGGTGAGGCAGTAGGAGTAGACGGTTTCCATGGAGACGGCGCCGGGCAGGAGGCGCTCTTTCATCTCGGGGGAGCCGTAACCGTCGATCATGCGGGCGCACATGTTGTGGATCGACAGGAAGGCGGCAACCGAGGGGCAGGCCATGGAGAGCGCCTCGAAGGCGAGGGTCGCATCAAGCCGGGTGAGACCGGAGCCGCCGCTCTCTTCGGAGACATAGATGCCGCCGAGGCCAAGGGCGCCAAGCTCGGGCCAGAGGGTTTTGGGGATGATGCCATCCTTCTCCCACTGAGCGGCGTGGGGCGCGATGGTATTGGCCCCGAAATCGCGGGCCATATCAAAAATGGCGGACTGTTCTTCGGTAAGCGCGAAATCCATGCTGTGATCCTCCCCGGTGGCGCTGATTTGAACGCATGTTCAATTTGAGGGGTGGAGCGGGATTTGGCAAGGGGGGAGATGGGGGGAGTTTGGCCGGGCAGGGGGCTATGCGGGAGGTGGGGCCGCGCGGTGGTGAGGATTGGAAGGACGGGTTAGGGGTGGAGGTCTCCTACGAGCCCAATCTTACGCCATCAACAGGCCTACTTACTAAAATTCAGGGTGGACGGAATGCTGTAAGTGCAAATAATATTTCTCTGTACAGTCCGAAGGTTTAGGAGCGGTTGATGGAAGTGATCTCAGGGTTTCCCGCCGGCGTTTCCGAAAAGATTGGAAACTACGTCTATCGTTTGATTGATCCAAGAAATGGCGAAACGTTTTATGTTGGAAAAGGTAAGGGGAATCGTGTCTTTGCACACGCAGCAGCAAGACATGAGAAACTGATTGACGACAACGACGATTCAATCTCATTGAAATTTTCCCGTATTGCCGAGATTAAGAACGCGGGTCTTGAGGTGTCTTACGTCATTCATCGCCATGACATTCCAGATGCCGCAATACTTGAAGTAGAGGCTTCTCTGATTGACGCATTTCCCGGCCTAACAAATGTTCAAGGTGGTTACGGTAGCGGAGCAAAAGGCCCAATGAATGTCATTGAAATAATCGACAAATATGCCCTTCCAGAGATCGATGTTGAACCTGAAGAGAAGCTAGTCCTTATCAACATCAATCGTTTGGAAGATAGGTCGGATGTGTGTGCCATATATCAACAAACACGACTGGCTTGGCGAATTTCCAAGAGCAGGGCTGATGCCGCTGACTATATTTTGGCGGTTGTCAAAGGCGTTGTTGTCGGTGCCTTTGTCGCGAATGAATGGCTGGATGCAACACATGCCAACTTTCCTGATCGTGTGCCTATGGGCGGCGAAAGTCCTGATCGAAAAGGATTCAACGGCACTCCTGCACCGAAAAATGCTTGGGAAAAATTCGTCGGTGACCGAGGCAAGCGGATATCGATTGAAGGAATGAAACATATTCAAAACCCAGTACGCTATTGGAACATTTAGAGCGGGAAAATTTTGCGCAAAGCCTAGCATAGTTGTAATTTATTCTGAAATTTATTGAAGGTCTGATCCGTCCGCTGACCGGACTTCCAGCAGGCCAAGTCAGAGTGATAGCCGCCACTTCCATCCCGACCGGAATCAAGCCGAAGGCGCCGGTCGAGCGCCTGCCCGTTCCGGCGGGCTGGCGCTGGTTGGACGATAGCGCTTCGAAGGGGCGGAAGATGATCTTGCGACCATAAAGGGCTTTTGAACTGACGTTGGAGCGCCACCCCACGGGCAGGCGCGCGACCGCCTTGTGTGGGGGATTGGGTGGGGGGCGGCTTACTTAATCGTCACGGTAATCTCCGCAGCCCCCTCAAAGCCCCTCATGAAACTCGTCTATCAGATGCTCGACCACCGAGCGCATGGCGGCGTTGTGGCTTGCGCCGGACTCGCGGTTGCCGGTGTAGACGGCGCGTTGGCGGTCGGCGGAGGTGCCTTGGGTGGCGATCTCGCTCAGGCGTTCGAGTTCGGCGGTGGAGCCGAGGGCGTGGGCGTCTTTTTCGAGCAGGGCGATCAGTTCGTTCACGAGGTCTGGCATGGGGGTGATCTGGTGGGCGCCAAAGTCGATCAGCCCTTCGTTGACGCCGTATCGCTGGGCGCGCCAGCGGTTTTCGGCGATCAGGAAGCGCCCGTAGTGCCGCCAGCGCAGGTTACGCACCCGCATCCGCCAGAGCATCCGCAAGAGGGCCTGGTTGGCGGCGGCGATGGAGAGCGTGTCTTCGATCCGGGGGGTTACGTCGCAGATGCGGGTTTCGAGGGTGGGGAAGCGGTGAGAGGGGCGCAGATCCCACCAGATCTTGGTGCTGTCTTCGATGACGCCGAGATCGACCAGTGCATCTACCGTGCGCTCATATTCGGCGAAGCTTTCAAAGGTGGGCGGCAGGCCGGTGCGCGGCAGGTTATCGAACACCGACAACCGGTAGGAGGAGAGGCCGGTATCCTGCCCCTGCCAGAAGGGCGAGGAGGCCGAGAGCGCCAGGAGATGCGGCAGGAAGTAGCTGAGTTGCGGGAGCAGGTCTGCGCGCAGGTCGTCGTTATCAATCCCGACGTGGACGTGCATCCCGCAGATCAGCATCCGGCGGACCACGCCGCCGAGGTCATCGCGCAGGGTGTTGTAGCGGGCGCGATCGGTGTGGTGCTGGTCTTTCCAATCGGCGAAGGGGTGGCAGGCGGTGGCGATGGGGGCGAGGTTATAGCGCGCCGCGCAGCGGGAGACGGCAGAGCGCAGGCGCTTCAGGTCATCACGCGCCTCGGCGATGGTGGCGCATTTGCGGGTGCCGATTTCGATCTGGCATTGCAGAAATTCGGGGCTGACCTGATCGGCCAGCTCGGTGGTGCAATCTTCCATCAGCTCGGGGGGAGCGGTGGCCAGTTCGAGGCTGTCGCGGTCAACGAGGAGGTATTCTTCCTCGATGCCCAGCGAGAAGCTTGGTTGTGTGACGGCCATTTTGATCCCCCTTGCGCGAAGGGCACGGCGCCCCGGCACATGGTGCACCGGGGCGAAGAGGGAGGGAAGGGAAATTGGGCGGCGTCAGTCGGCAATCACCGTCAGGTCGACATCGGGGTTGGTGATCAGGAGGCTGTTATTACTGAGCGTCACGCGCTGCGCATCTTCGTAGCGGGTGATGCCGAAGGGGCCATTGGCAGTGAGGTCATAGACCTTGGTGTCTTCGACTTGCGGCTGGTTGAAGGTGGTTACGCTGGTGTCACCGGGCAGGTGGCAGGCGCTATCGGCGAGGATGGTGCCTTGCGGGCAGGCGGTTTGCGCCGCGAGGGGGGCGGCGGTGAGGGTGAGGGCAAGGGCGGCTTTGGCGAGGGCGCGGGGCATGGGATGTCCTTTCGGTTATTGGGAGAACGCAGGCAGGGGCGGTTGGTTCCGGGGGGCGGGCGGTTTGGGGCTGGCGTGAGGAGGGGGCTTTGGGGCGCTGTTTGGATCACTTTCCGCGCCGGACGGCCAGTGAGGAGGGTATTGGCGCTGATCTTGCCGTTGAGAGCGCAAGGGCGATGTAGGGTGATGGCGAGATCAGAAGGATGGTGGGTGGGTTTGTGTGATGAGGGGGACGGCTGAGACGGCTTTTTGTGCTGTTTTGGAGGACGGTTTGGGGGGCGACTGGACGCAACCCAAGACGGTCGCGCGCCTGCCCGTGGGATGGCGCCCCAACGTCCTTTCGGAAGCCCTTTATGGTTACAAGGTCATCTTCCGTTCATTCGGGGCGCTGGTGGCAAGGTAGCGCCAGCCCGCCGGACGGGCAGGCGCTCGACCGGCGCCTGCGGCTTGATTCCGGTCGGGGTGTGTGTGCCCGAACCTTTATAATCTGCGGCAGAAAGGCCCGGTCCGCTCAACCGAAGGACGGTCCACCCAAGGCCAATCCAAGCCGGGCATGCGGTTGAGTGCTTAGAGGTTGGGGAGGGGCTTTGGGGGGTGGTTTTCGCGGGTGTGCCCGTGGTCGTGCCCTTGGTCGTCATCGTGATTATGGGCGTGGGGGGCGATGGGGCGGGCGGACTCGGTGGTTTCGGTGAGGGGGATCAGCAGGCGGGCGCCGGTCGCTTCGGGGGGCGCGAGGCGGTGGCGGCGGGGGCCGGTTCCGGCGCGGGTGATCTCGATGAAGAGCGGCAGGTTCTCGGCCTCGGGGAGCGCCTTGAGGCAGGAGGCAAGCTCGCTGGCGAGGGTCGAGGCGCGCAGGATCGGGCCGGGGCCGGGGGCGAGGCTGAGCAGGGTTTCTTTCCAGCTTTCGGGGGCCGCGCCGGGGCGGGCTGCACGGCTTTCGGTGATGCGCAGCTCATGCAGGGTGAGGCGGGCGATCTCGCCTTCGGGCGTGGTCACACAAAGGAGGGCATCACCCGCTTCGCGCAGGCGGTTCAGAAAATAGCGCGGTGTCATGGGCAAAGACTGCCCGATGCGGCGGGCTTTGGGAAGGGCGCACCGGGGGTCAGACCGCGCCCTGGATGAGGGCGGAGAAGCTGGTTTCTGAAAGACCGAGGACGGAGAGTGTGCCTGCTTCGGTATCTTGCACCAGGGCGACGATGGCATCGAGGTTTTCCCAGCTGCGCATGGCGAGATGGGCCACCTCGCGGGCCACGCCGCCGGGGGCGTAGTAGACGATGATGGTTTCGGGGCCTTGCAGGAAGGCTTCGGCCTTTTTGGCCTGAAGGGCGAGCAGCCCGGCAAAATCACGCTCGTACCCGGTGATGCGCGACAGGTCGACAAGCTGCTTTTGTCCGGGGCGAAAGCCGGGATCGGCCATGTAGCTGGCAAAGAGCGCCCCGCTTTCGGCGACATCCATGGGGCCATCGTAGCGAACATAGACGATGCCGAGATCGGCGAGGATCTGGTAGGTGACGGGCATTGCGCGTTTTTTCTGCTGTTGTTTCCTGCGCGGACCATTCTTTACCAATAGGTCAAGGGAAGTCCAGCGGGGAACGGCGCGCGCAAAGGGCGACCCGATGGGCCGCCCTTTGAAAGTGGTGCAGATTGGCGAGGGGCCAATCAGTCCATTTGCTTGAAGGCAAACTCGCCGCCGTCCTTGATGCCGGAGAACCAGCGGGAGGTGACGGTTTTGGTGCGGGTATAGAAGCGGAACGCATCGGGGCCGAACTGGTTGAGATCGCCAAAGCCCGAGGCCTTCCAGCCGCCGAAAGTGTGGTAGCTGAGCGGCACCGGGATGGGGAAGTTGATCCCGACCATGCCGACATTCACCCGGTGGGCATAATCGCGGGCCACGTCGCCATCGGCGGTGTAGATCGCGGTGCCGTTGCCATAGGGGTTGTCCATCACCAGTTGCAGGGCTTCATCATAGCTGTCGGCACGCACCTGGCACAGCACCGGGCCGAAGATCTCTTCGCGGTAGATCTCCATATCCGGGGTCACGTTGTCAAACAGCGACGGGCCAACGAAATAGCCCTCTTCGTAGCCTTGCAGCGAGAAGTCGCGGCCATCAACCACCAGCTCTGCGCCCTCATTGACGCCGGAGTTGACCAGCCCGAGGATGCGCTCCTTGGCGGCTGCGGTGATAACGGGCCCGTAATCGACATCATTCTCAGAGGTATAGGGGCCAACCTTGAGCGCCTCGACACGGGGGACCAGCTTTTCGATCAGCGCATCGGCGGTGTCCTTGCCCACTGGCACGGCAACCGAGATCGCCATGCAGCGTTCGCCTGCCGCGCCAAAGCCTGCGCCAACCAGCGCGTCAGCGGCCTTGTCCATATCGGCATCGGGCATGATGACCATGTGGTTCTTGGCGCCGCCAAAGCACTGGGCGCGTTTGCCGTTGGCGGTGGCGCGGCTGTAAATGTAATGGGCGATCGGGGTGGAGCCAACAAAGGCGACGGCCTGGATGGTGTCATTGTCGAGAAGCGCGTCAACCGCCTCCTTGTCACCGTTCACCACTTGCAGCACGCCATCGGGCAGGCCGGCTTCCTGCATCAGCTCGGCCAGCATCATGGCGGTGGTGGGCACGCGCTCGGAGGGCTTCAGGATCATCGCGTTGCCGCAGGCCAGAGCGCCGGCCATTTTCCACAGCGGGATCATGGCGGGGAAGTTGAACGGGGTGATCCCGGCGACAACGCCAAGCGGCTGGCGCATGGAATGCAGGTCGATCCCCGGGCCGCCATCATCGGTGAAATCCCCTTTGAGCAGGTGGGGCGCACCCATGCAGAACTCAACCACCTCAAGGCCGCGCTGCACATCGCCGCGTGCATCGGGGAGGGTTTTGCCGTGTTCGCGGGCAACCGCCTCGGCCAGCGCATCCATGTTCTCGTTGATCAGCGCGCCGAATTTCATCATCACGCGGGCGCGGCGCTGCGGGTTGGTGGCCCCCCATGCCTTTTGCGCCTCGGCGGCTTTGGCAACCGCGTCGTTGACCTCGGCGGTGGTGGCGAGGGCAACCTTGCCCTGCACTTCGCCGGTGGCGGGGTTCATCACATCGGCGGTGCGCCCTGACGTGCCTGCGGTGCGGGTGCCGTTGATGAAGTGGCCGATCTCTTCCATGGGGTTTTCCTCCGGGGGTTTGAATTGCGGCGACCTTACTCTTGCATTAATCGAGGTAAAAGCGGCAGCTTGGCAAAAGCGCTTTGCAATAATGCAAGACGGTTCAGAGGAGAGAGAGCATGGCGGCAGCACCGGCCTGGGACGACATGAAGATTTTTCTGGCGGTGGCAAGGGAGGGGAGCCTCTCGGGCGGGGGGGCGGTGCTGAAGATGGACCCGGCCACCGTGGGGCGCCGCGTGGCGCGGCTGGAGGCAGCGCTGGGCTCGAAGTTGTTTTTGAAATCGCCACAGGGCTACGCGATGAGCGAGGCGGGCGAGCGGATGGTGCCCCATGCCGAAGAGTTGGAGCAGGCGATGCTGGCGGCCGAGGATGCGGTGCGCGGGCAGGAGGACCGGCTTGGCGGCACCATCAGGGTGGGGGCGCCGGACGGCTGCGCCAACTTCCTGTTGCCGCAGGTGGTGGCCCGCATTTGCGAGGCGCATCCTGACCTGGAGGTGCAGGTGGTTTCGCTGCCACGGGTGTTCAACCTCAACCGGCGCGAGGCCGATATGGCGGTGGCGGTGTCGCGGCCCACGGCGGCGCGGCTGACGGTGCAGAAGATTGCGGATTACCACCTTTATCTTGCGGCCTCGCGCAGCCACCTCAGGCACCAGCCGGTCAGCGGGCTGGAGGATTTGAAGGGGCGGCGGCTGGTGGGATATGTGCCTGACATGATCTTTGACAAGGAGTTGGACTACCTTAGCGAATTGGGGCTGGAGCGGGTGCAACTGGCGTCAAACTCGGCGTCGGTGCAGTTCCAGTGGGTTCGGCAGGGGGCGGGGCTTGGCGTGGTGCATGGTTTTGCCCTGGGCGCGGACCCGAGGGTTGAGCGGGTTTTGGCCGAGGACTGGAGCCTCAAGCGCACCTTTTGGCTGGTGCGCCATGGCGATGATCGGCGGGTGCGGCGGCATTCGCGCTTTGCGGAATTGCTGTGTGAGGGCTTGCGCGGCGAGATCGAGCGGCTGGAGGGGGCGGCGGCCTGAGCCATGGGCGACCCTTGGCCAATGTCGCCGCAAGGGGATGCAGACTTGACAGGTGTCGCGCGCGGCGCAACGCTGGGGAGGCGGGGCTGAAACGCGAAGGAGACACTCATGCTGGTGCAGCAGATCCTGAAGGAAAAAGGCGATGGCGGAGCCGTGGAAACGGTGAAGCCGGGCAGTTCGGTGGCGGATGCGGCAAAGCTGTTGTCGGAAAAGCGGATTGGTTCGGTCGTGGTTTCGCCGGATGGCGTTGCGCTGGAAGGCATCCTCTCGGAGCGGGACATCGTGCGCGAGCTGGGCCGTCGTGGGCCATCGTGCATGAGCGACAAGGTGGAGGAGTTGATGACGAGGAAGCTCATCACCTGCACCACCTCGGAGACGGCGCTGGGCGTTCTTGAGATCATGACGCAGGGGCGCTTTCGCCACCTGCCGGTGGTGGAAGACGGCAAGATGATCGGGCTGGTTTCGATTGGTGATGTGGTCAAGGCGCGGCTGAGCGAATTGTCGATGGAGAAGAATGCGCTGGAAGGGATGATCATGGGGCACTAGCCCCGCGACTGGTGCTTCATCGCCGATATTCTCAATAAAGGCGCAATATTATTGCGCAAAGGGCGGATTTTGGCTTGCCCCTCGTTGATGCTGTGTGTTTCTTGTGCCCACCCAAAGCCAGCATATTTACGGGAGGACTTTTATGCGCATTGGCCTTTATCCGGGCACTTTTGACCCGATAACTCTTGGACATACCGACATTATCCTACGCGCCTGCGCTCTGGTTGACCGGCTTGTGATTGGCGTTGCGATCAATGCCGACAAGGGACCGCTGTTTACCCTGGAAGAGCGGGTGGAGATGCTGCAAGAGCAATGCGGTGAGATGGCCGAGAAAACCGGCTGCGAGATCGTGGTGCACCCGTTTGAGAACCTTCTGATCGACTGTGCCCATGATGTGGGTGCCGGTGTGATCATTCGTGGGCTGCGGGCTGTGGCTGACTTTGAGTATGAATATCAGATGGTTGGCATGAACCGCCAACTTGATGACAGTGTCGAAACCGTGTTTTTGATGGCCTCGGCCGAGCGGCAGGCGATTGCCTCCAAGCTGGTGAAAGAAATCGCGCGGCTGGGCGGAGATGTTTCGAAATTTGTGCCCAAGCGGGTGCGGACGCGGCTGCTGGAGCGCATTGGCTAGGCAAGTGTGAACTGGGGTCAAGACGAAGGCGCTGGCGAGTTTTGATGCATTTGCCTGATGCCGTGGAGCGGTGGGTTTTGCCGCCCGCCGCCCACACCTCCCTGCTGGATTTGCCGGGCGTTGCGGCGCGGCAGGATCGCTTTAACGGGGCGGTGCAGAGCGGCCCGTAGAGCGGGCTATTACCTAAAGCGTCACGCCTTTAACCTGAGACATCAGATAAAGGCGAGGCGCGCGCAACAGTCCTGCCTCGCACTGCGCTCCGCCAAAAGCTGTGAGTCAGGTTTTTGGCGGAACGCTTTAAATGTGCGCCTGACGGCGCGTTTCTTTTTATGACGCCGGTGGTGGATGTGAGCCAGTCAGGCGGGCCTACCCATGTTTGCGAAGCGAATTAGCCGTAAACCGCGCGATAGGCGGTTTGTGCGGCGTCTTCCGGGTAAAGGCCCAGATCAAGCGCGGTTTCACGCGACATGCTCGCCAGTTCACGGCGGGTTTGCTCGTAGCGGTTATGTTTCTCCATAGCGGAGCGGAGTTTGGTAAAGACGGTCATCGGTGCTGTCCTTTCGTGCAATCGGTTGGTGTCTTTCGAGGGCACAGATAGTCATGCTGCGGTGCAGCACAACGTCTGCTTTCGCCGCCCCTCTATGCGCTGGATGCATGGCGAGAAAGGGCGAGCCATGAAAAAGGGCCGCAGCGGAGTGCTGCGGCCCTTTGGTCAGGTGGCGGTGGCGGGGATGCCTAGAGGAACTTGCCCATTGCCACGGCGGTATCGCTCATCCGGTTGGAGAAGCCCCATTCGTTGTCATACCAGGTGAGGATGCGGGCCATGGTGCCCTCCATGACCTTGGTTTGATCCAGCGCGAAGGTGGAGCTGTGCGGATCGTGGTTGAAGTCGATCGACACGTTGGGCAGGGCGGTGACGCCGAGGATGCCTTTGAGCGGGCCAGCGGCGGCGGCTTTCATGGCCTCGTTGATCTCTTCCACCGAGGTGCTGCGCGAGGCCTCAAAGGTGAGGTCCACGACCGAGACATTGGGCGTGGGCACGCGGATGGCGACGCCATCGAGCTTGCCGTTCAGCTCCGGCAGCACCAGGCCCACGGCCTTGGCGGCCCCGGTTGAGGTGGGGATCATCGACATGGCCGCGGCGCGGGCGCGGTAGAGATCCTTGTGCATGGTGTCCAGCGTGGGCTGGTCGCCGGTGTAGCTGTGGATCGTGGTCATGAAGCCTTTGGTGATGCCGATGGTATCGTTCAGCACCTTGGCCACCGGCGCGAGGCAGTTGGTGGTGCAGGAGGCGTTGGAGACGACAATCGCGTCCTTGGTGAGGCTGTCGTGGTTAACGCCATAAACGATGGTGGCATCGGCGTTTTTGCCCGGAGCCGAGATGAGCACGCGGGAGGAGCCGTTTTCCAGATGGGCCTGGCAGGCCTCCCGGGAGGTGAAGATGCCGGTGCATTCCATCACGATGTCAACATCTGACCAAGGCAGATCAGCCGGGTTGCGCATAGCGGTAACCTTGATCGGGCCGCGGCCCACATCAATGGTGTCTTCGGTGGTGGTGACCTCTGCGGGGAAGCGGCCATGGACGCTGTCAAAGCGCAGCAGGTGGGCGTTGGTTTCGACCGGGCCAAGATCATTGATCGCGATGACTTCGAGATCGGTGCGGCCGCTTTCGATGATGGCGCGAAGCACGTTACGGCCGATACGGCCAAATCCGTTGATGGCAACTTTGACGGCCATGGGACCCTCCTTGTTGAACTTGGTGAATATGTTATCGCTAACAAAGCAATTCAGCAGCCTCTGTCAAGCGAAGCATGGCATGGGAGAGAGGTTATTTGAACCCGGCATCGGCCCTTTTTTTCAAAGGCGGGAGGGGGTGGTGGGAGCGGTTGTGAGAGAAAATCTTTGAAATGGTTGGGAACGAAAATCACCGGCGCGCCGTTGTGTAGGCAATGACGGTGCAGGGAGCAGGCCAATGAGGGCCGCCCGCCGCACCCTCCGGCAGCAAAGATTCGCCGGGTATGAAGAAAAAGGAGTTCTAACCTATGAAACGCATTATGATGACTGTTGCTGCAATCGCCCTGACCGCTGGTTCTGCCGTCGCCATGAACGCCGACGAGTTGCGCGAGAGCGTTGCCCTCCAGATCAACCAATACGCCCCTGAAGTGGCCGTGGAAACGCTGACCGAAGATCAGGTCAAGCAGGTTTACATGGTGCTGAACGACAGCAGCGGCTCGCCAGCTGACAAGACCAACGCCATTGGTGAGATCATTGAAGGCACCAACGCCGAGTTCTATGCCGATCTGGTCGACGGTTCGATCGACACCTCGGTGGAAGTGGCCACCATGCGTGAACGTCTGCAAGCAAAGCTGAACATCCGTGGCTTTGAGCATGACGTGGCAACACTGTCGGACG
The DNA here is from genome assembly GCF_029212645.1 of Vannielia sp. Taxonomy (GTDB): domain Bacteria; phylum Pseudomonadota; class Alphaproteobacteria; order Rhodobacterales; family Rhodobacteraceae; genus Vannielia. The sequence goes on along the minus strand of NZ_JARGND010000005.1, from coordinate 12,676 downwards.
ATGAAGTTGTTGAGCTCATCACCGTGATGAACGCCAGCTCTTCGCCGAGCGAAGTTGACACTGCCGTGCGCGGAGCCTTCGACTCGTAAGGCCAGCCTTGAAGCTAACAGGAGGGTCGCCCGGTGGGCGGCCCTTTTGTTTTGGGGCACAGGCTGGTTTCTGGTGATCGTCCGGCGGGCCTATCGCCAGAAGGCCAGCCATTCGGTCAGTTGGGCAAAGCGCTTGAGGGCGATCATGGTGCCGGAGCCATCATTCAGTACGCCGTCGCCGACCAGCAGGGCGATGAATAGAATGAAGAGCACAATGGCGAGGCGGTTGGTCATGGCTCATTCAATAGCTGTGCGGCGCGGGGTTGCCTAGAGCGGGGGCGGATCATTTCCGCCTGGGTGTGGCCGTTTGCCGGTGCCGCCAAGGGCGGGGGCGCACAGGGCACCGCCCGCCGGAGAGCTTATTGGAGGCGGCCCATGTGGCCGGCAACATCCGCCATGCGGGCGGAAAAGCCCCATTCGTTGTCATACCATGCCAGCACGCGAACGGTGCGGCCAACCACTTTGGTCTGGTCCGGTGCAAAGATCGAGCTTTGGACGGTGTGGTTGAAATCAACTGAAACCTTGGCCTCGGGATCGTAAGACATGACCATGCCCATGTGCCCGGCGCAGGCTTCGGCGACCACTTCGTTCACATCCGCAACCGTCACATCCCGGCCTGCCTCGAAGGTGAGGTCAACCGCCGAGACATTGGGGGTCGGCACACGCATCGCGGTGCCGTCGAGCTTGCCAGCGAGTTCGGGCAACACCTCACCCAGGGCCTTGGCGGCGCCGGTGGAGGTGGGGATCATCGCCATGGCGGCGGCGCGGGCGCGGTAGAGATCGTTGTGGCGGCGGTCGAGCGTGGGTTGATCGCCGGTATAGCTGTGAATCGTTGTCATGATGCCGCGTTCGATGCCGATTGCATCGTTCAGCACCTTGGCCAGCGGGGCGAGGCCGTTGGTGGTGCAGGACCCGTTGGAAACCATGCGCTCTTCGGCGGTGAGGGCGCGGTGGTTGACGCCGTAAACAACCGTGCGGTCCACATTGGTGGCGGGGGCTGAGATGAGCACCTTGCCTGCGCCGCGCTCAAGGTGGATCGCGGATTTTACCCCATCGTTGAACTTGCCGGTGCATTCGAGCACCACGTCGCAGCCGCCCCAATCAAGGGTTTCGGGCGCGTAGGACGACATCACCTCGATCGGGCCACAGCCCAGATCAATGGCGCGGTCTTTCACGGTGACCTCACCGGGGAAGCGCCCGTGGACGGAATCGTAACGCAGCAGGTGGGCGTGGGTCTCGATATCGCCGGGGGCGTTGATCTTGACGACAGACACATCATTGCGCGCGCTTTCGGCGATCTGGGCCAATGTGCAACGTCCGATGCGTCCAAAGCCGTTGATCCCGATGGTGACGGTCATGATATGCTGCTTCCCTTGATGCCTGTTGGCGCGGAATTACCACACCATTGCACATTGTCGAAACCCCGCTAAATCAGACTGTTAGCGAAAACATCCGTCTGTTAGCGCAAGCAGGCGCATCTGGTGGCGCTATCAAGGGGGCGGGGTTGCCTTGCGGCGACGAATCCCTACCTTCTGGCGTCAGTTGGTGGAAAGGAACGGCATGAGTGGATTATTAGCCCTGTTGGATGATGTGGCCGCGATTGCCAAGATCGCAGCAGCCTCGGTGGATGATATCGCAGGCCAGGCGGCGAAGGCGGGGGCCAAGGCGGCGGGCGCGTTGATTGACGATGCGGCGGTGACGCCGAAGTACTTGCAGGGGTTCAGCGCGGAGCGCGAGTTGTCGATTGTCTGGCGCATCGCGCGGGGTTCGATCTTCAACAAGCTGGTGATCTTGTTGCCGGTGGCGCTGCTTCTCTCCAGCTTTGCGCCCTGGCTGATTACGCCGCTTTTGATGCTGGGTGGTGCTTACCTTTGTTTTGAGGGGGCCGAGAAGATCTGGCATGTGCTGCACAAGGGCGGCCACCACGCGGCGGGCGAGGCGGTGGGCGATCCCTTGCATCTGGAAGAGTCCAAGGTGAAGGGCGCGATCAAGACAGATTTCATCCTGTCGGCAGAGATCATGACAATCATCCTTGCCGCCCTGCCAACTGACAACACGATCTGGTTTCAGGCCGGGGCGCTGGCCTTTGCTGCGCTGGGGGTTACGCTGCTGGTTTATGGCTCGGTCGGGCTGATCGTGAAGGCCGATGACGTGGGCCTGCATATGGCCGAGCGGGGCCGTTTGGGGCTGACGCAAGCCTTGGGCCGCAGGATTGTGAAGGCGATGCCGGGTTTCCTGAAGCTCTTGATGATCATCGGCACGGCGGCGATGCTGTGGGTTGGCGGGCAGATCATCATCCACGGGTTGGCGGCCCTTGGCTGGCATGACCCTGAACACTGGGTCGAACTGGCCGCCGAGGCGGCAGCGCATCTGGTGCCCGAGGCGGCGGCGGCTTCGGTGATCTGGGCGGTGAGCGCGGCGATTGCGGGGGTGTTTGGCCTGCTGCTGGGCTTCGTGCTGATCGCGCTGATGAGCGGCATCATCACCCCGCTTTGGACAGCGGTGCGGGGCAAGCCCGCGTGAGCTGGCCTTGTGGCCCCGGTTCTGCGGAGCATGGGCGGTGATCTGGCAAAACGTGGCGCTCTTGGTGGCGCGGGGGCTGATTGCGGCGCTGTTCCTTGGTGGCGCGGTGCAAAAGACCGACCCGACCCCGGTGATCGAGCTATTGGCCGCCAAGGGCTTGCCCGGCTGGCTGGTGTGGCCTGCGCTGGCCTTCAACGCCGCCGCCGCCGTGGCGCTGCTGGCGGGGGTGTGGGTGACGCCGGTGGCTTTGGCGCTGGCGCTTTATTGTGGTGTCACCAGCATCTTTCACTTCATCCCAAGTGATCCGTGGCAGATGACGATTTTCGTGAAGAATTGGGCGATTGCCGGGGGCTGCCTTGCGCTGGCGGTTGCCGGGCCGGGGCGGTTTGCGCTGAGGAGCTGAAAGGCTGACATGAAAAAGGCGCGCCGGGGGTCCGACGCGCCTTTTTTGTAGGGTTCGATTGTAGCGGATCAGAGCAGGCTTTTGACCTTCTCTGCCACGGCCTCGGCGGTGATGCCGAAGTGCTCATAAAGCTCGCCTGCCGGGGCGGAGGCTCCAAAGCTCGACATGCCGATAAAGCCGGCCTTGGCCTCGCGGCCACGCTCACCGAGCAGCCATTGGTCCCATCCCTGGCGCACACCCGCTTCAACGGCCACGCGGACCGCGCCTGCGGGCAGTACGCGCTTGCGGTATTTTTCGTCCTGCGCCGCGAAAAGATCCATCGACGGCATGGAGACGACGCGGGTGCCGATGCCCTCGGCCTCAAGCAGGGCCTTGGCCTCCATCGCGATGGCGACCTCGGAGCCGGTGGCCAGGAGGATCGCCTGACGCTTGCCCTCGGCATCGGCCAGAACGTAAGCGCCCTGGGCGGTGAGGTTCTTGACCTTGTGCTCGGTGCGCACGGTCGGCAGCCCCTGACGCGACAGGCACAGCACCGAAGGCGCGCTGGTGGTGGAGAGCGCCAGCTCCCAGGCCTCGGCGGTTTCCACCGCGTCGGCGGGGCGGAACACATGGGTGTTGGGGGTGGCGCGCAACATCGCAAGGTGCTCAACCGGCTGGTGGGTTGGGCCATCTTCGCCAAGGCCGATGCTGTCGTGGGTCATCACGTAGACCGGGGCGATCTTCATCAGGGCGGAAAGGCGCATCGCCGGGCGGGCATAATCGGTGAAGCACATGAAGGTGCCACCGTAGGGTTTGACCCCGCCGTGCAGCGCCATGCCGTTCATCGCGGCGGCCATGCCATGCTCACGGATGCCGTAATAGATGTAGCGGCCTGCACGGTCCTCGGCGGAAAACACCCCCAGATCGCCGGTTTTGGTGTTGTTCGAGCCGGTCAGGTCAGCCGAGCCGCCGATGGTTTCGCCCATCACCGGGTTGATGACCTCAAGCGCCATTTCCGAAGCCTTGCGGGTGGCAACCTTGGGCGCTTCATCGCTGATCTGCTTTTTCAGGGCGCGGATCACGGCAGAGAGCTTTTTGGGCACCGCGCCGGATTGCTGGCGCTCCCACTCTTCGCGCTTGCGGTCTGACAGGGCGGCGAGGCGGGTTTCCCAATCCTTGCGGTCCTGTGCACCGCGCGCGCCAATCGCCTCCCAGGCCTCCTTGAGCGGGGCGGGGATGGTGAAATCGGGGTGGTTCCAGCCGTAGGCTTCCTTGGTGGCGGCCTTCTGGTCGGCGTCGGTGAGGGCGCCGTGGCCTTTGGAAGTGTCCTGCGCGGCGTGGCCCAGGGCGATATGGGTTTTGCAGGCGATCATGGTGGGCTTGTCGGAGGCTTTTGCCTTGGTCAGCGCCTCATCAATCGCCACCGGATCATGCCCGTCAATTTGCAGCACGTTCCAGCCGGAGGCGGCGAAGCGGGCGCATTGATCGGTGCTGTCGGAGAGCGAAACCTTGCCGTCGATGGTGATGCCGTTGTTGTCCCACATCACCACGAGGTGCGAGAGCTTGAGGTGGCCCGCCAGCGCGATGGCCTCCTGGCTCACGCCCTCCATCAGGCAGCCGTCACCGGCCATGACGTAGGTCATGTGATCCACCACGCGTTTGCCCCAGGCGGCGCGCTGCGCCTCCTCGGCAATGGCAAAGCCCACGGAATTGGAGATGCCCTGGCCGAGCGGGCCTGTGGTGGTTTCGATGGCGTCGGCAAGGAAGTTCTCGGGGTGGCCTGCGGTGCGGGCCCCAAGCTGGCGGAAGTTCTTGATCTGATCGAGCGTGATCTGCGCATCGCCGGTGAGATAGAGCAGCGAATAGACCAGCATGGAGCCGTGGCCCGCCGAGAGGATGAAGCGATCGCGGTCCGGCCAGTTGGGCGCGGAGGCATCGAACTTCAGGTGCTTTTCAAACAGCACGGTGGCCACATCGGCCATGCCCATCGGCGCACCGGAGTGCCCGGAATTTGCGGCGGCGACCGCATCCAACGTGAGCGTGCGGATGCAGGCTGCTTTCATCCAGTGATCGGGATGGTCTTTGCGGAGCGCGTCGATATCCAAGGAATTTCCCCTTATCAGTTCCGTCATCGTTGGCCCCGAGGCACCGGGGAGCGCGAAAATCCCAGCCCTGATAGCAGCCCTAGGGCCAAGTTCAAGGCAGGACGGTAAGTGCATGAAAAGAAAGGGGAGGCAAAATGCGGGTCGCGTGGTTAAACTGGGTGACGCAGGGGTGCGGTGTCGATTCGGGGCCGGGCCCTGCGTGACAGGTGAGGCAATAAGATGAGCGGCGATCCACGCCGCGGGGACGTGCAGAATGAATGATGTGACAGGGCTGGAGCGCAGGCTGACAGCGGCGATGGACCGGATCGGGCGCGCCGTGGCCTCTTATGATACGGCCGCCGCGCCAAGTGCCGAGGAAGAACAGGCCCGCGCCGCACTGGAGGCGCAGGTGGTGCAACTCAAGCAGGCGCTGGAGGCCGAGCAAACGGTCAACGTGCAGCTGCGCGAGCGGGTGGACGCGATGAAGGCGCTGAAAGAGCGCCAGCAGGAGCGGATATCCGAACTTGAAGAAGAGGCAGAACGGCTGAAGAGCCTGCGGGCCAATGATCGTGAAGAACTGGACGCGGTGATTGCCGCGCTGGAGCCGTTGGTTGGGGAGGGCGCATCGCATGGCTGAAGTTGAAATCACCATCGGCGGGCGGAGCTTTTCGGTTGCCTGCCAGGAGGGCGAAGAGCACTACCTGCAATCGGCGGCCAAGCTATTGGACCGCGAGGCCAGCACGCTGGTGGGCCAGATCGGGCGGTTGCCCGAGGCGCGGATGCTGCTGATGGCCGGGCTGATGCTGGCGGACCGCACCGCCGCCTTTGAGGAAAAGGCCAATGCGGCAGAGGAAAAGCTGGCCGCGCAGGAGAAGCTGATCGAGGAGATGCGCACCATGCCGCGCCCTGCGCCGCAGCGCGTGGAAGTGCCTGTCATCCCGCCGCAGATCACCGAAACGCTGGCCGAACTGGCCGCCCGCGCCGAGGCTCTGGCCGCGCAGGCGGAAGAAAAGGCTGGTTGAAGGTCGCCCGATAAGGGTTTGAAGCAAAGGTGAAATGCCGCAGTTTGCGACGGGCGTTCGCGCGGCTTCATAAATCTTAAAGCAAATCAGAGAGCTTTTGAGGTGGTTCGAGGAAACACCCGGAGGCTCTCATGCTTTCTGTCGAAGAAATTGCCCGTGACATCGTCACCCGCGAAGGCGGCTACGTTAATGACCCAGATGATCCCGGTGGGGCCACCAAACATGGTGTAACCTACCGCACGCTGCGCCGCCTTGGGGTGGATGTGGACGGCGATGGACGCTCTACCCTGCGTGATCTGAAGCGGCTGAGCGCGGCACAGGCGCAGCGGATATTTGTGGAACATTACTTTCGCCGCCCCGGCATTGCGGCCCTGCCGCAGGTGCTGCAAGCCAGCGTGTTTGACATGTATGTCAATGCGGGCGGGCAGGCGGTGAAAATCCTGCAACGGCTGCTCACACGCATGGGCCACCCGGCGGCGGTGGATGGGGCGATTGGCCCGCAAACCATTGCGGCGGCGCGGGAGGCCTTTGATGAGGCCCCGGCGCATTTGGCGGATGCCTATGGCATTGCGCGGCGCAACTACTACTACGCCCTGGCCGATAGCCGCCCGGCGAGCCGCAAATATGCCCGCCGGCGCGATGGCGGCAAGGGCGGCTGGATCACGCGGGCCGAGGAATTCATCTCTCCGAAATACCATTTGACCGAGGCGGAGCACCGGGCGCGGGTGGCAAAATGGGGCTGATCCAGGGGCTGTTTACCTCGCTCTTTGGCGGCGGGCGCAATGTTGTGGCGGAAACCGTGGAGGTGTTTCGCGAAAACGCCGAAGCGGGCGCGGCCCGCTCGGCGGACTATCAGGCGCGGGCGCTGGAGCAGTTTGCCGCCGAGTTCATGGTGGAGCGCAAGGGCTGGTTTGATCGCTTCATGGATGGGTTGAACCGGGTGCCGCGCCCGGCGCTGGCGCTTGGCACTATTGGCCTTTTCGTTTCGGCGCTGGTGCATCCGATGTGGTTTGCCGCACGGATGCAGGGGATCGCGCTGGTGCCACAGCCGCTGTGGTGGCTGATGGGCGCGATCGTGAGCTTTTACTTTGGGGCGCGCCATCAGGTGAAAGGACAGGATTTTCAACGATCTATCGCCGCTTCGGCAGCGCTGGTGCCGCAGGTTCAGGCCAATATGGCGGCGTTGAAGGCGCTTGAGGCGGGCGCGGGCCGCCCGCCGGAGTTGGAGGCGGATCTTTCGCCCAACCCGGCGCTTCAGGACTGGTCGGAGGACCGCGGCCGATGATCCCCGACAGCGTTTGGGTGAGCATCATCACCGAGCACGGGCCGTGGGTGCTGCTGGTCTTTTTCCTGCTCTTCAAGGACCACAAAAAGGATGAAACGACCCGCGCCGCGCTGCATCGCAACACCGAGATCATCATCGAGTTGACGACACTCATCCGTGAGCGCCTGCCCGGCCGGGGGGCGAAGGAATGAGCCGGTTGGAGCGGGTGATCCGGCGGGTGCTGCTGGGGCGCGAGATGGAGCGCGAGAGTGATCGTAACCGCGATGCGGCGCATCGGCTGGATATGGCATTGAAAGAGGTTTTACAGAAATGAAACAGGCGCTTGTGATCTTTTCTTCATGCGTTGGATTAATGGCTGTTCTGGCGGGCGCGGCGGGGCTTTCACTGGCGCAGGACATGGTGCGCGCGGCGCTTACGGTGCTTGGCGCGGGCGTGTCGGCCACGTTTTTGTGGCTTTGGTCAGAAAAGGCGACGCCGCTGGCGCTGGCGATGACCTTCTCCTGGGCCGGGGCTACGGCACTGGTGGGCAGCTGGCTCGCGGCTGATCTGGCGGGTGGCCCGGTGATGCCGGCCCACCCAACGGCGCTGGGGGCGCTGGCGCTTTACCTCACCGGCACGCTTTTGCACCTGCAAGCGATCCGCCAAGCCTTTGGGCTGGGCGATGTAGCGCTGCTTTCGGTGCTGGGGGGCGCGGTGGCGGCGGCGGCGCTGGCGCTGGCGGTTTTGGGGTGAGGTTTGGGCGTGGGGTGCGGTGGGTTTCACCCATCCTGCGAGGGTGGAATGGGGGCGGCGCGGATCACAAGCCTGCGACGGGTGAGCGCAGGGGGATTTTCGGCGGCGTCGCAAGGGGGTAGAAGCGATGAATGATAGCAGAGCTCGGACATTTCGCCCTCATCCTCGCTGCCCTTGTGGCGGTTGTGCAAACCGTGGTGCCGCTGATCGGGGCGGGCAAACGATGGCCGGGCTGGATGGCGGTGGCCGAACCTGCCGCTTTGCTGCAATTTCTCTTGGTTGGCCTGTCTTTTGCGGCGCTGACCTATAGCTTTATCGTTTCGGATTTCTCGCTTCGGCTGGTGACGCTGAACTCGCACACGCTGAAACCCATGCTCTACAAGATCAGCGGTGTGTGGGGGAATCACGAAGGCTCGATGCTGCTGTGGGTTTTGATCCTTGCGGCCTTTGGCGCGGCGGCGGCGGCCTTTGGGCAGCGCCTGACGGACACGTTCCGCGCCCGAGTGCTGGCGGTGCAAGCCTCGGTCGGGGTGGCGTTTTACGGCTTTATCCTGCTCACCTCGAACCCGTGTTTGCGCCTTGGACGGCCCCCGCTGGATGGGCAGGACCTGAACCCGCTGTTGCAGGATCCGGGCCTCGCCTTTCATCCGCCGTTTTTGTACCTTGGTTATGTGGGCCTTTCGATGGCCTTTTCCTTTGCCGTTGCCGCGTTGATTGAAGGCAAGGTGGATGCCGCATGGGCGCGCTGGGTGCGCCCCTGGACGCTGGCGGCCTGGGTGTTTTTGACCATCGGCATCGCGCTTGGCTCCTGGTGGGCCTATTACGAGCTTGGCTGGGGCGGTTTCTGGTTTTGGGACCCGGTCGAGAATGCCTCTTTCATGCCATGGCTCTTTGCCGCCGCGCTGCTGCACTCGGCCATTGTGGTTGAGAAGCGGGAGGCGCTGAAGGCCTGGACGATCCTTTTGGCGATCACCGCCTTTGGCTTTTCGCTGATCGGCACGTTCATTGTGCGCTCGGGGGTTATCACCTCGGTGCATGCCTTTGCGAATGACCCGGAGAGGGGCGTTTATATCCTTGGTATCCTTGTGTTTTTCGTTGGTGGCGCCTTTGTGTTGTATGCGCTGCGGGCGGGCACGATGGAGGCCAAGGGGGTTTTTGCGCTGGCGAGCCGCGAAACCGGGCTGGTGTTGAACAACGTGCTGCTCTCGGTTGCCTCGATCCTTGTGTTCGTGGGCACCATCTGGCCGCTGGTGGCCGAGCTGGCGCTGGGGCGCAAGCTATCGGTGCAGGCGCCGTTCTTTGACACGGCCTTCACGCCCTTCATGGTGGCGCTGGCGGTGATCTTGCCGGTGGGCGCGATGCTGCCGTGGAAGCGGGCCAAGCTGGGGCGGGTGATCAAGCAGTTGATCCCGGCGGCGCTGGTGGCGCTCGCCGCTTTGGTGCTGGTTTGGGCGGTGCAAACGGGCCGCTCGGCGCTGGCGCCGGTGGGCGTGGGGCTGGCGGTGTGGATCATCGCGGGCGGCTTGACCGACCTGTTCAGCCGCACCGGACGGGGCAGCTTTGGCAACCGGATTGCCCGGCTTTTCCGCCTGACACGGGCCGATTGGGGCAAGTTTACCGCACATTCCGGCCTTGGGATCACGATTCTTGGGGTGGCGGCGATCACCGCCTGGCAGAGCGAGGATATTCGCGTGGCCAATGTGGGCGAGCCGTTTGAGGTGGCCGGGCTGACGCTGACACTGGGCGAGGTGGTGCGCGAGCAGGGGCCGAACTACATGAGCACGACGGCCCCGGTGACGGTTGAGAAGGATGGCGCGCTGATCACCATGCTCCACCCGGAAAAGCGGGTGTATCCGGTGCAGGCGATGCCAACCACGGAGGCCGCCATTCACAACGGGCTGTGGCGTGATATCTACGTGGTGATCGGCGATGCGCAACAGGGCGGGGGCTGGGCGATGCGGACCTATATCAAACCTTTCGCAAGCTGGATCTGGGCCGGGTGCGCGCTGATGGCGCTTGGCGGGCTGCTTTCACTCACCGACCGGCGCTTTCGGGTGGCGGCGGGGGCGCGCAAGGTGCGCCGGGCCGAGGTGCCCGCAGAATGAGGCGGGCGTTGTGGCTCATCGCGGCGCTCTTCGCCCTGGCGTTGCCGGCGCTGGCGCTCGACCCGTCGGAAATGCTGGACGATCCGGCGCTGGAGGCGCGGGCGCGCCAGCTTGACCATGAGCTGCGCTGCGTGAAGTGCCAGGCAGAGGCTATTTCATCGTCGAACGCGGATTGGTCACGCGATGCCCGTGCGAAGGTGCGTGAGTTGATCGCCGAGGGAAAGACCAACGACGAGGTGAAGGCCTATTTCCTTGCGCGCTACGGTGAGTTTGTTCTGATGAACCCGCCCGTAAAGGGGTGGAACTGGGTGCTTTGGCTCGCCGGTCCGGTGCTTTTGCTGCTGGGTTTGCTGGTTGCATTGGTGGCGCAGCGGCGGCGCAGCACGAAGGCGCAAGGCCCCGATGGGCTGGCGCCTGACGAAGAGGCGCGGCTTGCGGAGCTTCTTGGCGAGAAGTGACGCCGGGTTTTGGCTTTTGTGAGCCAGAGAGTTCCTTATGCTGCCCCCTGACATTGCTTAGGGAGAGCCGCGCATGACCTACGGTCGCATTACATATGAGATGAAGGACGGCGTGGCCGTTATCACCCTGTCTTACCCGGAAAAGATGAACAGCCTCGATGCGCAGATGCGGGCCGAGTTGCTCCATGCGATCAAGGCGGCAGAGGCAGAGGCGCGGGTGCTGGTGATGACCGGGCAGGGGCGGGCCTTTTGCGCGGGGCAGGACCTTGTTGAGGGGCAGTCGATTGAAGACAGCGATATGGAACGCACGCTGATCGACGAATATGAACCGATGCTGAAGGCGATTTACGGCTGTGCCATCCCAACGTTTTCGGCGGTGAACGGTGCGGCGGCGGGGGCGGGGGCCAACCTTGCGCTGGCGGCGGATGTGGTGATTGCCACCGAGAGCGCCACGTTCATCCAGGCCTTTGCCCGCATTGGCCTTATGCCCGACGCGGGCGGAACGTGGTGGCTGCCCAAGCAGGTGAGCTTTGCGCGCGCGATGGGGGCGGCGCTGTTTGCGGACTCCATCACAGCGCGGCAGGCAGAAGCCTGGGGGATGATCTGGGAAACGGTGGCGGATGATGGATTTGAGGCGCATTGGCGCGGACGTGCGGCGCATCTGGCCAAGGGGCCTACGCTGGCCTACCGCCAGATGAAGCAGGCGATCCGGGCGTCTTATGAGAACACGCTTGAAGAGCAGCTTGCGGTGGAAGCCGCAGGGCAGGGCGTGTGCGGCAGCAGCACGGATTTCCACGAAGGGGTGACGGCCTTTCTGGAAAAGCGCGCGCCGCGGTTTGAAGGGCGCTAACCATAGGGCGAGTGGTTGGGCCTGAATTTGGCTGGAGGTTGGGTGGCGCGGGCGCTCGGGTGGCTTTATTCCCGACCAAAAGCATTGGAGCCTGCAATGGATGCGCAAACCCTTGATGCCACCTTCGGGGTTGGCTTTTCGCTGGTAAAGAGCTTTGATTTCAACTTCCGCCTGAACGCGCCGTCCCATCCCGGCACCGCTGTAGATGCAGATGTGTAGATGCAGATGTGATGGAGCAATTCTACCGGGTGGATGCCACCTGGGATGCACAAACCGGCCGCCTGCGGTTTGTGCTTGATCCGCAGGGCGATGGGCTGTGGAGTCCCTACCTTGGCAATGGCGCCGGGGCGGGGGGCGGCACAACGGCCAAGGGCTGGGGCACCTCCTCCTGTGCGCTTGATAACACGGTGGAGTGGGTGGCGACGGGGCGCATTTCGGGGTGCCATATCGGGTTTTTTGACGGCGCAGGCGGCACGCGGATTGCCCATTTGATCACCCCCGGTGACGGCTACACGGCGGCGAGCGTAGAGGGGCAGATTGACGCCATTGAGCAGGCGACAGGCTCGACGCTGGTGCATCGTGAGCAGCCTTGGAGTGTGGAACGTCGCACACCTTTGACTCGATAAACCGGATTTTCTGAATCAGATCAGAAGGGCGCGTCATGCAATATTGACCCAAACGTCAAGCAATTCTTACCCAGACCGGACCTACAACGCAGGAAGCGCGGAGGTCAGGTGAGCGGACATTGCCGTCATTGCCCGATCTCCGTTGAATGGCGGGTTTGTGGTCAGCGCGGTCGCGGGAGCCTGCGCATTGTGGGGCTGCGCGGTGTTGGCGGGGTAGATTGAGGCGCTTGGCCGCGCCAATCACCCGAAGGTTGAACTCCCGACAAAACAAGGTCATCTTCCAGCCATTGGTTAACCGCGTTTCGCCGCCATTATAAGCGGCATCAGTTTGGTATCGGGGCGATTTGGGAATGGACGGAATTTATACCCAGGACAATAACCTGGGTCGGGTGGAGACGGTTCTGGGCAAGGATCATCTTCTACTGGTGGCGTTCAGCGGCACCGACAAGGTCAATGATCTGTTCAACTACAAGCTGCGCGTTCTGGCCCGCGAGGGGCTGGAGTATGATGCGCTTCTGGG
>NZ_JARGND010000052.1:14440-17787 GCF_029212645.1 Vannielia sp. | reverse complement strand
GGGGCGATACCGGCCCGCTCGGCACCGAAGAACACATGCTTGAGGGCGAAGACGTCTACCGCCGCGCCCGCGACCTGCTGGATGAAATCCGCAAGCGCTCCTCCGAGCAGGGCCGCCCGGATGTTGAGTTGGAATACCTGCGCCGCCTGCTCGACAGGTTTTAACCCCGCCGCACAGGCCAGCGTTCACAAAACCGCAGCCGGGTTTTCGCAGCCGGGTTACTGTCTCGAAGACGCGCCGCGCAGCAGATCGTCCAGCCAAAGCCGTCCGGCGTTGACAGAGTTGATATAGCTGGTGATCGACGTTTCCAGCGCAGGCACCGCGCGGGCCACCTTGGGGCCGTGCAGATAGAGCAGTGCCAAGCCAAGGAAGATTACCACCATCAGGCCAAAGCCCATACGGAAGCCGCGTTTCTTGCGCTGCTCCTCAACCACCGCGCCCGGCTGTTCGGCACTGCGCGACGGGTCTGCACTGGCTCGCAGGGTCGAGTTGATCTCTTCGATATCGGGCAGCATCTCGCTGCGGTGCGCCGCACGCCCGGAAAGTGCGGCAACGGCGGCGGCAGGGTGCTCACCGCGCATCCGCGCCTTGTGGCTTTCGGAGGCAACCACCCGTTCGTCAGGTTCCGGCAGATCATCGGCCCCCTCTGCGGCCGCCTCCGGCGTAGGCGCGGCGTTTGGCTCTGGCTCCGGGCTCGCCTCTGGCTCTGGCGATGGCTCTGGGGCAGGGCGCGCTTCGGCGGCGCGCGCGGCCTTCTCGCGCTCTGCCTCCTCGCGCAACACATCCATCACCGCCGAATCCAGCGCGCGGCGCTGTGGCGGCACCGGGGCAGGCTCTGGCTCAAGGTCCGGCTTTGGCGTGGCATCGGGCTGCGGGGTGATCCGGGTGGTTTCCTGCGGCGCAGGCTTTGGCGCAGGTTCGGGGCTGGCCTCCGCTTCCGGCTCCGTTTCCGGCCCCGGCTCGGGATCAAAGCCGGGCGGCGGCGCAGCCTCTTCCCCCTCCGGCATTTGAAACCAGGTATGCCCACAGTTGGAGCATTGCACATCGCGACCGCCATCGGGGATGATCGAGCCATCCACCGCGTATTGCGCCCCGCAGTTCGGGCATATGAGCCGCATCCGAACCCCCTCGATCCCAACCATACTCAGTTGAGCGCCTCTGTTTATTTTGGGCAAGTTTATCAACCGTTGCACGATAAGCAAAGAAATAGCGTTAACCTGCCGGTTACGGCAATTGCAACCGCGCCACGCCTGCGTCACAAGGGGCTTTGTGGTATTTCGAGGGGGTTACGGGTGATCGAGCTTCAGAACGTGGCGTATAATTATGGCGGGGGCGAGCTGCTTTCGGACATTTCGCTGCGCCTTGCACCGGGGTCGTTCCACTTTTTGACCGGGCCATCGGGCGCGGGCAAAACCACGCTGCTCAAGCTGTGCTACCTTGAACTTGCGCCCACCTCCGGGCGGGTGTCGCTGTTTGAGCAACCGGGCACCGGCTTTTCGCGCGATGATGTGGCGCGCGCGCGCCGCCGCATCGGCGTTGTGCATCAGGATTGCCAGTTTCTCGATCACCTGCCGCTTTACGATAACGTGGCCCTGCCGCTCACCGTGTCGGGCAAGGATGTGAGCGCCGAGCAGACAAACATCTCGGAGCTTCTCAAATGGGTTGGCCTGGAAGATCACGCCGGGGCGCTGCCCCCCTCGCTTTCGGGCGGGGAACGCCAGCGGGCGGCTTTGGCCCGTGCGGTGGTGATGTCACCCGATATCGTGCTGGCCGATGAGCCTACCGGCAACATTGATTGGGAGATGGGCCAGCGCCTGCTGCAACTGCTGATCGAGCTGAACAAGATGGGCAAGACCATCCTGATCGCCACCCATGATCTCAACCTGATCCGCACCGCCAAATCCAAGGTGGCGGCGCGGGTGCTGCGCATCAACAACCGCCGCCTCCAGCTTGCGGGGGCCGACCTGTGAGCGGGCCGGTGCAAAGGATTGCCGCCGCCATCAAGGGCCGGATCGCGCCGCTTTGGGCTTTTGTGCAGGGCGACGGGCAAAGTGACCGGGTGGTGCCGCCTTCGGGCTTCACCGCGCAGCTCACGCTCTTTACCTCTGGCGCCATGGCGTTTCTGGCGGTGTTTGCGCTCGCGCTCTCCATGGCAACGAGCCGCGTGGCCACCCGCTGGTCGGATGAGCTGGCGCGCTCTGCCACCCTGCGCATCTCTGCCCCGGACGAGCAGATGGCCGCGCAAACCGACCTGGCCCTCGAAGTGCTCGAAACCACCCCCGGCGTCGCCTCCGCCCGCCGCATCCCCGAGGCCGAACAGCGTGAATTGCTGGCCCCATGGCTCGGCGTGGACCTCCCGCTTGATAACCTGCCCGTGCCGGTGCTGATCGAGGTGGTTGAGGAAGACGGGCTGGATGTGGCCGGCCTCAAGGCGCGGCTGGCCGGCGAGGTGCCGGGCGCTGTTTATGACGATCACTCCCGCTGGCGCGCCCCGCTGATCAAGGCGGCAGCGCGGCTGCGGTTACTGGGCGTTTTCGCGCTGGGGCTGATCGCGGCCTCCATGGCGGCGATGATCACGCTCGCCGCGGGCTCGGCCCTTGCCGCCAACGCCCGCGTTATCGCCACGCTGCGGCTGGTTGGCGCACAGGATGTGTATATCGCCCGCGCCTTTGTGCGCCGCTTCACCCAGCGCGCGCTGATCGGGGCCTGCATTGGCACGCTTCTGGCCATGCTCGGGCTGGCCTTGCTGCCCTCGGCGCAGGCGGGCGGCTTCCTCACCGGGATCAGCTTTGGCGGCGCAGGCTGGTTGCTGCCGCTGCTGGTGCCGCTCCTTGCCGCCGTCACCGCCTTTGCCGCCACCCGTGCGGCGGCGCTGCGCACCCTGCGGAGGCTCACCTGATGGGCCGCGCGGTGCAATGGCTGCGCTCGGCGGTTTTCGTCGGGCAGATGTATCTGATGATGGCGGTGCTGGCGCTGTTCTTCACCCCGATCATGATCTTTGATCGGCGCGGCGCAAACTGGGGCATCCGCACCTATTGCCGCTATGTCCGCTGGTCGGCTCGCTGGATGGTGGGCCTGCGCAGCGAAGTGCGCGGCCCGGTCCCCGAGGGTGAGGTGCTGATCGCCTCAAAGCACCAATCCTTCTTTGATATCATCCTGCTCTGCTCGGTGCTGCCCCGCCCCAAGTTCATCATGAAAAAAGAGCTGATGTATGCGCCTATCCTCGGCCAATACGCCCTGCGCATTGGCTGTGTGCCGGTGGATCGCGGCAAGCGGGCGCAGGCGATCCAGAAGATGATGAAAGACGTCTCCAGCGGTGCCCAGCGCCCCGGCCAGATGATCATTTA
>NZ_JARGND010000052.1:0-14340 GCF_029212645.1 Vannielia sp. | reverse complement strand
CACAGGAGAGCGCGCCATGCAAACGATCACCACAATCGAGGCGCTGGAAGATCTCTATGACGCCGCCGTGCCCACCTCGCTTACCAAGGTCGCGCCGCGCATCACCCTGCTCTATCGCCAGTGGATTGAGGCTTCCCGCTTTTGCGTGGTCTCCACCGTTGGCCCCGAAGGGGTTGATGGCAGCCCGCGCGGCGATGACGGCCCGGTCGTAACCCTGCTCAGCGATACCGAGCTTGCCCTGCCCGATTGGCGCGGCAACAACCGGATCGACAGCCTGCGCAATATCGTGCGCGACGGGCGGATGAGCCTGATGTTCATGGTTCCCGGCAGCCGCAACGTGGTGCGGGTGAACGGGCAGGGGGTGCTCAGCGTTGATCCCGCGCTTCTGGAGCGGTTCGAGAAGGGCGGAAAGCGCCCCAAAGCGGTGATCGTTCTGCGCGTGGGTGAGGTTTATTTCCAATGCGCCAAGGCGGTGATGCGGGCGCAAATCTGGTCAGGCGTTGATGAAAGCGCAGCCGTGCCGACCGCCGGGCAAATGGTGCGTGAGGCCGACGCCGGGTTTGATGCCGAAAGCTATGATGCGGGCTATGAAGACTACGCCAAACCGCGCATGTGGTAAGGCGTCAGCCGCCTTACGCCGCCAGCCCTTTCGAGCCCATCTTCAGGAACTTGTCGCGCCGATCCTTGCGCAGCGCCTTGCGGCTCTTGCCGTCCAACTGCTCCAACAGGCCCTCAACCGACTTGCCCACACGGGTGATCATCTCATCCTTGTGGCGCTGTGCACCACCCAGCGGCTCCGCGATGATCTTGTCGCAAATGCCAAGCTCGGCCAGGTCCTGCGCGGTGAGGCGCAGCGCCTCGGCGGCCTCGCGCATCTTTTCGGCGTCTTTCCACAGGATCGAGGCACAGCCTTCCGGGCTGATCACCGAGTAAACCGAATGTTCGAGCATTGCCAAACGGTTGGCCGATGCCAGCGCAACCGCGCCGCCCGAGCCACCCTCGCCGATCACCACCGAAATCATCGGCACCCCAAGGTTGAGGCACTTCTCGGTCGAGCGGGCAATCGCCTCTGACTGGCCACGCTCCTCGGCCCCCTTGCCGGGGTAGGCGCCGGGGGTGTCCACCAGCGTGACGACAGGCAGGTCGAACCGGTCTGCAAGGTCCATCAGGCGGATCGCCTTGCGGTAGCCCTCGGGCCGCGCCATGCCAAAATTGCGCTCGATCCGGGTTTTGGTGTCATGGCCCTTTTCATGGCCGATCACCACCACCGGGCGGCCCTCAAGGCGCGCCATGCCGCCCATGATCGCGTGATCGTCGGCAAAGTTCCGGTCCCCGGCCAGCGGCGTGTATTCGGTGAACAGCGCCTCGATGTAATCCTTGCAATGGGGCCGCTCGGGATGGCGGGCCACCTGGCATTTGCGCCAGGGGTTCAGATCGCCATAAAGCTCGCGCAGCAGGCCCTCGGCCTTCTTGTCGAGCCCGCGCGCCTCATCCTCAACCTTCATTTCCTCGTTTGAGCGCGCAAGCGCCCGCAATTCCTCGGCCTTGCCTTCAATTTCGGCAAGCGGCTTTTCGAATTCGAGATAATTTTTCACAGGGTCGACCTCCAAGCACTCTTCCCCTCATATGGCGGATGCAGGCCGGGCTTGCAACAAAGCAAGATTTGTCACGCCGCGCCGCTTTAGGGTATGTGGTGATGGATGTGAGGGGTCGCAATGGACTACCGCAAGCGGATGGATCGGGTGGAGGCCCATATTTCGGCCAATCTCGATGGCGATCTCAGCCTTGATACCCTCGCCGATGTGGCCGCCTTCTCGCGATTTCACTTCCACCGGGTCTATCAGCGCCTCATTGGCGAAACCGTGGCCGAAACCGTGCGCCGCACAAGGCTCAATCGCGCCTCGGTGGCCTTGGCAACAACCGCACAGCCCCTGCCAGAGGTGGCCGGGCACTGCGGCTACCCAAATGCCCAAAGCTTCGCCCGCGCCTACCGCGCCGCTTATGGCGAAACCCCCTCGGCAACCCGCCGCCGCCGCGTGGCACCGCCAACCCTACTGCCTGAAAAACAAGGAGAATTTGCAATGTATGAAATTGAGTATCGCGACGAGCCGGGCTTTTGCGGCGCAGCACAGGCCCATAGCGGCGCCTATCAAGAAATCAGCGCGGCCTATGAAAAGCTCATCAAAACCTGCCTTGAGGCCGGGCTAAAGGACAAGATGGGGCTGCTCGTGGCTTATTTCTGGGATGATCCCACCGAAGTGCCGGTGGAAAAGCTGCGCAGCCACGCCGGGGTGGTCTTGCCTGATGG
The DNA here is from genome assembly GCF_029212645.1 of Vannielia sp. GTDB lineage: Bacteria > Pseudomonadota > Alphaproteobacteria > Rhodobacterales > Rhodobacteraceae > Vannielia. The sequence goes on along the minus strand of NZ_JARGND010000052.1, from coordinate 12,032 downwards.
GGTGGCGGTGCCCAAGGGGCTGGACCCGATCAAAGTTGCGCCCTGCAAGGTCATGGTGATCACTCACAAAGGCCCCTACACCGGCCTGCCCACCGCCTGGGGCTATCTCTACGGTGAGGCGCTGCCCACCAGCGGGCGCGCGCCTTCATCGGTAGAGCCGCCGTTTGAACGCTATCACAATTCGCCGATGGATACCCCGCCAGAGGCATTGCTCACGGAAATCGTGATGCCGCTGGCCGAGTAACCCCGCCCCCAGCCTTAACCGGCTGAAAGCAGCTCTGCCTGCGAAACGATCACCTCGGCCTGCTTGATCGAGGCAATGTCCACCAGCCGGCCCTTGTAAACCGTGGCTCCCAAGCCGTCTTTCTTGGCCTGCTCCATCGCGGCGAGGATCTCACGCGCTTCGGCCACGGCCTCGGCGGAGGGGGTGAACACTTCGTTGGCCAGCGCAATCTGCTTGGGGTGGATCGCCCACTTGCCCACCATCCCCAGCGTCGCCGAGCGGCGCGATTGGGCGCGAAAGCCCTCATCGTCGGAAAAGTCGCCAAACGGGCCATCAACCGGCAGCACACCATGGGTGCGGCACGCGGCCACAATGGCGGTCTGCACCCAGTGCCATGGGTCGCTGTAATGGCGGGTTTCGCCGTGCAGCATATAGTAATTCTCCTGGGTTCCGCCGATCCCGGTGGTCTGCATCCCCATGCTGGCGGCATAATCTGCAGCGCCAAGGCTCATCGCCTGCAAGCGCGGCGATGCGGCGGCGATCTCTTCCACATGGGCAACCCCGGCGGCGCTTTCGATGATCACCTCAAAGGCGATCTTCTTCTTGCGCCCCTTGGCCGTTTCAATCGCCGTCACCAGCGCATCCACGGCGTAAAGGTCAGCCGCGCAGCCCACCTTGGGAATCATGATCTGGTCCAGCCGCTCTGAGGATTGTTCAAGAAGATCAACCACATCGCGATACCAATAGGGTGTATCCAGCCCGTTGATCCGCACGCTCAGGTGCTTCTTGCCCCAGTCGATATCGCCAATGGCCTCAATGATGTTCTTGCGGGCCTCGGGCTTATCATCCGGCGCAACCGAATCTTCCAGATCAAGGTTGATCACATCGGCCTCGGAACTTGCCATCTTCTCAAAGATTGCCGGGCGCGAGCCGGGGCCAAAAAGCTGGCAGCGGTTGGGGCGGGCCGGGGTGGCGGGCTGGAGGCGGAAGGACATGAGTTCATTCTCCGGGTAAGTATATTTCGCGGGCACTGCGCCGGGTGGTAGAATATTGCGCAGCCCCCTGCAAGCCCCATGTGCCGCAGCGCAGCGATTCCCGCTGCGGGAGGTTCTTTGCCTCTGTTTCCAGCGGAGCGGGAGGATTTTGCACAAAAGCGCCCCTGATCGGGACAAAATCGCGCAAACTCCGGCTCAGGCCCCATATCCCGCAGAAACTCCTTGTGCCCGCAGGGTAGCATCCTCCCAAATCAGCCCAAGGAGACGCGCCGTGATCCAAACCCCATACCTCCTCTTCCTCGGTGATGCGCCAGACCCGCTGACCGCCAAAGTGGCGCAGGGCATCAAGGACTGGCGGCCCGAAAATGCCGTTGGCCAGTTGAGCCTGCCGGGCTGCAAGGCCAACCTCGGCCTCACGGAAATGACGGTCGAAGAGGCCGTTGCCGCAGGTGCGAAAACGCTGGTGATCGGCGTGGCCAACCGGGGCGGCAAGATCAGCGCCGCGTGGATGGAGGTGCTGGAGCGTGCCCTGATTTCGGGGATGGACCTTGCCTCTGGCCTGCACAACCTGCTGCGCGACGAGCCATCGCTCAGTGCGCTGGCCGAGGCCCATGGCCGCGCCCTGCATGATGTGCGCGTCCCCGAGGTGGAATACCCCATCGCCAGTGGCGAAAAGCGCAGCGGCATGCGTTGCCTCGCTGTCGGAACCGATTGCTCGGTCGGCAAGATGTATACCACCCTGGCGATGGACAAGGCCGCCCGCGACATGGGCGTGAAATCGGCGTTCCGCCCCACCGGGCAAACCGGCATTCTGATCACCGGTGAAGGCGTGCCGGTGGATGCGGTTGTGGCCGATTTCATGGCCGGTTCGATCGAGTGGCTTTCACCCGATAACGACGGTGATCACTGGGACTTCATCGAAGGGCAGGGCAGCCTCTTTCACCCGTCCTACAGCGGCGTGACACTGGCCCTGATCCACGGTGGCCAGCCCGATGCGCTGGTGCTCTGCCATGAACCGACCCGCCCGCATATGCGCGGGTTGCCAAGCTACAGCGTGCCCACGCTGGAGGCGCTGCACGAGCAGGCGCTGGCGATGGCGCGGGTGGTCAACCCGGCCTGCGAGGTGATTGGCGTGTCGATCAACACCCAGCACCTGAGCGACGTCGAGGCCGAGGCCTATCTTGCTGAGGTTGAAGAGAAAATGGGCCTGCCCACCGTTGATCCCTTCCGCCAGGGGGCCAAGCGGCTGGTGCAGGCGCTTCCTGGCGTCGGCGTCTGAATGCGCATCGGGCGAGCGCCGCGTGACAGGCCTCGCCCTTCGCCGAAAAGCCGCTAAAGTGGCGGCAAGCCAATGAGGGAGACACCGTTGGAGATCGAGGCCAAATCAGAGCAATTCGCGCTCGCGCAGCCCTTCACCATTTCGCGCGGCACCAAGGTTGCCGCCGAGGTGGTGACGGTGAGCATCCGCGAGGGCGGGGCCGAGGGGCGCGGTGAATGCGTGCCCTATGCCCGCTACGGCGAAAGCGTGATGAGCGTGCTTGACCAGATCCGCGCCCTCCCCGGCGAGCTCACGCGTGAGGGCCTTTACCGCCTTCTGCCCGCCGGGGCCGCCCGCAACGCGGTGGATTGCGCGCTTTGGGATCTGGAGGCCAAGCGCCGGGGCGAGCGGGTTTGGGCGCTCGCCGCGCTGCCGCAGCCGGGGCCGGAGATTTGCGCCTACACCCTGTCGCTAGGTGAGCCTGAGGCGATGGAACTGGCGGCGCGTGAAAACGCCCACCGCCCGCTGCTCAAGATCAAGCTCGGCACCCCCGATGACATGCCCCGCCTTGAGGCCGTGCGCCGTGGCGCGCCGCGCTCGCGGCTGATCGTTGACGCCAATGAGGGCTGGTCAGCCGAAATCTACACCGATCTCGCCCCCTACCTGCTGCGCCTCGGCGTGGCGCTGGTGGAGCAGCCCATGCCCGCCGACGAGGACGATGCGCTGATCGGCCTGATCAAGCCGGTGCCGGTATGCGCCGATGAAAGCTGCCATGACCGGGACAGCCTCGCCGCGATGAAGGGCAAGTACGACCTCATCAACATCAAGCTCGACAAAACCGGCGGGCTGACAGAGGCGCTGGCCCTGAAGCGCGCCGCCATGGCCGAGGGGTTTGGCATCATGGTCGGCTGCATGGTCGGCACCTCTCTAGGGATGGCCCCGGCGGTGCTGGTGGCCCAGGGGGTTGGCTTCACCGATCTTGATGGCCCGCTCCTGCTGGCCGAAGATCGCACCCCGCCGCTCGCCTATGACGGCCTCGGCGTTCACCCCTCCCAACCCGCGCTCTGGGGATAACGGCCATGCTGGAACCCCGCGCCGATCTTGGCCCGCCTCCCGGCCGCTTTGCCCTCATCGCCGATATCCACGGCAACGCCGATGCGCTTGAGGCCGTGCTGGCGGCGATTGACCGTGAGGGCATCGAGCATATCATCAACCTTGGCGATCACCTCAGCGGCCCGCTCGATCCGGCAGGCACCGCCGATCTGCTGATGGCCCGCCCCGGAATGCTCTGCATCCGTGGCAACCATGATCGCTACCTGCTCACCCATGATATCAAGGACATGTCCGACACTGATCGCGTCACCGCCGAGGCGCTGGATTCGGCGGCGCGGGGCTGGCTGCGTGCCCTCCCGGCCACCGCCCGGCTGGCCGATATGGTGTTTGCCTGCCATGCCCAGCCCACTCAGGATGATGACTACCTGCTTGAACATATCGTTGACGGGCAGTTGCAAAACCGCCCCGATGATGAGGTGCGCGCGCTCTTGGGCGATGTTGATGCCGGCCTCGTGCTTTGCGCCCACTCTCACCTGCCGCGCATCCGCGAGGTGGGGGGAACGCTCATCGTCAACCCCGGCTCCGTTGGCTGCCCGGCCTACGCCGATGACAGGCCCACGCCCCACCGCGTTGAAACCGGCAGCCCCGATGCCCGCTGGGCGGTGGTGGCCCGTGGCCGCGAAGGCTGGGAGGTTGAACCCCGCACCACCCGCTACAGCCCCGCCCGCATGGTCGCCATGGCCCGCGCCTATGGCCGCAAGGATTGGGCCGAGGCCCTCGCCACCGGCCGGATGCCCGGCTAAGGCACGCCCTTTGGCTTGACGCGGCAGCGCCGAGCGCGGAAGAAAGCCCCAACAGATCATGAGGAGTGACCCAATGAGCCGGACCGTCTATGTCAACGGGGAGTATCTCCCCGAAGAAGAAGCCAAAGTGTCGATCTTCGACCGCGCCTTCCTCTTTGCCGATGGGGTTTACGAGGTCACATCGGTGCTCGGCGGCAAGCTCATCGCCTTTGATGGCCACGTCGAACGGCTGTGGCGCTCGCTCTCCGAGCTTGAAATGTCAGCCCCCTGCACCGAGGATGAGCTGCTCGAAATCCACCGCCAGCTGATCGCGCGCAACGGCTTTGACGAGGGGCTGATCTACCTGCAAGTCACCCGCGGCGCGGCCGACCGTGATTTTGCTTGGACCGATGATCTTGAGCCGGGGCTGGTGCTTTTCCATCAGGAAAAGCGGCTGGCCGATAATCCGGTGGCGGAAAAGGGCATCAAGGTCGTCTCGATCCCCGATGAGCGCTGGGGCCGCCGCGATATCAAAACCGTGCAGCTGCTCTATCCCTCCATGGGCAAGATGATGGCCAAGAAGGCCGGCGCCGATGATGCCTGGATGGTCGAAGACGGCAAAGTCACCGAAGGCACCTCGAACAACGCCTATATTGTGAAGGGCGGCAAGATCATCACCCGCCATCTGGGCAATGAAATCCTGCACGGCATCACCCGCGCGGCGGTGCTGCGCTTTGCTCGCGAAGCCCAGATGCAGGTTGAGGAACGCCCCTTCACGATTGATGAGGCCAAACTGGCGGATGAAGCCTTTTTCACCTCCGCCTCCGCCTTCGTGATGCCCGTCGTGGCGATTGACGGCGACAGCATCGGCGCAGGCACCCCCGGCGGTGTCACCAAGCGGCTGCGCGAGATCTACCTCGAAGAGGTGCAAAAGGCCGCGATCTAAGCCGCCCACTCCCCCCGCCATTCAGGCAAAACCGGGGGGAGGGCGCAGCGGGCCTTTGCACTTGCATTGCGGCGCAGCTTGCGGGCACCATGTCCACGCGCTGTAAAAAGCATTGGAACCGGGAGATTTGACGCGTGAGCAAGCTCATGGGTGGCGCTGTTTTGATCGGGGGGGTTGTGGTGCTTGGCCTCTACGCCGGGTTTGGCGCTGCCCCCCGGATTGAATCCAGGATCGGCGCACAGGCTGCGGCGGCGCTGCAAGGCTCGGTGCACGGGCTTCAGGCCAGGGTCGCGGGCCGTGATATCACCCTTATCGGCACCGCCGACGGTGCAGCCGAACATTCCCGCGTTATCGCCGCGCTTGAACGGGTGCCGGGCCAGCGCGTCGTGCGCTCCGAGGCCGAGGTTCTGCCACAGGTCGCGCCCTATCGCCTCCACCTCAGCCTTGGCGAGGATGGCCCCATCTGGCAAGGCCACCTGCCCAATGCCGCGGCCCTCACCGCGCTGGGCGAGGCTTACCCAAATGCCTCCCTGCCGCTTGGTGCCGGTGCCCCCGCAGGCTTCACCGAGGCCGCCCTTGCCGGGGCCGAGGCCAGCCTTGCGATGCAAAGCGGCGACCTTGTGCTGGAGGATCAAACCCTTACCCTCACCGGCCTCGTCGCCTCTCCCAAGGAGGCCGCCGCCGTTGAGGCCGCTCTGGCCAACCTGCCCGAGGGCTACACCGCCGTGCTGGAGCTTGACGTCCTCGATGATGGCAAGCCCTTCGCGCTTGATATCGAGGCCGTGAATGGCAATGCCACATGGGCGGGCGGTAAGCTGCCTCTGGCGATGGAGCCGGTCGACCTTGATAGCGCTTATGGCTCCCCTGTCGCAGGCAATATCATGCAGGCCCGGATCGGGGAGGATGCCCAGGATTGGGTCGCCAGCGCCGAGGCGGGCATGGCCGCTCTGGCGAACCTCATAGAAGGCCGCCTGCGCATCGAGGGGCGCACACTGGCGCTCACCGGCATGGCCGCTTCTCCCAAAGAAGCCGCCGCCGCCCGCGCCGAGCTCGAGGGGCTGCCGGGCGATGTCTCCCCGCTGATCGAGCTTGAGCTTTTCGATGATGGCACCCCCTACGCCCTGATGATCGACAAATCCGCCAGCGGCACACAGGCCAGCGGCAAACTGCCCGCCGCCATGGCCGAGGCAGACCTCTCCGCGCTTGAAGGCAGCGATGTGCAGATTGCCCGCATCGGAGACGATGAAGAAAGCTTCACCGCCGCCGCCCGCGCCCTGCTCACCGCCGTGGCCCCGATGAAAACCGCTCAGGCCGAGCTTGGCCCTGAGCGCCTCACCCTCACCGCCCTCGCGCCCACCCCCACCGAAGAAGCCGCCGCCCGTGCCGCGCTTCAAAGCGTGCCCGAAGGCATCCCCCAAGTGGTGCAAATCGCGCTGGAGGATGATGGCACGCCCTTCGCGCTCAGCATCACCAAGCCCGCCGATGGCAGCGCCTGGCAGGCCTCCGGCAAGGTGCCCAGCGTGCTTGAGGGCTTTGATTACGCCGCCGCCGCCGGGGTGGATAGCATCGCCTCGGGTGATCTTGCCGTTGCCCGGATCGGTGATGAGGCGCACGGCTTTGCCGATGCGGTCCCACCGGGGCTTGCCGCGCTTGAGCTGATGGTGTCTGGCGAGATGCTCCTCACCGAACAGGGCCTCACCCTCACCGGCGAGGCGACCGACCCCGAGGCTGAGGCCGCGATCACCGCCGTTCTGGCCGATCTGCCTGCAGGCCTCACGGCCGAAACCGCGCTTCATCTGATGGACGATGGCACCCCACCGGCCTTCACCTTCGCCTATTCTGTCAGCGAGGGCGGAAGCCTCTCCGGCAAGCTGCCCTCCGGCATGACCCCGCCCGAGATTGCCAGCCTCGCGGGCCTCGATCAGCTTGGCGGCGCGCCCGGCCAGTCCCAAAGCGATGACAGTGGCGCCGAGGCCATGCGCTCTGCCCTTGCCAGCGTCGCCCCCTGGCTCAAATCCAGCGAGTCGCTTCAATTAGTGTTGCAGGACGGTGCCGTGCAGGCCAATGTCACCGCCTCGCCCGGCGTGGATGGCGATCTGTTGGCCAAGGCCCTGTCCGAGGCGCTGGGCGGCGGCGTCTCTGTCACCGTGGCCTCCGCCGAGGCCGCCGATGGCACCCTGCGCACCAACCCCGCCACCGGGGCCGAGCAGCAGCTTTCCGGCGGCATCTGGCTGCCGGTGGTTGATCTTGATCCCACCGTCGAAGGCTGCACCGCCGCCACCGAGGCCGCGCTGGAGGGCGAGCGCATTGCCTTCCTCACCGGCGGGTTCCGCCTTGATGCCGCCTCTGTGCGCGCCGTCAACGCCGTGGCCGCCGTGGCGCTGCAATGCGCCGAAGCGGGCCACACCCTGGAGCTTGGCGGCCATACCGACAGCACCGGAAACCCTGAAAGCAACAAAGCCCTCAGCGCCCGGCGCGCCGATGTGGTGGCGCAGGCGTTGATCGCACGGGGCGTTCCCGCCTCGGCCCTCAACCCGCGCGGCTACGGGGCAGAAGAGCCAATCGCCGATAATGAAAGCCCCGAGGGACGCGCTGCCAATCGCCGCACGACCCTGCGCTGGAGCGAATAGGAGACGATACGAAATGTTTCAGAACTGGGGATTTCTTATCAGTGAAATCTGGCTTCTGCTGATCCTCGCGGCGCTGGTCGGGCTGCTGGCCGGGTTCATCATGTGGGGCCGCGCTGCCGCCACGGTGGCCGTTGCGGGGGAAGGCCCCTCCGCCGATGATTTGGCCAAAGCCAACGAAACCATCGCCCGCCTGCGCCATGAGCGTGACGAGGCCGCCCAGCGCCTTGAAGGCTGCCGCTCGGATGGCGAGAAAAAGGATGCCCGCCTCAAGGAAATGGAGCTGGAGCTGGATGCGCTGCGCGGCGAGGCCGCCTTTACCGCGCCCTTGCCCGCGTTCGAGGCCGAGGATGACGAACTGCGCGCCTTCGATGAAACCAGCGGCAAGCCCAAAGCGCCCGCCGATGTCCTGAATGCAAGCGCCCCTGCCGCGCAGGATGCGATTGATCCGGCGGTCGGCGAGCAAACCCCCGATTATGATGGCGACGGTAAGCTTGAAGGCGCGGACGAAGGCGAAAAGCCCGCGCTGTTCGATGGCCCACGCGAGGGCGGCGGCGATGATTTGAAAATGATCAAGGGCATCGGCACCAAGCTTGAGGCCAAGCTGCACGAAATGGGCGTGTATCACTTTGATCAAATCGCCAACTGGTCCGCCGATGAGGTCGCTTGGGTCAATGCCAATCTGGTCGGCTTCAAAGGCCGCGTCACCCGCGACAACTGGGTTGAACAGGCCGCGCTTCTGGCCACCGGCGGCGAAACCGATTTTTCCAAGCGCGTCAGCAAGGGCGGCCTATACGACGAGTAAGGCAATCGCGCGCGCCTAGCTCATCGGGGCCGGGCCATGGCAGCGCACATGCAAATGGGTGCAGCGCGGCGGTGACCAATCGGTGCGGTCCCAGCAATAGGCCTCACCACCGTCGAGCATCCGCAAAATCCACACCACAGGGTGGCCCGCCTCGGTCATCCTCTGCTCGCCGTGCAGCGAAAGGGTGATCGAGCTTTCATCGCTTTCGATCACATCATACCCGCCCTCCTGATCCGGCTCGCCAAGGTAGTTCACCATCGGCCCGCGCCAAGTGAACCACGCCGTGCTGCGCGCCGAATCAAACCGCACCTCATGGGGGTTTTCGTCACAATGCATGTCATCCACATTGGGAAAGGCCCAGGTGTTTGCCGCCAGATGCGCAAACAGATCAGCGGGCAGGGGCGGCTCCGCATTTTCGGGCGATTGGCCATAAAGCGGCTGCATCAGGGCCATAAGCACCAGCGGAAAAACAAAGGGTTTCATAGGGCAAGCCTAACGCAGGGCGCGGCCTGCGCAAGAGGGGCCCTGTCGGCTCAGGCCGTGCGCCTTTGGGGTGGCGTGCGGACCATCGCGGCCATCGGTTGCGGCGCACCGCTGAACCCGCCCAGCCGTATCCCCGGCGTTTCTTTCACAGCCTTTTTGGCAGGTTGCGGAAGGGTCATTGGCGGGATGGTGCCGCGCATCCCCACCGCGGGCAGGTAAATGGTAAAGCGGCTGCCCGCCCCCGGTGTGCTTTCCACATGAACAATCCCGCCCGACTGGCGCGCAAAGCCATCTACCATCGCGAGGCCCAGCCCGGTGCCTTGGTCCTTGGCCTTGGTGGTGAAGAACGGATCAAAGATCCGGCCCATTACCCGCGTGTCCACCCCGGTGCCGGTGTCGGCGACCGTAAAGGCCACATAGGGCTCCCGGTCCAGCCCGTAAGGCCGCTCATCCTCGCGGCGTAGCAACCTGGCCGTGAACTCCATCTTGCCGCCGCTCGGCATCGCATCGCGGGCGTTGATCGCAAGGTTGAGGAGCGCTGCCTGAAAGGTGGTTTCGTCCACCCGCACTTGCGGCAGCCCCGGCTCTACGCTGTTGCTCAGCTCAATCGTTGCCGGCACCACGCGGGAGACCAACTGCAGCGTTTCTTCCAGCGCCTTGATCGGGCGCACCTTTTGCGGCGCGGGCGTTCCCTTGCGCCCCAACGCCGAAAGCTGGCGCGTCAGCGCCGCCGCGCGCAAACAGGCCGCCAGTGCCTCTTCGATGAACACATCGCGCTCCGGCCCATCCGGGGTTTCGCGCAGCAGTTCCAGATTGCCCTGCGCAACGTTCAGCAAGTTGTTGAAATCATGCGCAATCCCGCTCGCCAGGGTGCCAATGCTCTCTTTCTTCTGCGACTCGAAAAACTGCTTCTGCGTGGAAAGCAGCCGCTTTTGTGTCAGGAACGACCCTCGCACCGCAACCAGGAAGTAAGCGAAGATGAGCAGGCTGACCGTGATCGCCATCCAAAAATACATGCCGCCAAAAGGGCCCTGCCAGTAAGTGCTGGCCATCGTCAGAAAGGTCAGCGCAATCGGGATCGTATAGGCCGCCGACACTTGCCAAACCTGCGCCCGGATCAATACCACGTTGATCATCGCCGTCACCACAAGGGTGACAGTGCCAAACTTGTAAATCTCATTGGGGTGCAGCCACAGGTAAATCGGCAGAAACGCATAGACCGATGCGGAAATGAACGAGACCACCAGCACCAGCGCAAAGAAACGCCGCGAGTCAGCCTCTGGATTGAAGTGCAGAAGCGCTTTTTCAATGGCCACGCAGGCGAAATAGGCGATTGCCCACCAGATCACGACCGTCAGACCGATCAATGCCCAGGTAAAGACCGCGCCGACCAGCATAAGCAGCATGCGCGCCCCAAATTCAAAGCTGCGCAGCTTTTGAACCTGGCGCATGGCATCAATGTGCCCGTAGAACCTTCCGGCTTCTTTCATTCATTAATCGGCACAAAGACCCGCGCCAGCAAACGCGCATCTCCAATCAAAAGTTCGTGCCTTCTCCGTTACCCATTCCAACGCTACCACCGGCAGTTGAGGTGATCAATGCGCCGAGGCGCTTAACGTGCATTTTGTCATAATCTGAGATTGTTGTTTTATTCTAAAAGGCATCCGGGCGCCGCATTATGTGAAATGCTGTTACCAGGGTGGCGATCACGAAGCTGTGATCAGGGCGAACCCCCACAAACAGCAAAACGCCGCCCATTTCTGAGCGGCGTTTCGGATCTCTTCCAAAGGAGCTGGGCTTAGAAGCCGAGGCCTTCGTACTTTTTCTTGAACTTCGACACGCGGCCACCGGTGTCCATCAGCTTGGCGTTGCCGCCAGTCCAGGCCGGGTGAACCGAAGGGTCGATGTCGAGCGACAGCGTGTCACCCTCTTTGCCCCAGGTCGATTTCATCTGGATCACGTCGCCGTTGGTCAGCTTGACGTCGATCACGTGGTATTCGGGGTGCAGGTCCTGTTTCATGGCTCCGCTTTCCTTACGCTTCAGCGCCCGACTTGGGCTTGTAATGGGTGTCTTCGGCGATCCGGGCGGATTTGCCGCGACGGCTGCGCAGGTAGTACAGCTTGGCGCGACGAACGCGGCCACGGCGGACAACCGTGATGCTGTCGATATTGGTCGAGTGCAGCGGGAAAACGCGCTCCACGCCCTCGCCAAAGGAAATCTTGCGCACCGTGAACGACCCGGCAATGCCCACGCCGTTCTTGCGGCTGATGCAAACGCCTTCGTAGTTCTGCACACGGGTGCGGGTGCCCTCGGTCACCTTGTAGCCAACGCGAATGGTATCGCCGGCCTTGAAATCGGGAATGTCCTTCCCGAGCGAGGCGACTTGTTCGGCCTCGATTTCTGCGATGAGATCCATCGGATCTACTCCTATCTGGCCCGTGGTATGCCACGGAGGTTTGGCGTGCCTCAGAGCTTCGGGTTGCAAGGGGTCCGCCAGATCGCGCCCACCGAAGGATTCAGCCACTTTTGCTTCGTGCGTCCGGCCTCGGTTGCCCAAACCCGGAACAGCCCGCTCCCCGAATCTCGGGGGCAGACCGGGGCTGTGTAGGCCGCGCAGGCCTTTGGATCAAGGGGTTTGTTGCGCATGGGTCCGTAAGACAGCCTATCGCGAGGGCAGAGGTGCTCCCCACCCATCACCAGCCCTGCAAGGACAACGTAAAGCGCCGACAGCGATAAAAACGCAGGGCTCAGTGGAAATTCTATTCAGGGCTCTAACAATCGTCGCCCTGCTTCTTGGCCCACAAGTCAGGGCGGCGCTCACGGGTCAGCGCCTCGCCCATCTCGCGCCGCCAAGCGGCT
>NZ_JARGND010000051.1:1530-17873 GCF_029212645.1 Vannielia sp. | reverse complement strand
TGGTGATCCCGAGGATTGGCATGGAAGTGGTGGTGGAATTCCTCGAAGGCGACCCAGACAAGCCGCTGGTGACGGGGTGTGTGTACAATGGCAAGAATGATGTTCCTTGGGAGTTGCCGAAGCATAAGACGCGCTCGACTTTCCGCACCGATACGCATCAGGGTCGGGGCTTCAATGAGCTCTACTTCGAGGATGAGCAGGGAGAGGAAAAGATCTACCTCCACGCTCAGAAAGACCACGAGGTTCATGTTGAATACAATCGCACCAAGCGTGTGGATAACAATGAAGTCAACAGCATAGGCAACCACAGTTATTTGGAAGTCTCGAAAAACCGGACCCAGATGATAGGCGGTAACGACGTGCGTTTTGTCGGTGGCGGAGAGTTTCAGGCGCTTGCGGGACGCAAGATCAAGGCCTTCTCGGATGCGCTTGGCAGAATGGCCGACGATCTCGGTGTGCCGGCGCTGTTGGACCCTGCGTCCGGCAACATGATGACGACCGTGGCGAAGAGCCGATATGACTACGTGAACATGGCGGCGGCCGAGCAGATCGGGCAGGCTTCGTCACTGACTGTCGGAACGGACTACCAGGTTTCCACCGGGGCGAATTATCACCTCTCCGTAGGCAATTCGCATCATGAGACCGTAGCGCAAAACCGCATGTTTCATGTTGGTGAAACCTTCGAGGTGCGGGTCGGAAAGTCTCGCTTACGGCTCAAGAGCGACGGAACCATTCTGGTCGAAGGTGTGAAACTGTCCTTTGAAGGCGAAGAGATTGAAATGAGTGGTTCCAAATCGGTGAAGATCAAAGGGGGTCGAATTGATCTCAACTAACCTGACCCGTTCGGTATTCGGTTTGCTCGTTCCGTGCATTTGCACCGTATTCGCTGCCAATGCCGCCATCGCCCGCGATTGCCTGGGGTCGCCTCCGGTTGAAGAAGGTGCGCTGCTCGGGTTCGTGTTTCAGGCGTCCGACGCCTGCCTTGAGCAGGCCTCCGCCGACGGAGATGGAGAAGGTCTCGCGGCGACCGCCGTCGCCGCAGGGCGTGCCGGCGCCGTCCTGCCGCGGGCGCCCGCGCCCTTGCAGCAACAACTGATCGAACTGCTTCTTGCCTTCATGGCGGGCGGCGACACGGCTCCTTTCGAACATGATGCGCAGCTTGCGGACGCTGTCTCCAAGACATTGGCGGAGGACGCTGGCCAGGTTCAGGCGCTCAGGGACTATGCCCTGGCCCGCCGCGAAACACCTGCGGACCCGGCCGATGTCGGCAATATGGACGCCTACGTTGAAGCCCGCCCGGCCGTTTGGATGGCGGCGGCGGAATGGGAATTGTATTGCCGTGACCGCGACTGTGGTGCCGATATCTCGGGTTGCGATGCGCCGCTTCCAGCCCTGAAACGAGCAGCGGTTGCCGCACCGGAAGAACTGAACGCCGCGCTGGCCAATTGCCCGGTCAGCCCGGCACGCATCCTTCGTTTGCGAGGCGCGGGAATAATCGACGCCAGTTGCTCCTCGACGATGCAGGTCAATGCGGTATTGGCCAACGGCGGGTGGAGTCCGCGGATGGATTGCGCGTTGCTTCTTGCAACATGGCCCCAGGCGGCGTGGTCCGACGCCGACGTGGCGGAATACATCCGGCGACTGGACGATCCGGTTTGGCGCGAGACCGTGGGGGAGGCGCAACTGGCACGGAATGCCGAAACCCTTGATCGTTATTTTCCCGGAATTTTTGCAGCGACCGCCCAAAACGACAAAAATTGACACTGAAAGAGTTATCCAATGCCTCAGGACTCCATTGACCATCTGATCGGTGACTACGAAGAATTTTTCTCCAAGGAGAATTTTGATTTTTCAACCGTTGCAGGCTGGGAAGAATACCTAGCCGAACGGGCAGTCAACGGGAGCGGGCGTGACATGGATGGGCTGCATGCGCGCGATCTCTCCAATTTTCAGGTTTACCAAACCAACTTCCAGGCAACTGACACGGTCACGGTCCGCTTTTTGATAGAGCCATTGCCCGGCCAACGCAGGATCCCGGCGGGAAATCTGTATGTGTATTACCCGGACAGCTCGTGGCAACGGCAGGCACGGTCCTTCTGGATCGGGCCGGGCAGTAGCCTTCACTATACCCCGGAAGTTGGAGGCCCAACGCCGAACGGCGAAGAGTATTGGTCCGACATCAAATTCATCGCTTTTATGGGCGGCAAAATGCGGCGCCCGCCACCCGCCACAAGGGTCCTGCGCGCCCTGTCCAAGGCAATGCGGCGCGGCATATCTGTTATGGGAACTGGTTATTTCATGCGCGTTCAGGTTGGCAACGGCCCTGTTCAGGTTGCCAGCTTCATGGAACAGCGCATCTTTTCGACTGAAACATGGGAGGAAATCACCGATTACTTCTCCGAGAGTGATGAAGACATGCCCCTTTTCGCCAACCAGACGAACGCATCCCGCGTGTCCTCTGCCCGCCCCTTGGGAACCTCCGGCTCACCGGCATCTGTCGTTGAATACGGCAACGAAACCAACACGTTGGATGCACTAAGTGACGACAGGAACTCATCGGGCAACTGACGGCTGAATCGACGCAGAAGAGGGCTTTGACCGGCACTGTCAGAGGAAACTGGCTTGAGGCGGGCAGGGCGGCTGACTAGCCTTCTCTCATGACAAAACGCTCCCCGTTCAAGTACTTTAAGACCAACCCCGAGATCATCCGCTTGGCTGTGATGCTCTACGTTCGGTTTCCGCTCTCGCTGCGGAACGTCGAGGATCTGCTCCACGATCCGAACGACATCGATGGCGACATAGCCGAAACACGCGGGAGGCGCGTTGCTCGGGATGCCAGCGAAAACAGGCGGATTGCTGGGGTAAGTTCGCATCCCATTCACTCACCGAAACCCCTGATGACAAACCATTTTGGCACCGCTAGCGTTCCAAGGACCTCGGATTGGTTCAGATCGATGCGGAGGCTGAGCCAAACCAAGTACCGAGAACAATCCCAGGATGCCCGCATGAACCCATTTGACATCATTCCAGACACCCACGGCCAATCCGCCAAACTCGACGCGGCCCTCGCTGGGCTGGGGTGGAAGCGGAGTGCTCTCGGATGGACCCACCCAGATCCGGATCGACAGATCGTCTTTCTGGGAGACTTCATCGACCGTGGTCCGGACAATCGGGCTGTCCTCAAGACCGTCCGCGAACTTGTCGATGCTGGCAAGGCTAAGGCGATCATGGGCAATCACGAACTCAACGCTCTGCACTTCCACACGATGCACCCCGATGATGGCCAGCCACTACGCGCGCATTCGCCAAAGAACATCAGGCAGCACCGGACGTTCCTGGACCAGTTCCCGCCCGGTGATCCACAGACGCGCGACGTTTTGGACTGGATGCGCAGCCTGCCACTGTTTCTGGAGGAGGACGGGTTTCGTGCCGTGCACGCCTGCTGGATTGACGCCTCATTGGATCGGCTCAAGACGCTGACCGGGGATGGCGTGTTGACTGAGGAACAGCTGATCCGAGCTGCCGATCGCAGTGAGGCCGACGAGATGTTTATCTTGGCCGAGCAGATTACGAAGGGGCCAGAGCATCGGTTGCCTGATGGCTGGTCGTTCTCGGACAAGGACGGGACGGAGCGGGATCATGTGCGCCTGCAATGGTGGAACACCTCAGCACGTACTTGGCGCGACATCGCGATTTCAGTGCCTTCGGTTGAGGACCTGCCTGACGAAAACCTGCCGGAGACGCTTTCGGCACAGACCTATCCAGCCACTGCGCGACCGGTGTTCTTCGGACATTACTGGTTGAGTGGCGACCCGGTCCTACAGGCACAGAATGCGCTTTGCCTTGACTATTCTGCGGGCAGGGATGGCCCACTGGTCTCTTATGATCTGTCCGACCCGGCCGGACCGCTTTCGAAGGACAAGATCCGGGTGCATCCGGCGGTCAGCTAGAACGGGTGGCCCTCAGTCAAACAGCTTTTCCGGCTGCTCAATCCATGGCAGTTCCGCCACGCCGCAGAGGTCGAAGATCGACAGCACGGTAGGCTCGCGCCGTAGAACGAGCCGTTCCAGCACCGATGGCGCGAGCCATGCCAGCCGGATCACGCGGCTGACATAGCGGTCGGAGATGCCTTCCTCTCTGGCGAGATCGGCGATGGTGTTGACGTCGCCGCGCTCAAGCCTGTGCCGCCAGTTCCACGCGCGCCCGATGGCGCGCAGCAGGCGGGCGTCCTGGCCGCGATCCATGGCAACTTCGATTTCCTTGGGAGGCAGGATGCGGGGGCGGCCGCCGCGATTGCGCAGGGTGTTCGCTATTACATCATGGACCTCGTCCCAAAGCGTCTCGTCGATGATCGCGTCATGCTCGCCGGGATAGGCCGTGCCCTTGTGCACGGCGAGGCCGCGATAGACCTTGTTGTGTAGGGTCTTGAGGAGCGAGGTCTTGTCGTAGGGGAACCCCTAGGTGCTGGCCTTCCCCTTGGGACGGGTTTCTCCGTTCTTTCCCGTGGTTTCGCCCTATTTTTGCCCGGTTTGCGTGGTTCCTTGCCTCAAACCTATGGGCGAAGTCTGCCCGTAAACACCCGTGATGGAGCCACACGATGCCCACCGCCACAAAGCTGATCTCAGGTCTGGTCTTCGCCCTTTTGGCGTTTTTCGCTTCGGAGATCTACAAGCCGCTGCTGCCGGAAGGCACGCAGTCGGGGTTGCTGTCATACGGCAATGCGATCATCGGATTCCTGTGCGGCTGGATGGTGATGGGGCGGCTTGGCGGGCGTGGCATTCGTGCGGCGATGGGCGCGGGGGTGCGCACCGCCTTGGCGATAACCGCCTGGGCGTTGCTGTTCTGGGCGATCTGGAAGATGCTGGTGCTGTCAACCCGCCCCGGTGCCTATGCCGGGCCGGTGGATGCGATCAACGGGGCCTTTGGCTTTGTGTTCGACTACGGCCTTTTGATGCTGAGTGACCCGAGATTGGCCTTTACCATCGGCGAGGGGCAGTATTTTGTGCCGCAGGTGCCGCTTCTGTTGGTCGTGGGTGGCATGCTTTGCGGCTGGGTCGCGGAGTGGGTTGAGGACCAGTCGAAAGAGGCGGGGCAGATCGGAACCTGATCCGGCCTCAACCCGCCCCGGACAGAGGCGCGTTGGATGGCGATTTTCTTATACGGAACATTGGCTTGGCCTCCACTCTTGAGGGTGGTGGCGGGCGAGGATGTGCGCCTTGAGCCGGCGGTGCTTTCGGGCTGGCGGGTGCATGGGGTGCGCGGTGAAACCCACCCGATGATCACCCCCGAGCCGGGGGCCGTGGTAAAGGGCTGGCGGCTGGACGCAGGGCCGCAGGTGCTGGCGCGCCTTGATTTTTACGAGGCGGTTTTTGGCTATCCGCGCGAGCCTTTTGGCGCGTTTGACCTCTACCAGCCCCGCGCCGCGCAGGAGCCGGAAGGCACCTGGAGCCTTGAAGCCTGGGGCAAGGAATATGGCGCGCTTTGGGTGGCGGCGGCGGGCGAGATCATGGCGCTGATGGGCCGGGACAGCCCGGCAGAGGTGGCCGCAAGGATGGGGGTGATCCGTGCAAGGGCGCAGGCGATCCTGCTCGCCCAGAACACCGCCCCGACAACGTTGCGCCACCATGCCGAACCGGGCGATGTGGAGGTGCTTTCTCATGAGATCCCCTATGCAAAGTTCTTCTCCGTCGAAGAGGTGGAGCTGACGCACCGCCGCTTTGACGGCGGGCGCAACGGGCCGCTGAACCGGGCAGGGTTTGTCTCGGTCGATGCGGCGACGGTGCTGCCTTACGATCCGCGGCGCGACCGGGTGATGCTGATCGAGCAGTTCCGGGTTGGCCCGTTCCTGCGCCGCGATCCGCAGCCTTGGGTGCTGGAGCCGATTGCCGGGCGGATTGATCCCGGCGAAACCCCCGAAGCCTGCGCGCGCCGTGAGGCCGAGGAAGAGGCGGGGATCACGCTGGAGGAGTTTATCCCGCTGGGCAAATACTACCCCAGCCCCGGCGCAAAAACCGAGTTTCTGCACGCCTTTGCCGCTGTCACCGACCTGCCGGACGAGGCCGCAGGGCAGGGCGGTGGCGTGGCCGGGGAAGGCGAGGACATCCGCAGCCATATCCTGAGCTTTGACGAAGCCCTTGCCTTGATCGAGACCGGGGAGATCAACATTGGCCCGACAATGATTTCGCTGCTGCGCTTGGGCCAGATCCGCGATGGGCTGAGAGCCGGGGTAGCCTAGCTTGCGGGGCTGCGCCACCTTCCTGGGCTGGGCCAGAAAAGAGAAGAGCCTCCGGCGGGGATACTTGAAGAGCATTGAGAGGGGGCGATTGGGGACAGGGTTCTGCCTTGGGCGGCGATTGGCTTCCGGTGTTTTGGTGATCCGGGTCGGGCGGGAGTGCGGGCCTTGTGGCGTGGGGCGGGGGCGGCCAGTGTTCTGGTGTTGCGGCGGGAGGTGTGGTTGACTTCCCCGGCCACCAAAGTAGCTAGGACACCACGGCAATTTTCACGGAGGCGCAGCCCATGGATATCAAACCAGACCTCGCATCGGCGGTGGGCAACACCCCGTTGATAAAGCTGCGCAAGGTCAGCGAAGAAACCGGCTGTGAAATCCTTGGCAAATGCGAGTTTTTGAACCCCGGCCAATCGGTGAAGGATCGCGCCGCGTTGTTCATCATTCAGGATGCGGTGGAGAAGGGGTTTTTGCAGCCCGGCGGCACCATTGTGGAAGGTACGGCGGGCAACACCGGGATTGGGCTGGCGCTGGTGGGCGCGTCGATGGGGTTTAAAACCGTGATCGTGATCCCGCGCACTCAGAGCCAGGAAAAGAAGGATATGATCCGCCTCGCGGGCGCCGAGCTGGTGGAGGTGGACGCCGCCCCCTATCGCAATCCCAACAACTACGTGCGCTATTCGGGCCGCCTGGCCGAGCGGCTGGCGCAGAGTGAGCCGAAAGGCGCGATCTGGGCCAACCAGTTTGACAATGTGGCCAACCGGCAGGCCCATATCGAGGGCACCGGCCCGGAGATTTGGGAGCAGACCGATGGCAAGGTGGATGGCTTCATCTGTGCGGTTGGCTCGGGTGGCACGCTAGCGGGCGTGGGAATGGCGCTTCAGCCCAAGGGCGTGAAGATTGGCCTTGCCGATCCCTGTGGCGCGTCGCTTTACAACTATTACACCCATGGCGAGCACAAGGCCGAGGGTAGCTCGATCACCGAAGGCATCGGGCAGGGGCGCATCACCGCCAACCTTGAGGGCTTTCACCCCGATCTGGCCTATCAGATCCCCGATGCGGAGGCGCTGCCTTACGTTTTTGACCTGCTTGAGGAAGAGGGGCTGTGCCTTGGCGGCTCATCGGCGATCAACATCGCAGGGGCGGTGCGCATGGCGCGAGAGCTTGGCCCTGGTCACCGCATCGTCACCATCCTGTGCGACTATGGCACGCGCTACGCAACCAAGCTCTACAACCCTGAATTCCTGCGCGAAAAGGAACTGCCGGTGCCGGGCTTTCTAACGCGGGGCACGCGGGCCGACATGCCTGATGTGACTGTGCAGGAGGGGTGATCCTGATGCGCCGCATCGCGCTTTTCGTGCTGCTATTGGGGCTTGGCGGCCCGGTGGTGGCGCAATCCACGGTTGGCGATATGTTGACCGGGGGCGGCGAGGCGGCAACGGCGGAGCCTGCGGCAACATCCTCGGATGAAGCGGTGGTTGAGCCGGTGCCGGAGGGCGAGGAGCCGGCGCAGCTTTCGCTACCGGGCGGGCCGGATTACACAGCATGGGAGCGTGCGGCCGAGCAGGCCGAGCAGGTGCTGGACGCGGATCGCGCCTCAACGCTGGCGCTCGAGCAGATGCGCGCCCGGCTGGTGACGTGGCGCAGCACCTTCAACGAGGTGCAATCGGCAAACAGTGCGAAAATTGAGCGGCTGACGGCGCAGCTTGAGGCGCTTGGCCCGGCCCCTGCCGAAGGAGAGAGTGAGGCCGAGGTTTTGGCGAAACGGCGCGCGGCGATCAACGCCGAGTTGACCCGCCTTCTGGTGCCCATCCGCGCCGCCGACGAGGCCTGGACCCGTGCCGATGGCCTCATCTCAGAGGTGGATACCAGGCTGAGGATGCGCCAGACCAAGGAAGTTCTGGAGACCAACCCAAGCCCGCTCTACCCGGCCAATTGGGTGACCCCGCTGGAAGATTTATGGGAGTCGTTCAACACCCTGCGCGAAGATTTCCAGAAAAGCTGGTCGAACGATACCCAGCTGGCCGATCTGCGCCGCAATACCCCCCTCTCTGCCCTGATCGCCGTTATCGGCCTTGTACTGATGGTGTGGGGGCGAAACTGGTCGTTGCAGATTGTCCGGCGGCTGATGGAACGGGGTGCGGGCGAGCAGCGCACGATGATCGTGGCGATGCTTGCGTCGCTCGGGCAGCTTGTGCTGCCACAGCTGGGGCTGGTGGCGCTGGTGATCGCCATTTCAACCATCGGCCTGGAGGGGATTTTGGCGGTGGCGGTGCTTTCGGCCGTGCCGGTGATGGGGATGCTGATCTTTGGCGCGCGCTGGCTGGGCAACCACTCATTCCCCAAGACCGAAATCCTGCCAGCGCCGCTTTCCCATGATGAAGCGTCGCGCAAGAGGGGGCGGCTTTACGCGCTGATGGCGGGTGTTGCTTTGGCGCTGAACGTGCTGCTGGCCTCGCTCAACTCGATGGGCAGCATCCCCGATAGCTCGGCGATGATCCTTGGCTTTCCGATCACCGTTCTTGGAGCTGTGGTGCTGTTTCGCCTGGGCCAGCTTTTGATTGCCCATGAGCGCTCTGCTGAGGTGAGCGATGACAGTGAGGGCGGCTTCAGGGCGCGCATTGTGCACCTGGAAGGCCGGGCTGCGGTGCTTTGCGCCTTGGCGGGGCCGCTGTTGGCGGCGCTGGGGTATGGGCGGGCCGGGGCCTGGCTGGTCCTTGCGTCCTTGGCCACGCTGGGGGTGCTGGCGATCGTGTCGCTGCTCCAGCGCTTTTTCAGCCAGGTTTACGCGCTGTTTTTCGGGCGGGGCGAGGATGGCAGTGACGGGCTGGTGCCAACGCTGATTTCCTTCCTTATCATGGTGCTTGCGCTGCCGTTCCTTGCGCTGATCTGGGGCGCGCGGGCCTCTGACCTGAGTGAGCTTTGGTCCAAATTCCTGGCCGGGTTTTCGCTGGGAGAGACCCGTATTTCGCCCTCGGATTTCCTGATCTTCGCGATTGTTTTCGTGATCGGCTACACGGTGACGCGGGCTTTGCAGGGCGCGCTCAGAACCTCGGTTTTGCCCAAAACAAAGATCGACACTGGCGGGCGGAACGCGATCCTTTCAGGGGTGAGCTACATCGGCATTTTCCTTGCGGCTGTGGTGGCGATCACCGCTGCGGGGATTGATCTTTCGAGCCTTGCGATCGTGGCGGGCGCGCTTTCGGTCGGGATCGGGTTTGGCCTGCAAACCATCGTTTCAAACTTCGTGTCGGGGATCATCCTGCTGGTTGAGCGACCGATCAGCGAGGGCGATTGGATCAACGCGGGCGGCATGTCGGGGATCGTCAAGAAAATCTCCGTCAGGTCCACCCGGATCGAGACTTTTGACAAGACGGATGTGATCGTGCCCAATGCCGATCTGATCGCGGGGCAGGTGACGAACTACACAAAAACCAACATGTCGGGCCGGCTGATTGTGCCGGTGGGCGTGGCCTATGGATCAGACACGCGGCGCATTGCCGAGGTGTTGCAGAAGGTGGCCGAGGAGCATCCGATGGTGATCCTCAATCCGCCGCCGCAGGTGATCTTTTATGGCTTTGGCGCCGACAGCCTTGATTTTGAAATCCGGGTTGTGCTGCGGGATGTGTTTTCGATCATGTCGGTGCAAACCGAGATCCGCCACCGGGTGGCCGAGGTGTTTGCCGAAGAGGGGATCGAGATCCCATTCGCACAGCGCGACCTTTGGCTGCGCAACCCCGATGCACTGGCCGGAGCGCTTGAAGGCGGCGCGGTGCTGGAGGCACCGGAGCCGCCAAGTGCCGGGAGCGAAGCGCCGGGTGACCTGCCTGCCAGCAATCCGGGCGCAAAGGAGAGCCTGTCGGCAGGGGATTTGCCCGGTGAAACTGACGGCGATGGTGATGGAGATGGTGGAGGGCCAGACAGATGACGCTGGAGCTATTTCGAGATGATGCCTACATGCGCGATGCCCGTGGCCGGGTAGACGCGGTCACATCAGAGGGCGGCATCGTGCTGGATGGCACGATCTTTTACGCCCAGGGCGGCGGCCAGCCGGGCGATGCGGGGATGCTGCATTGGGACGGCGGGCAGGTGGCGATTGCCTCCACGGTCAAGGGCGAGAACGGCGCGATTGTGCTGGTCCCCGAAGGCCCCGGCCCGCTGCCGGAGGTGGGCGCAGAGCTGCGCCAATCGCTTGATTGGGACCGCCGCCACCGCCACATGCGGGTGCATACCGCGCTGCATTTGCTTTCGGTCGTGCTGCCCTTTCCGGTGACCGGCGGGGCGATTGGCGCCGAAAAGGGGCGGCTCGACTTTGCCATGGAAGAGCCCATCGCCGACCGCGATGCCGTGGAAGAGGCGCTCAACGCGCTGGTCGCCCGCGATCTGGAGGTGAGCGAAGACTGGATCACCGAGGCCGAGCTGGATGCCAATCCGGGGCTGGTCAAAACCATGTCTGTGCAGCCGCCACGCGGAGCGGGGCGGATCAGGCTGGTGCGCATTGGCGCAGGCGGGGATCAGGTAGATCTGCAACCCTGCGGCGGCACCCATGTGGCCCGCACCGGTGAGATTGGCCCACTGAAGCTGGGCAAGCTTGAAAAGAAGGGCCGCGCCAACCGGCGGGTGAATGTGCTGTTGGCATAGGCGCTTTGCGCTGTAGGCTTTGAGTTGGCGGGAACGGGTGTTAGGATCGGTCGCATTAAAAGACCAATTCATTCACGCGTTCACGGAGGGTTCCGATGATTTTCGGCCACTACATGAAAAAAGACTACCCGCTCTGCACCGCCTACCTGCAAACCGAACTGCCCCGGATGGTGTTTTCCGGCAAGGTTTTCGAGGCGTTCCAGAAGCACGGCGAGATGACTGAGGAGGAGGCAAAAAAGGCGCTGACCCTCGGCGAACCGCCCACGCTTCGACCGGCCTTTCTGGAGGACGCCTGGGGCAAATACTACGGCCAAGGCACCCCTGGATTGATCAACGATCTCTTCCTCTCCTCCACCATGCTGGCGTGGTACGAATTCAGCGAAGCCAACCGAAATGACGTGCTGATGCGGCAGTTTCTGGTGATTACGGCGATGCATGAGATGGTGCACTGGGGCGATGAAAAAGACGGCGTTGACCAGGCCCCCGAAGAGGGAACCGCGTTTGAGATCGAGGCTTTCGGCAAGGCGCTGCCCCATTACGCCACTTGGAAACAAAACAGCGATATCGCCTTTGAGCGGCGTTTCCCACGGGCGGTAAAGTAACAAGGGCCGCTCGCAGAGCTATCACGGGGCGGAACGCAAGGGCGGGACATGCGTTATTCATCAGGAGGATAGCACATGACCGAGGCCAGGCTCACGATCACCCACATCCAAACCCTGCTCGACCACCCCGAGGTAGCGCGCGCCCTGCACGGGCTGGCGCGCCTGCGGGTTTCGGCCACCGGGGAAGCCGGGGCGGTGGCAGGAGAGTTTATGCTCTCGGGCTGTAAGGTGCGGGTCTCTGGCCCGGTGGATTTGCAAACCGGCGAGCAGGCCTTCCATATCACCCGCGCCATCCCGCGCGATGGCGGGCACTTACGCGTCGATTTCTCTTACCCGCCCCGCGATCTTTCAGGCAGCGCCGATTTTGACGAAACCGGCAGGATCAGCGATATCGACACCAAAATCAGCTAACCGATGCGGCTTTCGTGCGTCCTTGTGATGCCGCATGAACCGTGAGCAGATACCAACCCATCTTCCCACTTGCACCCCGCCGCCCACCTGCGCTAAGAGGCGCAGACCGGAGAGGTGGCCGAGTGGTCGAAGGCGCACGCCTGGAAAGTGTGTAGGCGGGAGACCGTCTCCAGGGTTCGAATCCCTGTCTCTCCGCCAAATCTTTCTAAATCAATGACTTAAGACTTCGGGCAACAAGTGCGACACAAAGTGGAGCACACGCCCATGAAGCTGCCTGCCTACTTTTCCACATCAAGACATAGTGTCTACTATTTTCGGTGGCCACCCATGTCGGTGGATACCTCCACCAACAGGTCAACAAGAGTGAAACCAAGGTCACGCTGGGCCTCTCTGTCGAGCATTCGGATTTGTCAAAATCCGTGTCCAGCAGTCGCGATGTTCTATTGTCCGCTGGGGAAGAACCGCCAATCCCCCGGGTCGTTTCGAAAGACTTTAGCGATCCAAGAAGGTTTTACGTGGACTACCGGAGCATGTCGCGGTTGAACGATACAACTGCCGATGGCAGGCTTGGCGGGTTGTATCTGAACAGCAAGGCAGACACATCGATTGACGCTGGCGCAACGATTGATGTCAGGGCGGGGGAAAGCGTGCAGATCCGCTCCAAGGAAGGCATTTCGCTGTCTTCCTCTTCGAATATCAAAGCCGACAGTGCGGACAGCATCGTTCAAAGTGCTGCGAAAAGTGTGATCACAGCGGCTGGCGATGTTATGGTTTTTAAGTGCGGACAGGCCCATCTGGTTCTTCGAAAGAATGGAGACATCGAATTGGTCGGCAGGGAAATCACGATAAACGGAAGGAACATATGGCTCAACTGAACAAACTCCCATTGCGTATTCTCGTCGCGGGCGCGCTGGTCCTTGCCTTGCAGGCTTGCCGTAGTGATGCCGCAAGCAACGCCGTGGAGCTTGCTTGCAGCGGCGGAATGATTCAGGGAACGCAAGCGGCAATGCTAGTGGACGCTTCGGACGACCTGCGCAGCGGTGACGCCCAACTGGACGTGCCGAGCGACTGCGCGACCACGCTCGGCAACGGTGTGCCCAACCCCTACCTGCTCGCTCTGCAAGCTGCCGCAAGTATGGCGACCCCCGATAGCCTTGGGGAGGGGATTGCTGCGGCATATGGACGAACTTTTGCAGCCGATCCGATCATCCGTGCCGCAACAGACAGGACCATAGCCTACTATCTGCGGCTAGGTTGTGGCGTTGAGCTACCCTGCATTGAAGCGACCTTGAAGGCGATGCCTGATTTTCGCCCCGAAGCCAGCCCGGTGTTTTGCGATTTGGTTGGCACACCTACGGCCCCGACCGTCCTCTCGGCGCTAAAGTCCGGAGATCTTGGCGTTCTGGACCTTCAGTGTTCAGGGCATACGGGCGAGACGGGCAGCACCGCGTTTGAAACCCGGCGTGCTACGTGGCTTGAAGCGTTTGATGAGTTGGAGGATTTGCGATGAACGGCGAGGGCAATCCGGTTTGGTATTCGGACCATGACCTTCCTGCCGATGCGGACGATGGACCTTTTTTTGAGAACCCGGGCAAAAGCCTTCCGAGCGGTGTTCGCATGGCTTCCGTCGAAGTCTATGATCATCCAAGCGAGACCTCATTGCTCAACCGCGTGCTTTGGGGGCAGGGCGTTCCGTGCGGGATTATCCGTGTTTCAAACATTGTCGGCCCAGAGCGTTTTAAACGCGTGACAAATTACATAGGCGTCGAAACGGCCGACGACCTGAGGGACGATGTACTCCATATCGCTTTCATGGGGCGAAAGAACGACATTCATTCACACTTGATTGGCTCTGCCATTGAGGGGCCCGCCCACGCTGTGATGGAGACACTGGGAAATGCCATTGGCTTGGCCAATGATGCGGCGAACCATGGCTCCATCTTTACGATAAACGGAAATTACCAAATCGTCATGTCGCCAATTCAAACAGACTTCGAACGAAATTTCTGCGATGAAAATGATTATATTGGTGGCCGATATCGAGATCCCCCGCCTGTGAATCCACAATGGCCGATTCAATTTCTGTTCAACAACGGGCACCAGAAATGGCTGGACTTCTACGGAGACGTAGGACGCAATGTAGCAATATCTTTCGATATCCTCAACAACGACCCCATAAATGCAACGATCGTGGAGCTTTCAGCCGGTGTCTTCCGCATCCGGACGGGAGAAGAACGACCGAATGACGGGCTTGCAGGTGTTCCAAGGGCTGATTAACAATAATCACGCCCCGTAAGCTAACTCTCGCCCTTAAGCCGTGACGAGCTTGTCGCCATGGGGTTTCGCCCCTTTCCGATCCTGCATGATGAAGGGACTGTTTCGGCCCTGAGCGCCGACAACAACACCCACTTCAATTTCAATATCCGTTGCGGGCGTGGGCTGGATGGGGCCTCTCGCTGGCGGGCCGATCCAAACGGTACCAAAAACGTGTACGGTGTCGGCATTCCACCGATAAGTCCATATTGAGAAGGTCGCATGCATGAACAAAAGCGTTTTTACCGGCGGACACGCTAACTCTGATCGTTGGGCTGTGTGCTATGCCACGGAAACAGCTGATGAAGAGACAGGAAAAAGCCAAATTTTCTTCGTCGATTTTGAAGCTCCTGATACTTGGGGGCACACGGAATGGAACAACGCGGTTGCCAGTTGATGTGACTTCCCGCACGGTCCGGGGGGGCGAAATGCTGCCGTTTTCATGAGTGATCAAGGCCTCGTCTCCATATCCAATTCTGACGGGAGCTGGGTGGAAGAAATTCCAAATGCTGGCCTATTGGAAGAATTTGGTCGCGGCTATATGAGTCATATTATGCAAATAGGAGATGTCTTGTTTGCTTGTGGCGCAGGTGCACAGCTATATACTCGTCACAGCAGCGGTGAATGGGTGGACGTTGTCCCCGAGACCACACTGGCCGAACAGGGCCGCAACTCAGGGAATATGGGGCAGATACTCTCTGGCGAAATTGACCTTCGAGCAGCGGTGACCGCCCTTCAGCAAAGAAAGGACTTCAATTTTCTGGCTGAAGGCAATGAAGGCGACGTGTTGATCGGGGGAAGCTTCGGCCTCATTGCACAGGTTAAGCAAGGCATCTACCGTGATTTTCAGCTCAAGGACGAACCCGAAATAGTATTCCTTGAAGCAATGCAGGACGACAGCTCGATTGTTGCCGTTGGTACGGTTTCAAGATCCGTAGCGGTTTACAAAGGCAGCTTGGGTGATGGCCTATTTCGAGTTGGGAAAAGTGGTGAAACCATGTCTGCCACCGCTGCTGTGTTTTGGAAAGACACTTTGTATATTGGAACATCCCTAGGTCTTTTCCGATTCCGCGACAACGTATTCAGTAAGGTTTCGCTAGGTCGGAACAAGGCTGAGCCGGTGGTGGCGCTTTCGTCGGTTGGCGAGGTTCTTTGGATTGTTACAAGTGACATGCTCTATCGTTTGGACAATAATGAAATTAAAGCCATTCCTAAGCCCGAAGAGTGAACGTCTCTGTATCGAGGCTCCGTTTGACTGACCCAACATGCTCCATTCTAACAACACCCCCCTCGCCGCCATCGCCCTTGAACAGTGGCGCCCCAACGGCTCCACCATGGCGGTGGTCGTGGCGCGGGCGCGGATCGGGGTGGAGCCGGATGGGTCGCAGTTCATCGACGAGTCCGAGTTGGTCTTGGCAGACAGCTTCGAGGGCGATCCGCATAGAACGCCGATGCGGGAGGCCAGCGATCTTATCCCCTTCAAATCGGGGGCTGACGTCACGCTGAAGGCGACACTCCATGCGCCCGAGCCGCGCGAGCAATTGCACGCTGCCATTCGTCTGGGAGACCTTTACACAGAGTTTCGCGGGCATGGCGCACGTCACTGGTATCGCCGGCGCAAGTGGCGGCTCAGCCCTCCGGAGCCTGTGGCCCAAGTGCCGCTCTGCTGGAGCCATGCCAGCGGCGGCCGCGTCATCGGCCATCCGGAGGGTGATGCGGATCGGCTTAATCCGATCGGGCCGGGGGTGATCCACCCGGAATTTACCCCAAAGTCCATAGAGGTGCCCGCGCCGCAGATCGACAGCGCTGCCGCGCCTTTGGCGCTCGACCCTTACCAGCCCTCCGCCCCGGTCGGGGCGGGCCCCGTGCCGCCATGGTGGCTCTGGCGGCAGCAGTTCGCCGGCACCTATGATGACGCATGGGAGCGCGACACCCAACCGCGCCTGCCCGCCGATTTCAATTATCGCCACTATCAGGTCGCCCCGCCCGCCCTGCAACCCGGCCACTATCTGGCACCCGGAATGCAGCTAGAAACGACAGGCCTTCGCCCCGGTGGAGCGCCCCTCAGCCTGCCGATTCCCGATATGGTGCCCTTCGCCACCTTCGGCTTCACCGACGGGCGGGAGGTGGCCGTGCGGCTGCACCTTGAC
>NZ_JARGND010000051.1:0-1430 GCF_029212645.1 Vannielia sp. | reverse complement strand
TTGACCTCGATGCAGCCCTACCCACCCTCGATCTCACCTGGCGCGCTTGGATCGAGACCTGCCCGGCGCTGCATCGGGTCGACCTGGATGTGGCGGGCATCGGACGGGTTGGGGAAATGAACCTGCCTGTCTCGGGGCCGCATGGCCTACAGCTGGCTCCCGCCTGAGTGCGGCACCAGAAACGGTCGTTTTTGACCCCCATCGCAGCCCAAACCTGATTTGAACGCCTTGCACTGACAAAAAGGTCGCTTCATTGACGTTCAACTCTCGCATCGTCAAAATTGGGTGTGTCGCGCGGCGAGAAGCGCATATCCCAAGCACGAAGGTGTTTCGAACATGAGGCTCCCGGCAGTTCGTGCTTTTACTGCAAAGTCAGCCGCAGTCCCATCAATTCTTAACGTCACCCCGGTCATCAGGGTTCGGACACCATCCACGCCTTCACGCCTTGCCAAGACGCTCCAATAGATTCCGCACATTCGACACCTACCACCGCCCGCCCCGCCGAGTGAGGATGCCACGTGTGTTGAGCTGCCGTGCGATCGCCCTGAGCGACGTAAGCCCCTCGGCCCGGATCTCCGCGATCACCTCTGCCAGCCCCGCCGCGAACGCGTCCGCGTTCCGCGACAACGCCACCCGGAGCGCCACATCGCCCTCCCCAGCCCGCCTGAGCGCCGCGGCGCCGTTTGGGTTGCCAAGCATCATCCCGCGTGCCTTGGCGGCTGCCAGCGCCTCCTTTGTCCGCCGCGAGATCGCTTCGCGCTCCTGCTGCGCCACCAAAGCCATGATGCCCACGGTGAGGTCGTTCGCCTCGGGCATGTCGACGGTTAGAAAGCGGACGCCGCTGTCGCGCAGGGTGAGCAGGAAGGCGGCATTCCCGATTGTCTGACGTCAGCACCGATGCGCCAGAAACCCTCCCTTATCAAATCAACCTAAACTGGCACATTGGTGCTGACGTCAGACACTCCTCAGCTTCCGGCGGCACGAAAACCGCCGGCGAGCGCCCCGGTCAAATGCGCTTAACGATCGTTGCTTCCCAACCCTTCGGCGCGGCATCGGCGCTCCAAAGCCATGTTGTCCGCCTGCGGGCGCTTGTCGTCAGAGAAGGTCGATCGTTGCTGGGAGGCGCGGTGTTCTTGTTTCGGTTTCGTGCTGTCTGCCGAAACGGCAAGCAAAAACAGTAATTTAGCGCTCCAAATGTCAGGCTTGGGGTGCGCGAGCCGCATCAGGGTTGCTGTTGGCGGTTGACGAATCGGGAGTGCGGTGGAAGGTTGAATTGAAATCTCGAATATTGTTCGGATTTTTTAACTAGGGGGCGTGGGCGGCCTCGGTGGAAGCCGGAGGGATGGCGCCGCGACGGGAGGGGAAAATGGACTATCGGATGACTGACGACCAGCGCGCGATCCGCGACTCGGTCATGGAGATGTGCGGGA
>NZ_JARGND010000050.1:17184-18287 GCF_029212645.1 Vannielia sp. | reverse complement strand
CGGTGGTGTTTGACTGCCTCGTCGAGAAGCACGAAAACTGCTTCCCGATGATCCCCTCGGGCGAGCCGCACAACAAGATGCTGCTGGGCAACGATTCCGCCACCAACGCCATCCAGGGCAGCGGCGGCGTGATGGTCTGATCCGGGGCCGGGGCGGCCTCCCTCGCCGCCCCACCCCTTGATCTCTTCCCACCCCACATTGAGCAAATCCATGGACATCCGCGCAACCTTTCCCGCTTCACGTCCCCCCGTTACCGCAACGGGGCTGGCGGGCCCGTGCCCCGCTTTGCGCGTCAAAGTCACCCCAATGAAACGGGTCGCAAATAGAGGCGCACCAGCCGCGCAGCACCCGCACCACCGGCTCCATAAACACACCGCCGTTGCCACAGGGGTCACTCCCGCTCCAATCCGCCCCACCCTTCAAGCCACCGGGGCCACCACCCCCACCTCCGAGGAGACGTTAAAATGGCCGCACTAAAGCTCAAAAAGGGATCGTCCAAACACTCCGCCTATGACCTGAAAGACCCCAACGCCGAAGTCATCGAGCGCCACACCCTCGCCGTGCTCGTCGCCAACGAAGCCGGCGTGCTCGCACGGGTCATCGGGTTGTTCTCCGGGCGCGGCTATAACATCGAAAGCCTCACCGTGGCCGAGGTCGATCATCAGGGCCACCTGTCGCGCATCACCATCGTCACCACCGGCACGCCGCAGGTGATCGAGCAGATCAAGGCCCAGCTTGGCCGCATCGTGGTGGTCCATGACGTGCATGACCTCACGGTCGAAGGCCCCTCGGTTGAGCGTGAACTGGCGCTCTTCAAGGTCGAAGGCCGGGGCGACGAGCGGGTCGAGGCGCTGCGCCTTGCCGATGTCTTCCGCGCCAATGTGGTCGATAGCACGCTCTCCAGCTTCACCTTCGAAATCACCGGCCCCTCCGACAAGATAGATGCCTTCGCCGATCTCATGCGCCCCCTCGGCCTGATCGAAACCGCCCGCACCGGCGTCGTCGCCCTGTCGCGCGGCGAAAAAAGCTAAACACCCCCGCCCCACCCTGCGGGACGGCGGGTGGGGCGATGCGGGCGCAGCCCCGCGAGCGTCCCACCCGCC
>NZ_JARGND010000050.1:0-17084 GCF_029212645.1 Vannielia sp. | reverse complement strand
CCACCCCACCCACACCCAAGGCCACCGCCCGGCGCGTTCACCCGCGCACTCCATGTCAAATGACATGCGCATCACTTGTGCATCGGTAGTGCACCCCTTGTGGCTGTGATCTTTTTGCGGTTAACGCCGCTTTGGGGCCGCGCAACACACAACATCTAGTCACAGATGAGCCGCCCGCCAAAACCCGCCTCCGGCCAGCCCATCAGCCGTGCACCGTCGCGGTTCACGCAAATCAAAACCGGCGTGTTGTCGCCTGTCATCGCCCAGTTGCAACTCAGCTCCACACCGCGGATACGCCCCACCAAACGCCACGCCTCGTGTTTCCGCTCCCATACCAGCATTGCCTCGCCCGCATCAGGGTCCGCACAAATCTCCACCTCAAGCCGCTCGCCCCGCGCCTTCAGCCGGACCGGCTCTTGCCAAAGCCTGCCCTCCGGCCCGCGCCCGACAAGCTCATATAATCCTTCCAAAAAATCCCGTCTTAGGCCCGGCCCGTTCCTCCGCCGCCGCCGGGAGCGCCAGCGCCAAAAGCGCGATCATCCACCGCATCGCCCGCCCTTCCCCTTGCCGCTGCCCACGCGGCAGTCTAAACGACACCCGCCCCAGTCCAGATGTGAAAGGCCGCTGCCATGATCCCCCGCTACTCCCGCCCCGAGATGGTTGCCATCTGGGAGCCCGCCACCAAGTTCCGCATCTGGTATGAGATCGAGGCCCACGCCTGCGATGCCATGGCCGCGCTTGGGGTGATCCCCAAGGAGAACGCCGAGGCCGTGTGGAAGGCCCAAGATGTTGAGTTTGACGTGGCCCGCATCGACGAAATCGAAGCCGTCACCAAGCACGATGTCATCGCTTTCCTCACCCATCTGGCCGAACATGTCGGCGCTGATGAGGCCCGCTTTGTCCACCAGGGGATGACCTCCTCCGATGTGCTCGACACCTGCCTCAACGTGCAGCTCGTCCGCGCCGCCGATATCCTGCTCGCCGATCTGGATGGCCTGCTCGAAGCCTTGAAAAAAAGGGCTATGGAGCACAAGAATACCGTCCGCGTTGGCCGCTCTCACGGCATCCACGCCGAGCCGACAACCATGGGTCTCACCTTCGCGCGCTTCTACGCCGAGATGGACCGCAACCGTGAACGCCTTGAAAACGCGCGCAAGGAAATCGCCACCGGCGCGATCAGCGGCGCCGTCGGCACCTTCGCCAATATCGACCCGGCAGTCGAGGCCCACGTCTGCGCCAAACTCGGCCTCACCCCCGAGCCGATTTCCACCCAGGTCATCCCCCGCGATCGCCACGCCATGTTCTTCGCCACCCTCGGGGTGATCGCGTCGAGCATCGAGAATGTTGCTATTGAAATCAGGCACATGCAGCGCACCGAGGTGCTTGAGGGGGCCGAGTTTTTCTCGATGGGCCAAAAGGGCTCCTCGGCCATGCCGCACAAGAAAAACCCGGTCCTGACCGAAAACCTCACCGGCCTCGCCCGCCTCGTTCGCATGTCGGTGGTGCCCGCGATGGAAAACGTCGCCCTCTGGCACGAGCGCGATATCTCCCACAGCTCCGTCGAGCGCGCCATCGGCCCCGACAGCACCATCACCCTCGATTTCGCGCTCAAACGGCTCACCGGCGTGATCGACAAGATGCTGATCTTCCCCGATAATATGCTCGACAACATGAACAAATTCCCCGGCCTCGTGATGAGCCAACGGGTGCTGCTCGCCCTCACCCAAGCCGGCGTGAGCCGCGAAGATGCCTATTCAATGGTGCAGCGCAACGCCCTCAAGGTCTGGGAAGACCGCGTCGATTTCCGCGAGCAACTCTTGGCCGATGAAGATGTCGTCAAAGCCCTCGGCGAAGACGGGATCAACGAGAAATTCGACATGGATTACCACACCAAACACGTCGACACGATCTTCAAACGCGTCTTTGGCGGGTAAGCAATTCAACGGCCCGCCCCGCCCCTGCGGGATGGGCCGTTAACTCCACGTAAGGTTTTTGGGGTATCGTGATATACTCCCCCTGCATTTCCAGCAGGAGGATTTTACAATGACACCCTATGACGGTTTTAAGGCAGTCACCGATCTCGCCGCAGAGATCGAAAAAATTAAAACAAAAATGGCGCTCTATAAGGAGTTGACCGAAGGCGAGGATTTCCCTGGCGGCGACGATCTCCTTGGCGAACTCGCCGGCCCCATGCGCGATGCGCTGCAAGCCGAGATCGAGCGCGAGAAAAAAGCCGCCAAGACAGCGGCCGAAAAAGCAAAGGCTGACGCCGAAAACCCGCCTCCGCCCAAACCCAATGCGGGCGATATCATCAAGCGCCTGATCGCTGAGTTGACCGAGCGGATGGACAACCCGCCTGACCCGGCCACTGCCACGCCGGAAGAGATCGAGCAGTATGAAGAGGCGCTCTGTTGCAAGCTGAAGGCGCTCGCAGCCCTGATGGGCGCGCAGGGTGCTGGCGCGGGCGGGGCCGGTGGCGCGGGCGGTGCTGGTGGTGCTGGCGGAGCGGGCGGCGTTGGTGGCGCGGGCGGAGCCGGTGGCGGCGGCGTTCTTGGTGGCGTCCGGTTGGTGATCGGTGATGGCGGCGACCAAAAGCTGATCGACCCCGACACAATTTTCGTCCGCTCCGATACGCGGATTTGGTGCCTGCATGTCACGTCGATGGAATGGAAGCTCTGGGACGCCAGCGAAAGCATCATCGAGGTGCTGACTCACGACCACACCATTCTGATCCGAAGCAAAACCAAGGCGCGGGTTTTCAGTGCAATCAGAGGCACTTACAGCACGCCACCGCTGGAAGCCGGTGAGCTTCTGGTAGAAGCCGCGGTCAGCTGAGGCAGCTCTCTGGGTCCGCTTCCAGCGCGTCTTTGCCGAATACCCTCGGAGTACCGGGCTAAACTCACCCTATAGCGCCCAATTTGGGCCAAGCTCTAGGGTGAGCTCAACCCACCTCTCAGGATTCAGGCTCTTGATAAACGCCCTGTTCCTTCAGCGCGTCCACAACCTCTTTGGGCATGTATGTTTCGTCATGCTTGGCCAAAATTTCGGTCGCGGAAAAGATTTTGCCATCATAAGTGCCCGTCCCGATCATGCCCTGCCCTTCGGAAAACAGATCGGGCAGGATGCCCTTGAAGGTCACCGGCACCACCGCGCCGCCATCCGTCACCGAAAAGCGCACCGTTTCGCCATCTCCCCGCACGATCGAGCCTTCCTCAACCAGCCCGCCAATGCGAAACACCTCGTCCGGGCGCGGCGGCTCGTCCATCACCTGTGACGGCGAGCGGAAAAAGTTGATCCCGTCCCGCATCCCGTAGCCAATCAGCGCGGTGGACAGTATCAGCGCCAAGGTCGCCACCAGGATGACCTGGATTCTTCGCTTCTTTTTCAGTCCCTTAAGTCCAGCCACGTCTTACCTCCTCAGGGAAACAGCGGGGCCATCATCAGCCCCTCGGTCTCATCAAAGCCCAGCATCAGGTTGGCGTTTTGCACAGCCTGCCCGCTGGAGCCTTTCGTCAAATTGTCGAGCGCCGCAAACACCGTGGCCCGGCCCTGATCCCGCTCGGCTGCAACGCCCAGCTGCACCATATTGGAGCCGCGCACCGAGCGCGTTGAGGGCACCTGACCAAATGAAAGCACATGCACGAAAGGTTCGCCTTGATATGTGTCAGAAAGGGCCGCATGGATCGCCGCCGCATCGCCCTGCACATAGGCCGCCGAAAGGATGCCCCGGTTTGCCGGGATCAGCGTAGGGGTGAACTGCACCCTGATTTCGCGCCCGGCGGCCTTTGAGAACTCCTGATCGAACTCGCCCAAATGCCGATGCTTGCCGCCCGCCGCATAGGGCATCCACCCTTCTGACAACTCGGCATGCAGCAGGTTTTCCTTCAGCGCCCGTCCGGCCCCTGAAACCCCCACTTTCATGTCAAGGATCACCCCTTCCGGGGCGATCAAGCCTTTGGAAAACAACGGAACAAGTGAAAACAGCCCGGTCGCCGCGTTGCACCCTGTCCCGGCCACAAAACGCGCGTTCCTGATCTCGTCGCGGTAAAACTCGGTCAGACCGTAAACGGCCTCTTTTTGCAACTCCACCGCCTGATGCGGCTGTCCATACCACTTTTCATAGGCGCCCGGGTCACGCAGCCGAAAATCCGCCGAAAGATCAACCACTTTCAGCCCCTCAGGCAGCGAGGGGATCACCTGCTGGCTGGTCACATGCGGCAGCGCACAAAAGCACATATCAATCGCGGAAAAGTCGATCTGGTCGATCTTCACCAGCCTTGGCAAATCAAGCGTCGCCAGATGCGGAAACACATCACGCATCTCCATCCCGGCCTTGCGGTCAGCGGCCAGCGCGGCCACTTCCATGTGCGGATGAGAGGCGATGATCCTCACGAGTTCGGCCCCGGTATAGCCCGAGGCGCCGAGAATGGCGATTTTGGCGGTCATATCAATATTCCTTGGTCTTGCGTTCTATAGTCTGAAATCAGGCAGGCTGAAATTCAACTTTTCGTCGCAAGAAGCGGGTCGCCTGGTCTGTCACCTTCCGGGGATCGCCAGTGGTGAGAAACTTGGCCTCACGGCCCTGCCCGATCTTGTCAGAATGGCGGATCAGATAATCGGCCAGCGAATCTGCCACGATGGTGGCTTGCGAATACACGCTCACATCCTCGCCAAGCGCCGCCTGAAAGGCCTCTTCCATCATAGGATAATGGGTGCAGCCAAGGATAGCGGCCTCTGGATGGGGCATCTTGCGTTTCAGCGCGTCCACATGGCTGTGAACAAGGGCTTCGGCAAGGATCATGTCACCGTCTTCAATGGCATCAACCACGCCCCCACAGGCCTGCGCCTCTACATCCACGCCAATCGCGCGAAACGCCAGCTCCCGCTGAAACGCCCGGCTTGCCACCGTGGCCGGGGTGGCAAAAAGCGCCACGTGCTTTACCGCCACCTCGCGAGGGGGAGAGTTGTCGCCCCACTGCCGTTCCGTGAGCGCCTCGATCAGCGGCACAAACACGCCAAGCACCCGCTTGCCCTCTGGCATCCCGGCCTCTTGCATCCGGCGCAGAGCCGCCGCGCTGGCGGTGTTGCAGGCAAGGATCACCAGATCACAGCCCTCGTCCCAAAGCCGCTCAACGGCCTGTTTGGTCAGCCCATGAATGTTATCGGCATCGCGCACACCATACGGCGAATGCGCGTGATCGCCATAGTAGACGAACGGCACATCGGGCAGCCGCTTTTGCGCCGCGTCCAAAACGGTCAACCCGCCGATACCACTATCAAAAACGCCAACCGCCATGGGCCTCAGCTCGTGTGATTTCTGTCAATGTCGCGCCCGCAGGCACCTTGCGGCACCGAGGCTCGGATCAGGCTATACGTCGCATTTCGGCAGAAATCCATCAATGGTTTTGCCCCCGGCTTAAGGGTCGCAGGGCACGGCGGGTGCCGGATGGCCGCCGTGCCGGGGTGTTGAGCGGCCTGTGTGCTACTCCGCCGCTTGTTTCATCGGCGCGTCGGGGTTGCGGAAGGCTGTCAGAAGCTCCTCGCGGCGCTTGGCCGCCTTGGCCGCATTGGCCTCTTTCACCGGGCCAAAGCCACGGATCTCCTGCGGCAAGCGGGCCAGCGCCAGCCCGGCCTCATGGTTATTGGCATCAAGTGAGGCAAGCACCTCGCCCATGTCCGCCTCATATTGCAGGATAAGCCTTTGTTCCAGCTTGCGTTCTTCAGCAAAGCGGAAGGGATCGAAGGCCGTGTTGCGCAGCCCCCGGGCGCGGGCCAGCAGCTTGAACAACGGCCTGACCCAAGGCCCAAACGCCCGCTTCTTTGGCCGCCCGGTTGCGGTGGTGCCGCCAAGCATCGGCGGGGCGAGGTGATAGGTGAGTCGCAGCGCGCCATCAAACGCTTCCGACGCCTTGGCCTCGGTGCTCAAGAGCAGCCGCGCCACCTCATATTCATCCTTTACCGCCAATACCTTATGGTAACTCTTTGCAATCGCCTCGCGAAAGGCGTCATCGGGGGCCTGATCCACCAGCTTGCGGTAGCGGCGGGCTAGCGCGCCGTTTTGATAGGCGACCAAATGCGCCTCCCGTTTGGCGATATGCTCCTCAAGGCTCGGCTCTTCCGGGTGATCCGGCGCTGTCATCTCGGCCGCCGCTTCAGGGTGGGTAACAGCCCAGCGACCAAACTCGAACGCCCGCAGGTTGGCCTCCACCGCCGCGCCATTCAGACGGACCGCCTCGGCGATGGATCCATGGCTCAGCGGCACCAGACCGGCCTGCCACGCAGCACCGAGGATCATCATGTTCGAGAAGATCGAATCCCCCAGCAAAGCTCGTGAAAGTGAATGTGCATCAAACAGTTGCACAGCGTCCTTCATGCGCGCCTGTAGTGCCAGAACCAGCCGGTCATGCGGCAGGCGGAACTCGGTATCCTGAGTGAAGCGCCCGGTGATGATATCGGCGGCGTTGACCACGGCCCCGGTTTGCCCGCTGCGCATCAAGGCAAGGGTTTTGGCCCCTGCGGTGGTAACCAGATCACCGCCGATCACCCCATGCGCCTCCCCCGTACCAACCCGTATCGCGCTGATATCTTCGGGTTTTTTCGCCAGCCGCAGGTGGATCGTGACCGGCCCGCCCTTTTGCGCCAGCCCGGCCATCTCCATCATGCCCGCGCCCATGCCCTCGATATGAGCGGCCTGTGCCAGCACCGCGCCCACGGTGATCACCCCGGTTCCGCCGACACCTGTGATCACAAGGTTATGGGTGCCTGTGATCACAGGGAGTTCCGGCTCTGGCAAATCCGGCAACTCCACTGCCTTTTTCGGCGCTTTGCGCAGCGTGGCCCCCTCCACCGTTACAAAACTGGGGCAAAAGCCGTTGAGGCAGGAGAAATCCTTGTTACAGGCGCTTTGGTCAATCTCGCGCTTGCGACCAAACGCCGTTTCTTTCGGCAGGATCGCCACGCAGTTCGACTGAACGCCACAATCGCCACAGCCCTCACATACATCGGTGTTGATAAACACCCGCTTGTCAGGGTCCGGGAAGGTGCCAATCTTGCGGCGGCGGCGCTTTTCAGCCGCGCAGGTTTGCACATAAACTATGGCCGACACACCTTTGATCTTGCGCATTTTTTCCTGAATAATCGGCAATTCTTCGCGGTGCGAGATCGATACATCCGAGGGGAAGCCGCCGGTATCAACATCTTCCTTCTCATCAAAAACCACCGCCACATCGCGCACCCCCATCGCCAGCAGTTCGCGGGCAATCCGTTGTGGCGTGAGCCCGCCTTCATTGGCCTGGCCGCCGGTCATGGCAACCGCATCGTTGAACAGGACCTTATAGGTGATGTTCACATCCGACGCCAAAGCCGCCCGAATGGCCTGCACGCCTGAGTGGTTATAGGTGCCGTCCCCGAGGTTTTGGAAAAGGTGATCACGAGTCGAAAAGGGGGCCTCGCCCAGCCAGTTCACGCCCTCGGCCCCCATGTGGGTGAAGATCTCGGTGTCACGGTCCATCCAGCGGACCATGAAGTGGCAACCAATCCCCGCCCCGCCACGCGATCCTTCGGGCAGATTGGTGGAGGTGTTATGCGGGCATCCGGCGCAAAAGTAGGGCAGGCGCGCCGCGATGTCAGGCGCATTGCCCCCTGCCCGCGCGTCTTCGATCCGGGCCATCCCGGCCTTGATCGCATCCGTATCGCGGCCCTCTTCGCACAGGATCTGGCCCAGATTAAGCGCAATCTGGTCCGGCTCCAGCGCAAAATGCGAGGGGAAAAGCTCAACCCCGTCCTTCATCCCGCCATAAACCCGCCGCCCGCGCCTGTCGTCGAAAATCGCTTCCTTGACCTGCACTTCGATCAGCTTGCGCTTCTCCTCGACGACTGTGATCACATCAAGCCCCTCGGCCCAATCATGAAAGCCCTTCATATCCAGCGGCCAGGTTTGGCCAACCTTATATGTGGTGATGCCAAGCCGCTCGGCCTCGGCCTCGTCAATGCCCAAAAGCTGAAGCGCGTGGACAAGATCGAGCCAGTTCTTTCCCGCCGCCACAAAGCCCAGCTTCGCGCCCGGTTTCCCCCAAACGCGTTTGTCAATTTTATTTGTGTTTGCAAAGGCTTCTGCGGCAAACCTCTTGTAGCTCAGCAACCGCTCTTCCTGCGGGATCCAGTGATCGCCAAGCCGGATATTCAGCCCACCTTCGGGCATCTCGAACTCCGGCAACACAAAGCTCAGCCGGTCATGGCGGCCATCCGCCACGCTGGTGGCCTCAACCGTGTCTTTCATCACCTTCAGCCCGGCCCACACCCCGGCAAACCGCGACAGCGCAAAGCCGTAAAGCCCGTAATCCATGATCTCCTGCACGCCCGCCGGCGAGAGCACCGGCATATGTGCGTCCACCAGCGCCCAATCAGACTGGTGGCACACGGTAGAGCTTTCGCCCGTGTGGTCATCGCCCATCGCCATCAGCACGCCGCCGTGGCGCGAGGTGCCCGCCATATTGGCATGGCGCATCGCATCGCCAGAGCGGTCTACACCCGGCCCCTTGCCATACCACAACCCGAACACGCCATCATACCGCCCCTCGCCGCGCAGTTCGGCCTGTTGGCTGCCCCACAAAGCGGTGGCGGCGAGGTCTTCATTCAGGCCCGGCTCAAAGCGGATATCGTTCTCGGCCAACAGCTTGGAAGTGCGCCCCATCCACATGTCCACCGCGCCCAACGGAGAGCCACGATAGCCGGTGCAATAGCCCGCCGTATTGAGCCCGGCCGCACGGTCACGCGCCTTTTGCATCAGCATCAGACGCACCAATGCCTGGGTGCCATTCAGCAAGACCGGTGATTTTTCGAGGTCAAACCGATCACTGAGGCTCACATTCTGCCTGTTCATTGCGCGTGTCCTTCCACTCCTGCGTATTTTTTCGATTATAGGTCACACTGACTGACCTACAAAGCGTAATCTACATTTTAATCATTTGCGATTAAGACTCACGCATGCAAAAGGATGCTGCAGGAATTGCTCTGATAAAGTAGTGATATGTCACCCATGGACTGGGACAAGCTAAGAATATTTCACGCCGTGGCGGATGCCGGCTCTCTCACCCATGCGGGTGAGACGCTTGGGCTGTCGCAATCTGCTGTGTCCCGGCAGATAAGAGCGCTCGAAGAATCACTTAACACGACCCTGTTTCACCGCCACGCCCGCGGGTTGATTCTCACCGAACAGGGCGAGCTGTTGTTTGACGCCACCGCCGTGATGAACAAGCGCCTTGATACCGCCGCCGCCCGCATTCGCGACAGCGAGGAAGAGGTGTTTGGCGAGTTGCGGGTCACAACCACAACCGGGTTCGGCTCGCTATGGCTCACGCCCCGCCTGCCAGCGCTTTATGAAAAATACCCCGACCTCACGATTGATCTCAACCTTGAGGAACGGGTGCTTGATCTGCCGATGCGCGAGGCCGACGTGGCGATCCGCATGAAAGAGCCGTCACAGGCCGATCTGATCCGCCGCCGCCTCATGTCGGTGCGGATGCGGCTCTATGCATCAGAAACATATGTCGCTAGCAACGGCATGCCGCAAACCCTGGCGCAACTGGCCGATCATCGCCTCATCAGCCAGGGCGCCAATACCACGCAGGTCGCAGCCGGGGCGACGCTGATCGAAATGCTGATGTCGCATGGCATCACCCGCCGCCTGACCGTGAACAACTATTTCGGCGTGCTTCAGGCCGTTCTCAACCATCTCGGCATCGGGATTTTGCCCGATTACGTCGCTCTGGATACCCCCGGGCTGTTGCGCGTGCTGCCCGATGAAGAAAGCAACGAGGTTCCGGTCTTCCTTGCCTACCCCGAGGAATTGCGCCAATCCAAGCGGATCGCCGCCTTTCGCGATTTTGTCACCTCCGAAATCCAGACTCAGCGGCGCGCCATGCGGGACGCGGAGCAGGACTAGGCATTCCCCAAGGCAAGCCAGCAGACCGTTTTTTAATACACCCCAAAGATGTGTGTTATGCGCCACAATCATAGCTGACAGTCACATCAACGTCACTTTGGGGCTTGATAGACTCACCCGAGTTACCCATATCGTATTTCATCAGGCGCAACGGCTCAGGCCATCGCGTCTTTTACCTCCCTGTTGGACTTAGGCCGAGCTTGTCTCGGCCTCTTTTTTTGTCCAACGGTCAAACCTGCCTTCATCCCTGTCTTGACCCGCTCCGCCTGCACCGTCTGCACCGCCTGCGGCGATTTATTCGCCCTTCCCCCCCTTTCTGCGCAACTTCCCCCCTCGCCCGGCGCATACGGGCTTTCCCTTCCGGCCCCCTTTTTCTAAAAGGCCGGAGACCACGAGGGGAACCCACATGCAAGAACCCGCCATCACGCCCGAACTGATTGAAGCCCACGGCCTGAAACCCGACGAATACGAGCGCATCCTCGAAATCATCGGACGCGAGCCCAGCTTCACCGAGCTTGGCATCTTCTCGGCCATGTGGAATGAGCATTGCTCCTATAAATCCTCAAAAAAATGGCTGCGCACCCTGCCCACCGAAGGCCCACAGGTTATCTGCGGCCCCGGTGAGAATGCGGGCATCGTTGATATCGGCGATGGTCAGGCGGTGGTTTTCAAGATGGAAAGCCACAACCACCCCTCTTACATCGAGCCGTATCAAGGCGCGGCCACCGGCGTGGGCGGCATTCTGCGCGATGTCTTCACCATGGGCGCGCGGCCCATCGCAGCGATGAACGCGCTCAGCTTCGGCGAACCCTCCCACCCCAAAACCCGCCAGTTGGTCAACGGCGTGGTCGAGGGCATCGGCGGCTATGGCAACTGTTTCGGCGTCCCCAACGTGGGCGGCGAGGTGCGCTTTCATGCGGCCTACAACGGCAACTGCCTCGTCAACGCCTTTGCGGCGGGCCTCGCCGACACCGACAAGATCTTCTACTCCGCCGCCTCGGGCATCGGTATGCCGGTTGTTTACCTTGGCGCCAAAACCGGGCGCGATGGCGTGGGCGGGGCCACCATGGCCAGCGCCGAGTTTGATGACACCATCGAAGAGAAGCGCCCCACCGTGCAGGTGGGGGACCCCTTCACCGAGAAGCGCCTGATGGAGGCCACGCTGGAGCTGATGCAAACCGGCGCGGTGATCTCCATTCAGGATATGGGCGCGGCTGGCCTCACCTGCTCTGCCGTTGAAATGGGCGACAAGGGCGGCCTCGGCATCAAGCTCAACCTCGATGCCGTCCCCCAGCGCGAAACCGGTATGACCGCCTATGAGATGATGCTCTCGGAAAGCCAGGAGCGGATGCTCATGGTGCTGGAGCCCACCAAAGAGGCCGAAGCCCGCGCCGTCTTTGAAAAGTGGGACCTTGATTTTGCCATCGTCGGCGAAACCCTCCCCGATGACCGCTTCCTTGTGATGCACGGCAATGAAACCAAGGCCGATCTGCCGCTGGCCACGCTGGCAGGCTCTGCCCCCGAGTATGATCGCGCTTGGGTCGAAACCCCCGCCGCCGATGCGCTGGCCCCGGTGCCCGAGATTGATGCGATCGACGGGCTGAAGGCGCTAATCAGCTCGCCCAACTATGCCTATAAGGGCTGGGTCTGGGAGCAGTATGATCACATGGTCATGGCCGATACCGCCGTTGCGCCGGGCCGTGGCGCGGGCGTGGTGCGGGTGCATGGCACCGAAAAAGCCCTCGCCTTTACCTCCGATGTGACGCCCCGCTATGTGCGCGCCAACCCCTTCGAGGGTGGCAAGCAGGCGGTGGCCGAGGCCTATCGCAACCTCTCGGCAAAGGGGGCCTTGCCGCTGGCCACCACCGATAACCTCAACTTCGGCAACCCCGAAAAGCCCGAGATCATGGGCCAGTTCGTTGGCGCGCTCAAAGGCATCGGTGAGGCTTGCGCCGCGCTCGATACCCCCATCGTTTCGGGCAACGTGTCGCTTTATAACGAGACCGATGGCCAGGGCATCCTGCCCACCCCCACCATCGGTGCTGTTGGCCTGCTCACCTCGCTTGACCAGTTGATCGACGGCGCCCCCCGCGCCGGCCACGTGGCGCTCATGATCGGCCCCGAGGGCAGCCACCTTGGCCAATCCGCCCTGCTGGTTGAGGCTTTCGGGCGCGAAGATGGCGATGCGCCGCAGGTCGATCTGGCCGCCGAAAAGGCCAACGGCACCTTCATCCGCGACAACGCCGGGATGATTGATGCCTGCACCGATCTCGCCGATGGCGGCCTCGCGCTCGCCGCCTTCGAGATGGCCGATGCGGCGGGTGTGGGCGTGCATATCACCGTCGAGGGCAATGGCGCGCTGTTTGGCGAGGATCAGGCCCGCTACCTGATCGCCTGCTCGTTTGACAAGGCCGAGGCGCTGATGGTCGCCGCAGGCCACGCCGGGGTTGAGATCACCACGGTTGGCAAGTTTGAGGGCGACAGCGTGAGCCTTGGCAGCGCATCCGCCCCACTGGCCGCGCTGTCAGCGCTCTATCGCGGCACCTTCGCCGAAGCCTTTGCAAATGGAGCGGACAGCAGCCATGGCTGACCTCCCCGATTTTGCCCCTGATTGCCCGCGCTGCGCCGCGCTTTGCTGCATGGCGCTGGCGTTTGACAAGGGTGAGGACTTTGCGCTCGACAAACCCGCAGGGCTGCCCTGCCCCAAGCTGGCCGCGGGCCACCTGTGCACGATCTACGACCACCTGGAGGAAGAAGGCTTTTCCGGCTGCGCCGCCTACACCTGCCTTGGCGCGGGCCAGCGGGTGACCCAGGAGGTTTTCGCCGGGAAAAGCTGGCAAGACGCCCCCCACCTCGCCGCCCCCATGGCCGAGGCCTTCCGCGAGCTGCGCCGGGTTCACGAGGCGCTGGAGTTGCTCGCCGCCGCCAAGGCCTTGCCGTTGCTGGACGAGGATGAAGCGCGCCGCCAATCCCTGATGGCCGCCCTCTCCCCCGAAGACGGCTTCACCGAAGCCAGCCTCGCGGGCGCCCCCTTGAAAACCGCACTGAAGGACGTGCCCGGCTTCCTCGCTTCGCTGCGCGACTACCTCTAGAGCATATTGCTCAAAAGTGGGAACCGGTTTTGAGCTTCTCGAACATGCGAAATCAATAGGTTAGAGCGTCTCGCCAAAACCCTGACTCACAGCTTTTGGCGGCGCGCGGTGGGAGGCAGGACTGTTGCGCGCCTCGCCCTTATCTGA
The DNA here is from genome assembly GCF_029212645.1 of Vannielia sp. GTDB lineage: Bacteria > Pseudomonadota > Alphaproteobacteria > Rhodobacterales > Rhodobacteraceae > Vannielia. The sequence goes on along the minus strand of NZ_JARGND010000050.1, from coordinate 3,902 downwards.
TGTCTCAGGATAAAGGCGAAACGCTTTAGCCGCCGCGCTACACCCGCCAGCGCCGCGCCTGCGCCCGGCGCATCAACTGCCAGCTTTTGGCAAAGGGGCTGGCCTCCAACGCCCCGGCGGCTACCCGTGCAGGCTCTGCCGCTGCCCGCTTCAGCACGCCAGCCGCATGTGCGCCTTCAAGCATCGGGGCCGAGGCCAGCTTGCCCAGCCGCGCCCGCTGCGCCGCGCCGCGCCGCAAGGCGGCCAAACCTTCCCGCGCCAGCGCCGCGACCCCCTCGGGCCGCCCATCCACCAAGGGCACCCGGCCCCGCGCCTCAAGCTCTGGCACCGCCAGCAAAAACCGCGCCAGCGCCGCGCCCTGCCCCCATTCCCGCAGCCCCTCTTCCGCCGCGCCGGGGGCGCCCAAGGCCGCCGCCGCCGCCCACACCAGCCCGCCGCCAGTGGCATCAAGGTAAGCCCAGAGCGCGGCCTCATCGGCAAAGGAGGCGCGGCCAATGTCCCAGGCGCGCGCATCTATCGCCGCCAGCAGGGGCGCGGCGGGCATCCCGCCTGCGATCAACCCGGCCAGCGGGGCGGCGACCTCATGCGCGCGCACCCGGTCCTCGCCCGCCTCTTCCACCACGTCACGCCAGAATTGCAACCGCATCTCGGCGATCATCGGCTCCTGGCTGGCCCACGGGGCCTTGGCCACTTCCAGCGCAAACCCATGCAGTGGAAACAGCACCTCACGCGCCGGTACAGGGGCGGCCATGGTGGCGGCAAAGCGATCCCGGTCAGCGCGGGCCACAAGGTTGGCGCAGTCCTGCAAGCTCATTTCAGTGTCCTTAGGTTTCTTTTGGGTTGGCGGGGCGCGCCACAACCAACTGATAGCCGGTTTCGCGCTTCACCTGCTCCCATGTGGCTTTTTCGGCCTCCATCGTGGCCATCACCGCTTCCATCTCTTCCGTGGCGCCCGCCGCCCGCCGCCGGGCGATCTCTTTCATCAGCGGGGTGTATAGCGCTTGCCAGCCCGCATTGGTAACGGGGCGGTCAGCCACCAGCACATAGCCCGCTTCTGCCACCTGTGCGCGCAGCTCCGCTTCGGTGGGCACCGGCACATCCATCCAGAAGGCCCGCGCCGCGCCGGAGGGCTGATCGGTAAAATAGACCGGCGCTGAAAACGCCACCGCCCCTCCCGGTGCCATGGCCCCAAGAAAGCCGCGCAACCCCGCCACCGTGCCCAGAAAGTAGATCGCCCCGGCGCACCAGATAAAATCAAACGGCGCTTCCGGCAAGGCGCTTAACGCGGCCATATTGCCCTGCCGCACGGTGATCCGCGCGTTGCCGGCGTGGCGCTCCTGTGCGGCCGCGATCAGCCCCGCGTCTTTTTCGCAAGCCACAACCGCCGCGCCCCGCATCGCCGCCGCAAGGCTGGCGGTATCGGCCCCCGTGCCGCATCCCGCATCGCAGGCCCGCGTGGCGTCCTCCGCTCCGGCGGTCTCCACCGCCCACGTAACATCCTTGGCCAATCCCGGCCCCTGCCGGGGCACCGATGCGAAAAGCTCTATAAAAGGTGTCATGCCACAACTTCGCGCGGCATCCCCCCCTTTTGCAAGAGCCTCCAGGCCACCGCGTCAAGCAACGCGCCGAAACTGGCATCCACTATATTGGCCGAAACGCCCACCGTCGCCCAGCGCCGCCCGGTGTCATCCTCGCTGTCAATGATCACCCGCGTCACCGCTTCGGTGCCGCCATTGGTGATCCGCACCTTGAAGTCGACCAGCCGCATATCGGCGATATCGTCTTGATAAGGCCCCAAATCCCGCTTCAACGCATGCCAAAGCGCGTTGACCGGGCCCGCGTCTTGCAGGTCGTCGGCGTGCTCGTTTTTGTAGAAGCCGGTCCTTTGCGCGCCGCCCGGCAGGGTAACGCTGACCATCGCTTCACTCTCCACCACGGTGGTGCCGCGGGCATTGCGCCGACGCTCCGAAATTACCCGGTAACGCTCAACATCAAAGAAATGCGGCAGCAAACCAAGCTCCCGGCGCGCCAGAACCTCAAAGCTCGCCTGCGCGGTGTCATAAGAAAAGCCCTGTGATTCCCTCTCCTTGATCCGCGTCAGGATCGCGCTCAATTCCGCTGGCGTGCCCTCCAGCCCCGCTTCGGCCAGCCGCCGCCGCAGGTTCGACGTGCCCGCTTGGTTTGACATCGGGATCACCCGCTCATTGCCCACCAGGCTCGGCTCGATATGCTCATAGGTCGTCGGGTTTTTCACGATGGCACTGGCATGAAGCCCCGCCTTATGGGCAAACGCCGAGGAGCCAACAAACGGGGCCGAGCGTTGCGGCACCCGGTTCAGGATGTCATCCAGCTTGCGTGACACCAGCGTCATCCGCTCCAGCGCCGCGCCGCTCACGCCGGTTTCATAGGCGCTGGCATAAGGCGCTTTCAACAGCAGGATCGGAATCAGCGTGGTGAGGCTGGCATTGCCGCAGCGCTCGCCCAGCCCGTTCAGCGTGCCCTGCACCTGCCGCGCGCCCGCATCCACCGCCGCAAGGCTGCCCGCCACCGCATTGCCGGTATCGTCATGGGTGTGGATGCCCAGCCGGTCCCCCGGTATCCCGGCCTCGATCACCGCTTGCACGATCACCCCAATCTCATGGGGCAAGGTGCCGCCGTTGGTGTCACACAGCACCACCCAGCGCGCCCCCGCCTCCAGCGCGGCACGGGCGCATTCCAGCGCATAGGCGGGGTTCGCCTTATAGCCATCAAAGAAGTGCTCGGCATCAAACAGCGCCTCGCGGCCCTGCGCCACCAGGTGAGCGACAGAGGCGCGGATATTCTCCAGGTTTTCCTCCAGCGTGATCCCCAGCGCCTCGGTGACATGGAAATCATGGGTCTTGCCCACAAGGCACACTGCGGGCGTATTGGCATTCAGCACCGGGGCAAGCACCTCGTCATTTTCCGCACTGCGCCCGGCCCGTTTGGTCATCCCGAAAGCGGTGAAGGTCGCGCCAGAGAGCGTTGGTTTTGCGTCAAAAAACGCGCTGTCGGTCGGGTTGGCACCGGGCCATCCGCCCTCGATGTAATCCACGCCCAACTCATCCAGCAGCCGCGCAATCTCCAGCTTTTCCTCCAGCGAAAACTGCACACCCTGGGTTTGCTGACCGTCTCGGAGAGTGGTGTCGTAGAGGTAGAGGCGCTCAGTCATTTTCCACACTCCCCAACTGGCGCAACGCCCAGCCTAAAGACCCGGACGGCACCGTCGTCCGGCGCCCGTCCCGCCCCCCCTCGGGGCGGGCGCTGGACTTTTTCCACAATCCGACGGTCATTTCAGCGCCTCCAGTTTGGCGGGGTCGAAGTCCGGTCCTTGCAAAAGTTTCACACCCTCTTTGGATACCTGAACTTCGACACCGGCCTCAGTAAGCGCCGATTTTAGACGGTCGACCTCTGAGTAGTCCTTCGTCAAAGTCGCAGCACTCCGCAGTTCAATAAGCTGCCTCTCGATCACGCTTAGATCAAAGTAACGATTTGCAATCGTTGAAGGAAAAAAGGTTGGCCTCGCAAAGAATCCCAACAGTAATCCATTCGCCAAGACTTGGCGCTGAACATTTGGATCGGTTTCATCGGCGTTTCGAGCGTGCTCTCTAAAATGGCGTAACGCTTCTACTGTGTTTAGGTCGTCCCCAAGCGCGCTACTAATGGGTGAACTTGGAATCGGTAAGTTTTCCAAACGCCATTCGGGCATACGGCTGCGAACGACATCGGAATGAAAATTATTTAAGGCACTTTCAAATTTGTCATATATTACTGAAAGGGCAACGTGAGCCTCCCGCCGCTTCTTCTCGGTCCAATCCATCGGCTTCCTGTAATGCGTTCCCATGAACACAAAGCGGATCACCTCACCCGGCACGCCCTCGTCC
>NZ_JARGND010000049.1 GCF_029212645.1 Vannielia sp. | reverse complement strand
GGCGCCATTGCGCGCATCAGAAACAGGTTATAGCCGAACGGCGGTGTCATATAGGCGATCTGGCAGGTGATCGTATAAAGCACACCATACCACACCAGATCAAAACCAAGCGCTCCCACCAGCGGCACATAAAGCGGCGCAACGATCACCAGCATCGCGGTGTCATCAAGGAAGGTGCCCATAACGAGGAAGGAAAGCTGCATCAGGATCAAAATGACCCAAGGGTTCAGCCCCAGCCGCTCGGTGAACAGGCTTTCAATGGCTTTCACAGCGCCCAGCCCGTCAAACACCGCACCAAAGGCCAGCGCGGCGAGGATGATCCACATGAACATGCAGGTGATCCCAAGGGTGCTGCGGATCGACGCTTCAAACACCCGCCATGTCAGCCGCCCCCGCAGCGCCGCCGCCAGCAGCGCAGCCAAGGCCCCAATGGCCGAGCTTTCCACAAGGGAGGTGATGCCATTCACGAAAGGCACCATCATCACCAAAAAGATCCCGATCGGAAGCAAACCCTGCAACAGCAGCATGTATTTTTCACGGGTCGGGATCGCATCAATCTCGGCGTGGTCCAGCACCGGGCCGAGCTTGGGGTTCAGCTTGCAGCGCACGGAGATGTAGATCACGAACATCGCCGCCATCATCAGCCCCGGAATGGCCCCCGCCAGCCAGAGTTGCCCAACCGGCTGGCGCGCGATCATCGCGTAAAGCACCAGCACCACCGAGGGCGGCACAAGGATGCCAAGGCTAGATCCGGCCTGAATAACCCCTGTGACCATCAGCTTGTCATAGTTGCGCTTCAGCAATTCCGGCAGCGCAATGGTTGCGCCAATCGCCATGCCAGCAACCGACAGCCCGTTCATTGCCGAAATCAGCACCATCAGCCCGATGGTGCCAATCGCAAGCCCCCCGGAAAGCTTGCCAAACCAAACGTGGAACATGCGATAAAGATCATCCGCGATCTTCGATTCACTCAGGATGTAACCCATGAAGATAAACATCGGCAGCGTCAGCAGCGGATACCACTTCATCAGCTTTATAGCAGCCGAAAAGCCAAGGTCGTAGCCGCCCCGATCCCCCCACAGGAACACCGCCGCAATGACCGCCACAAAGCCGATCGCGCCAAACACCCGCTGCCCGGTGAACAGCATCACCATCATGGTGGAAAACATCAGAATGGCGATCATTTCATAGGGCATCGGATGCCCCCTCTTCTTCGCCATGACGGTCCGCAGGCTCGCCGGTTTTCAGGAACAGCACGTCCTTTGCCAACTCGCTCAGCGCTTGCAGCAACATCAGCACAATGCCCACACACATCGTCACCTTGATCGGCCACAGGTAGGGCCGCCAGGCCGATGGGCTGCGCTCGCCGCCGTATTGGAAAGAGTAGATCGTGCTTTCAATCCCACCCCAAAGCAGAATGCCAAGATAGGTGATCAAAAAGAACACGGTGAAGGCATCAAGCCATGCCTTTTTGCGGGCAGACAACTCGCCGTAAAACAGGTCCATCCGCACGTTGGCGCCCATCTGCATCGCGTAGGGTCCACCGAGGATGTAATACCCCACCATCACAAACTGCGCCATTTCCAGCGTCCACAACGACGGCGTGCCAATCGCCTTGGAGATGGATGACCACAGCAGCACCCCCATCAACGCAAAGATGCCGTACATCATGATACGGCCAAGGCCATGGTTGAAACCATCCACCGCTTTCACAAAGCCGTGCAGGGCCTTCATAGGGCTGCCTCCGCCGGACTGATAGCGGCGAGTGCGGCCTTCAAGGTCGCGCTCAGATGCACCGCCATGGCCTGCGCTTTGGCGGGCGTGTCAACCAGATCATTGCGCACTTCGATCATCACCGAAGGAAGCCCCCGCGCCTCGCCATGCTTGCGCAAACTATAGGTCACACCGTCGCTTGCATCGTAGGGCTCGTTGATCGCCGCGCGGTAGGAGCCGCAGGTGCGCTCCACCCTGAGCGCGGCTTCGGCCAGGCGGCTATCGGCATGATGCAGAAAGCCAAGCTCAACCTCGCGCGGCACACCCATATAGACAGGCGTAAAGCTGTGTACGGTAACCAATGCTGCGGTTTCCCGCGCATTCAAAACGGCGCTGACGGCAGCATGAAACGGCTCATGCACCGCCTCGAACCGCGCCCGTTTTTCACTGTCCGAAAGGCCGGCATTTCCCGGCACCGCAAATCTTTCGCTTTGCGCGGGGATGCAATCCGGCGCTTCCAAAGGCCGGTTCAGATCATACACCAGCCGCGAAAGCCGCCCGGCGATCAAGGGGGCATCAAGGTCCTTTGCCATCCCTTCGGCCAGGTCACGCGCGCCAATGTCCCAGGCGGCATGAGAGCTGCGGGCAGGCTCTTCCAGCCCCAGTTCGGCCAGGTCTTCAGGGATCGTCAGGCCCGCATGTTCGCAGAGCAATACGAAAGACCCGCGCCCTTTGGCGTGCGTCACATCCACCGTGTCCCAACCAGCCACTTCCAAGAAAGACATCCCCATAGGTTTCCCGTCTTGTAACAATCACTACAAGAAATTGTGGCCTGTCAAGAATTATCCTGCCATATTACCATCACGCGCCCACCGGGGGCATGGAAGGAACATTTTTTGGACGCAACGCGCCTCATCCGTGATCTTCTCAGGGAGAAACAGGCCGAGCTTACCGCAGCCGAGCGCAAGCTCTCTGCCGTGCTTCTGGATGACTCGATGGTTGCCGGGTTGCAATCCATCACCAGGCTGGCCGAGCGCGCCGAGGTGTCCAGCCCCACCATCATCCGCCTCGCCCGCAAGCTCGGGTTTGATGGCTACCCCGATCTGCAAGATGCGATCCGCGAGGAAATCGCCGAGCGGATGAAGCGCCCGCTCGCCAAGCTGGAAACCACCGCCCGCGACGACCAGCGCGATCACATCGTTTCGCGCTTCGCCGAGGCCGTTTCGTCCAATATCAACCGCACGCTTGACCGCCTTGATTTTGCGACCTTTGATGAAACCGCCGCGCTGCTGTCGGACCAAAGCCGCCGTTTGCACCTGCTCGGCGGGCGGATCACCCGCTCGAACGCGCATTACTTTTTCAACCATCTGCAAATCATCCGCCCCGGCGTTCACCTGCTCGATAATTCCTCTTCCGTCTGGCCGCAGGCGCTCCTTGATATGGGAGAAAGCTCGACACTGGTGATTTTTGATATCCGCCGGTACGAGCGCGAATTGGAGAAGCTGGCCAATCTCGCTGTCAGCCAGGGCGCAAACATCGTGCTCTTCACCGATGCCTGGGGGTCGCCCATCGAGCGCCGCGCCACCCATGTGTTCCGCGCCATGGTCGAGGTGCCCTCATCCTGGGATAGCACGCTCGCGATCAACTTCCTGATCGAGGCGCTGGTCGCCGAAGTGCAATCACGCTGCTCGGCCTCTTCGGCAGAACGGATCGGCGCGCTGGAAGACATGATTGGCGCGTCGCGGATCTTTCGCAGCTAGGCAGCCCGCCCGCGCGCCCTACCCAATCCGCGAGAGCAGCTCCAGCACGTCAGAGCGGAGCAAAATCCCCGCCAAACGCCCCTCCTCCAGCACCGGAAACACCCGGTGCGGATGCTCAAGAAACATCTCCGCCGCGCGGACAACATCATAACCGGCCTCCACGGTCACAACCGCTTCACTCATGAAATCCGCAACGCTCCCCGCCCATTCCTGGTGGTAACTGGCGTGCAGCGCCGGGCGGAAACAATCTTTCTGGGTGAGGATACCGGCGAGCTTGCCATCGTCCCGGATCACCAGCGCAGCAGGGGTGCGCGCGTCGATGATTTGCGCCACAGCGTTGCGGATTGGCGTGTCACGGCTCACCGTCACCGGATCAGGCCGGGCGATCGAGCGCACAAGATATTGCGTCATGACGCCCTCCGTTTTTCGCGCAGCGGGCAGTCGGAGCAGGGGCCCTCCGGCAGGCAGGAACTGGCGCCGCAGCTGGTTTTTGCCGGGCCGCGCCCCAACGCCAGCCCAAGGCCCAGCCCCATGACCGCGAGCAAAACGATAGCGATGGCCATCAATACCTCGGTCATATCAAAGCCGCGTCAATGGCGCCGGTGCGAAGCTGCTGCAACCCTTCCGGGGTGTCCACAAGGAACAGCGCCGCAATGTGGCGTAACCGGGCCAGCGCTGGCCCTGCCTCTGCCCCAGCGGCAAAGAGGGCCGTCGCCCAACCGTCGGCCTGCATGGCAGTTGGTGCAAGCACCGTGACCGATTTCAGCGCCCCCTCAGTCGGCTCTTGCTGCACCGGGTCGATGATGTGGCTATAGGTGCGCGCCCCCGCCCCGTAGCCCTGCGCCTGCGTGCCAGAGGTGGCAACCGCCTGCCCATCGGCCAGCCGCAGAACGGCGGGCGCCGGGCCATCGCCAATCGGGTTTTCCACCGCCACGCGCCAGGCCCGCCCGGCCGGATGGGTGCCAATCGCGGCAAGCTCACCACCCAGATCAAGCAGCAGGTTCTCATGGCCCGCCGCGCGGGCAAGCCGCACGGCGCGGTCCAGTGCCCAGCCTTTCGCTATGCCGCACAGATCAAGCGTGAGGCCCGCCGTGTGCTTCACAATGGTGTTTTGCTCCACCGCAAGGCCGCGCCAATCCGGCCCGCTGCCGCTGATCGGGCCAAAGCCCCAGCGCGCAACCAAAGGGCCAACCGTGGGATCAAAGCGACCGCCGCTTTCCTGCGCCAGCGCCAGAGACGCCGCCGCAACCCGTGCCGTATCAGCGCTTACCCTGTGCCCGCCCTCAGGCCCGGCATTGAAACCGCTGATCTCGCTATCGCCGCGCCATGGCGACATTTGCCGATCCACCTCGCCAAAAGCCGCTTCAATCGCCGGGCGCAGCTGCGGCAACCCGCGGCCCGATGGCCCGGCCAAATGCCATGTGGTGCCAAAGGCCGCGCCTGAAATCGTTTCAACCCCATCGGCCCATGCCATGCCGGGGGCCAGCAGCGCCGCGCCGCCAAGCCCCAGAAAATGCCGCCGTGTGGGCTGGATCACCTTGTTTTTCATGGCTCAGACTCCAAAGTCATCATGGTAAATCGAAGCGGGCTCAACCCCCAGCCTCTCCAGCGTGGCCAGCACCGCCGAAATCATCACCGGCGGGCCGCACAGGTAGTATTCGCAGTCTTCGGGGGCCGGGTGCTGGCGCATCTGGTCCCACAGCGTGTTGTGGATAAAGCCGGTCGCCCCCGTCCAGCGATCTCCCGGCGCGGGATCAGAAAGTGCGGGCGTCCAGATAAAGTTGCTGTGCTGCTCGGCGAGGGTGTCAAACTCCTCGACATAAAACAAATCAGCCACCGTGCGCGCGCCATAAAAGTAGCGGATAGAGCGGGTGGTCCCCTGCCCAAGCTGCTGGTGGATCATCGCACGCAACGGAGCCATGCCAACCCCGCCGCCAACAAACACCATATCGCGCTCTGTGGGCTGCACGTGGAACTCCCCGAACGGGCCGGACGCCTGCACCTCATCGCCGGGTTTCAGCGAGAACAACCACGAAGAAACCACACCCGGCGGAATGTCAGCTCCCCCCCCCGGCGGGGGCACGGCGAGGCGAATGTTGAACACCGCCTTGCCCACATCTTCGGGCCGGGTGGCAAGCGAATAGGCCCGAGTAACCGGCGCGCCGGAGGTGATGGCAAGGTCTCTCCACCCGGCGATCTCCCATGCCGTGCGAAAGCGCTCGGGCAACTCCAGCGTGCTGAAATCAAGCGTGTAGGGTGGCGCGGTAAGCTGCATGAAATCACCGGCGCGAAACTGCTCGTCATGGCCGTCCGGCAGGTCCAGCGCGATCTCTCGAATGAGCGGAGCCAACATGCGCGATGACGCCACGCGGCAGGTAAACCCGCCCCCCGCGCTCATGATCCCATCGGGCACCTGCACCCGGCAATCGCCGCGCAGGCTGGTCTGGCAAGCCAGCCGCACATGCTCGCGCCGCTCCTTGGGAGAGAGCACGCCGCGCTCGGTGGCCTGCGGCTCGCCCGCGCCCTCGCCCTCCACCACCACCCGGCAAAGCCCGCAGGTGCCCGATCCGCCGCAGGCCGCCGGAATGCGGATGCCGCCGCCATGCAGCACCGATAGCAGCTTGTCGCCCCGCGCCCCGGTGAGGTGCAGCGATCCGTTCACCTCTACATCCACACCGCCCTCCGGGATCAGCCGCCGCCGCGCCACCAGAAGGCCAGTGGCAAGGCCAAGGATCAGCAGGATGATGATGAGGGTGCCCAGCGCGATCTCGGTCATTACGAGGCCACCATTTGCGCAAAGGAGGCAAACCCGAGAGACATCAGCCCAGCCAGAATGAAGGTGATGCCAAGCCCCCGCAGCCCGGCGGGCAGGTCGGCATAAGCCAGCCGCGCACGCACCGCGCTCAGCATCACCACCGCCACCCCAAACCCAAAGCCGCTGCCCAGCCCAAAGACCGTGGATTCCGCCAGCGTATAGCTGCGCTCCACCATGAAAAGGCTGCCCGCAAGGATGGCGCATTGCACCGTGAGCAGCGGCAAAAACACCCCGAAGGAGGCATGGATCGCCGGAAAGAACCGATCAAGCAGCATCTCAAGAAACTGCACCACCGCCGCGATCACCCCGATGAAGGCGATCAGCGCAAGATACGACAGATCAAGCTCCGGCATCCCCGCCCAGGCCCAGGCGCCGGGGGCCAGAAAGCCGGTGTAGATCAACTGGTTCAGCGGAACCGTAACGCCCATTACCCCGGTAATCGCAACCCCAAGGCCAATGGCGCTTTCGGGGCGCTTTGACAGGGCCAGAAAGGTGCAAAGCCCCAAAAACAACGCCAGCGGCATATTCTCGACAAAGGCCGCCGAAAGGAAAAGAGACCAAAGTTCGCTCATTCCTCCCCCTCCCTGGCAAGCGGCGGCGAGTGCTCTGGCGCTTCAGCCTGCTCCGGCTGCACGGTGCGGATGGCCCAAACCAGCAGGCCAAGCAGGAAAAACGCCGCCGGCGGCAACAGCATAAGGCTGAGCGGGGTAAACCATCCGCCCTGCTCGACCAGCGGCAGCACCTGCTGGCCCATAAGCTCCCCCTTGCCAAAAAGCTCGCGCACGCCGCCGATCACCAACAGCACCAGCGAATAGCCCAGCCCGTTGCCCAGAGCATCCACCATCGAGCGCCCCGGTGGGTTGTGGGTGGCGTAGGCTTCGGTGCGGCCCAGCACCAGACAGTTGGTTGTGATCAGGCCAACATAAACCGAAAGGGCGCGGCTGATTTCGGCAAAATAGGCCTGAAGGATCTGGTCGATCACGATCACCAGCGAGGCGATGATGACGATCTGCACGATCAGCCGGATCGTGCCGGGGATATGGTTGCGGATCACGCTGATCAGCCCTGCCGCCAGCGTCAACACCGCCGTGAGCGAGGCTGACATGGTGAGCGCCGTCGCCAGTGAGGTCGTCACCGCGAGCGCCGAGCAAATGCCAAGGATCTGCAAGGTCACCGGGTTCTGGCGCACCAGCGGCTCGGTCAGCGTGGACCAGAAGGTTGAGCGCTGCGCCACGGCCTAAAACTCCCCGCGCCGGATGGCCCCGATCAGCGGGCCATAGCCCTCTGGCCCGAGCCAAAAGCGCATGATTTTGGTCATCGCGTTGCTGGTGCGGGTCGCGCCGGTGATCCCGTCAACCTCATACACGCTTGAGGCCGCGCCCCGCGCCACCGAAAACCGGATCGTGCCTTCGCTGTCGCGGGTTTCCTTGCCCGGCCAGCCCGCCTGCCAGGCCGCTTCGTCGATCCGCCCACCAAGGCCCGGCGTTTCGGAGTGGCTGGTAATGGCGATACCCGCGATGGTGTTCATGTCGCCGCGCAGCGCGAGGATCGCCTCGATCCGCCCGTTATAGCCCTGGCCCGCCACCGGCAGCAGGATCAGCGAAATCTCCTCACCATCGCGCAGCAGGTAAACCTGCGCATAATCGGGCCTCTGGCCCAGTCCCGCCAGATCGTCCGCCGGGTCAATCGCCGTCCAGTTGGCGGCGTCTGCCAGCGCGGCTTCCAGCGTTTCGCCGGTTACGTCGGTGGCGGCGCGGCCGGTTTCAAGGTCCACCACCACGGTGGACAGCGTGCCGCCGGACTCCTCCAGCAAGGTCGACATGCCGGGCACCCCGCGCACCAGCGCCGCGATGCGCGCCTGCTCTTCGGCGGCCCGGTTGGCCGCCTGAATGGGGCGCAAATACACCGTAGCTGTGCTCACGAGAACCGCGCAAACAGCCGATACCAGAAACGCCATGATGAGCGTCTTGCTGCGGCTCTCATTGGGCAGAGCCAAAAAGCGGCGCCACGGGTTGCGATCAGGGTTTTCCATGCCGTCTCCTTCGATTGGCCCGCCAAAGCGCAATGGCCGCCTCATCCAGCACCGGCGCGGCAAGCGTCGCCAGCAGCGCCGCCGAAACGGCAATCTGCACCGGGGCGGCGCCATTCCAGCCGGTTGCAAAGAGGATCACCAAAAAGCCGTAGAGCAGCCCGTTCAGCCAGCGCCCCAGCGTGGTGGCGGCACTCGTCACCGGATCGGCGACCAGCAGCACAAGCACCAGCGCAGCGGCAGGCAAAACCGCGTTGAGATCAAAGCCAAGCGCCACACCGCCCGCACCGATCAGCACAGCCCCGGCGATCACCGGCCATGGCATGATACCCGCAACCACCCCGATCAGCCCGGCGGGGATGGCCGCCCAGGCCGCCGGCAACAGGATGTCGGGCCAGTCAAAGCCCGGAAAGCCAAAGCCCAGAAACGCCAGCGCAATGGTTGCCGGATGCACCACATTGCGCCCCCAGCCGCCAAAAACCAGCTCTCCCATCACCGTGCCAAAGCTGACGCCAAGGATCACCCTCAGCGGGCCAAGCTCCTCGGGCATGAGCATTGCAATGGCAAGGGCGCTCGCAATGGCCGAAAGGGAGGGCGCCTGCGCCCGCACCAGCAAAAACACCAGCTGCCACCCCGCCAGCACCAGCAGGATCGCCACAAAATCCAGCGCCGCCGCGACCCCGCCATAGCGCAGCCACATCGCCGCCAGCGGCAGGTAGGCCGCTATCAGCATCAGCGCCACTGTCTCGCGGTCCCACAACCCTCGCGTCATGCGGCAAGCTCCGTTTCGATCCGCTCCAACATGCCGCGTAGCAACCCGCGCAAATGCGCCTCGCCGCCAAGGATATAATCCGCCAACGCCAGATCGTCTTCCAAAAGCGAAAGCACCCCAAGCGACATCGCCGCTTCCTCATCGCCCGCAGTCAAGGCGCGCACCATGGCGGTTGCCGGGAGTGCCGCGCCAAAGGCCTGGGTCAGGGCTGCGGTGGGGATCACCGGGGCGGGCAGGCCAGAGCGGGTCAACGCCGCCTTGATCCAGTGCTGCTTTGCCGGAGGCCGGGGCCGTGGCATGGCGCTCACCTGCCGGTCGCGTGGCGCGAGCCAATGCGCCGGGCGGCCATCCAGCGGCGAGCCCGATAGCAGCATATGCGCCCCCGGCAGCGCCACATGCTGCGTAAGACCGCGCAAATCAGCCCCCGGTTGCGTGCGCACAAGGCGGCTTTCGCGCAACGAAGGCCCGGCCACATGCACAAGCCGCGATTCCGGCACCAACCCGGTTTCCAACAGCTCGCCCAGCCCGGCCACGTCTTCGGCGTGAACCTCCCACACCGGAGCCTCGATGCGGGCCGGAAACAGATCATGGATGCGCCAGCCTGCCAGCCCCTGCGGATGACGGCGCCCACAGAGCACCGCCTTCACCCGGCCACCGCCAGCGCCCTTTTCAATGAGCGACGGCCCCGGTTCGTGGCACACAAAAACCGGCCCCTCCGTCAGCCCGACGAGCGCCTCCAAACCGCGGCCAAAATCCTCTTCGCGCCCCTCAAGCGCCTGGCGCGGGTCGGCGGCCAGCGGGCGGGTATCTGCCGCCATCACCACGATTGCCGCCGGGGTTTCTCCCGGCGGTGGCATCCCGCCGAACGGGCGTTTGCGCAGCAAGGGCCAAAACCCCGCGCCCTGCATCAATGCGCGAATCGCTCCCGCGCCCGCGCCGCCGTCATGCACCTTGCGGTCGCCCCCGGCTTCGCGAAACAACACGATCTCGGAAAGCCGATGCCCGGCCAGCAACCGCACATGCGCCACCCGCCCCGGCATAGGCGCAACCAGGCAGGTTTCAGGGTGGTCTCTGAGCCGCGCAACCGGCGCGCCCTGCGCGACCATGGCGCCCTCTTCCACCAACGGCACAACCCGCAAAGGCTCTCCCGGAGGCCCGGTTATACCGGCCTCTTCGGTCACATCCAAAGACACCTCCGCAGTGCTGCGGGGCGGTGATGAAAAATGAGGCAAAAGCCCCGCGCCTAGAGCCAGGCTCGGCATATCGACCCCCAAATCAGGTCCGCGCGTTGGCACAACACTTCCCAAATTAGCTCGACATTGCAATAGTGTATTCGCAGGGAGCGCGTCTCTGACAAAGGAGTTGGAATGCCATGCGAAGCCAATTGGCCTTAAAGGCCGTCACACTCGCGGCCACCGCGATCGCTGTGGCCGTATTTACAAGCCTGCCCGCCACCACCCAAAGCTCAGACACAAGCGAGGCGGAGAGCGCGGTGCCCTATGTGCTCCCCAAATCCGGCCCCTTCAATCCTGAAGACATCAAGATCGAAAACAATCAGGCCATTACAGATTGGTATCGCTCATCCCACGCCGATCAGGCCGCCGAAGCCTTCCGCCACTGGGACGCCGACGAAAAGATCACCCCGGTTTGCTCGGTCTGCCACTCCGGCGAGGGGTTTCGCGCCTTTCACGGCCTTGATGGCAGCGCGCCGGGCATCCCCACAGAGCCAATCCAGACCGGCGGCGTGGTTGATTGCGGCACCTGCCACAACGCCGGGCTTTCAGAGATCAAGGAAGTCGCCTTTCCCAGCGGCTTGATGCACCCGGTGCAAGGGGTCGAAGCCGCATGCATGACCTGCCACCAAGGCCGCACCGCTGGCAGCGATGTCGTGAAGGCCGTGGCCGACATGGACGTTGACACCCCCAACCCGGAATTGCGCTTCATCAACCCGCATTACGCCACCGCCGCCGCCACATGGCTGGGCGGCTACGGCGGAGCCGGGTTTCACTACGAAGATAAAACCTACTCGGGCCGTTTCTTCCATGCCCGCCCGGTTTCAAGCTGCAATTCCTGCCACGAGCCGCACACCCTTGAGGTGAGCTTTGAGCCTTGCCTCACCTGCCACGAAGGCGACTCACCCGAGGATATTCGCATCTCGCGGCATAGCTATGATGGCACCGGCAACACCGAAGTCGGCATCAAATCCGACATTGAAGGCAACGCGGCGCGGCTTCTTGATATGATCCGCGACTATGGCGCCGAGGTTGCGGGCGTGCCGATCATCTATGAAGGCCACCAGTATCCCTACTTCTTTGCCGACGCGAACGGCGACGGCGTGATCGACCAGAATGAAGGCAAATCGGTCGCCTATAATGCCTGGACGCCACGCATGCTGCGGGTCACCTACAACTGGAAGCTGGTCACCGCCGATCCGGGCAGTTTTGCGCATAATCCGCCCTATGTGCTCGAACTGCTGCACGATTCCATCGAAGATCTGGCAGACCCTCTCGCCGTTGATATGGATGAGTTGAATTTGCTGCGGTAGCCCAAAACCCCATCAAGGCGCACCCCGCTTTGGAACATGAAATACTCCTGATAACGCTTGGCGTGCTGTTTCTGGCGGGCCTGCTGGCTGATGAAGCTGGCAGGCTCACGCGGCTTCCGCGCGTCACCATGCTGCTGATCCTTGGCGTGCTTGCGGGACAGTCCGGTTTCGGGCTGCTGCCGGAGGGCGCGGTGGAGTGGTTTGAGCTGGTTTCGGTGGTCGCGCTCACCATGGTCGCCTTCCTGCTCGGAGGTGAGCTTACCCGCGAAACCCTCACCAGCCACGGCAAGGCGATCCTCATCGTTTCGCTGTCGATCACGGTGTTTACCGTGCTCATCATCTGGGGCGGGCTCGCAGCACTTGGGGTCCCTTCCGGCCTCGCACTGCTGCTTGGTGCCATCGCCACCGCCACCGACCCTGCGGCCATCGCCGATGTGATCCGCACCAAAGGCACGCGCAGTGGCTTTACCGAAACCATCAGCGGCATCGTCGCAATTGATGATGTCTGGGGGCTGGTGGTGTTTTCCGCCTGCCTCGCCTTCGTCGGCCAGTCCGATGGGATCAGCACCGCGCTTTCCGGCGCGGGCTATGAAATTGGCGGGGCGGTGGTGCTGGGTGTGTTGGTCGGCCTGCCCTCCGCTCTGCTGACGGGCCGGTTGAAGCCCGGTGAGCCGCTACAGGCCGAAGCCATTGGCATTGTGTTTCTCACCGCGGGCATCGCCCTGTGGCTGGAGGTTTCCTACCTCATCGCGGGCATGACCGCCGGCGCGATGATCGCCAATTTCGCCCGCCACCATGATTATGCCTTCCACGAAATCGAACACATTGAATGGCCCTTCATGCTGCTGTTTTTCCTGCTCGCCGGCGCCTCACTGGATATCGGGATGCTTGCCGCGCTGGGGTGGATCGGCGTGGCCTATATCGGGCTGCGGGTTGTGGCACGGCTGATCGGGGCCGAGGTGGGCAGCCTCCTTGCCGCCGCGCCGCGCGCCCAGCGGCACGCCTTTGGCCCGGCGCTGATGCCACAGGCGGGCGTCGCGGTGGGGATGGCGCTGGTCGCCGCCGAGGAACTGCCGGAATGGGCGGCACAGATCGTCGCACTCACCATCGCCGCCACCATCATCTTCGAAATCCTCGGCCCACCGGCCACACTTGCCGTGCTCAACCGGCTGGATCGCAAGCCCCGCTGACAGCCGCCCCACTATTGAGGGCATGAGCAGGTGGCCCACATAAAGCACAAAGCCACGAACGGGACGCCGAATGACCCATTTGGCGTAAGAATGAAACCTTATCCGCCGTTGGTTCGAAGCCAATCGTCGAATGCGTTTGATCAAACTGCACCGCCGCAAAGCTGCACCGGCTGTTGCAGGCGCGGCAGGGCAAGGCTGCCACGCGCAAGTACATGCAAGGTCTGCGTCTACTGTAACGCATTGAAATAAAATCATTTCACGATGCACTCAAAGCCCCCCCTTGCACATGGGGGCGATCAGGCTGACCGAGCGGGAACTGATCGACCGCAAACGCTGCATGGTTGCGCGCAAGATCAAATCCGCGAAGGCCGCGGCCGTCAAAAGCACGGATGAAAACCTTTGGCTCAAAACGACTGTCCAGCACGCTGCTGGACCGGCTCACCCATCATGTTGACCGTCTTGAAGGGAACGGCGAAAGCGACCGGCTCGATCAGAGCAAATCCCGGCCCGCCAAGAACGAACCATCCGCAAGTTGATCTATCGGCCAACGCGCCTTGGAACATGCAAGTGGTGTGCGGGCCGCATGCTCCAAGGCACACATTCCAAAGGTCCTGGGGGCTCAATCTGTTCGATATATGACTGGGACTTGTGGACATAAAGACACCGTCAGTGCCGAGCATTGTAGCCTCAACAAGCACGATACCCGGCAGTCGCGGGGCCGATCTATGAGGCCGCTCAGGTGTGCGTGCGAAACGGTCATAGGCATGTGAACGCGCGGCTGCGGCGATGGGACGTGTTCGCTGTCATACCCCCTACATCACGCTCGTCCCAAAACACCTTAGGGAATGGTCATCAGCAAGGTATTTCGTTATTCCCAAAACATGGCAGCGAGGCAAAGGTATGCTTAATGGTCAACGAACCTTCTCCACAGGACGCGTCACAGGTCCCGGAACGTCTTTCACCCATTACCGAACATCCCTTGTCCCCCCTCAGCACCCTGATACGCCAGGCGCGCAAGGCGCTGCCCTTGGCGGTGAGCTCGGCGGAACCCGATGCTCCCTTACGCGTATTTTTTTCGATTTGCGACGGTGCGAAAAGGGCCACCGTCACCCATTTCTCCGGCGCCGATCTCGATGAGATCTGGGCCCAGTTCGAGACATGGCGTCACGCGCAGTCTCGACCTGACCCAAAAGTCCGCTGGTTACGCATAGATTGGGTCAATAGAACATGGGATCTAACCTGGCAGGAGTGCCAAGATGCGATCCGCAGTAGCAAACGTAACTATTTCCGCTATGGCATCGCGCTGAACGAGGACTTCTCGCAGGCCTTCCTTGAACAGGAACTGAACTCCAACGCCATGCTTTACCTTGGCAATAAACTGCCCCATGGCGGTTTGAACGAGAAGAACTTCACACTTTATGGGAAACGGCGCTTCGGCAAAGCTTTCCGTCTTCCCAGCGCGCCCTCAGACCCGATCCGCCTTTTTTCAACCCAAGCCATTCTGATTTGCCCAAACACGCCCCCCATCCCGTTGCACTGTTTCAGCGGTGGCTCTGAAGGACGGGATACTGGCCGCCGCCGGATCGACACGCTCGATGCCTCCACCGTCGAAAGTATGGTGGATCAATCCAGTCGTTTTCTCGCCGCGCAAGTCGATGCCAAAGGACAATTCGTCTACGGGCTGCATCCTTGTTTCGACCGCGAAATCAACGCTTACAATACCCTACGCCACGCCAGTACGGTCTATGCCATGCTGGAAGCGTGGGAGGTTACACGAAACGCTGGCCTCAAGGCCGCGATCGACCGCGCGCTGAATCACCTGACGGACAAGTTAATTCGGCGGTACACTTTGCCAGACGGTGCCTGCGTGGCCTATCTTCAGGACGTCAATAACGAGATCAAACTGGGCGGAAGCGCTGTTTGCCTGTTGGCACTCACCACCTATACGGAACTGACGGGTGACAAGACGCACCTGTCCCTGCTCGAACAACTGGCAGCAGGCATCCAGCGGTTGCAGGACCCCAACACCGGGCAACTGGCACATGTCCTCAATGCCGATGACCTCACAATCAAGGAACGTTTTCGCATCATCTATTACGACGGCGAGGCTGCGTTTGGCTTGATGCGTCTTTACGGGCTTACGAAAGACCCTCGATGGCTCATGACCGTTGAAAAGGCCTTCGACTATTTCATCGAGAAGGAGCATTGGCGGACCCATGATCACTGGCTCAGCTACTGTGTGAATGAATTGACACGCTACCGTCCCGAAGAACGCTATTTCCGCTTCGGTCTACAGAATGTTGGCGATCACCTGGATTTCGTTATCGACCGGATCACAACCTTTCCGACTCTGCTCGAACTCATGATGGCGGCGCACAAAATGATCCTGCGGCTCGACCGCAGCGAAGAGCACCGCCATCTGTTGACACACCTCGATTTGGACAAGTTCTATCGCGCACTGGAAACTCGCGCCCGATACCTTTTGAATGGGTTTTTCTGGCCCGAAGTGGCGATGTATTTCCGAAACCCTCAACGTATCCTCGGCAGTTTCTTCATTCGCCACCACTCCTTTCGCGTTCGCATCGACGATGTCGAACACTACCTGTCCGGCTATATCGCGTACTTGAAGCACTACCTTAGGGGCGAAGCCTGCGCTCCAACTCCAAGTTCAAGGACCATCGACAGCGCCCAGCAATCAAATAGCGGATCGGAACCACCGCACCCTGCCGAAGCGGTTCTTGCTTGGGGCGGCAGCGTCAACCTCGGAAGGCGTCAGCATTTCCGTGCGGCGCAGCTGGGCGTTGAGAATATGCTCAGCGTCCCCGAACTGAGCTGCGCCGACCTGACTGTGGCTAGTCTTGATTGCGTGGTGAGCACCTGTGGGCGACAGGGCGTCGACAAGGGTGAAGACGGCCCGTTCTATTATCGCGCGCGCCCTGAGATGCTGAAAATCCTGACCTCTGCCGGCATCGACGCCGTGACCGTCGCCAATGCCCATAGCGGGGACTACGGGACCACCGCGCTGCTTCAGCAGCAGGATATTCTCGACAAACTCGGTATCGCCACTGCCGGCAGCGGGCCCACCAGAGACGACGCATTCACCGCCGCGATTTGCGCCATCGGCAGTAAGCGCGTTGCAATCCTCAGCGTCGACGCGACCCAGGAAAAGTTTGCCGCCAGCGACAATGAGCCTGGCACGGCTTACCTCTGCCCTCGTGATCATGAGGCGTGGCGCACTACCATGCGAGACCGGATCGTTCAGGCAAGGGAAAAGGCTGATTTCGTTCTCGTTGCCGTTCACTGGAGTGCAAGCTCCACGCCGCAACCGCAAAGCAAGGTCCGTGAGTTGTCTCACGTGCTTATAGATGTTGGCGCCGATGGCGTCGTCGGGACAACGGGCCCGCACCTGCATGGAATCGAGGTCTACAAGTCCAAACCCATCATATATGGCGCTGGAATTTTACTCTCCGAAACGCCGCGCGCTTGGTTTGGGCTTAGCGGAATCTTCCGCCTCGGATTGGACAAAACCGGCATAAGCTGGGTCGAGTACCTCCCGATCGGCGTGGGCTACGGCTTCAGCCAAAGGCTCCAAGGCGACGAGGCACAAAAAGCAACTGAGCGCTACGCCGCGGCCTGCCGGGAGCTTGGTACCGCGGTCAAGCTGCATGGCGACGGCGCGGTTGTCGACCTTAAGGAAACGACCAGCAGCCCCGCGCCCTGCCCCGCAATCAAACGTCCGGATCGTTACAACTTCGAAACCCTCTCTGATTTCGCGTCCGATGCCGCGCACGGACAAGCAGCTTTCGTCCCGCAGCCTGCACGCATTGCACCGGTAACGTTGAACGGTCTGACTCTGCTTGGAATGCGCGTATCCCCGCGCCCCATCACACGCCGACAAATGCTCTGGATCGAAACATGGTGGACAAGTCCCAATCAACTCGCAGAAGATCTGCGCCTTAGTTACCTTGCCATTCCCCGAGGCAATTCGGGCGGTATCGAATGGGGCAAAAGCAGCGAACATGACCCTTGTGACTGGATGCAGCCGACCAGCCGTTGGCAACCGGGCCGGATCTACTACGACCATTTCGGAGTACGCCCACCACCACTCAAACAGATGACGAAAGATCCGCTCCAGCTGGAAGTCCGCGTCATCGGCCGCGCACCGAACAGCGAATGCTACCTCTATCCCGGCCTCATTTCCCTGGAGATTTCTGACTAAGCCCCGCCCTCAGGCTTCGCGCGCATCCATATCGCGGACCATCGCTTGGCCTGCTGGCCGGACAGATTTGGAGAGGTTCTGTTCTTTCAGAAAGCGGTTCACCACATGGTACAAGCCCGTGCCGTGTGATCCTTTGACCATTATCACGTCGTCAGCACGCACGTCGGAGCGCAGAACGTCTTGAAGCTTGTCCGCGTGTTCCAGCGCAACATGCCCCGGCAATCCCTTCGCACACGCGAACTCTTCACCCAATGTGTACACACGATCAAGCTCCAACTTTCGAAGATATTCGACAAGTTGCGCGTGCTCCTCTTGGGTTACAGGCCCCAGTTCTTCCATTGCCCCCAAGACTGCAATGCGCCGCCCGCGTGCCGGAGAATTGCGCAGGTGGATCAAAGCGGCGCGCATCGAGGCCGGGTTGGCATTGTAGGAATGATCCAGCAAAACAAAAGCACCTCCCTCAACGTCCACATTGTGAGCCCCCCCACGCCCATCAGCAATCTGAAAGCTGCCAAAGCGTTCTGCCAGGTGGTCCAGCGACAATCCCAGCGCATGATGGACAGCGCAGGTCGCCATGTAGTTTTCCAGCATATGCACACCGTGCCGAAGGCAATTCTCAATTCTCAATGGCGTGTTGCCGACGCGAATTTCGGCAATGCCGCGGGCAGCATCGAACCCCACAAGGCGCACGTGGTCCGCAGATCTGCGTCCGTAGTAGAGGACATTCAGCCCCTTGTTCCTTGCGGCCCGATCCAGATAGGCACCCTCGTTCATGCCGCTATTCAGAATCACATGGGTTCCACGCTTCATCCCATCAAAAATGCGCGCCTTGCGCTCCGCAATCGTTTGCAGGTCATTGTGATAGACGACGTGGGCAAGATGAATGTTGGTGAATACGGCGACATCAGGCTTGGCCAGTGCAGCATTTTCGCTCATTCTGCCGATCGCAAGTTCCAGCACGACGAACTCGTCGCGCGGGGTGGCGCAGGACAGGTTCCACGCAACGCCGCGTAGCAGGTTTCCGCCTTCCCGCGTTCCGTAGACCGGCCCAAAGGCTCTTAGCGCATGGGCCGTCAGGTTGGTTGTCGATGTCTTTCCGGAACTGCCCGTAATCGCAACGACTGGTACGTCGATCTGTTTGCGTGCGGCGCGAGCTAGGGTCAGTAGCGCTTCCATACGGTTGGAGACCCTAAGGACCGCCTCTGCTTCCAAAGACGCCGGAAGTTCACCTGCGGCGATGACCAGTTTTGGTCGCACATTGTTGCGCGAAAGGACCTCTGCGGGAATACCAAAACCCGTATTCCCGGATTGTAAAAAGACAATGTCGCCGGGACGGTATGTTGGGAAATAAGTTGAAACCCCTGAAACCACCCGCTTGTCATCTTCTAGGTGAACCCAAGAACTGTCACCGAGCAAGGAAGCGATTTCACCAAGTGTCCAATCAGCCATAGCGGCATGTCCCGACATGGAATGCTTCAAAGATCAAGCATCAGATGGAAAGTAGGTGGACCCCGAGCGGAAGTTCCGCCCGGGGTCACGATCTGCCAGCTTAAAGAGCCGTGTCACCGGTAAAACCGGTCAGTTCTTCCAGCAGACCTCCGTCGAGCAGTCCGTCGGTCACGCCACCCAGCAGTCCACCACCACCCAGCAGTCCATCGTCACCGGTCAGACCGCCCAGCAGACCTTCGTCGCCAGTCAGGCCACCGAGCAGTCCATCGTCACCGGTCAGACCACCGAGCAGGCCGTCGTCACCGGTCAAGCCACCGAGCAGGCCGTCATCGCCGGTCAGACCACCCAGCAGGCCGTCATCACCGGTCAGACCACCCAGCAGGCCATCGTCACCAGTCAGACCACCGAGCAGGCCATCATCGCCAGTCAGACCGCCGAGCAGGCCATCATCGCCAGTCAGACCGCCGAGCAGGCCGTCATCACCGGTCAGACCACCGAGCAGGCCGTCGTCACCAGTCAGACCACCGAGCAGGCCGTCGTCACCAGTCAGACCACCGAGCAGGCCATCGTCACCGGTCAGACCGCCCAGCAGGCCGTCGTCACCAGTCAGACCACCGAGCAGACCTTCGTCACCGGTCAGACCACCCAGCAGGCCGTCATCACCGGTCAAACCGCCCAGCAGGCCGTCGTCACCAGTCAGGCCACCGAGCAGACCGTCGTCGCCAGTCAGGCCACCGAGCAGGCCGTCGTCGCCAGTCAGACCACCGAGCAGGCCATCGTCGCCGGTCAGGCCACCGAGCAGGCCATCGTCGCCAGTCAGACCACCGAGCAGGCCATCGTCGCCAGTCAGACCACCCAGCAGGCCGTCGTCGCCGGTCAGACCACCGAGCAGGCCGTCGTCACCGATCAGGCCGCCCAAGAGGCCGCCCAATAGGTCATCCCCGTCCAGGTCATCACCCGGCTCGCCGCCCTCTCCCAGGATTCCGGTGCCAATCAGATCTCCGACCAAGCCTTCGGACCCGGTCACGTCACCGAGAA
>NZ_JARGND010000048.1:3483-19743 GCF_029212645.1 Vannielia sp. | reverse complement strand
CCGAAGGCGTGAAGTCTGCTGAACGTATCCGTGAAGGTTTTGAGGTGGCTATTGTTGGCGCCCCAAATATTGGAAAGTCCACGCTCCTCAACCGTCTTGCTGGGCGCGACGCCGCCATCACTTCCGAGGTTGCTGGAACCACTCGGGATGTGATCGAGGTCCGTATGGAGGTCGGTGGCCTGCCCGTCACATTACTTGATACCGCTGGCCTACGAGAAACAGATGATGCCGTTGAAGCTATTGGCGTAGACCGGGCCAAATTCCGCGCCACCCACGCGGACTTACGAATTTTTCTCGGGCCCGCGAACGGCCTCACCGCAGAGGTTGGTGATATCATCTGCCATCCCAAGGCAGATTTATCCAAGGCCCCAGAGGGCGTTTTCGCCCTGTCCGGTCAGACTGGCGAAGGCGTAGATACGCTTTTGCAGGAAATTGCGAACAGGCTGGGAGCTCGCTTTCCCCAACCACACACAGCCACGCGGGCTCGGCATCGCACCGCATTGATAGCAGCGCGAGATGCTTTGCTTGACGCCCGAATCGAGGTAGAGAACGGGTCCGACCGTGTGGAATTCGCGGCCGAGAATCTCCGCTCGGCGCTTCGCCGGATCGAAGCTCTGACAGGTCGGATAGGTGTTGAAGATTTGCTTGGCGAAATTTTCTCCAGCTTTTGTATCGGAAAATAGAGGATGTTTCACGTGAAACATTTTGACGTCATCATTGTTGGCGGCGGGCACGCCGGGGCCGATGCTGCCCATGCAGCCGCGCGGCTTGGAGCCGAGACGGCACTTGTAACGCTACGTGCCAGTGACTTGGGCGTGATGTCGTGTAACCCTGCGATTGGCGGGCTGGGTAAGGGGCACCTTGTCAGAGAGATTGATGCTTTAGATGGCCTCATGGGTCGGGTGGCAGATGTCGCCGGCATTCAGTTCCGCCTCCTGAACCGCAAAAAAGGCCCTGCTGTCCAAGGACCACGCGCCCAAGCTGATCGGAAGCTCTACCGTGAAGCTATGACGGCAGCGATCTCACGCACCACCAATTTGCAAGTGATCGAAGGCGAAGTTTCTAGCCTCATCATAAAAAATGGCGAGGTAGAGGGAATTACTCTCGGTGATGGTTCCGCAATTTATGCGTCCGCAGTCGTCCTAACAACGGGAACGTTTCTACGTGGGACAATCCATATTGGCGACAAATCTTATCCTGGTGGACGGATGGGTGCTGAACGTTCGCAACAATTGGCAGATCAACTTGCCGCTCTAGATCTTCCGCTGGGCCGCCTCAAAACCGGAACGCCTCCCCGCTTGGATGGCCGCACCATCAACTGGGAAGGCCTTGAGATTCAGTCCGGTGATGATGAGCCCGCCCTGTTTTCGTTTATGTCGACAGCACCCACAGCTCGGCAAGTGCCTTGTGGGATCACCCATACCAATCCCCGCACGCATGAGATCATCAACGCTAACCTCAGCAGGAGCGCCATGTATGGTGGACATATCGAGGGCGTGGGCCCCCGTTATTGCCCTTCCATCGAAGACAAGGTTGTACGCTTCGCCACCAAGCACTCTCATCAGATTTTCCTTGAACCGGAAGGGCTTGATGATCCGACTGTGTACCCTAACGGTATTTCAACGTCCCTACCCGAGGATGTCCAGGAGGCCTATGTGCGCTCGATCGTTGGCCTGGAGAATGTGAAGATCATTCAACCAGGATACGCAATCGAATACGATTACATTGATCCTCGCAGCCTACATGCAAGTCTTGAACTCCGTGACCTCCCCGGGTTGTTTCTGGCGGGCCAGATCAACGGCACGACCGGCTATGAAGAGGCCGCTGCTCAAGGACTGGTTGCCGGCCTTAATGCCGCAGCGCGAGCGCTAGACCGACCGGAAATGATCTTTGCTCGGAGCGAATCCTATATCGGCGTTATGCTCGACGACCTTGTCACCCAGGGGGTTGCTGAACCCTACCGGATGTTTACCAGCCGTGCCGAATTTCGTCTTTCACTTCGCGCCGACAACGCAGACCAGCGTTTGACGCCCCGCGGAATTGAACTGGGATGCGTTGGAGAGGACCGCAAACGCCTATTTGGCGAAAAACTGGAGGCGCTCACCAAGGCTCGCGACGGCTTGGAAGCGGTTACGCTTACCTCCAGACGGCTCGCGGCGGCTGGTTTTCGAGTGAACGCTGATGGCCCCAAACGAAGTGGCTTTGAGGCTCTTTCTTTG
This sequence comes from Vannielia sp., assembly GCF_029212645.1. Lineage (GTDB taxonomy): Bacteria > Pseudomonadota > Alphaproteobacteria > Rhodobacterales > Rhodobacteraceae > Vannielia. Next base: position 17,524 of record NZ_JARGND010000048.1, on the reverse strand, counting down.
CCAGAGGCCTCGTTCGCCAGAGTTCGGGAAGTTGAGCCTTCTCTCGCCAGACCAGCAAAAGGCATTGCGGAGCAGATCGAACGTGATGCCCTGTATTCAACTTACATCGCTCGACAGGAGAAAGACGTTGCGGCGATGCAACGCGACGAACGCGAAACCATTCCCGCGGATTTCGTCTATAGTGAACTCCAGGGACTTTCCAACGAACTGCGCGCGAAATTGATCGCTACGCAACCTGCAACGCTTGGGCAAGCGGCTAGAATTGGCGGTATGACCCCAGCTGCCCTTTCGTTAATCCTCGCTCGACTACGGCGGGATCAAAAACGAAAGGCGTCGTGATGAATGCCGACCGAGAGCGTTTTGCAGCCTTATTCGATGTTTCACGTGAAACATTTGGACGCTTGGACACCTATGCAAGCCTATTGGCGAAGTGGAACGCAAAAATAAACCTAGTCTCGCCAAGCACGTTGCCGCACCTTTGGGAACGGCATTTTGTCGACTCAGCACAAATTCTTAAGCTCGCTCCAAACTCCGGCCAGTGGCTTGATATAGGTAGTGGGGCTGGGTTTCCCGGCATGGTTTGCGCCATTATGGCAGCAGAAACATCACCGGACCTTGCAGTCTCTTTCGTAGAATCAGACCAGAGAAAATGCGCCTTCCTCAAAACTGTACTTCGAGAATTGGGCTTGGTTGCGACTGTGCATTCAGCAAGGATCGAAGCGTTGGAGCCGACTCCAGCAAATATTCTAACCGCTCGCGCCCTTGCACCCTTGCCAGACTTGCTCGCATTTGCCGAGCGGCACCTGGCAGAAGATGGCCTATGCCTATTCCCCAAGGGTGCCAGAGTAGAGGATGAAATCACGAAATCGCTTGAAACGTGGGCTTTCGACGTTACAAAACACCCAAGCGAAACTGACCCCGCCGGTACAATTCTCGCGATAGGAAGCATCACCCGTGTCTGATCCAATTCGCCCCGTGGCCCCGAGAATCATAGCTGTGGCCAACCAAAAGGGTGGCGTTGGCAAAACCACCACGGCAATCAACCTCGGCGCAGCACTAGCCAAACAAGGAAAATCAGTTCTTCTGGTTGATCTGGATCCCCAAGGGAACGCTTCTACTGGCTTGGGTGTGGAATCTGCAGTTCGGCTGAAAACAACCTATGATCTCATTCTGGATGATGCACCGCTCCGCGAGGTCGTTATAGCCACGGCTGTCGAGAACCTGTTACTTGCGCCCTCCACCACCGATCTCAGCTCGGCTGATATCGAGCTGGTGTCTAACGAACGGCGAAGCCATCTACTACATGATGCGTTGCGCCAGCCAGAAATTGATAAATATGGGTTAGACTACATCCTAATTGATTGCCCGCCCTCCCTTAACCTGCTCACCGTTAATGCAATGATCGCGGCAGACTCTGTTCTCGTGCCGCTTCAATCAGAGTTCTATGCTCTTGAAGGCCTTAGCCAGTTGATGCTCACGCTCCGCGAGGTCAGAGAAACGGCAAATCCCGATCTCAGGATCGAAGGTGTTGTGTTGACGATGTATGATAAGCGCAACAACTTGTCCCAGCAGGTTGAGGACGATGCTCGCGAAGCCTTGGGTGATCTGGTTTTCAAAACGCGAATTCCCCGCAATGTCCGCGTGAGTGAAGCGCCAAGTTTCGCGATGCCCGTGATTGATTATGACCCGCATTCCAAAGGCAGCGTCGCGTATCAGGATCTTGCCAACGAGTTGCTTGGGCGGCCTGTGACGGCGTAACAAAGGAGAGCAGGCATGACAGAGAAAAAACGAGGGTTGGGCCGCGGCCTTTCCGCTTTGATGGCGGACGTCGCCCCGCGTGCAGAGGCCCCCGCCCCGCAACCCGAAGCACAAAATGGCGACCGGATGATCCCTATTGAGCGGATTGAACCAAACCCCGACCAGCCCCGCCGTGACTTTGAACTTGAACCGCTCCAGGAACTGGCTGATTCGATCGCGAAGCGCGGTGTAATCCAACCGCTTATTGTTCGAAATAGCGCAACGAAACCAGATACCTATGAGATTGTGGCTGGTGAACGACGGTGGCGTGCATCACAGATGGCCCGGCTCCACGAGGTGCCTGTTCTCATCCGTGATTTCTCGGATGAAGAAGTCCTCGAAGTTGCCATCATCGAGAATGTTCAACGTGAAGACCTCAATCCCGTCGAGGAGGCCCTGGCCTACCGGCAGCTCGTTGACAGTTTCGGCCATACGCAGGAACAACTCGCGAGCGCGCTTGGAAAAAGCCGTAGCCATGTCGCCAATCTTTTGCGCCTGCTTCAATTACCTGAGGATGTGATGCGGTTGCTGCGAGACGGGCGACTTTCATCCGGCCACGCACGGGCATTGATCACTGCGCCCAACGCTTCAGAGCTTGCTCGTGAGATCGTCAAAAAGGGCCTGTCCGTTCGCCAGACCGAGGCGCTGGTAAAAACCGCAGGCACAAGTGGAAAAAGGGCTAAACCCTCCGGGCCGCCGGAAAAGGACGCAGACACGCGTGCTCTTGAAGCTGATCTGGCGGCAAATCTTGGCTTGAAGGTTGCGATTGACCACGCGGCCAACGGTGCTGGCCGCATCTCAATCGCCTATCGCGACCTTGATGACCTCGACGCGCTCTGCCGGGTTCTTTCTGCTACACCTCTGGACGCTTCCAAATAAACAGCAGAACCCCGCCAAGCGTAACCGCTTGGATCAAAAGCAGATTTAAAGGCAGGCTAAGCACCAAAGAAAAGGTAAAAACCGCAACGATAGAGACTGTGGCGGCGATTTTTCCACGTTTCCGAATTGCGCCACTTGTCCGCCAATCCAAAATCATGGGACCGAAGTGGCGATGCGCGAGCAACCAATTATGAAAAGGATTAAATGAGCGGGCAAAGCAGTAGGCGGCGAGCAATATGAACGGGACAGTGGGCAAGAGTGGGAGGATAATTCCGATAATACCCAAGGTTAGGCTCAATCCGCCCGTAACAGCCCAGAATATCCGCATGTCACACCAAAAGCTCCCGGATCACATGGTTCAGTACCATCCGCCCTGTGGAGGTGGTGCTGAGACGGCCATTTTCCTGTGTAATCAGGCCGTTTTCGGCCAGACTACCAACCGCAGCGCCGTTCAGCGCAGGTCCTCCGAAGCTTTGCAACCTTTTCAGGTCGACCCCTTCAGCCACTCTCAACCCCATCATCAGGTACTCAACCGCGCGATCTTGCGGCGATAGAACAACTCTGCGAGCGGCCTCTCCAGTCTCGGCCTCCCTTAGCCATTTTGCTGGAGCAAGGCTTGTTTCGGTCGCCCACTTTTCACCCTGCAGTTGCAGGCGTCCGTGGGCACCTGGGCCAATACCGATGTAATCACCGTACCGCCAATAAATCAGATTGTGCCGGGATACTGCGCCATTTTGTGCATGGTTAGAGACTTCATAGGCGCTAAACCCAGCTGCGCTTGTCATCTCTTGAGTGACTTCATACATGTCCGCAGCCACATCATCATTGGGCAAATCGCGCAATTTGCCCCTTGCATACCTATCACCAAAAGCAGTTCCCTGCTCAATCGTAAGTTGATAGAGCGACAAGTGGTCCCCAGCCAGTTCAAGCGCCTCGTCTAATTCCTCGCGCCACGCCTCAAGGGTCTGGCGTTGGCGCGCATAAATCAGGTCAAATGAAACGCGCTCAAAGTGTTCTTTCGCGAGGGCAACCGCCGCTTTGGCTTCGGCAACACTGTGCATTCGACCCAAGGCGCGCAAATCTTCATTTCTCAACGATTGAACACCAAGGGAAACCCGGTTTACGCCAGCGTCGGCGTATCCAGAAAATTTGCCCGCTTCAGTTGAGGTCGGGTTGGCTTCCAGAGTGATTTCAATGTCATTGGCCCGTGGCCAGAGGCGCCCAATGGTACGTAAAATCGCGTCAACCGTTTCCGGTGGCATCAGGGATGGCGTGCCCCCGCCAAAGTAGATGGATGAAAGCACGCGATCGCCGGTTTCAACAGCGGCCCGCTCAAGTTCGCGAACATAAGCATCGCACCATCGTGGGTGGTCGATTTCGGCCCAGACGTGGGAGTTGAAGTCACAATAGGGGCATTTTGCGGCACAGAACGGCCAATGGAGGTACAGGCCAAAGCCGCCTTCTTGCCAGTCAGCCCGCAAAACAGCCGACCACGAGTTTTTGGAAAGCGTCGTTGCGATGTGTAAGTGGAGCCTTCTCTTCGGGTGTCATCTCACCAAAAGTGAGTTTATGGCCATCCGGTACGAACATCGGGTCAAAACCAAAGCCAAAGTCACCGCGCCTCGGCCATGTAAGTTGGCCTTCCGCTGTGCCGTCAAAGATCTCATCATGCCCGTCGGGCCAGGCAAGGCAAAGCGTGCAGCGAAACCGCGCGGTGCGTGGTCGCTTGGCGCCCAACGCTTCGCATTCCTTCCACACACGGGTCATTGCCATTGCAAAATCCCGCCCTTGAGGTGTTTCGGCCCAATCAGCGGTAAACACGCCGGGCCGCCCATCAAGCGCATCCACCTCAATGCCGCTATCATCAGACAAAGCAGGCAAGCCCGATTTGCTGGCAGCAAAATGTGCCTTGATGCGGGCGTTGCCATGGAAGGTGGATTCTGTCTCTTTCGGCTCCTCAAGGCCAAGGTCGCTGGCGCTCACGCATTCAATGCCAAACGGCTCCAGCAGCGCCGCAATTTCCCGCAACTTTCCCTTGTTGTGGCTGGCGATGACCAGCTTCCCACCTTCCAGCTTTCGCATCACACTAACCCTCAACCGCAGCCTTTTGAGCAGCGACCAGCACAGCGACGCCCTTTTCGGCGAGGTCCATCAGCGTATCCATCTCGCTGCGGGCAAAGGTCGAGCCCTCGGCGCTGGCTTGCACCTCAATCATTTTGCCCTGGCCGGTCATGACAAAGTTACCATCCGTTCCGGCTTCGCTGTCTTCGGCATAATCGAGGTCAAGCACCGGCTGGCCAGCGTAAACGCCACAGCTCACAGCAGCCACATGATCGAGGACCGGGTCAGAGGTCACAAGTCCGGCTTTCATCAACTTGTTGATTGCCAACCGCAAAGCAACCCAGCCGCCGGTGATGGACGCACAGCGCGTGCCGCCATCGGCCTGAATTACATCGCAATCCACCTGAATTTGCCGCTCGCCCAAGGCAACCATGTCAACACCAGCCCGCAGGGACCGGCCGATCAACCGCTGAATTTCCTGCGTACGCCCGGATTGGCCGTTCTTTGCCTCACGGCGCATCCGCGTATGGGTGGCGCGTGGCAGCATCCCGTATTCCGCCGTCACCCAACCCTTGCCGCTATTACGCATAAACGGTGGCACACGCTCGTCCACGGTCGCGGTGCAGATCACATGGGTCTCGCCGCATTTGATCAGGCATGAGCCTTCGGCATAGCGAGTGACGTTGGTTTCAATCACGATCTCACGCAGGGCGTCGGTAGAACGGCCGGATGGGCGCATGGAAAAGCCTCCTGTTGGTTTGCCCTCTCTTGGCCCCAGTGGCTTCAGGACGCAAGCAAGATTGACCTTCCCCCCCCCACCTCCCTATCTAAACCGCATGAGCGATAGTGCAAAATTGCTGGAAGAGATGAATGACCGCTCCCGCGAGGTGTTCCGCAGGGTGGTCGAGAGCTATTTGCAAACCGGGGAGCCAGTGGGCTCACGCGCCCTCACCCGCGTGCTTGAGGAGAAGGTTTCTGCCGCCACAATCCGCAATGTGATGCAGGACCTTGAGCACCTCGGTCTGCTCAATAGCCCGCATATCTCCGCCGGGCGCATCCCCACGCAGTCTGGACTTCGGATGTTTGTCGATGGCCTGCTTGAGGTGCGCGATCTTGGCAATGAGGACCGTGAAAAGATTGACGCGTCCCTTGGCTCAAACTCGCAAGACATTTCCGGCCTTCTCAATCGCGTCGGTTCGGCGCTTTCTGGCACTACGCAGGTCGCCAGCCTAGTTCTGGCGCCCAAACATGAGGCTGAAATCAAGCACATAGAGTTCGTGCAGCTTGGCCCAGATCGTGCGCTCGTTGTTTTGGTGTTTTCTGATGGACACGTTGAAAACCGGGTTTTCACACCGCCAACGGGGCAAACCCCATCATCGCTTCGCGAGGCGGCGAACTTCATCAACTCCTTTGCAGAAGGCCGTTCGCTGACGGAGCTGCGCGGCCTCATCGCCCACGAAATCGGCGCGCGCCGACAAGAAATTGATACTCTCGCCGCACAGCTCGTCGCGGAAGGCACTGCGATATGGGATGCGCCAGGCGAACCACACGAGCGCCTCGTTGTCAGAGGCCGCGCGAATCTTCTTGGGGAAGCCGAACCTGAAGAGCTTGACCGTATCCGCACCTTGTTTGATGACCTCGAACGCAAGCGCGATATTGCCGATTTCCTCGAACTCACCGAAGAGGGCGAGGGCGTGCGCATTTTTATCGGTTCTGAGAACAAGCTTTTTTCACTTTCGGGTTCATCTTTGGTCGTCTCTCCCTATATGAATGCCGACCGGAAGATTATTGGGGCGGTCGGTGTGATCGGTCCCACGCGGCTTAACTATGGCCGAATCGTTCCGATTGTGGATTACACCGCGCAGCTTGTCGGCAAGCTGATCGCGGATCGAGGCAAAGGGTAAAACATGGCAGATCCAAAACAGACGCCCGAAGAGGACCTGATTGACATCGACGCGTTGGCAAATGAGCCCCTTGAGGGTGAAGAAGGTCCCGAGGTGGAGATCGAACTGGATGAAATCGAGATCATCCGCCAAGAGCGCGATGAAATGCGCGACCGGTTCATGCGCGCACTGGCCGATGCTGAAAACGCCCGCAAACGTGGCGAACGTGACAGGCGCGAAGCCGAGCAGTATGGCGGCTCCAAGCTGGCCCGTGATATTCTGCCGGTGTACGATAACCTTAAGCGCGCGCTTGAGGCGGCTGGTGAATCCGAGGGCGAGGCCATGTCGGGCCTACTGGAGGGCGTAAAGCTGACCATGCGCGAGATGCTCAACATTTTTGCCAAGCACGGCATTGAGCCGATCGTGCCCGAAGTGGGAGACACCTTCGATCCGCAGTTGCACCAGGCAATGTTTGAGGCGCCCCTGCCCGATACCAAGCAGGGCACCATCATTCAGGTGATGGCTGAGGGTTTCATGCTGCATGATCGTTTGCTGCGTCCGGCGCAGGTCGGGGTGTCCAGCAATCCGGGCTGAACAACGGGCGCGTTGCGGCGCGCCCTACTCGGCCATCCGCTTCAATTCATAGATCAGATCCAGCGCCTCGCGCGGGGTCAACTCGTCGGGCAATACCGCGCCGAGCTTTTCCTTGAGCAGATTCGCCTTAGCCTTCAAGGGTTTGGGCGGGTCTTTTGGCATGGCGGCGAACAATGGTAAATCGTCGATCAGCTTCGCTTTCTTGCCACCCTCCCGCTCGCCCTTCTCCAACTGCTCCAGCACCATGCGTGCTCGGCTCACAACGGCGTCAGGTAGACCGGCGAGTTTGGCAACCTGCACGCCATAGCTGGCTTCCGCCGCGCCCATTCTCACCTCATGAAGGAAGATGACATCACCTTCCCACTCCTTCACCGTTACGGTCGCATTTTCTGCTCCATCCAACTTGGCTGATAGCGCCGTCATTTCATGGTAATGCGTAGCAAATAGAGCGCGCGTGCGATTCACATCGTGCAAGTGCTCCATCACCGCCCAGGCAATCGACAGTCCGTCGTAGGTAGCTGTCCCCCGACCGATTTCATCCAAGATCACCAGGCTTCGATCATCCGCCTGGTTCAAAATGGCGGCGGTTTCTACCATTTCCACCATAAACGTGGAGCGCCCGCGCGCCAAATCATCCGCCGCACCAACGCGCGAAAACAGGCTCGATACCAGCCCAATATGCGCTTCTTTTGCCGGCACAAAGCTACCGGCTTGGGCCAGCAGCGCCATGATTGCATTCTGCCGCAGGAAGGTGGATTTGCCCGCCATATTCGGACCGGTAAGCAACCAAATGTGCGCCCCCTCTGCCCCATCGGATAGCTCGCAATCGTTTGCCACAAAGGTTTGCCCACCTTCACGGCGCAGGGCCTGTTCAACCACCGGATGCCTGCCGCCAATCACTTCAAAAGCGCGGCCTTCATCAACCTTGGGCCGCACCCAGGTTTCGCCACTGGCAAGGTCCGCCAATCCACTGACTACGTCCAATTCCGAAAGCGCCCGCGCCGCTGCACCTAAGTCAGACGCGGCCTCCAAAATGGCCAGTCTTAAGGTGGAATAGAGCCTTTTTTCGATATCAAGTGACCGTCCCGCGGCGTTCAAAATCCGCGTTTCCAGCTCGCTCAGCTCAACGGTGGTAAAACGTACCGCATTGGCAGTGGTTTGTCGGTGGATGAACCGCTCTGATAGCGGCGCCGACATCATCTTATCGGCGTGGGTCGCCGATGTTTCGATGAAGTATCCCAACACATTGTTGTGCTTGATCTTCAACGCTGAAATTCCCGTTTCCTCGGCATACTCAGCCTGCATCCGCGCGATTACACCGCGCCCCTCGTCACGCAGGGTCCGAGCTTCATCAAGCTCATCGTCATACCCCGAAGCGATAAAGCCACCATCACGTGCCAGCAAAGGCGGTTCCGCAACCAGCGCCTCATCAAGCAAATCAGCCAGCGCATCATGCCCCCGCAGCGCTTCAACTGCCTCGGTTACGAGACTGGGCAAATCACCGGACAGGCTTTTCGCTAGAATTTCACCCTGTGTGAGGCCCGCCCGAATGGCAGCCAGATCACGCGGCCCACCACGGTCAAGCGATAGACGTGACAACGCCCGATCCATATCGGGCACCCGCCGCAACGCGTCGCGCAAAGTGTCACGCAGCTTGTTATCCAGCGCCCATTCAATCGCATCGTGCCGTTTGATGATCTCGCTCAACTGCCGCGAAGGGGATGAAATCCGCCGCTCCAGCAGCCTCGCCCCACCCGCCGTCAAGGTCCGGTCAATCGCGGCAATCAACGAGCCTTCGCGCCCTCCACTCAGGGCGCGCGTCAGCTCAAGGTTTCTCCGGGTGGCTGCATCAATCTGCATCACTCCACCAGAATCTTCCAGCACCGGCGGGCGCAGCAACGGTAGCTGGCCTTTCTGCGTGACCTCAAGATATCCAACAATTGCACCCATGGCCGAAAGCTCGGCGCGCCCAAAGTTGCCAAAAGCCTCCAGTGTTTTGACGCCAAGCGCCTCGCAAAGCCGCGCTTTCCCGGCCTCGCTGTCAAAGCTCTCCGGCGCGGCGTAGCTGACCGCTGCTCCCAAATCAGAGACTATTTCACTATAAACCGGCTCTGCACGGTCACTCAAAAGTACTTCCCTCGGCGCAAGCCGCGCAAGTTGAGGCCCCAGCATTTCAACCGGGCATGCCGTAACCCGGAATGACCCGGTCGAGATATCCACCCAGGCCAGCGCCACTGCGCCGCGCACCTCGGCGAAAGCCGCCAAAAAGTTGTGCTGCCGCGGCTCCAGCAGGCTATCTTCCGTCAGGGTGCCCGGCGTCACCAACCGCACAACCTCGCGCCGCACCACCGCTTTGTAACCACGCTTTTTTGCTTCTTCCGGGCTTTCCATCTGCTCACACACGGCCACGCGAAAGCCTTTGCGGATGAGCGTCAGCAAGTAGCCTTCGCTTGCATGCACCGGCACCCCGCACATTGGTATATCCTCGCCTTCGTGCTTGCCCCGTTTGGTGAGAGCAATGTCCAGCGCCGCCGCCGCATTCACCGCGTCATCAAAAAACATCTCGTAGAAATCACCCATACGATAGAACAGCAGCGCACCCGGATGATCAGCCTTGATCTCCAGATATTGTGCCATCATCGGTGTGACTGTCGAACCGCTCACAAATGCCCCCTGCCTGTTTGGCCGGACCATACCCACGCGCCCTCCGTTGCGAAAGCCCCGGTAGACGACAGCGGCGCTGGGCATTACGAGTGGACCGCCAAGGAGGATCACAGCATGGCCAAGTTTCGCATCACGTCTGAAGAGGCGCTCAGTTTTCACATAGAGCCGCGTCCCGGCAAGCTTGAAATCAACGCAACCGTGCCGATGACCACGCAGCGCGATTTGTCGCTAGCCTATTCCCCCGGTGTCGCCGTGCCGGTTGAGGCCATCGCCGCTGATCCCTCCACCGCTTATGACTATACATCAAAGGGCAATCTCGTGGCGGTCATTTCAAACGGCACGGCGATCCTCGGGCTGGGCAACTTGGGCGCCCTGGCCTCCAAGCCGGTGATGGAAGGCAAGGCCGTGCTCTTCAAACGGTTCGCTGATGTGGATAGCATCGACCTGGAGCTTGATACCGAAGATGCCGATGAGTTTGTCAACGCCGTCAAGTTGATGGGTCCCTCCTTTGGTGGCATCAATCTTGAAGATATCAAAGCTCCGGAATGCTTCATTATTGAGCAGCGTCTCAAAGAACTGATGGATATTCCGGTCTTCCATGATGACCAGCACGGCACAGCCGTTATTTGTGCTGCCGGCCTTATCAACGCGCTGCATATCTCCGGCAAAAAGATCGAAGATTGCCGCATCGTGCTCAACGGTGCCGGCGCCGCCGGGATCGCCTGCCTTGAGTTGATCAAGTCGATGGGGGCCAAGCACGAAAACTGTGTGATGTGTGATACCAAAGGGGTCATCTACCAGGGTCGCACTGAGGGCATGAACCAGTGGAAATCAGCCCACGCCGTCAAAACGGATCTGCGCACGCTTGAAGAAGCGATGGAAGGTGCCGATGTGTTCCTTGGCGTTTCGGCCAAGGGTGCGGTTACGCCTGAGATGGTGCAAGCCATGGCGGAAAACCCGGTCATCTTCGCAATGGCCAACCCCGACCCGGAAATCACCCCCGAAGAAGCCCATGCCGTGCGGGCAGATGCTATCGTTGCCACCGGGCGCTCGGACTATCCTAATCAGGTGAACAACGTCCTTGGCTTTCCTTACCTCTTCCGCGGTGCGCTCGATATTCGCGCCCGCGCGATCAATGATGAGATGAAGATCGCCTGCGCTGAAGCCCTCGCCTCTCTGGCTCGTGAAGACGTGCCCGATGAGGTTGCCATGGCCTATGGGCGAAAGCTGTCATTCGGGCGGGAATATATCATCCCCACCCCGTTTGATCCGCGCCTGATCCATGTGGTGCCGCTCGCCGTTGCCCGCGCAGGGATGGATACCGGCGTCGCTCGCCGCCCCATTGTTGATCTTGATGGCTACGAGGCCAATCTCAAGGCGCGGATGGATCCCACCGCCTCGATCCTCCGTTCCATTCACGCCCGCGCTCGGAACGCACAGGCCCGGATGATCTTTGCCGAGGGGGATGACATCCGTGTGCTTCGCGCCGCCGTCGCCTACCAGCGCCAAGGGTGCGGTAAAGCGCTTGTTGTTGGCCGCACAGATGATGTCCGCGAACGGCTTGAAGAGGCCGGACTTGGCGATGCGGTGCGCGAGTTGGAAGTCGTGAACGCCAAGCAAACCCGCCATCTCGATGAATATAAAGATTTCCTGTATAATCGACTTCAGCGTAAAGGGATTGACAGGCAAGACGTCCACCGTCTCGCTGCGCGTGATCGCCATGTCTTTGGTGCGTTGATGCTGGCCCATGGTCACGGCGATGGTCTGGTGACAGGTGCCACCCGAAAGTCTGCTCACGCGTTGCAGCTCGTTGGCAATGTCTTTGATGTAACGCCTGAATCCGGTGCCGTGGCCGTTACCGCGCTTTTGCATCGTGGCCGGATCGTGCTGATGGGCGATACCCTCGTCCACGAATGGCCGAACGAGGACGATCTCGCCAATATCGCTGAGCGCGGTGCCGCCGTTGCCCGCTCGCTCGGGATTGAGCCGCGCGTGGCTTTCCTGTCCTTCTCCACATTTGGTTACCCGGTCTCCGAACGCGCCGAAAAGATGCACCTCGCCCCCAAGGTGCTGGATTCCCGTGGTGTTGATTTCGAATACGACGGTGAGATGACGGTGGATGTCGCCATGAACATGGATCAAATGGCCTCCTACCCCTTTTGCCGTCTCACCGGCCCAGCCAATGTGTTGGTTGTGCCCGCGCGCCACTCCGCATCAATCTCAACAAAGCTGATGCAGGAAATGGCAGGCGCCACGGTGATCGGCCCCATCCTCACCGGCATCGACAAGCCCATCCAGATCTGCTCAACAACCTCCACCGCCAGCGACATTCTCAACATGGCTGTTCTGGCGGCCTGCAAGATTGGGTGATGAAGGAAGCGTTACGCGGCGACAGGATCACAGGCCGCGTTCTTGCTGATACGTTTGCGAGGATGCCCAGCCAGTTTGTGTTGATTGATACCACCGTCGATGCTGTTGCGCTCGCGCACCCTGACGTGATGAAACACAGGAGCTTGATCCATTGACCCTTTATAACCTCGGATCGATCAACGCGGATTTGTTTTATCACCTCCCGCACCTTCCGCAGCCGGGCGAAACACTGGCCGCATCCGATTTCACGCGTGGACTGGGCGGCAAGGGGGCAAATATGTCGGTAGCGGCAGCGCGTGCGGCGGCGCGGGTCGTCCACATTGGAGCGGTGGGGTCTGATGGTGCCTGGGCGAGCGAGCAGCTTCTGGAATATGGAGTTGATACGCGCCACATTGCAAAGGTCGACGCCGCCACTGGTCACGCGATCATCATGGTCGATGAGGCGGGTGAAAACAGCATCATCCTTCATCCCGGCGCAAACCACGCGATTTCTGAATCGGCGCTCGGTACCGCGCTTTCTGAGGCATCAACCGGCGACACGCTTCTCATGCAAAATGAGACCCTATTACAGCCAAAAGCCGCCAAAATGGCCAAAGATCTTGGCTTGCGCGTCACCTATGCGCCTGCGCCATTTTCCGAAGAAGCCGTGAAGCAACTGGTCGGCCTGATTGATATGATCGTGCTGAATGCCGTTGAACTGGCCCAGCTTAAATCAGCCGGTCTCGGCATTGAGTCGTTGGGCGTTAACACCTTGATCGTCACCCAAGGGGCAGAGGGTGGCGAAGTCTACCGCTGGAGCAATGGTTTCACCGTCGAAGGCTTCTCCGCTCCGAACGTCAAAGCCGTCGACACCACGGGCGCGGGCGACACCTTCACAGGTTACCTGCTCGCCGCGCTCGATCGTGGCCAGCCTTTGATGCAGGCGATCAACCTAGCCACGAAAGCAGCTGCGCTCATGGTTACTCGCCATGGCACAGCCGATGTGATCCCTGATTTGAAAGACGTGCAGGACGCCGGCTTTTAGCCCCCGGCAAAAGGAGCGCCGGGGCCCCAAAGCTGCTTCACCCGCGCATCCCGGCCACAGCCTTCCCGATAAAGCTTGTAAGCTTTGGCCTTGGAGCGTGGACCAAAGCGGGTGAGGATGATGTCATTCTGCTTGTAGTAATCCTGATGATAGGCCTCTGCAGGATAAAAGGCTTTCGCCTGCGTCACTGGTGTCACAATACTCTTGCCAAGCGCTTTGGCCGCTTTGGTGATCTCCGCCTCGGCTGTCAATTTTTCTGCCGCGTCAGTGACAAATATCGCGGTACGGTAGCTGTCACCACGGTCGCAAAATTGCCCGCCCGCATCCGTTGGATCAACACTGCGCAGGAAGAGGGCAATCAACTGCCCATATGTGATCACGTCCGGATCATAGCTGATCTTGACGGCCTCATAATGACCAGTGCCACCGCGTACCACTTGTTTGTAGGTCGGGTTGGTTACGGAGCCGCCGGTAAAACCCGAAACCACTTCGGATACCCCCTTGACCCCTTCAAAGTCCGACTCAACACACCAAAAGCAGCCGCCAGCCACAATGGCGGTTTTGGATGGTGCGGCGTCAGCCGGGGTGCAGTGCATCGCAAGGCCCAGCGCGATCGCCAGAGCCAAAAGCATCGGCTTTCCTTCACGCAATCTCATCAGCATTCCATGCCCTCCATTTGCTCCACCCTCCGCCAAGTCGCGCCCTATGGTCCAATCACTGCCGCGTTATCTCACGCCGTCTTTATCACTGGAAACATTCCAAGCCCGGC
>NZ_JARGND010000048.1:0-3383 GCF_029212645.1 Vannielia sp. | reverse complement strand
CAAGCCCGGCCCCCCATGAGGATCGCCATGGGGTCTGGCTTTTCGTACCTGTCGACGGAGATGATATATGCCTTCGCAGCGACATTGCGCTATTGAGCGCGTGAACGTCCACCTCATCCACCACCCGGCGCGGGTGGTGGTGAGCTATATCACCGAGCAAAAAATCTGACTATTGACGATATCGGTTTTGCCGGATCTGAATGCGTTTAGCCAGCGCTCAATGAACGCGGCTGCGGCACTTGTGCACTATGAGGCGCTAGGCTGGCAGTGCCTCACCTAACTGGACTGTTCCACGCGGCGGTTGCGGGCAGCGATCAGCTTCAAACGCAGCGCATTCAGGTGGATAAAGCCCTGTGCGTCTTTCTGGTCATACGCGCCCGCATCCTCCTCAAAGGTCACATGCGCCTCGCTATAAAGCGTGTGATCGGATTTGCGTGCCACGCAATGCACCGAGCCTTTGAACAGCTTTAGCGTCACCGTGCCTGTAACATGCTCCTGGCTGTGATCAATCGCCGCTTGAAGCATCTCGCGCTCGGGGCTGAACCAAAAGCCGTTGTAGATCAGCTCGGCATATTTCGGCATCAGTTCATCTTTCAGATGCATCGCTCCACGATCGAGCGTGATCGACTCAATACCACGGTGCGCTTCCAGCAGCAGCGTGCCGCCCGGCGTTTCATAGATGCCACGGCTCTTCATGCCTACGAACCGGCCCTCAACAAGATCAAGCCGTCCGCAGCCGTGCTTGCCGCCCAGTTCGTTCAGCTTAGTCAGCACCATGGCCGGGCTCAGCGCCTCGCCATTCACGCTCACCGCGTCGCCCTTTTCAAATCCGATTTCAACGTATTCGGGCTTATCAGGCGCATCCTCCGGGTGGACCGTCCGTTGATACACGTAATCAGGCGCCATCTGCGCCGGGTCTTCCAGCACCTTGCCCTCGCTAGAGGTATGCAGCAGGTTCGCATCCACCGAAAAGGGCGCTTCGCCGCGCTTATCCTTTGCAATCGGGATCTGGTTCTGCTCGGCAAACTCCAGCAGCCGGGTGCGGGAAGATAGATCCCACTCGCGCCACGGCGCAATCACCTTGATATCGGGATTCAGCGCGTAGGCACTCAACTCAAAGCGCACCTGATCGTTGCCCTTGCCAGTTGCGCCATGCGAAACGGCGTCCGCCCCGGTTTGCGCGGCGATCTCGACCAAGCGCCTTGAAATCAGCGGGCGGGCGATCGAGGTGCCCAGCAGGTAAAGCCCCTCGTACACCGCATTGGCGCGGAACATCGGAAACACAAAGTCGCGGGTGAACTCTTCACGCAGGTCTTCGATGAAAATGTTCTCGGGTTTGATCCCCAGCAACTCGGCTTTCTTGCGCGCGGGCTCCAATTCCTCGCCTTGGCCAAGGTCGGCGGTGAATGTAACTACTTCGCAGCCATATTCCACCTGAAGCCACTTCAGAATAATCGAGGTGTCGAGGCCGCCGCTATAGGCAAGCACAACTTTCTTGGGGGAGGTCATTGGGTGCCGCTCCTGCTTTCACTGTCAGGGCGCGGGTTTATGCCCTTTCTCAGGCGAATCCAAGGGCCGGCTTCATGCGGCACGTTTGCTTTCAAAGGCGCGGCAGCTGGCGCGGTAACTTGCTGCAATTTCCGCCACATAATCTGCTTCGCCATTTTGCTCATGCGCCCAGTTTTCAGCCGTTTGACAAAGCCTGGCAAGATCGGTGAACCCAAGGTTCAGCGATGAACTTTTCAGGAAGTGAAAATCTGCCTCCCAATCACTGCTCTCCCCGATTTCCATCCGTTCGAGCACCTCATCAACCTCCTCCAAAAACATGTCGGCGATTTCTGCAAAATCATCTTCGCCAACTATGCGGATCAATTCCGCCACGCGGTCCCAGTCAATCATCCGGTGCCTCTGCCCTTGTTACACCTCGCAGCCTAGCGAAGCGGTCTTAAGGAACAATTTCGGAAAGAATGGCCAATTCGCGTTTTCATGGGCCGTTAACCCCGACGTGCCAAAGCAGGGGTGAAGCTTCCTGAGGCAAGAATGAACAGCGCCGTGCCATCGTCACAACCCGAATCTTCCGTCACCGCTCTTGGGCGAACGGTGTTGGTGGTTGATGACAGCCGGATGCAGCGGCACATGCTCGGCAAGATGCTCACGAAGTGGGGCTACCGCGTGCGTGAGGCCGCCAGTGCTGAAGAGGCGCTGAGGCTGTGCGCCCAAGAGCCGCCCGATGTCGTCCTGTCTGATTGGATGATGCCGGGCATGGATGGGCTCGAATTTTGCCAAATTTTTCGTGCCATGCCCCGTGAAAACTATGGTTATTTCATCCTACTCACATCCAAAAGCCGTTCCGAGGAGGTGACCCTTGGCCTTGATGCTGGCGCTGATGATTACCTGGCAAAACCAATTTCCCCCGATGAGCTTCGTGCTCGCCTTGCCGCCGGGGAGCGCATCCTTGGTATCCATGCCGAACTCGTCGAAAAAAACCGCTTCGTCAGCGAAACCCTGGCCGAAATTTCATCGCTCTATGGCGCGCTTGATCGTGATCTGCTTGAGGCGCGCAAGCTCCAGCAGTCGCTCGTCAAAGAACGCTACCGCAGCTATGGTAACGCACAAGTGTCGCTTCTGCTGCGCCCGTCCGGCCATGTTGGCGGCGATCTGGTTGGTTTTTTCCCGATCAACGCTGATCGGGTCGGACTCTTTTCTATTGATGTGTCTGGCCACGGTGTCAGTTCTGCCTTGATGACAGCACGGCTTGCGGGCTTCCTCTCCGCTACGTCGCCCGATCAAAATGTTGCCATGGTCCAGAATGATCTGGGAATTTATGATGCTCTTCCCCCCGCCCAGCTTGCCAGCACTCTCAACAGGCTTGCCCTTCAAGAGTTGGATACCGAGCACTATTTCACCCTCGCCTACGTTGATATTAACCTCACAACAGGAGCCTTCTCCCTCGTTCAGGCAGGGCACCCGCATCCGGCAATCCTGCGGGCTTCGGGGCAGATTGAGTATATCGGCGGTGGAGGTATGCCCATCGGCCTGTTCGACATTGCTGAATATAATCAATGCGAGGGGCAGCTTGCGCCGGGCGATCGCCTGTTCATCATGTCAGATGGGTTGACCGAGGCGACCAACGAATCAGGCGAAATGCTCGAAGAAGAGGGTCTCGCCCGCCTGCTCAAGCGTAATTGGAACACTCATGGCAGAGGTTTTCTTGAAGCTCTCACATGGGACTTGGGAGAGTATGCCGGAGCTCAGGACTTTGAGGATGATGTTTCGGCCGTGCTGTTCGAATTTGATGCACTGAAGGTGATCAAATAGGCCCTATTTAGGGCTTTGTTGCACAAATCGGCTGAGGGATTCACTGTTTGAAACCAGCGTGATAG
>NZ_JARGND010000004.1:93147-113512 GCF_029212645.1 Vannielia sp. | reverse complement strand
GGCCCAAGCGTGGCCCGCAGGTCAGTCCCCGCCTGAACCCCGGCCCATATCAGCGCGCCGCCCCAATCCATCACCACCCGCGATCCCTCCGGCAACCTTGCAATCAGCCCCGGCGCATCCGAGGGTTTCACGTGCAGCCGCCACACGTCATCCGCACCTCCCGCAAACCGCTCCACATCGCGCACCCAAGGCCAATCCAGCGTGTCACTCACCACCGTCTCCACATCGCCAAACCCGGCCAAATGCGCCTTCAACCGGCCAAGGCGATACTCAACTGATCCCGCCATTCCCTCGATCCGCAGCATCACCGACGAGCGGTCATTGGCACACAGGTCAGTATAAGCCGCGCCCGTAATCTCCCAAGGCGTGCCCTGCGCCGATGACATCGCCGCCACCGCCTGCTCCGGTGCCAGCCCGTCGATCGAGATCACGCCCGCCACCTCTGGCCTTGGCAGCACCTTCAGCGCCACCTCGGTCAAAACCCCCAGCGTGCCGTGGCTTCCCGCCATCAGCTTCACCAGATCATAGCCGGTGACATTCTTCATCACCCGCCCGCCGTTCTTCACCACCCGGCCCGCGCCATCTACAAAGCGCACGCCCAGCAAAAAGTCCCGCGCCGCGCCCACCGCAACCCGCCTTGGGCCGCTTGCATTGCTCGCCACAACCCCGCCGATGGTGCTTTGCCCCTCGGTGCCAAGCAGCCCGCGCATATCCGGCACCTCAAACGCCAGCCTCTGGCCCTCTGCCGCCAGCGCCGCCTCGATTTCGGCCACCGGCGTTCCCGCCGCCGCAACCAGCGTCAAGGCGCCCGGCTCATATAGCGTGATCCCCGACATCGCCACCCGCAGCGGCGCGCCCTCAGCCAGCACACCCCTCGTGCCGCCCCCCCGCACCGAGATCGGCGCTTCGGCCCCGGCCAGATAGCCCGCAAGATCCGCTTCGCTCGTCGCTTCAAACATGCCCAACCCGATCATTTTCTTGCTCTAAATATCCAATCCAACCGCGCCACCCTCACGCGGCCCGATCAGAAGCTCCAGCCCGCCGCCCCGCCGTAATCGCCAGCGGAAACACCTTCGCCGGGTTCAATATCCACGCCGGATCAAACACGTCCTTCACATCCAACTGCGCCTCCAGATCAACCTTGGAATACTGATGCACCATCAAATCCCGCTTTTCGATGCCCACACCATGCTCGCCGGTCAAACAGCCGCCAACCTCAACGCAGAGCTTCAAAATCTCGGCCCCAAGCTGCTCGCATAGCTCAAGCTGTCCCTCCTGATTGGCGTCAAACAGGATAAGCGGATGCATGTTGCCATCCCCCGCATGAAACACATTGGCCACCTCCAGCCCGTATTCGGCGCTCATCTCGGCAATCCGGCGCAGCACCACCGGCAATTCGCTCACCGGGATGGTGCCATCAAGGCACATGTAATCGTTGATCTGCCCCATCGCGCCAAAGGCGCTCTTGCGGCCTAGCCAAATGCGGGCGCTCTCCTCGGCGCTCTGGCTCTGGCGCAGCTCGACCGGGTCGAGCTTTTGAGCAATGTCACTGATCAACCCAAGCTGGTGGTCAATCTCCGCGTCCGAGCCTTCAACCTCCACGATCAGCAGCGCCTCGCAATCCGGATAGCCCGCCTTGGCAAATTCCTCGGTCGCCCGGATGCAGGGGCGGTCCATAAACTCGATCGCCACCGGCAACACACCCGCCTTGATGATATCGCTCACGCATTGCCCGGCCACTTCCGAGGACTCAAAGCCAATCAGCACAGGCCGCGCGCCCTCCGGCTTTGGCAATATGCGCAACGTGGCTTCTGTCACCACGCCCAACTGGCCCTCCGAGCCGCAGATCAGGCCAAGCAGGTCCAGGCCCGCCGGGTCCATGTAGGGCCCGCCAACCTCGCTCACCGTGCCGTCGGCCAATACCAGTGTCACGCCGAGCAGGTTGTTGGTGGTGACCCCGTATTTCAGGCAATGCGCGCCGCCCGAGTTCATCGCGATGTTCCCGGCAATCGCGCAGGCCAACTGGCTCGACGGGTCCGGCGCATAGAAAAACCCATCCTCCTCAACCGCCCCGGTGACCGAAAGGTTGGTGCGCCCGGTCTGCACCCGGATAAACCGGTTGTCATAGTCGGTTTCCAGCACCGCATTCATCCGCGCCGTGCCAAGGATCACCGAATCCTCCGTCGGTAGCGCCCCGCCCGCCAGCGAGGTGCCCGCCCCGCGCGCCACCACCGGCACGCCCTCCTCGTGGCACACCTTCAAAACCGCCGAAACCTCCTCAGTCGTGCCCGGCAAAACCACCGCCATCGGCGCGCATTTATAGGCGGTCAGCGCGTCGCACTCATAGGCCCGCACCTCCTCGGGCGCGTCGATCACACCGCTTGGCAACACCTCTCGCAGGCGGGCAACGATGCGGGGCTTGCGGGCAATGATCTGCGGGTCTGGCTTGGGCATTTCCATGGCACGACTCCTCACAAAGGCTGAATTGGTCAGAAATTATAACCAATTTTGCTATCTGGCAACCACCCGCGTCGCGCCTTAGGCTCCCCCGTATGGATATGTTGCCCCTTCTCTCCTCGTTTTCCGCCAGTGATGCGCTGGCCGTGGCCCTGATCCTGCTGTCCTGGGCCGTGCTCGGCACCCTGGTGGAAAACCCGCCCGCCAGCCGCATCTCGGTTTCGGTGCTGATGCAGGACTACCGCCGCGATTGGCTGCGCGAGCATGTCACCCGCCAGCCGCGCATCTTTGATGCCACCATCCTCGGCAGCCTGCGCCAGGGCACTACCTTCTTTGCCTCCGCCTGCATGATCGCCATCGGCGGCGGGCTGGCCGTCATCGGCAACCCCGACCGGCTCACCAGCCTCGCCGATGACCTCTCGCTTGGCGGCACCACGGTGTTTGCGTGGGAGGTGAAGATCCTGCTGATCCTTTCTTTCGTGGCCAATGCCTTCCTCAAGTTCGTCTGGGCGCACCGCCTGTTTGGCTACTCCGCGGTGGTGATGGGCGCTATCCCGAATGACAGCTCACACCCCAGCTCCTACCCGCGTGCCGCCAAAGCCGCCGAGATCAATATCACCGCCGCCAAAAGCTTCAATCGCGGGATGCGCTCGGTCTACTTCGCCCTTGGCGCCACCGGCTGGCTGCTTGGCCCCTGGGGCCTTATCGTGGGGGCAATCGTCAGCACCCTCATCATCGCGCGGCGCGAATTTGCCTCCGAAAGCCGCCGCGTCCTCCTCAACAAGGATGGCTAAATCCCACGCGCACAAGCGCTGGCCCCAGCCATGATCACCCGATGAAACGCACAGCTCCCCTCCTCACCGCCCTCCTGCTTACGCCCGTCCCAGCGCTGGCAACCCCGCCCACGGTCGAGGCGATCAAAGCCACGCCCGGCGCTGGCGGCTGGTCCTTTTCCGTCACCCTGTCCCACGCCGATACCGGCTGGGAGGATTACGCCGATGGCTGGCGGGTTGTCGGGTCCGATGGCACCATCTACGGCACCCGCCCGCTGGCGCACCCACACGTCAACGAGCAGCCCTTCACCCGCGCGCAATCCGGCATCAAAATCCCCGAAGGCACCGCCACAGTCTACATTGAAACCAGCACCAGTCCCGAGGGCTGGTGGGACGCCCGCCATGAGGTCCGCCTGCCAAAGTAAGGCCACGCTCACCACCAGCACCCAATCAAAAATGGAATGCGCCGCAAGGCGCGCAATTTGGCAGCGGCGTCAGGCGGCGCGTTTGGCCCCTTTGCGCCCTTCGATCAGCCAGGCGCCAAGGGTGAACAGCCCCGCCAGAAGCAAAAACAGCAGCGGCGAAACCAGAGGCATCACCGTCACATCTGCCGTCACATAAGCCTCGCGCGGCGTCACGCCGATCCAGCCGCGCCCTGCCGCAATCCGGCCCTCACGCACCTGGCGCAACGCGGGCACACCGTCTTCAACCGGCAAAATCCCGCCCCGGCGCGCCGCCACAGCCCCCGCCAGCACCTCGCCGGTAGCAATCGTTTCCTCAAACTCCTTCGGTGCCGCCGGGCCAAGCGCCACCACCGCGCTCTCTTCGCCCTCGGTCAGCCGGTAAAGCCCCATCTCCGGCCCCGCGAAAACCCCCTGAAACAGGCCGGGAGAGATCTCTTTCATCGGCACCGTGAACAATGTGCCATCCGGCGCCTCAACCTCCACATCGCCCGGATCATCGCCCAGCGTGCGGCGAGTGATCGTCATCTCCTGGCCCACCGCCTCGGCCGATAGCATCTCTTCTTCAAGGTCCGGCTCTTTCATCATCCAGTGGGCGAGCCTGCGCAGCAATTCCAGCTGCGGCCCGCCGCCCTCAAAGCCGCGCGACCATAGCCACGCATGATCCGAAGCCAGCAGCGCCACGCGCCCCTCGCCCTGGCGTTGCAACACCAGCAAGGGCCGCTCTCCAAGCCCCTTCATCACCACCTGGCCCTCGCCCGGCACCAGATCAATCAGGCGAAACCACCGCCCCCAGCCCGGCCCGGCTTCCTGCCCCTCGTCGGGCGGGTAAAGCGCCTCCAGCCCTTCGGTCACCGGGTGCTTTTCTCCCAGTTCCGTCACCTCGGGCAAATAGCCCTGCTCCAGCACCCGCGCTGTGGGTTCACCGGGCAGGATCTCTCCCAACGGCGAGCGGAAGATACTGTCGGCGCTGGCAAAATCCGGCCCGGCGGCAACCAGCACCGCGCCACCGCGCTCTACATAGTCGCGGATGTTATCCAGATAGAGCGTTGGCAAAATGCCCCGCCGTTTATAGCGGTCAAAGATGATCAGATCGAACTCGTCAATCTTCTCGATGAACAGCTCCCGCGTCGGGAAGGCAATAAGCGACAGCTCCGAAACCGGCACCCCGTCCTGCTTTTCCGGCGGGCGCAGAATGGTGAAATGCACCAGATCAACCGAGCTGTCAGACTTGAGCAAATTGCGCCACGTCCGCTCCCCCGGATGCGGCTCGCCCGAAACCAACAGCACCCGCAGCCTGTCACGCACGCCGTTGATCTGCACCACGGCGGCATTGTTGCGCTCGGTCAACTCGCCTTCGGCCTCCGGCGTGGCAAACTGGATCACGTTCTTGCCGCCATGGCTGAGCGTGACGGGCAGCGAAAGCGCCTCGCCCACCGGCACCGTGTAAGTGCGCGGCGCCTCGCCATCCACCGCGATCGAAAGGTCAACCTCCGCCCCCTGCCCCGCACCGCCGGGCAGATCGCCCTGATCCTCGATCCGCAGCTTCAGATCAAACTCCTCCCCCAGAATGGCAAAGGCCGGGGCGTTCTCAATCACCAAACGGCGGTCCCAATCGGTGTCATGCCCGGTTTGCAGCAAGTGCAGCGGCGCGGGCAGGTCGGGCAGGCGCGCCATGTCATGCACCCGCCCGTCGCTGATGAGGATCGCGCCCGCCACACGCGCCCGCGGCTCCTCGGCCAGCGCCTCAGAAAGCGCCGCCATCGCCAAAGTGCCCTCGTCGCCCTCGCCATCGCCCACACGGGTCACACTGGCCTGAGTGTCGGGCAATGCCGCGATCTCGGCCAGCACTTCGGCCAGCGCGGCTTCGGTTTGTTCGGCGCGGTCCGATAGCCCTTGCGAGGCGCTCTCATCCACCACCACCAGCACGATATCCGACAGCGGGTTGCGCTCTTCCTGCTGGAGCGAGGGGTTTGCCAGCGCCACCAGAAGCGCCGCCGCCGCCAGCCCGCGCAGCCACCATCCCGCCAGCCCGCGCCACAACGAAAGGCCCACCAACAGCACCGCCACCGCGCAGGCGATGTAAAGTGCGAGCCACGGCAGGTGCGGGTCAAAGATCAACGAGCCGGCCATCTACTGCCCCAACCTGTCAAGCAGGGCCGGAACATGGACCTGATCGGATTTATAATTGCCGGTGAGCACATGCATGATCAGGTTCACCCCGAAGCGATAGGCAATCTCGCGCTGCTGTTCGCCCGCATAGCCGCGCCCCACCGGAAACATCGCCGCGCCATTGCGGGTCACGGCCCAAGCAGCGGCCCAATCGTTGCCGCCAATCACCACCGGCGTCACCCCGTCGTTGAGGTTGCGAAACGGCATCCCCTCCACCACCTCGGCATCAGGGGTCGCGGCCTCAACCCACACATCACGGCTGGCCCAGCGGCCCGGAAAGTCTTGCAACAGGTAGAAGGTGCGCGTCAGCACATGGTCCAGCGGGATCGGCTCAAGCGGCGGAATATCCAGAGGCCGCGCCAGTTCCTGCAACTTGCGTCCCTCGGGCGTGGAGGCCCCAAAGCCGCCAATATCCGCATCCCGCGTATCAAAAAGGATCATGCCGCCGGTGCGCAAATAGCGGTTCAACTTGGCATAGGCCTCCTGCGAGGGGATCGGCTGGCTGGGGCTGACAGGCCAATAAAGGAAAGGGAAGAACGCCAGCTCATCGGTTTCAAGGTTCACCGCCAGCGGCTCGGCGGGCTCAATCGAGGTGCGCCTGAACAGCGTGTCCGAAAGCCCCCTCAACCCGGCCTGCGCCACCTCGTCCAGTTGCGCGTCCCCGGTGACAACATGCGCCAGCACCACCTCCGAGGTTGCCTCCAGCGCCAGCGCCTCCAGGCCCTCCAGGCCTCCGTCCTGCGCGCGGGCCTCGGGTGCCAGTGCGATGAGCGCCGCGAAGAGCACCCCCGCTGCCGTTGAAGCCGGGCGCCGCACCGCGCGCGCCACGCCAAACAGGCGGCCCGAAAGCCAAAGCGAGGCCAGCGCATCAATCGCCAGTGCGAGCAGCGCGAGGCTCAGCACCAGGCCTTTCAGCGCCGTTTCCCGCGCCACCGCCAACCCCTCTACCGGCACCCTCGCAGGCCAGGCCACCGGCTCCAACACCGCCTCGCGGCCCAGCGCATTCACGGCAATCAGGCGATCTTCACCAGCATAAAGACCGGGGCGCAAATCCGGCCCAATGGGCCGCTCTCCAGCAAGCGCGGCGGCCAGATCGGCCCCCTCCACGCCCGGCAATGTGCCCGCATCCTGCACAAGGCCAAAGCCATCCAGCACCCGCTCGGGCGTCCAAACCGTGCCCTCAAGCTCCTTAGCCTCGGGGGTTGCGGGGCGCGTCGAAATCGCCAGCCGCTCAAGCATCTGCACAAACAGCCCCGAAAGCGGCAGCGTTGACCACTCGGCATTGGCCGTCACATGCACCAACACAACCGAGCCCTGCCCGATCCGCTTGCGCGTGACCAGCGGCGTGCCATCGGCCAGCGCGGCAATCACGCGGGCGGGCAAATCGGGGTCGGGCTGCGCCATGACCTGCGCGTTCACCACTACGTCCTCAGGGATCTCCAGCCCATAAAACGGCGAGCCATCGGGGAAGGGGCGCAGCGCCTTCGGCTCGCCCCAGCTCATCGCGCCGCCCACCGAGCGGCCGCCCTCCCGCAGGCGCACCGGCATCAGCGGGTCTTCGGTGCGGCGGCTCACATCACTGGCAGCAAGCTGCGGCCCGGCAAAGCGCAGCAACAGCCCGCCCTGCTCGATCCAGTCCAGCAGGTCGTCCTGCTCGGTTTCGGGAAAGGTCGCCACATCGGCAAGGATGATCGCATCGGGGTTGGCCAGCAGCACATCGGGCAAGGTGCCCTCGACCAGATCAGCCGTGGGGGCCAGCGCGCGCTCAAGGTAGTGCAGGGGCGAAAGCAGCTCCAGCCCCTCGCGGTCTTCCCGGCCCGCCAGCAGCGCCACTTCACGGCGGCGCAGCCCATCATCGGTGAGCGTGACAGCCCCCGCGCCGCGCACGCCCTGAATTTCAAATCGGGTGATCCGGTTGCGCAACTCGGCGGGCAGCACCAGCGCCACCTCGGCCTCCGTTTCGCCGCTGGCAAAAGCCGCGCCCGCGCGCGCAAGCACCCGCTCGGTGCCCGATGGATCGCGCCCATAGGCCAGCACCGTCACCTCTCGCGCCGCATCGCCCACCGGGCGCAATGCCGTCAGTTGCACCTGCCCGTCGGCAAAAACCGCAGGACGCAGGCCCAGCGGGCGACGCGGGCTTTCAAAGGCGCTGACGCTGCCCTTGGTTTCCAGCGCGGCCAGCACTTCATCGCGCCCCTCATGCACCAACCCGTCCGAGAGCCAATAGCTCTCAAACCGGCCCTCAAGGCTCTCGATCCAATCCACCGCCTCACCCATCACCGGCGGCCAGGCCGCGGGGGCAAACCCGGCCAGACGGGGGCCCCAAACCGCAGGCGTCAGCATCGGCACCTCGCCCTCGGCGGGCAGATCGGTGAGCGACACTACGGCAACCGGGCGATCCGCCCGCGCGGCATCGTCCAACAGGCCCTGCACCCGCTGCATCCGGCCATCCCAATCCCGCGCATCGGCCCAGCCACCATCCATCAGGATCAAAAGCGGCCCCTCGCCCACACGTCGCTCCTGCGGGTTCAGCACCGGCCCGGCAAAGCCCACAATGATCGCGGCGACGGCCAGCATCCGCAGCAGCAGCAGCCACCAGGGCGTGCGATCCGTCTGCGCATCCTCATCCTCCAACCCCAAAAGCAGCGCCACACCGGGAAAGCGCCGCCGGATCGGCGCAGGCGGCACCGCACGCAGCAGCAGCCACAGGATCGGCAGGATCAGCAGCGCCCACAGCAAAAGCGGCGCGATAAAGCCAACGGGGCCTATGGTGAACATCCCCTAGTGCCCCCGTTCCAGCGCGCCATAAAGCCACAACAGCGCCTTTTGCGCCGGCTCATCGGTATGGTGCGAGGTAAACAGCCAGCCGGTTTCGCGGGCCAGCATCTCAAGGCGATCCTTGCGCTCGGCAAGGCGGGCAAGGTAGCGGTCCCGCAAGTCGCCAGCCTTGCGTGTTTCATGCGCAAGGCTGCCGCCCATGCTTTCAAAGATCGTGCGCCCATCGAAGGGAAAATCCTCTTCCATCGGGTCCAGCACCATCAGCATCGCACCGCGCACACCCCTGTCTGCCGCGCCAGTCAGCGCCGCTTCGGCCTTGTCGAAATCACCCAGAAAATCACTGATGAACACCGCGCGCGATTGCGGTGGCAAAATCTCGGCCCTCGGTGCGCCATAGTCGGGCGCCGCGCTGCCTGCCGCCTCGGCCTCGATCGCTGCGGCCAATGCATCGGCAATGCGAATAAGTTGCAACGGCCCCGAGCGTGGCGGCGCGTCCATCCGCGCCAGGCCCACCCGCTCTCCGGCGCGCACCAGCAAAACCGAGGTCGCCAGCGCCAAAAGCCGCGCGCGCTCGCCCTTGCTGCCGCGCTTTCCGGGCGCTCCGCAAAAGCGCATCGAAAGCGCCTCGTCCGACCACAGCATCACCGATTGCGCCGCCTGCCATTCCTTCTCGCGCACAAAATGCATGTCTGACCTGGCCGAGCGGCGCCAGTCGATCATCCGTGCTTCGTCGCCCACCGCCAAGGGCCGATATTGCCAAAACTCATCGCCCATGCCCGAACGCCTGCGGCCATGCGCGCCCAGCAGCACCGTTTGCGCCAGATGCTCCGCATCCGCCAAAAGCGGCGGCAGCGCCGAGGCCAGCCCCTCGGCACGGCTGCGCAACCCCTGCCCTACGGCAGGGTGGGTTTCATGGCCGGGGTCGCTCAAGCGGCAGCCTCCACGCGGGTGACGTTTTCGGCCACGGCTTGGATCACACCACCCAAAGACTCGCCCCTCGCGCGCGCCGCAAACGACAGCGCCATGCGGTGGGTCAGGACCGGCGCGGCCATGGCGGCCACGTCATCAATGGTGGGCACAAGGCGGCCATCAAGCAACGCCCTCGCGCGGCTCGTCAGCATCAGCGCCTGCGCCGCCCTTGGGCCGGGCCCCCAGGACACCGCGCGCTGCACCTGTTCAGGGGCTGTCGGGTCTTCGGGGCGGCAGGCGCGAACCAGATCAAGGATCGTCTCGACTACCGCTTCGCCCACCGGCATCCGGCGCAAAAGCTGCTGCGCCGCCATGAGCTCATCGGCGGCAAAAATCTGGTGGCTCTCGGCCTCCTCCACGCCGGTGGTGGCAAGGATGATATCGCGCTCCGTGTCGCGATCGGGGTAATCCACGTCGATCTGCACAAGGAAGCGGTCAAGCTGCGCCTCGGGCAGCGGATAGGTGCCCTCCTGCTCGATCGGGTTTTGCGTGGCAAGCACATGAAAGGGTTGCCCCAGCGCGCGGTGCACCCC
This sequence comes from Vannielia sp., assembly GCF_029212645.1. Lineage (GTDB taxonomy): Bacteria > Pseudomonadota > Alphaproteobacteria > Rhodobacterales > Rhodobacteraceae > Vannielia. The sequence continues at coordinate 103,369 of NZ_JARGND010000004.1, read as the reverse complement.
TGCAACCGTCACTTCCTTTTCCTGCATCGCCTGCAGCAGCGCCGATTGGGTGCGCGGGCTGGCCCGGTTGATCTCATCCGCCATCAACAACTGGCAAAACACCGGCCCCTCGATGAAGCGAAACGCCCGGCTGCCGTCTTCCGCCGTTTCCAGCACCTCGGACCCGATGATATCGGCAGGCATCAGATCAGGGGTAAACTGAATGCGCCCGCCCTTCAGGCCCATCACGGTTGAAAGCGTGTCCACCAGGCGGGTCTTGCCAAGGCCCGGCAGGCCAATCAGCAACCCGTGGCCACCGCACATCAAAGCTGATAGAACAAGGTCAACAACCTTCTCCTGCCCAATGAACCGGCGGGTGATCGAGGCCTTCGCCTGACCCAGCTTTTCGGCCAGCGCCTCGATCTCGGGCACAAGCCCCGCTTCATCGGACATGACATCTCTCCTTTTGCGACTATCTTGTGCCTAATAAGACATCTAACGCATCCGAGACCAATGACGAAATCGAAGGCGAGACAACATATCGTGAAACAGAGCACCCCTCCCGCAGCCGAAAGCATCGCAGCCAGCGCCCGCGCCGCCGCCAAAGGCGGAAAATTGCCACCTGTCCACCTGTGGAATCCGCCGTTTTGCGGCGATCTCGACATGCAGATCATGCGGGACGGCACCTGGTTTTACCAAGGCACCCCCATCGGACGCCCCGAACTGGTGCGCCTGTTCTCGACCATCCTCAAACGCGAGGGTGACAGCTACTTTCTGGTGACCCCCGTCGAAAAGGTGGGCATCACCGTGGAGGATGCGCCGTTTGTTGCGGTCGATTTCACTGTTGAGGGCACAGGCGAGGCACAAAACCTCATCTTTCAAACCAACCTCGGCGACACGGCAATGGCCGGCCCCGAGCATCCAATTCGGGTGGAGCGCGACGCTGAAACCGGCGAGCCATCGCCCTATGTGTTGATCCGGTCCGGGCTTGAGGCGCTGATCGACCGCAAAAGCTTTTACCGCCTCGTCGACATCGGCCAAAGGCAGGACGGCTGGTTTGGCCTCTGGTCGGGCGGCCAGTTTTTCCGCATCATCCCCGAGGATGAGCTGCCCTGAGCGCTGTTAATATGAGCGCCTGCGGCGCAAGCGATTTTTTGTTTTGGATATTTTCAGCAAGAAAATGCTTGCGATCAAATCAAGAGCCCTGCCGCCCCTTCATGGCGCAACAGGGCGACCTTGGTTTCCACCCCGGTGCCGCCGGAAAACCCGCCGAGGGATGTGGCCCCAAGCACCCGGTGGCAGGGGATGATGAGCGGAATCGGATTGCCACCGCAGGCCGCCCCGACCGGTTGAGCAGGGCTTTTCAGCCTGGCCGCAATCTCGCCGTAGGTGGTGGTATCGCCAAAGGGGATGGCCGCGATCTCGGCGCAAACGGCTTGCTGAAATTCCGTGCCCTGCACGCTTAGCGGCAGATCAAACGCCTCGCGCGTCCCGGCGAAATAACCCGTGATCTGGCGCGCCGCCTCATGCAAAAGCGGCGAGCCTTCGCCCGCCGCCTCCTCTGTCCAGTCCACCCGCGTGATGGCACCGCCCGCTTCGGTCAGCCGAAGCCGCCCGACCGGCGTTGCCACCGCGAAGGTGCTCACCCCAGCGCCGCGTCGCAGCGCGCGCAGGTGGCGGGGTGTGCGTGGGTGCCAACATCGGGGAGGATCTTCCAGCAGCGCTGGCATTTCTCGCCCTCGGCCTTTTCAAACACCACCCCCACGCCTTCGCTTTCCGGCAGGCGGAAGGCTTCTTGCGGGGCCGGATCGGCGGTGAGCACCACGGCGGAGGTGATGCAGATATCGTCGAACGGCACGGTTTTCAGCGCCTCCAGCGCCGCCGCGTCTTCAACATGCACCACCGGCGCGGCCTCCAGCGAGGCGCCAATCACCTTGTCGCGGCGCTGCACTTCAAGCGCGGCCGTCACCACCCGGCGCACCTTGCGGATCGCTGCCCATTTCGCCGCCAGCGCCTCATCGCGCCATGCCGCCGGGGTTTCGGGAATATCCGTCAGATGCACCGAGCTGTCCTCACCCGGGAAGCGTTCCAGCCAGACCTCCTCCATGGTGAACACCAGCACCGGCGCGAGCCATGTGGTGAGCCGGTGGAACAGGATATCCAGCACCGTGCGCGCCGCCTTCTGGCGCTCCGAGCTGCCATCGCAATAAAGCGCATCCTTGCGGATATCGAAGTAAAAGCTCGAAAGCTCGACCGTGGCAAAGTTGAACACCGCCTGGAAAACGCCTTGGAAATCATAGGCTTCATACCCACGGCGCACCGTCTCATCAAGCTCGGCCAAACGGTGCAACACCCAGCGCTCCAACTCGGGCATATCCGCAGGCTCCACCGCATCGGCGGCGTCATACCCAGCCAGATTGCCCAGCAAGAAGCGCATGGTGTTGCGCAACCGGCGGTAGCTGTCGGCCACGCCTTTCAGGATTTCCGGGCCGATCCGCTGGTCGGCGGTATAGTCGGTCTGGGCGACCCACAGGCGCAGGATATCGGCCCCATATTGCTTGACGACCTCCTCGGGAACGATTGTGTTCCCGAGCGATTTCGACATCTTGTTGCCCTTCTCATCCAGCGTGAACCCGTGGGTCAGCACACCGCGATAAGGCGCACGGCCCTTGGTGCCGCAGCTTTGCAGCAGCGAAGAGTGGAACCAACCGCGATGCTGATCGGTGCCTTCAAGGTACAGGTCCGCCACCCCATCAGGGCTGCCATCGGGCCGGTCGCGCAGCACAAAGGCATGGGTCGAGCCGCTGTCAAACCAGACGTCGAGCACATCGAAAACCTGCTCGTAGTCATCCGCATTGTAATCGCTGCCAAGGAAGCGCGCCTTGGCGCCCTCAGCATACCACGCATCCGCGCCCTCTTCCTCAAAGGCGGCCACGATCCTTGCGTTCACCGCATCGTCGCGGAGCAAAAAGCCCTCGTCATCGGGCATCGCGCCGCGCTTCACAAAGCAGGTGAGCGGCACGCCCCAGGCGCGCTGGCGTGAGAGCACCCAATCCGGGCGGCTTTCCATCATCGAATAAAGGCGATTGCGCCCCGAAGGTGGCGTCCACTTGACCTGATCAATCGCGGTGAGGGCGCGTTGGCGGATGGTGGTGCCAAGCTCGTCCATGCCATCGCCCAAATCCTTGTCGATCGCGGCAAACCACTGCGGCGTGTTGCGATAGATCAGCGGCGCCTTGGAGCGCCAGCTATGTGGGTAGCTGTGCTTGATCCGGCCACGGGCGATGAGCATGCCGCGATCCGCGAGCTTGTCGATCACCGCCTTGTTGGCCCCGCCCTCCTTGCCGTTTGGCTTGACGATCACCTCACCACCAAAAAACGGCAGATCCTTGCGAAAAGAGCCATCTTCCAGCACGTTATAGGTCATCTCAAGGCCATACTGGCGGCCGATCTGATAGTCATCATCGCCGTGGCTGGGGGCGGTGTGCACAAAGCCGGTGCCTGCCTCGGCGGTCACATGATCGCCCGGCAGCATCGGCACCTCATAATCCCACTCGCCATCGGCCCCGGTGCAGCCCATCAGCGGATGCGCGGTTTTCATCGCGCCAAGCTCTGCCGCCGCCGCACCGCGCAGGCGCTCATAGCCTTCCACGCGGGCCGAACGCATCACCTCTTCGGCCAGGTCGTCGGCCAACAGATATTTGTCGCCCACTTTGGCCCAGTTGTCCTCTGCCGCCTCTGTCACCTTGTAGAGCCCGTACTCGATATCGGGGCTGAAACACACGGCGCGGTTCTGCGGGATGGTCCAGGGCGTCGTCGTCCAGATGATCACCGAAGTATCGGCAAAATCCTCGGCCATCCGGTTGATCGCGCCCAGCACGGCGGCCTTGTCGGCGCAGCCCTGATCGGTGAAATGCTGCACCAGCGCCTCGGTCCCCTTGAAGCCCGCAATGCGGAACTTCACCCAGATCGTGTGGCTCTGGTGGTCGTGGTATTCCACCTCCGCCTCGGCCAGCGCGGTCTTTTCCACCGGCGACCACATCACCGGCTTGCTGCCTTGAAACAGCGCCCCGTTCATCAGAAATTTCTGAAACTCTCCGGCGATGGTCGCCTCGGCGTGGTAGGCCATCGTCAGGTAGGGATCGTCCCACTTGCCGGTGATCCCGAGCCGCTTGAACTCGTCACGCTGGATATCGACCCACTCCTCGGCAAAGGCGCGGCACTCCTGGCGCAGCTCCACAACCGGCACATCGTCCTTGTCCTTGCCCTTCTGGCGATACTGCTCCTCGATTTTCCACTCGATCGGCAGGCCGTGGCAATCCCAGCCCGGCACATAGCGGCTGTCGCGGCCCATCATCTGCTGCGAGCGCACCACCATATCCTTCAGGATCTTGTTGAGCGCATGGCCGATGTGCAGATGCCCGTTGGCATAGGGCGGGCCATCGTGGAGGATAAAGGGCTTGCGGCCCTCCTTCTCGCGCAGGCGGTCATAAACGCCGATCCTGGCCCAGCGCTCCAGCCACTCGGGCTCGCGCTTGGGCAGCCCCGCGCGCATCGGAAAGTCGGTCTGGGGCAGGTTCAACGTGGTTTTGTAGTCGGGGGTCTCGGCGCACATATTTTGGCGTCCTCGGTCAGCTATGTCGGGAAAAATCAGTGGGCGGCGCGGCGATCACGCGCCTTGTCCCGGCGGCTCTGTCGCTCAGAGCGCCGGGCAAGTAATTCGGATGATGATCAGGCCCGCAAATGTCATGGCCGCCTTATAGGCGTGGGCGCAGGCGGCGTCCAGCGCCGCCCGGCCCTAGGGTTTGGAGAAATCCGGATCGTCAGGCTCGGGCGGCGCATCGCGCGCCGCCCCACCATCATCCGCGCCATCATCCCCACCGTCACCGGGGCCATCATCCCCACCATCATCGGGGTCAAGCCCCGCCCGCTCCGCGGCCTCCTGCGCCGCCCAGCGGTTCAGCCAGGCCAGCCCCGCCAGCGCCAACCCCAGCGCCAGGAAGGAAAACACCCGGAACAGCCCGGTCAGCCCGCTCGCATCAATCAGGAACACCTTGCACACCGCCAGCCCGATCACCACCAGCGCGGCGCGGCGCAGCACCGTTGAGCCCTTGGCAATCGCCTGCCACAGCAGCAGGGCCCCAATCGCGATCAACACCACCGTATAGGTATATAGCTCGCCGTCGAGCCAACCGCGCCCGATATAAACCTCACCACCCCACCAGATCCGCCGGATCGCCAGAAAGCCCCAATAGGCCGCAAGCCCCACCGCCGGAACCGCCCAAAGAATGCGCGCCCACCGCGCCTTGCACAGCCGCGCGATCAGCCCAAGCACCACCGCCGGAAGCAGGTAGGCCAAGAGCAGCGTATCAAGCAGATAAGGCCCGTGGATCGTGGGATCAGGGGTCAAAAAGCCCGCGCGTTCGCTGAGCAGCGGGTTGGCAAAGGTCAGCCCGATCAGCAGGAAAATCCCGCCAAACAGCCCAAACAGGCTGGCCATGCCAAGGCGCACCCAGCGCATCCGGCCACCCAGCCGCATCCGGTACACCTGCGCCGCTGCCGCCAGCAGCCAGATCGTCGCCGACATGCCCATCGACCAATGGCTGCCGGCGGTATTCGCGCCGCCCGCATTTTCCTCGATCAGCCGCCAAATGAGCGTGGTGAGGAACGCCCCCGCAATCAGCAACCCGCCGCTTTCAAGGAAGGCCCGCGCGGTGAGGCGCGGCTCTGTCGGCAGCATCTTCCACGCGGCAAAGAGCCCGGCCAGCGCCCCCAGGAACGCCAGCAAAAACTCCCACCACGGCGCATCAAAGGCCCACTCAAGACCGGGAGCAAACAGCGTGCGATAGGTCAGCACCATCACCCCCGCGGCCACGAAGTATTGCAATTCCGGCAGGCGGAAGCGCCGGTCGAGCACCGCGCCTGTCACCAGCAAAACCCCCAGCGCCAGCGTGAGCGCGGCCTTGGTGAGCACCACAAACAAGGCCAAGGCGATCAATGACAACGCCGCCAAAGCCGCCCAGGAGGTGCGCCGCTTCTGCGCGCCCTCCGCGCGGGCAAAGCGCACCGCAATCGCAACCATCAGCGCGGCAAGGGCCACGGCATGAACGGCCCATGCGTAGGTGCCCGGCACCCTCGGGTCGAGCCAGAAAAGCTCCAGCAGCATCGGCACAAGCGGCGCAAACAAGGCGGCCACAAGCCCCCAGAAAAGGCCCTGTGCGCCTTTGCCCGCCTTCAGGCTGCGCCACGCCGCCCCCGCCGTGCCATGCGCGGCCATCACCAAGAGCAGCGTCGCCTCCAGCGGCACCACGGGGATCAGGCTTCCGTCCTGTGCGCGCTCGGTGGTGCGCATCAGCGCGGTGCCCAGCCAGCCCTCTGTCGGGATCAACAGCAGGAACGACACGACCGGAAAGATCACCGCCTCCGCCAGCGCGCGCGCCTGCCACGCCCAAAGCGCAATCGCAAGGATCAGCGCCGTCAGCAAGCCCCCGGTGAGCAGCAATTCCCCCGGTCCGCCACGCGGCAAAAACAGCAACATCGCCGAAACCACCGCCAGCGTGCTCCACGCCACCCATGTGGGAAAGCCGATCGGCCCCGCGTTGCGCCCCGCCGCGCCAAACAGCCCCAGCCGCCCCAGCGGCGCACCGCCGTCATGGGCCGGGCCAAGCTCTCGGCGCGGGATCGCCATAGACGCCAGCGCCAGCACCGTCAGCAACACCGCGAACCCCGGCATATCCTCCGAACCAAGATACACCGCCAGCCCGCCGCCCGCCGCAACCACCAGCGCCAGGATCGAAACCCAGGCCCAGCGCCGCCACGCATCAATCGCCAGCCCCGCCACGCCGATCAACCCGTAGTAAAGGTAAAACAGCGTCGCGCTTTGGGCCTCTCCGCCCACAAGGAAGGGCGCCGCCCCCGCGCCCAGCAGGCCAATCGCCGCAAGGAAGGGGCCATAAAGCCAGCCCATCAAAAGCGCCGCCGCCGATACCGCAACCAAGCCGCCAAAGGCCGTGCCCGCGCCGATCAACCCATAAAGTGAGCGCGCCGCCAACACCCCGCCATAAAGCGAAACGATGCCCGCGCCCGAGAAGGTCGAGGGCAGATAGGCCGTCGCGCTGTCTTCACCGTCCCCCCAGCGGCGGCGAATATACTCGCCCGCACCAATCAGGATCAGCCCCAGCGCAATCGCCGCCGCCACCCGCATGGTGGGCGTCAGATAGCCCTGCTCGATCCCGTATTGCACAAGGAAAAGCCCCGCCAGCGCCAGCGAAATCGCCGACACCGCGTAAAACCAGTTTTGCATCATCCACTTGGCAAACCGCTCGCCCATACCGGGGCCGCGCGGCTCTGGTGGCGCAACTTTCGCGGCAACCTGCTCAGGCGGCTTGGAGGTGGCGGGGGGCTGGCTTGTGGGCTTATCGCCCGCTTCGCTTGGCGCTTTGCGCGGTGGTCCGGCCACCTCTGCGTCTTTCGGCCCGGCCAGAGGCTGCGGCTTGCTCGCCTCCTCGCTCGCGGCAGGTGGGGCCTTGGGCACAATCCGCAGAGACGATTTCAGCGCCTCAAGCGCCGCCTCTGCCTTGTCGAGCCTCCGGTTTGCCCGCTCGACCGACATTTGCAGGAAAGCCACCCAGCCGATCAGGCCAAGGCACAAAAGAAACGCAACAATCTCCACCCACTATCCCCTTTAATCCAATGTGCGAAACACTAGCCTGCGCTGCCGTTTGAGGAAAGTGCCGAAATTTCGGACAGTTGAGCGCTACTCCGCCTCGCCGCGGCCAAACAGCCCGGTCAACGCCCGGCGCACCAGCCCGGTTACGCTGGGCCTGCGCCCCTCGCCAAAGGGCAACGGGCGGCACACCTCCATCGCGGCCACGCCCACACGCGCCGTCAACGCGCCATTCACCACGCCCTCGCCAAAGCGGCGCGACAGTTTTGAAAGCACACCACCACCCGCAACCGAGCCAATGAGATCATCGCCCACCGCCACCGCGCCGGTGGCGACAAGGTGGGTCAGCACCGTGCGGGTCAGCCGCCAGCCGCCCAGCCACCCGGCGCGCCCGCCGTAAATCTCGGCAATGCGGCGGATCATCCGCAGGTTGGCGGTGAGCGCGGTAAACACATCCGCCAGCGCCAGCGGTACAATCGCGGTGACAAGCGCCACCTGCCGCGCCGACGCTTCCACCTCCCGCGCCGCCGCCGCATCAAGCGGGGCCAAAAGCTCTGCCTCGGCCAGCATCAACAGCGCATCGGCATCAAAAGCATCGCCGCGCCGCTCTGCCAGCCGCTCGCGTCCCCAAGCCGTGTCTTCGCGCGCGGCGTATAGCTTTTCGAGCTGGGTGACGACGGCGCGCGCCTCTGTCAAATCGCCCGAGGCAAGCGCCGCCGCCGCGCCCCTTTGCAACCCGTCGAGCCGCGACAGCCTCGCGAATGCCGCCAATTCGCGCAGCGCCAGCACCGTGAGCGCCAGCAAGGTCAGCGCGAAAAGCACCACCGCAAGGCCGCCCAGCACCGGGCTGCGTTCCAGCAACCCGGTGGCAAAATCCCAGGCCACCACGCTCACCACAAGGCCCAACACCCCGGTGACTCCGGCCCAGAACAGCTTGGCAATCCGGCTCACGGGCCGCGCCGAAAGGGCGGCCAGCCGCTGCATCGCGGCGTTGTCCTGGGGCACCATATCGGGCACCGGCGGGGCCTTGTCGGGGCCATGGGCGGCAGGCTCTTCGGCCAGATCAATGATCAGCGGGCCACGCTTTTCGTCGCTCATCTCAGCCTGTCTCCGATCAAGAATTCCGCCGCCCTGTCCAGCCGGATGTGGGGCGGCCCCTCTCCGGGCGCAAGGCTCACCTCGGCGGGGGCAAAGCGCATCACGGCATAATCTTCATCGAGCCACGCCTCGCTGCCTTGGCGCGCCGCGCCCAGCAACCGGCCCGGATCGGCAGGCAATTCGCCGGGATACATCGCCGCATCCCGCCCGCTCTCAAGCAGCCGCCCGCGCACCAGATCAAGCTCTCGCCCCTCGTGCATCCGGGTCTCCTCAACCGTGGCCCTGAGCGCCGCAATCGACATCGCCGCCGTTGTCGCCCCGGCATAATCGGCGCGATCCTTGGCCTCGCGCACCAGCGCCTCGGTGATCGCTGTGAGGGCGGCGTGCTGGCGATGGTGCAAATGATCGGCCTTGGTGGCGGCGAACAGGATGCGCTCCACCCGTTTGCCGCCCAGCAACCCGGTGAGCCAGCCGTTGCGACCGGGGCGAAACGCGCCAAGAATATCGGCCATCGCCTGGCGCAAATCCTCCACCGCACGCGGCCCGGCATGGATCGCTCCCAGCACATCCACCAGCACGACCTGGCGATCAATCCTTGCGAAATGGTCGCGGAAAAACGGCTTCACCACCGCCCGCTTATAGGCCTCGTAGCGCCGCGCCATCTCTCGCCGCAGGCTGCCGCGCCCGGCCTCTCCCTCGGGCAAGGGCGCAAAGGTCAACGCCGGGCTGCCCTCCAACTCGCCGGGCAGCAAAAACCGCCCCGGCGTGCAATCGGAATAGCCCGCCTCCCGCGCCTCGCGCAGATATTCTGCAAAGCGGTCCGCCAGCGCCTTGGCCACCGGCTCCTCCAGCTTTGCACCACCATCCACGCCCTCAAGTGCTGCGATAAACGCGGCCCCCTGCCCCCTTGCGCGCGCCTTTTCCAGCGCCTGCGCAGACCACTCGACATAGCTGCGATCAAGCAGGCCCAGATCAAGCAGCCACTCGCCGGGGTAATCAACAATATCAAGGTGCGTCACCCTTGGCCCGGAAAGCGCGCCAAGCAGCCCCGAAGGCTGCACCTTGAGCGACAGGCGCAACTCGCTCACTGCTCGCGTGCTTTCGGGCCAGTGCGGCGCGGGGCCAATCATCGCGGCAAGGTGATCCTCAAAGGCAAAGCGCGGCACGGTGTCATCCGGCTGGGGCTGGAGATAGGCGGCCTTAATGGCCCCGTCCGCCGCCGCCTTCAGGCCCCCCATCCTCGCGCGGTCCATCAAATTGGCCACCAGCGAGGTGATGAACACCGTCTTGCCCGCGCGGCTCAATCCCGTCACCCCAAGCCGGATGCTCGGCTCAAAGAACACGCCCGATACCGCCCCGGTCACGCTTTCAACGCTGCGCGACACCCCGTCTGCAATGGTCGAAATCACCAAACCCGGCCCTCAATTCCTTGTGTTGATCCTATGTAGGGGCTGGCGCGGCGCGGCACCAGTGCCGGGG
>NZ_JARGND010000004.1:36168-93047 GCF_029212645.1 Vannielia sp. | reverse complement strand
GCCGCCTCAAATCCGCCCTGTCTCCCACAGATACCAGATCACCAGACCCGCGATCACGAGGAAGTTGAAGGCCAGCCAGCCCAGCACACCAAGCACCACCCCCTTGCGGCGGTAATTGGGATCAACCGTTTCAAGATGGTTGCGCAGCACCCGCTCGGCCTTGGCAAACTGCGCCTCGTCCACCAGCCCGGCAAACCTGGGCACCGCCACGCGGTCCGCCGTTTCAGCCACATACTCCGCCGCGCGGCGCACCCGGCGCGGCAATAGCCGGCCGCCGATCCGCAGCTTGTCGCCCGGCGTCTCGCCCCGCTTGATGCCCAACCGCTCGGTCATCATCTCCGCCAGCGTTTCGGCCCGCTCTGTCACTGTGCTGTCCATGCCGCGTCATAGCGCCCCGGTGCGCCGCAGAAAACCCCGCTTCACATGGCCGCCCGCCCGCGTTACCCCTGCACCATGCTCGCAACCACCCGATACGATGGCCCGCCTGCGGCCACCCCGCTCCTCATCGCCCACGGGCTCTTCGGCTCGGCCCGTAACTGGAACGTCATCGCCAAGCGGCTCTCGGCGCGGCGCACCGTGATCTCTGTCGATATGCGCAACCACGGCGAAAGCCCCCGCGCAGACACCCACAGTTACGCCGATCTCGCCGCCGATCTGGCTGAGGTGATCGAGGCCGAGGGCACACCGATGGACGTGCTTGGGCACTCGATGGGCGGTAAGGCGGCGATGATGCTGGCCCTCACCCGCCCTGATCTGGTGCGCCGCCTCGTGGTGGCCGATATCGCGCCCATCGCCTATGACCACAGCCAGGATCACCTGATCGAGGCGATGCGCGCCCTTGATCTTACCGATCTTACCAGCCGCAGCGAGGCCGACCGCCGCCTCTCCCAAAGCGTTGATACCCCCTCGGTGCGGGCCTTCCTGCTGCAATCGCTTGATCTCAGGGCCGATCCTCCCCGCTGGCGGCTCAACCTTGATGTGCTGGATCGCGAGATGGATAAAATCACCGGCTGGCCCGCCCCCAACGGCACCTTCCCCGGCCCCGCCTTCTTCCTCGCTGGCGGCGAGTCCGACTATGTGCCACCCGAGGCGCGCGCCGGGATCAAGGCCCGCTTCCCCAAGGCCCGCATGGCCCGAATCCCCGGCGCAGGCCACTGGCTCCACGCCGAAAAGCCGCGCGAATTCGAGGCTGCGGTCGAGGCATTCCTCACCGCATAGCGCCCCGCCCTCAGGCGGGGGCGGTGAACTTCCGGGCGAGAACATAGGCCACAGGCACCGCCACCGCAAAGCCCGCCACAGCCGCCCAGATGATCGCCTGCAAAGTGACCATGTTCATCGTCAGCACCACAATAATGAAGATCCCAGCCAGGGTGGTGGACGCGAGCGTGTAGAAAATTCCCGCAAGTCGAAGCATGAGGCACCTCTGATACCAGTGAATGTTCGCGCAATTGTTACCAGAGCCTGCGCCTTTGGTCCTTGAGGCATGTCAAACCGCCCCGCCTTACGGGCAGCGCATCTTGCCCCGCGTCAGGTTGTAATCCCCCTTGAGCGACCCCTCGGCCACCTCGCAACCCGTCGCCTGCTTCACCGCCGCCGCAACCGCGAGCGCGAAGGTATCGCGCTTGGGCAGCCCCATATTGGTCCGCACCACCTGAAAATCAGGATCGGCGGGGAACACATTAAACGTATACCCATAAGCCTCGGCCTTAATCCGCGACTGGCCGGGCAGATCTTCCTTCACGGTGTTGCAGGCGCCGAGGGCGAGGAGGAGCACAACATATCTCATCCCCCAACCCTGCAACGCCCGTGGTTAATGGTGGGTTAATGGCTCCGCGCAAAAGCCTAAACCCGTGACCCATCCCAATCCGGGTCATCCCGGCGCACCTTGCGCGCGTTCCAAACCCCGGCAGGAACCCCGGCCACCAGCCCGATCACCCCGGCCAGCACGAAGGCCTGCCACGAATACCACCCGGCCGCCAAACAAACGATCAAAACCGCCCCGGCCACACAAAGCGCCCAAAGCGGACCAAACAAAAATCTCCATCCAAGTCTCATCGGAAAAACTCCTTTCATAAGGAGCAACGCCCCGCCCGCGCCCAATGTTCCGGCCATTCCCCTTGGCAGCGCCCCCACAGATGCTATCTTGCGCGCAGACCACAGGAGACACCCCCATGCGCCTCGCCCTCATCCTCGCCACCCTGACAACCCTCGCCGCCTGCGAGACCATCAAAGGCGTCGGAAGAGACGTGACGCGGGCTGCGGAGGCGGTGGATCAGGCGTTGGATTGAGGGGGGGATCACACCTTTCTCGGCGAATCTTCTACTGACGACCCAAGAATTTTATCTCTTATGCTTAGAGCTGAATGGTCAGTCGAGGTCGTCCTCACCAAAGAAGCCGGAGAGGTCTGATATCAGCTTAGCACAATAAACTGGGCGAAAGTCCATGTCGGGCACATCGTCCCGGAACCAAGTTTTCGCTAATATATTCTTCGCTATTCCAAGGTTGTCCGCTGACAATCCATGGCAGGTTCCAAAAACCCGCTTCTCGGAAAGTGGCCTTTCCGGTTTAAGCGCCCGAACATTCAACGGCAGGAACGAAAACCCCAGAAATGAAATGACGTTGGATTCTTGCAACCACCGTTTTGCTCGATTTATTTCCGTCCCCGCCCGCACGCCCTCTGAAAACGTATGTATATTTTGCGAGGCTTCGAAGATGTATTGAGAATGATCTTCGTTGCCAAATGACACAACGTTTGGACCCATGATGTCGCCCAGACTTCCGTATACATGAACAACGTTTAAATGCTTCGTTATGCAATCTCGGGCCTGCCGCTCATCCAGTGAGAAATAACTCTTGGTTGCACAATAAAAAAACTGCTCGATTACACGATCATAGTTGAAAGTAACAAAGTAGTGCGAACTGAGTGCACCCAAGAACTGGTCAAGCCCCCTAGCCCGTGTCAGTATTTGGAACAGGTTTGTAAGCCAATTCTCAGGGAAATCCGCAAACCTAGGTCTTGGGCTCTGCCCTTTCTGTTCATCGAACCACAACTTTGACTTGCGTTCATTGCGAAGCAAGGCGCGCGCTATACCAATTTTCCCAAGTTCAGGCGCTGCTTCTTCCTTCTTTTTTGCCTCAAGATAGTTATCAATCGAGAGCGCCAAACCCATGTTCTCCGCGATATCATTCGCAACGCGGCTAAGATACGAGCGGTTCCGGCGCGCACCATCTTCAGGAGGGGGTATCCTGTCGAAAGCACCTAAAATTCGAGTATCACCACTTTTGACGTTTCCAAATTGATCAGTTCCCAATCGCAGGTAACCACTGATCTCTTTCGTTAGTTGAGTGCCCGCTGGAAAACCAAACTCACAACTTGCCCCAGCCCCGACAACGTAAACGTATTTTCTCTGCGTCATTTTCCAAGTTTGGGGAAAATCCACCACCTCGTCAATAAGGGGCTATGCCGGCGAAGCCGCCTCCCACTGAGATCACCCCCCATGGGCACGCAGTTTTCTACGAAAACCGCTTCCGCCCACCCGCCGTGAAAAAGGACAGCCTTAGCTGTCCATTTTCAAGGCGCTAATAAACGCCTCCTGCGGAATATCAACCTTCCCGAACTGGCGCATCTTCTTCTTACCCGCCTTCTGCTTCTCAAGCAGTTTCTTCTTCCGGGTCGCGTCGCCGCCGTAACATTTCGCGGTCACGTCTTTCCTCAACGCGCTCAAAGTCTCCCGTGCAATCACCTTGCCGCCAATTGCCGCCTGGATCGGGATTTTGAACATATGGCGGGGGATCAGGTCTTTCAGCTTTTCGCACATGGCACGGCCCCGCATTTCGGCGCGGTCGCGGTGGACCATCATCGAAAGCGCGTCCACTGGCTCGTCATTCACCAGCACCGACATCTTCACCAGGTTATCCTCGCGGTAGCCCTCCATTTGGTAATCAAACGAGGCATAGCCCTTGGTCACCGATTTCAGCCTGTCGTAAAAATCAAACACCACTTCGTTGAGCGGCAGGTCATAGACCGCCATCGCCCGGCTGCCCGCATAGGTCAGGTCAAGCTGGATACCGCGACGGTCCTGGCAGAGCTTCAGCACATCGCCAAGGTATTCATCCGGCACGAGGATCGTCGCCTTGATGCGCGGCTCCTCGATCCGGTCAACGTGGCTTGGATCGGGCATATCGGCGGGGTTGTGCAACTCGCGCTGCTCCCCGTCCTTCATGTGCAGATGATACACCACCGAGGGCGCGGTGGTGATGAGGTCAATGTCATACTCGCGCTCGATCCGGTCGCGGATCACCTCAAGGTGCAGCAGCCCAAGGAAGCCGCAGCGAAAGCCAAAGCCCAGCGCGGCCGAGGTTTCCATCTCCGAGCTGAAACTTGCGTCATTCAGCGCCAGTTTCTCGATCGCATCGCGCAGGTCTTCAAACTGCGCCGAATCCACCGGGAACAGCCCGCAAAACACCACCGGCACCGAGGGTTTGAACCCCGGAAGCGCCTTGGCGCAGGGCCGTTTGTCATGGGTGATCGTATCGCCCACCTTGGTGTCGCGCACCTGTTTGATCGAGGCGGTCAAAAAGCCAATCTCGCCCGGCCCCAATGCCTCGCGCTTTTCCATCGCGGGGCGGAAAACACCAATCCGGTCAACGCCATACTTCGCCCCGGTCTGCATCATGCGGATCTGGTCACCCTTCTTGAGCACCCCATCCATGATGCGCACCAGCACCACCACGCCAAGGTAGGGGTCATACCAGCTGTCCACCAGCATCGCCTGCAACGGCGCTTCCGGATCGCCCGAATGCGGCGGCGGCAGGCGCTTCACAATGGCCTCCAGCACATCAGGGATGCCCACCCCGGTTTTCGCCGAAATCAGGCAGGCGTCCGAGGCATCAATCCCGATCACATCCTCAATCTGCTCGGCCACCCGCTCCGGCTCGGCAGCGGGCAGATCAACCTTGTTCAGGACCGGCACAATCTCATGGTCCGCCTCGATCGCGGTATAGACATTGGCCAGCGTCTGCGCTTCCACACCCTGGCTTGCGTCCACCACCAGCAGGCTGCCCTCCACGGCACGCATCGAGCGAGACACCTCATAGGCAAAGTCAACGTGGCCGGGGGTGTCGATCAGGTTGAGCACATAGGTCTCGCCATCCTGCGCCGGATACTCGATCCGCACGGTATTGGCCTTGATGGTGATGCCCCGCTCGCGCTCGATATCCATCGCGTCCAGCATCTGTTCCTGCATGTCACGCTCGGCAACGGTGCCGGTGAGCTGGATCAGCCGGTCAGCCAGGGTGGATTTCCCGTGGTCGATGTGGGCGACAATGGCGAAATTGCGGATGTGCTTCAGGTCTGTCATGGTCGTGATATGTAGGGAAACCACGGGGCGGTCAATGCGCCGTGAGCGATCAGGCCGGGGTTATAAAAAACTGGCATCGCACCTGATATGCTTGCCTCGGTGGCCAAACCGTTTGGGAAGATGAGTGGTCCGGCGGCGGCGGCACGTTTCCTCCGTCCAAAGCATCAACGTTGCTCTGAGCGTGGACCCGGAGGCAGACGGGCGTTAGCCAGTTTGGCAATCAGCACCCGATGCAGATGATCAACCCTGCCACTCGCTCATGAAGCCAATCACGGTTCACGGCCAGATGCGGGCCAAACTTTCGCGCGCGCGCTCTGTGGCCACCCGAACCTATCGCATTCCCGGCAAACAGGTCCGTTGCAAACCTTATCCTACTGCAATCTGATCGAGCCCGGGGGTGTTGACCCGGCTGACATAGCCGGTCAGGTGCAACGTGCATTAACCCAACATTTGCTTTCCTGCGCTATGGCATCGGGTCATGACCATGGCCGCCAACACTTCCATGCCAAAGCCGCGCCCCCCGTCGATGGATGAAACCGCGCCACCGTGGCGCTTTGCCTTCATCCTCACGGGGTTCCTGCCGCTAATCGGTCTGCTGTGGCGGCCCATTGCGCCGGGCGCACTCGTCTATTCCGCCTTCATGATCCTCTGTTTCGTCCCGTTCCAGCCGGTGCGCCGCGCCCCGGTGTTCCTGCTGGCCACGCTCGCCACCGGCGCGGTGATCGAGCTGACGGCATGGGGCGGGCACTATGCCGCCTGCACCGCCTCTCCCGCGCTGTTTCACCCGCAATTGCTGGCCGATCTGCTGCTTGCGGCGGGGTTTTATACCGGCGGCGGGTTGGCTTCGCTCTATCTCTTCCGCCGCTTTGGCTTTGGGATTGTCGAAGCCTTCGTCATTCACGGCATCATGGGCATCGCCATTGAACAGCAAGGCGCGGTGCTCCTTTCGGGCATGGTGGCCCTGCCGGCCAGCGCGCTGATCTGGGCCTATGTCTTTGCGATCTACGGCTGCATGGTCGCCATACCCCGCCGCCTCGCCGCGCCTCGCGCCACGCGGGTTGAGCGGCAATGGTGGCACTACCCGCTGGCGCTGGCGATCTGCGCGGGCGGCTCTATCGCGGGGCTTTACGGCTGGGGCCTCGCGCTTTGGGCCGATGGTGTCTTGCCGCCGCATCAGCCCATCTGCGCCGCCCCCTTCTGGTAACGCCGCCTCACCCATTGTTTCCGCTCCGCGCACAATCCCTCGTGGTCTGCTCCCGATCACACGCAAAACATGCCTAATTGAAATGAGGCCCTGTTTTTGGCATGCTCCTTGCCATCACGCTCCATTGATGACCGGGGAAACATCCGGCATCGGGGCAACCGCGATAAACGAGGCCAAGCAGATGAAACGTATTTCCACACTTCTCCTGTGCACCGCACTGGCTCTCCCGGCCACCGTCATCGTCACCGCCGCGCCCGCTGGCGCCAAGGCGATTGAACGGGCCTGCATGAAGTCTGATCGCGCCAGTTCCCGCGCGACCTGCTCATGCATCCAGCGCGTGGCAGACTACAAACTCACCCGCTCCGAGCAGCGTAAGGGTGCGAAATTCTTCAAAGAACCGCAGCTCGCCCAAGACACCCGCCAGTCCAACAACAGCTCAAACGAGGTGTTCTGGAAAAAGTGGAAAGATTTCGGCAACTCGGCCTCTCAGGCCTGCAACTGATCTTTCGGCGATGATCGGCTCCGGGGCGCTGCCGCGTGCCCCGGCCTACCCCCGCCCGTGCGCCTCGATCTCATCGGCGAGGGCCTCGCAGGTCTGCTCCACCATTTTCACCACCGCAGCGAATCCCCCGTCATAATAGGGGTCAGGCACTTCGTCGCGCCCGCTTGGCCCATGGCTCAAAAACAGGCTCACCGGCGTGGTGCTTCCCTCGGGGCGCTGCGCCTCGATGTCGCGCAGGTTGGCGCGGTCCATCGCGTAGATCGCATCAAACCGGGCAAAATCCGCCGGGCTGAACTTTTGTGAGCGCAGGTGGCTCAAGTCATACCCCGCCGCCCGCGCCGCCGCCTGCATCCGCCGGTCCGGCGGATCGCCCACATGCCACCCCCCGGTGCCAGCCCCCTCCACCTCCACATCAAGGCCCCGGTCCTGCACGATCCGCTCCATGATCCCGTGGGCGGTCGGAGACCGGCAGATATTGCCGAGGCACACAAAGTAGATACGATGGGTCATGCGCCCAGCGTAGCGCAGCCAAAGAGGATGATCCATGCACCACTCCATCACCATTCTTACCGGGGCCGGGATTTCGGCAGAGAGTGGCATTTCCACATTTCGCGACCCCGGCGGCATCTGGACCCAGTATGACATCGAGGATGTCGCCACCCCCGAGGCCTTCGCCCGCAATCCCGCGCTGGTGCATGATTTCTACAATACGCGCCGCGACCAAGTGCGCTCTGCAAGGCCCAACGCCGCCCATGAAGCCCTCGCAAGGTTGCAAAAGTCCTATAGCGCCCCGGTGCATATCATCACCCAAAACGTCGATGACCTGCATGAAAAGGGCGGCGCGGTTGATGTGATCCACATGCACGGAAGCTACCAAACCGCCCTTTGCGCCGCCTGTGGGTCCCGCTGGCCCGCGCCCCCCGCGATGCGCCACGATGACCCCTGCCCAAGCTGCGCCGCGCCTGCCACCCGCCCCGATGTCGTGTGGTTTGGCGAGATGCCCTATCACATGGATCAGATCGACGAGATCCTCTCAACCACCTCGCTGTTTGTCTCCATTGGCACCTCTGGCGCGGTTTATCCAGCGGCAGGATTCCACCGCCTCGCCCGCGCCGCCGGGGCCGCCACGCTGGAGCTAAACCTTGAGCCTTCCGAAATCACCGCCATGTTTGATGAGGCCCGCCACGGCCCCGCCACCCAGCTTGTCCCGGCGTGGGTTGCGACGCTGCTGGCGGAATAACCCGGCAGATTCCCCCCTTTTCCCAGCCGTGAATCCGGGCCAAACTCCCCCATGTTTACCAAAACCCAACTCTCCTTCGAGCCGCTCCCCCTGCCCGACCGCGCCGATCTTTCCGATGTCGAAAGTCTGGCCGCCGCTCGCGCCTTTTTCACCTCAATGTCGACCCGCCACACCATCCGCGATTTCTCCTCCCGGCCCGTCGCGCAAGAGGTGATCGAGACCGCCATCGCCACCGCAGGCCGCGCGCCTTCGGGGGCCAATCACCAGCCGTGGTTCTTTGCCGCCATCTGCGGGCCAAAGGCCAAGGCGGCCATCCGCGCGGCGGCGGAAGAGGAAGAGGAGCGCTTTTATGCGGGCGGCGCGGGCGATGAATGGCTAAAGGCGCTGGAGCCTATGGGCACCGATCCCGCCAAGCCGCATCTGGACATCGCGCCATGGCTCATCGTGGTGTTTGCCCAGCGCTGGGGCGCGTTCGATGACGGCACCCGTTACAAAAACTATTACGTCCCCGAAAGCGTGGGCCTTGCCACCGGCTTCCTGATCGCCGCCTTGCATCAGGCTGGCCTGTCGGTGCTCACCCACACCCCCAACCCGATGAAATTCCTCACAGAATTGCTCGGGCGGCCAGCTTCGGAAAAGCCGGTGATGATCCTCGCCGTCGGCCACCCCGCCGAAAGCGCCACCGTGCCGAAAGCCGCCAAGATCAAGAAACCCCTCTCCGAGATCATGCGCATCTACGACGTGTAGCCATGAAAAAGGGGGCGGCCCGCAGACCGCCCCCCTTTTTGTCGCCAACCCTGCGGTCAGTTGTTCATTTTCATCTTGCTGTGGTCCATCATCGCGCCGCCCTGGCGCTCAAGGTCCACCGGGATTTCCACAACCATGTCGCCCGCCTTTTCAAAGGTCAGCGTCACCGTCACCGTTTCGCCCTGCTCCATCGGGCCGGTGAGGCCCATCAGCATCACGTGGTCCGCGCCGCGCTCCAGCACATGATGTCCACCAGCGGGCACCGGGAAGCCCTCTTCGACTTCCATCATCTTCATCACGCCGTCGCCCATGTCCTTGTGGGTGTGCAGCTCTACCTTGGCGGCCGCGTCCGAGGCAGCGGCGATCAACCGGTCATCTTCGGTGCCGGTGTTGACGATCTCCATGAAGGCCGCGCCGGATTTGGCAGCAGGGCTGGCCGAGCGCGCATAAGCGTCGTTGATAGTGATGTCAGCCGCAAGCGCGGGAGAGGCGGCAAACAGGGCTGCCGCGATAAGTGCCTTGAATTTCATAAGTCTTTTCCTTGGTTTGAGAGTTTTCTTTTGGGGAAATCTCAAACCATCGGCGGTCCGCGCGCCTCAAACACCCGGCGCAATAGCCGCGCCTTGGGCACCGCCGGGGCACTCACCACCAGGGCCACAAGCCGCTGCTCGGGCAGCACCGCCGCTGGCGCAGGCGCAAAGCCCGCCACCATCGCGGCCACCCCATCGGGGCACAGATGCGGCGCGCTCACCGGGTTGCCCTCTGCGTCGAGGTAAATCACCTGCGTGCCCATGCCCGTGCACAGCACCGCCGCCATGTTCGCGGGGTTTTCGGCCCGCGCCATGGCCAGCGCCTGACCGGCCACCACAACGGCGGCCAGCATCAGCCCGGATATGAGACGTTGCATCAGCATCCTGCGCACCCTAGTCACCCTGCCGTCCACCGCAAGCCCATGACTGGGCCACGCGAGCGACAAAACGAAGCGGCCCCGCGCAGCGCACGGCTGGCGGGGCCCCATCTCAGGAAACACGGCAAAGGGATCAGGCGGCTTCGGCCTGGGCCTTTGCAATGTCTTTCTTGATCTTCAGCGCCTTCGCAGAAAGCTCGTCGTCCTTGGCTTTCGCCATGAACTGGTCGAGCCCGCCACGGTGGTCAACCGTCCGCAGGGCCGCGTTCGAGATACGCAGCTTGAAGGGGCGGCCCAGCACGTCGGACAGCAGCGTCACAACCTGCAGGTTGGGCAGGAAGCGGCGACGCGTTCTGTTTTTGGCGTGGCTGACGTTGTTTCCAACCATCGGGCCCTTGCCGGTAAGTTCGCACACGCGGGACATGGCATAATCCTCGTTTTGCAAATGAGAAAGGTGCCACCCAATTGCCAGGGGCACCCCGAATTTGTTCCGTGCGTTTAGGGCCAAAGCGCGGATGCGTCAAGGGCCATCGCTCAGGGTTTGGGGCTTTATTTCCGGCGTCTCGGGCGGCGGTGCCTCTGGCGCAGGGCGCAGCGGTTCAACCGGCCGCGCTGTCGGGTGGTAGGATTCGCTCGGATCTTGCATCACCACCCGTGCGCGCCGGGTGATAAACAGCAGCGCCCAGCCCCAAAACCGCCCTGCCGAGGGGGCCGTCACATCCTGAGGGAAGGCGCTCCACCAGCCCTCGGGCAGCGGCAAGCCGCACGCCTCCAGCCGCTCCAGCATCCAGACCAGCGGGATATTGGCCAGCGGGCGGGCCTTCAAAAAGGGGCTTATCTGGCCGCCCACATCCCCATGCCTCCCCTTGAACCACACCTGCTCCAGCCGATCGCCCGGCCAGTCGGGCCGCGAGTCCCATAGCACCGGCCTATAGGCCTGCCGCGTTTCATCCAGCGCCAGCGCGTGAAAGCCGTTGCGGATATGATCGCCCAGATCATGGCTGTGAAACCCATGTTTTTCCTCGGAAAACCGCCAGAACAGCGGCAACCGCACGCCAAGGGATTTCACCGTATCCCACACCCCCACCGCCTCTACCTCTACCCCCGGATGGCAATTGTTGGCGCGAAAGGCCTCTGCCGCCGGGCCGGTCGCGCCGCGGCGATAGTGGCGATAGGCCAGCCGGATATGGCGCACCGTGGCGCGGTCACGCCGCAATAGCCCCACGCTGTCAATCAACCCGGCCAGCGAGCGCACCGCATAGGCCCCGCGCGAGTAACCAATCAGGAAAATCGTGTCACCGGGGCGGTAGCGGCTGGCCAAAAAGCCATAGGCCCGCCGGATTTGCCGGTTGATCCCCTTGCCCGCCACCACATTCCCGGTCGAGCGCCAGTCACGCCACTGGATGCCCGGCTCGTAGTGGATCGAAAGCCTTGCACGCCGCCCCTCGCCCGCCAACAGCTTGTAGGTAAGGCCGGCGTTGGTTTCGTGTTTGCGCCGCAGGGTCGACATGGTGCCATCAAGAATCACCACATGGCACACCGGCTCACGCGTTGCGGGCCGTGGAGTGTGCCTTATCCGGCGCCCCGGCCAAAACCGGGCAAGCAGCTTACCGAGTGACACCGCCCTCTGCCTCTTTGAGCAATGACCACACGCGATGGGGCGTGAAGGGCACCTGCGCATTGCGCACCCCCTTCTCCCAAAGCGCATCAATCACCGCGTTGGTGACAGCGCCCATCGAGCCCACCGTGCCCGCCTCGCCGCAGCCCTTCATGCCCAGCGGGTTCTGGATCGAGGGGACGGGATGCGCGCGAAACCCGTAAAACGGCATGTCATCGGCGCGGGGCATGGCATAATCCATCAGCGAGCCGCTCAAAAGCTGGCCGTCACCATCAAAGGTGACGTTTTCCATCAAAACCTGCCCGGCCCCCTGCGCCACCCCGCCATGCACCTGCCCCTGGGCAAGCTGCGGGTTCACCAAGTTGCCAAAGTCATCCACCACCACATAGCGCACCAGCTCCACCTTGCCGGTCTCGGGATCAATCTCCACCTCGGCCACATGGCCGCCGTTGGGGTAGGAGCGCCCGTCAAGCGTGGCCTTGCCCTCGTGGCGCAGCAGTTCGTCACGGCCCTTGGCGCGGGCCATCTCGGCGGCGTCGGTCAGGCTGGGGCGTTGGTTGGTGCCCTCGGCGGTGAACACCCCGTCCTCAAACACAACATCCTCCACGCCCAGCTCATCGGCGACAAAGGGCGCAAAGGCTTCAACCATCTGTTTTACCGTGGCAATCGTCGCGTTGGTCTGGTTGGTCACCGAGCGGGAGCCACCGGTGCCGCCGCCCTTGGCGATACGGTCACTATCGCCCTGCACCACCCGGATTTTCTCCATCGGGATGCCGGTGCGCTCGGCCAAAAAGGCGGTATACACCGTTTCATGCCCCTGCCCGTTAGACTGGGTGCCAACGTAAAGGTTCACCATGCCATCATCGGCAAACTCAACGGTGGCGTGCTCCTCCGGATCGCCAAGGATCGACTCGATGTAATAGGCCAGCCCCATGCCGCGCAGCTTGCCGCGCCCGGCGCTCTCGGCCTTGCGCTGCTCCCAGCCCGCCAAATCGGCATCGGCCTCCAGATCATCCAGCACGGCGGTAAAATCGCCCACGTCATAAAGCTCGCCGCTAACGGTGGTGTAGGGGAACTGGCTCGGCTTGATGAAGTTGATCCGCCGCAGCTCCCACGGGCTTATCCCCATCTGGCGCGCGGCCTCATCCATGATCCGCTCCAGCACAAAAATCGCCTCCGGGCGGCCCGCGCCCCGGTAAGCATCGGTCTGCGCCGTGTTGGTAAAGATCCCCCGCGCCGAAAGGTATGCGGTGGTGATATCATAGGTGCCCGGAAACACCCGGCCAAACAGGAAGCTCTGGATCATCTGCCCGAAGCCCGAGTTATAGGCACCGTTGTTCGCCTGATTGTGGCAGATATAGCTGACGATCCGGTGATCCTCGTCAAAGCCCAGCTCCACCTCGGAGATCACATCGCGCGCGCCATTGTCCGTAAGCATCCCCTCCCCGCGCTCGGCAAACCAGCGCACCGGCTTTCCGGTGGCCCTCGCCGCAAAGGCGCAAACGGAATATTCAGGAAATTCAAAGCCCTTCAGCCCAAAGCCGCCACCCACATCCGGCGTGGTGACACGCACTTGGTCGGCCTCCAGCCCCAGTTGCCGGGCGAGCGAGGCCTTTTGCCCCCACACGCCCTGCCCGTTGACCGACAGATGAATGCGCCCGTCGCCCCACTCGGCCCAGCAGCCCCGTGGCTCCAGCGGGTTTACCATCACGCGGTTGTCGACAATGGTCAGGCCAATCCGGTGCGCCGCACCCTGCATGGCAGCCTCGGCAGCCTCCTTGTCCCCCATGTCCCAATCATAAGCTACGTTGTCTGGCGCGGTGTCGTGCAGCGCCTCGCCCCCGGCTTCCAGCGCCAGATGCACCGGCAGGTCTTCATAGTCGAACTCAATCAACTCGCCCGCGTCCTTGGCCTGCTCCAGCGTTTCGGCGACCACCACGGCCACCGCCTCACCGGCATAGCGCACCTTCCCCTCGGCCAGCACAGGCCTCTCGGTTCTTGCGCCCCCCGGATGCACCGCCCCCTCAAGTTGCAAATCCATGCCACCGGCCCGCAGCTCTGCCGCCGACGCCACAAAAACCACGCCCTCCGCCGCCTTGGCCTCGCTCAGATCAATCGCCTTGATCTCGGCGTGCGCCACCGGGCTGCGCAGGAACCACGCAAAAAGCGCGCCCTCGGGAGCGGTATCATCAATGTAACGCCCGTGCCCGGTGAGGAAACGCACATCCTCAACCCGCATAACCGACTGGCTTTTACCGAAAGCATTCATGGCGCGCCTCCTCCTCTTGACTGGCTTGCATGACCCTAACGCCCAGCGCCGCGCTGTCCAGTGCCCGCCCGCGCGGTTTGCTGGCCTTTCCCTCGCCCCTGCTTTTCGCTATCTCCGCAAATAACCGTTGCTCTACGCCAAAGAGGCTCAAAACCATGGACAAAACCTTCAACGCCGCCGAAGCCGAGGGCCGTATCTACGAAGCCTGGGAAAAGGCAGGCGCTTTTGCCGCCGGGGCCAATGCCTCACGCCCTGAAACCTTTTCCATCATGATCCCGCCCCCCAACGTGACCGGCTCGCTCCACATGGGCCACGCTTTCAACAACACGCTTCAGGATATTCTGGTGCGCTGGCACCGGATGCGCGGCTTTGATACCCTCTGGCAGCCCGGCACCGATCACGCCGGCATCGCAACGCAAATGGTCACCGAGCGCGAGATGGCCGCCAACGGCGAGCCTTCGCGCGCGGAAATGGGCCGCGAAAAGTTCATCGAGCGGGTCTGGCAGCAAAAGGTCGCCTCGCGCGGCACCATCATCGGCCAGCTCAAGCGCATCGGTGCAAGCTGCGATTGGTCCCGCGAGGCCTTCACCATGGGCGGCGCCAAGGGGGACCCGGACGCAGGCAAAGGCCCAAATTTCCACGATGCCGTCATCAAGGTCTTCGTCGATATGTATGACAAGGGCCTGATCTATCGCGGCAAGCGTCTGGTCAACTGGGACCCGCATTTTGAAACCGCGATCTCCGATCTTGAGGTCGAAAATATCGAAGTCGCCGGGCATATGTGGCACTTCAAATACCCGCTCGCCGGTGGCGCAACCTATGAATATGTCGAGAAGGACGAGGACGGAAACATCATCCTCGCCGAAACCCGCGATTACATCTCCATCGCCACAACCCGCCCCGAAACCATGCTCGGAGATGGTGCCGTGGCGGTTCACCCATCAGATGAGCGCTATGCCTCGATCGTTGGCAAACTCTGCGAAATTCCGGTTGGCCCCAAAGAGCACCGCCGCCTGATCCCGATCATCACCGATGAATACCCCGATCCCACCTTCGGTTCCGGGGCCGTCAAGATCACCGGCGCGCATGACTTCAATGACTATGGCGTTGCCTCGCGCGGTGGCATCCCGATGTATCGCCTGATGGATACCAAGGGCCATATGCGCGACGACGGCGATGATTACGCCACCTGCGCCGCCCGCGCCCGGCAAATCGCCGAAGGCGCCGCCTTTACCGGGACCGAGGTGGACACCCTCAATCTGGTCCCCGATGAGCTGCGCGGCCTTGATCGCTTTGACGCCCGCAAAGCCGTGGTCGAGCAGATCACCGCCGAGGGCCTCGCCGTCATGGTCCCCGCCCCGCCCTCGGAAAATGAAGGCGAAGTGAGCCTTGATGAGGCGATGATCCCGCTGGTCGAGAACAAGCCGATCATGCAGCCCTTCGGGGATCGCTCCAAGGTGGTGATTGAGCCCATGCTCACCGACCAGTGGTTCGTGGACGCCGAAAAAATCGTTGGCCCCGCGCTTGATGCCGTCCGCGATGGCACCGTCAAGATCCTGCCCGAGTCCGGCGAGAAAACCTATTTCCACTGGCTTGATAATATTGAGCCGTGGTGCATTTCCCGCCAGCTCTGGTGGGGCCACCAAATCCCGGTCTGGTATGGCCTTGATCTCTCCGCCCCCAACTTCCGCGATGATGAGGGCGATGGCGCGCTCGATCAGGTTGAGCTGCTGCGCCTGTTGAATGAGGGCATGGTCCAGGCCGGTGAGCTTTCGATCTGCGCCTCCAGCTTTGATGTCGCCACCCACCGCTTCAAGGAAAGCCTGGCCGATATCCCCACCCCGCTTGACCACGCCCGCGTCATCGAAGTCGCCGATCGCGCCACCGCCATGGATACGCTGGCCCAGTCGCTCGCCGATTATAACCTCAACCAGGACCCAACCCAGCTTGTCTTCCCGGTCTGGCGTGACCCCGATGTGCTGGATACATGGTTCAGCTCCGGCCTCTGGCCCATCGGCACTCTCGGCTGGCCCGAGCAAACCCCCGAACTGGCCAAATATTTCCCCACCTCGGTGCTCGTCACCGGGCAGGACATCCTGTTCTTCTGGGTCGCCCGGATGATGATGATGCAGCTCGCCGTGGTTGATGAGGTGCCCTTCCACGAGGTTTACCTGCACGGCCTCGTGCGCGATGCGAAGGGCAAGAAAATGTCCAAATCGGTCGGCAATGTCGTCGACCCGCTCGAGGTGATCGACGAATACGGCGCCGACGCCCTGCGCTTTTCCTCTGCCGCCATGGCAGCGCTTGGCGGTGTGCTCAAGCTCGACATGCAGCGCATCGCGGGCTACCGCAACTTTGGCACCAAGCTTTGGAACGCCGCCCGCTTCGCCGAGATGAACGGCGTCTTTGCCGCCAAACCCACCGGCACGCCCCAGCCCAAGGCCACCGTCAACCGCTGGATCATCGGCGAGCTTGCCAAAACCCGCACCGCCGTGGATGAGGCGCTTTCCGCCTACCGCTTCAACGATGCCGCCAACACGCTCTACAGCTTCGTCTGGGGCACCTTCTGCGACTGGTATATCGAGTTCTCCAAACCGCTGTTTGATACCGAGGCCGCCGAGGAAACCCGGCAAACCATGTCCTTCGTGCTCGACCAATGCCTGATCCTGCTGCACCCGATCATGCCCTTCATCACCGAGGAGCTTTGGGCGCAAAAGGGCAACGAAGGCTTCGTCATGCACGCCGATTGGCCCAGCTACGGGGCCGAGCTGGTGGACGCGGCCGCCGACGCCGAGATGAATTGGGTCATCAGCCTGATTGATGCCATCCGCTCCGCGCGCGCTCAAATGCACGTCCCCGCCGGGCTGCATGTGCCGCTGGTCCAGGTGGAGCTGTCAGAGGCCGGTGCCGGCGCCTACGCCGCCAACGAAGCGCTGATCAAGCGTCTGGCACGGGTCGAATCTCTCACCCACGTCGAGGCCATGCCCAAAGGCGCAATCACCATCGCGGTGCCCGGCGGCACCCTCGGCCTGCCCGTCGCTGATCTCATTGATATCGAAGAGGAAAAGGCCAGGCTGGAAAAAACCCTCGGCAAGCTCGCGAAGGAAATCGGCGGTCTGCAAGGCCGCCTCAAAAACCCCAACTTCGCCGTCAATGCCCCCGCCGAGGTGGTCGAGGAAGCCAAGGCAAACCTGGCCGAGCGGCAGGAAGAAGAGGCCAAGCTGAAAGAGGCGCTCGCCCGCCTGTCCGAAATCGGCTAACCCGCCTCACGCCTCAGGCATCATCAAGGAAAAACGCGATCGTCGCGCCCAGCGCGGCGATCACCGCAAAGATACCCAGCGTCACATCCGCGCCCAGTATCGAGGCGACCACCCCAAAGCCCCCCGCCGCCAGCAGCGCCACCCCCACCGTGGTGTTGGCAACAGCGGTATAGGCCGCGCGGTTGTCCTCCGGGGCGTAGTTCACCAACCAGGTCGAGCGGCCCAGCCGCACCCCCTGATAGCTCACCATCAGGCCAAACAGCGCCAGCGGCGCGGCCCAAACCGTGCCCATGACCCCAGCAAGGTGCAGCCCCACGGCCAGCGCCAGAAAGCCCGCCGCAACCGCGCCCGAAAGCGCCAGCACCAGCCGCGCCGAGCGGTCAGCCAGCCGGCCCCACACCCAGCTTGAAACCAGCGCAGCCAGAGACGAGGCCAGCACCATCGCCCCCAACGCACCAAACCGGTCATCCCCCGCACTTCCGGCCAGGATCACCAGGTAGGGCGGCGCCAAAGCCGTCGGCAGCAGCAATATCCGCGCCAGCACAAAGCGCCCCAACCCCCGGTCACGCCACAGCAAGGCAAGCTGCGAAAGCCCCGCCTCCGCCTCTACATTGCCCGGCTTCTCTTCTTCCTCGATCGTCGCAAAGGTGATCGCCCCCAGCAGCCATAACGCGCCGGCAAGGGTGATCGCACCAATCACAAGTTGAAATCGGTCAATCAGCCCCAGCATCAACAGCCCGGCAAACAGCAGCACACCGGCCGCCGCCACACTCCCGGCGGCGCCCGTCACCGTGCCCCGGTGCGGCTTTGCCACCGTTTTGCCCAACACATCCTTGTAGCTCACCGAACAGATCGACCGCGCCACCGCCAGCACCGCCAATGCCCCCACAATCGCGACCCCGGCCAGCCAGCCCTCCAGCAGCAACGCCGCCGCCACGATCACCAGCGCCGCCACGCCCTGCCCCGCCGAGCCCGCCGCCCAAGCCCACTTGCGCTGCCCCATCGCCCGGATGCGCGGCGCGGTCAAAAGCTGCGGCAAAAGCGCGCCCGACTCGCGCACAGGCACCAACAGGCCCACCAAAAAGGCAGGCGCCCCAATCGCCCCCATCAGCCAACTCAGCACCAGTTTCGGATCAATCAGCCCATCGGCCAGCTTGGTGAGCGACAAGGCCCCGATATGGCGAAAACAATTCGCAGGCTCAGCCTCCTGCGCCTCCGGTGAGATCCCCTCACCCCTTGCCTCGGTCAGCGCGGCAACACCGCCGTTCAACAATCCCATGAGAACACTACGCACACCCCCGCAAAAGGTTCATTTTCTTGCTCGAAATATCCCCGCCGGAGGCTCAAAATCTCTCGCCCGGTTGACAGCATGGCAAAGCGCCGCCAATTAGGCAAAACACATTTACCCGCAACCGGGCGTTCCGTGGGCGCCAAACTGACGAGGACAGCCGCAATGGCCCAGATTTCTCTCACCTTCCCTGATGGCAATTCACGCAGCTACGAGGCCGGCATCACCGCCGCCGCCGTCGCCGCTGATATCTCCAATTCGCTGGCCAAAAAGGCGATCAGCGCCACCGTCAACGGCGCGCATTATGATCTGCAATGGCCCATCGACTCCGATGCGCAAATCGCCATCAACACCATGAAAGACGAGGCCCCCGCGCTGGAGTTGATCCGCCATGACCTCGCCCATGTCATGGCCCGCGCCGTGCAGGAGCTTTACCCCGAGACCAAGGTCACCATCGGCCCGGTGATCGAAAACGGCTGGTATTACGACTTTGATCGCGCCGAACCGTTCACCCCCGAAGATCTCGGCGAGATCGAAAAAAAGATGAAAGAAATCATCAACAAGCGCGATCCCGTCCGCACCGAGGTCTGGCCGCGTGACAAGGCCGTGCAGCACTATACCGATAGCGGCGAGCCTTATAAGGTTGAGCTGATTGATGCGATCCCCGGTGATGAGCCGCTGCGAATGTACTGGCACGGCGAGTGGCAGGATCTCTGCCGCGGCCCGCACCTCCAGCACACCGGCCAGCTTCCCGCCGATGCGTTCAAGCTCATGTCCGTCGCCGGGGCCTACTGGCGCGGCGACAGCAACCGCCAGATGCTCCAGCGCATCTACGGCGTCGCCTTCCAGAACCGCCAGCAACTCAAGGATTACCTCACCTTCCTTGAAGAGGCCGAAAAGCGCGATCACCGCCGCCTGGGCCGCGAGATGGACCTCTTCCACATGCAGGAAGAAGCTCCGGGCCAGATCTTCTGGCACCCCAACGGCTGGACGATCTACACCCAGTTGCAAGATTACATGCGCCGCAAGCAACGCGCCGGGGGCTACCGCGAAATCAACACTCCCCAAGTGGTGGACCGCAAACTCTGGGAGGCCTCCGGCCACTGGGAAAAATACCAGCATCACATGTTCCTCGTCGAGGTCGATGAAAGCCGCGACGGCGAAAATGACGATGCCGAGGTGAAAGACTCGTCGCAAACCCGGATCAACGCGCTGAAGCCCATGAACTGCCCCTGCCATGTGCAGGTATTCAACCAGGGCCTCAAAAGCTACCGTGACCTGCCCCTGCGGCTGGCCGAATTTGGCTCCTGCTCCCGGTTTGAACCGTCGGGCGCGTTGCACGGCCTCATGCGGGTGCGCGGCTTTACCCAGGATGATGCGCATATCTTCTGCACCGAAGAGCAGATCCAGGAAGAATGCGCCCGCTTCATCGACTTCCTCGCCGAAATCTACCGCGAGCTTGGTTTCCCCGATTTCGAAATCCGCTTCGCCACCCGCCCTGAAAAGCGCGTTGGCAGCGAAGAAAGCTGGGATCACGTCGAAGGGGCGCTGGAAAAGGCCATCAAGGCGGTGGGCCGGGAGTATGTGCTGGAGCCGGGCGACGGGGCTTTCTACGGTCCCAAACTCGATTTCTACCTAACCGACGCGATTGGCCGGGTCTGGCAATGCGGCACCTTCCAGGTAGATCCCAACCTGCCCGAGCGTCTGGGCGCCAGCTACATCGCCGCCGACGGCGACAAGCACCGCCCCTATATGCTGCACCGCGCCACGCTCGGCAGCTTTGAGCGCTTCATCGGCATCCTGATCGAAAACTTCGCCGGGCGTCTGCCTCTCTGGCTTGCGCCCCGTCAGGTCGTGGTCGCCTCGATCACCTCCGAGGCCGATGATTACGTCAACGAGGTCGTCGCCACGCTCCAAGCCCGGGGCGTGCGCGCCGAGGCCGATATTCGCAACGAGAAGATCAATTACAAGGTCCGCGAACATTCGGTCGGCAAGGTGCCGGTGATCCTCGCCTGCGGTGGCCGCGAGGTTGAGGAGCGCACCGTTTCCGTGCGCCGTCTGGGCGAAAAGCAAACCTCCATGACCACGCTGGAGGAGATCACCACCACCCTCAGCGCCGAGTCCACGCCCCCCGATCTGGCGTAACATCCCTGACACCCACGTGAGCGCCGCCCGGTTCCCGCCCGGCGGCGCTCTCTTTATGTAACCAACTGGCCGCCCTTCACGGGAATGTGGCCTGTAATATTACATGCCCGCGTCAGGCTGTCGCACCCCCTTCCCTGCAATTTCAGTGACTTGCCGCACCGCAGCGGCAGGCGGCCTTGCCGGCCTGTTCACCACCCCGTCACGCCCGCGTGTCCTCACGTTCCTGTGCCTATCGCGTGATCGGCTCGCCTCGTTAGCCTAGGGTCAGCTCCGCAGGATAAGCCGGAGCGCAATAATATAACGCTGAAAAACCAAAGGGATACCAATGTCCAACACCGTAAAAACCCTCACCATCGCGGCCTCTGTCGCGGCTGCTCTCACCGCCGCCACCGGCACGGCCCAAGCCCAGGAAAAAGTGAAGTGCTTCGGCGTTTCGCTGGCAGGCGAGAATGATTGCGCCGCTGGCCCCGGCACCTCCTGCAAAGGCACCTCCACCATGGATTATCAGGGCAACGCCTGGACGCTCGTGGAAGCTGGCACCTGCGAAAGCATGGAGCTCCCCGCCATGGCCGATGGCAGCGCCCGCATGGGCTCACTCGAAGCCATCGAGCGTGATTTGCCCAAGTCCTAAATGCCCCGCGCCCGGCCTTCCCCATGGGGGCCGGGCGTACCGCTTGGAGATGCCCCATGCTTGATGCCAGCCACGCCTTCACCCTGCCCGCCGCCGCTGGCGTGGGCTATAAAGCCCAGCATTTCAATGCGTTGGTGGAAGATCCCGGCACCGTGCGCTGGGTCGAGATCCACGCCGAGAATTACATGGGCGATGGCGGCCGCCCCCTTGCCCAGCTCCGTCACCTGGCCGAGCAGTTCCCCGTATCCGTCCACGGTGTTGGCCTGTCAATCGGTGGCGAAGCGCCGCTCGATGCCACCCACCTCGCCCGCCTGAAGCACCTGTGTGATTGGCTCCAACCCGCCAGCTTTTCCGAGCACCTCGCATGGTCCACCCACGAGGGCGCGTTCCTGAACGATCTCCTGCCACTCCCCTATACCGAGGCCACGCTGGCTCGCGTTTGCAGCCATATCGACCAGCTTCAAGAGCAGCTTGGCCGCCCCATGATGCTCGAAAACCCCTCCACCTATCTCGCCTTCACCGAATCCGAGATGCCCGAAACCGCGTTTCTGGCCGAGATCGCCCGGCGCACCGGCTGCGGATTGCTCCTTGATATCAACAACGTCTACGTCAGCTGCACCAACCAGCAGGTTGATCCGCTCGCCTATATCAAGGCCTTCCCGCTCGCTGCCGTCCACGAAATCCACCTCGGCGGCCATGATGAAGACGCCGATGAGCACGGCGCGCCGCTGTTGATTGATGCCCACTCCAGCGAGGTGGTTGATCCGGTCTGGCAGCTCTACACCGAAACCATCCGCCGCTGCGGCCCCCGCGCCACCCTCATCGAATGGGATGCCAACATCCCCGATTGGCCCGTGCTCGCGGCCGAAGCCGCCCGCGCCACCGAAATCCTCACCCCGGTCCCCGCATGAGCCAAACCACCTTCCACACCGCACTGCTCGCGCCCAACCAGCCCACTCCGCCCGGCCTGGTTGATCCGCAAGGCCGCGCGGCGGGCAAGCGCTTTGATGTCTACCGCAACAACGTGGTCGTCTCCCTCACCGACGCTTTGGCACAGGCATTCCCGGTCATCGCCAAGCTCACCGGCCCGCGGTTTTTTACCGCTCTGGCCGGGGCCTTCCTGCGCGCCCACCCGCCGCGCGATCCGCGCCTCGCCACATGGGGCGCGGCCTTCCCCGCCTTCCTCACCAGCTTCGAGCCTGCGCAAAAGCTGCCCTACCTCCCCGATACCGCCCGCCTTGAGCAGGCCCTGCGGGAAAGCTACCACGCCGCCGATAGCACCCCGATCCCCGCAAGCGTCCTCGCCGCACTCCCCCCCGAGCAGCTCGCTACCACCCGGCTCACGCTTGCCCCATCGCTGCGGATGATCGCCTCGCCCTGGCCGATCCACGGCATCTGGGCCTTCAACATGTCAAACGGCCCGCAGCCCGGTGCCTCGGGCGAAGAGGTGCTCATCACCCGGCCAGAGTTTGCCCCCCAAATGCAGATCCTCCCCACCGGCAGCGCCGCCGTGCTTGCGGCGCTGCATCACACCCCATTGGGAGAGGCCACCCCGGAAGGGTTTGATCTCACCCCCCTCCTCTCCGCCCTCCTCTCCGGCGGGGCCATCATCGCACTGGATACCGCCCCATGACCCGCCTCATCACCGCCTACACCGCCCTCGCCGCCCGGCTCAACGCCGCCACACCATGGCTCTTGCCCAGCCTCGCGCGGCTGGTCTTTGCCGGGGTGCTCGCGGGCTACTACCTCAATTCCGGCCTGTCGAAATTTGGCTCCGGCATCACCGGGCTGGTCCGCCCCGATGCGGGCGCCTACGTCACCATCTTCCCCAAGGCGATGGAGGCGGTGAACTACGATGAAACCCAGTTTGGCCTGTTCCATTGGGCCGTCACCCTCGCGGGCACGTGGGCCGAGGTGATCCTGCCGGTGCTGATCGTTATCGGCCTGCTCACCCGCCTCGCGGCCTTTGGGATGATCGGCTTTGTCTTCGTGCAAAGCGTGGTCGATGTTACCGGCCACGGCCTTGGCAGCGCCGACATCGGGCGCTGGTTTGATGCCACCTCCGGCGCCCTGCTGCTCGATCAACGCGCCTTCTGGGTGCTCTGCCTCGCCATCCTCGTGCTGCGCGGCGCAGGCCCGCTCTCGCTGGACCGTCTGCTACAGGCGAGGCACCCCGCCGCCGCCCAGCCCGCCTAAGGGCCAAGCAAGCCGCCCGCCCGCCCGGTTAACCCCTCGCCGCTTTGCAAAAATGCATGTGCATGGGGTGTGCATCACTTGTGCATCCGTTGTGGCCCGCTGAAATTCGCGGTTAACGGCCGCTGGCCACCCGCGCAACGGCATTCATGCAAAGCCCAGATCGGCCTGCACATCCTTGCCCCACCCCAGCCAAAGCTTGCCATCCCGTTCAACCACCGGGCGCTTCATCAAGGTTGGATGCGCCGCCAGCAGCTCCAAAGGCGCCCCCGCCCGCTCAGACTCGCTCAATCCGCGCCACGTCGTTGAGCGCCGATTCACCAGATCCTCGCCAAATGCCGCCCAAAACCGCTGCAAAACCTCCGGACTAAGCGGATTTTCGCGTATATCCACCAGCTCCGCCCCGGTCGCCTTCATCGCTTTGCGGCACGTATCGCAAGCCTTAATCCCATATATTTTCATCTCATCCGCCTCATTTTTCGGCCAACCCCCGCGCCTTTAGCGCTCACAGCCGTTGTTTGTCTTGCGTTTTTTACAGAGCCCCTCAATCTTTCCCTTACGGAGGCTTCACGACCGTTACTGCCAAAGTGCGGACCGGAAGACTGAAGACCGCACTGAAAGTGGCCCCATTCGGGACCGCACCATAATCAAGGGAGAAACGGAATGCCCACCGGCACCGTGAAATGGTTCAATACCACCAAAGGCTTCGGATTTATTGAGCCGGATTCCGGCGGAAATGACGTGTTCGTTCATATTTCCGCCGTCGAACGCGCCGGGCTTACCGGCCTGGCCGATAACCAGAAAGTCAGCTACGAGATGATCCCCGGCCGCGATGGGCGCGAGTCGGCAGGCGATCTCAAGTTACTGTAATTCCATAAAAAAGGCCGGCGGGAAATCCCGACCGGCCTTTCGTTTTTGGAGGGTGGTCTTACTGGATCACTCGTCAGGCGCAGCACCAATTGTGCCGTGCCACACATCGTCAGGCGCGTTCGATTTTTGCCCAACGCGGCGCACCCGCGTTCAAGATCCGGGCGTGGCCTTCATCGCGGAATAGCTCACCTTCTGGTTCGGCGTGCCACAGCTGATCACACCGCTGATCGTGACCGGCTGAAGCCCGGTCGGGCAAAAGTTCTCGCCCGGATAGGCATAAACCCGCGGCCCTTCGGCCAGTGCAGCCCCGGCACTCAAAAACAGCCCGGAAACGGCGATCCCAACGATTTTGCGCATATAAACCCCTTTCGCCCGCACGAAAGCGGACCAGTATAAAACAGATTTGTCCATGGTTAACCGCTCCGTGCAAAAGGTCAATTTCTGTTCTGGAAACGGTGTGTTCTCGCCCCCGCCCAGCCTTAGTTCCGCCGCAACGCCCACTTGAGGCCACTGCGCTCACATCCGTGCCACCGAAACCGCCTTCAGCACCGCCCAAATCGCCATTCCCGCCCGCAAATCAAGGGCTTGAACCGAGCGGCGCGTCACCCGCGCCAGCACCTGGTTGCCCCCCGCATCAAGCTGCACAAGCGCGCCGGGGCCGCTGCCCACACGCACCTCGCGCACCACGGCGGGCCAGCAGTTCAGCGCAGAAATACCCTGTGGCTCCTCCAGCGACAGCATCACATCCTGCGCCTCAATCCGCACCCGCATCGCCGCCCCCTCGGCCCTGTCCACGCGCGGCAACAGCAGGCGCAATCCGTTCGCCTCCAGCTCGCTCAACCCGTCCGCATGCTGCGCCACCAGCCGCGCCTCCAGCACCGCCCCCGCCGCCCGAACGCCCACCGGAGTCACGCCCGGATCGGCTAGCACCTCGGCGGCGGGGCCTTGGCGCAGCACCCGTCCGTCCTCGATCACCACCACCGTGGTGGCCAGCCTCGCCACCTCCGAGGCCGCGTGGCTGACATAAAGCACCGGCACCGCCATTTCGTCCCTAAGCGCTTCGAAATAAGGAAAAATTTCGGCCTTGCGCGGATCATCCAGTGAGGCGAGCGGCTCATCCGCCAGCAGCAGTTTTGGCCCCGCCATCAACGCCCGGCCAATCGCCACCCTTTGGCGCTCCCCGCCCGAAAGCGCGCCCGGACGGCGCCCCAAAAGCGGCCCAATGCCCAGCATTTCCACCACCTGCGCCTCCTGCGGCCCCCGGCGCGAAAACCACCGCCCATAGCGCAGGTTTTGCCGCACGGTCAGATGCGGAAACAGCCGCGCTTCCTGAAAGATATAGCCGAGGCCCCGCTTGTGCGGCGGCAACCACACCCCGGTTGCGCTGTCTTCCAGCACCTCTCCCTCTATCGCGATGCGCCCCTCGTCAATCCGCGACAGCCCGGCCACCGCGTTGATAACACTCGTCTTTCCCGCTCCCGAGCGGCCAAACAGCACCGTAATCCCCGGCGGCGCGTCAAACGCCACGTCGAGCGCCGCAGACCCCAGCCGCTGGTGTATCTGCACCTCAAGGCTCATCGGCCCGCCACCCTTGCCGCCACCCGGCGCGACACCCATTCACTCACCAGCAGGGCCCCTAGCGCGATACAGACCGAGATCATCGCCAACCCCATCGCCGCCTGCTCTCCCCCCGGCACCTGCAACAGCTCATGCACCGCCAGCGGCAGGGTTTGGGTTTCGCCGGGGATGTTGGAAACAAAGGTGATCGTCGCGCCAAATTCCCCCATCGCCTTGGCGAATGCGAGGATCGTGCCCGCGATCACCCCCGGCAGAATCAGCGGCAAGGTGACGCTGGCAAACACCCAGATCCGCGAGGCCCCCAGCGTAGCCGCCGCCGCCTCCAACCCCGGATCAACCGCCTCCAGCGAAAGCCGGATCGCCCGCACCATCAGCGGAAAGGCCATCACCCCCGCCGCCAGCGCCGCCCCGGTCCAGCTGAAGGCAAACACAATGCCAACCCGCGCCAATGCCGCGCCAATCGGCCCTTGTGTGCCAAAGCCGAGCAGCAGCAAATAGCCCGTCACCACAGGCGGCAGGATCAGCGGCAAGTGCACCAATCCATTGAGAATTTCCCGCCCCCAAAACTGCCGCCGCGCCAACACATGTGCCACGAAAACCGCCAGCGGAAGCGCAAATAGCGTGGCCCAAAACGCCACCTTGAGCGAAAGCGCAACCGCCCCCCAAGCCTCTGCGCTCAGCCCGCCCATCCTCTACTCCGGTTCCCTGAAGCCAGCCGCGCGAAAGATCTCCAGCGCCGCCTCGCTTTGCAAAAACGCCATGAAAGCCGCAGCCTCCTCGCCACTTCGCACCTGCACCACCGGGTACAGGATCGGCGGCTCCGGGTCGGGCAGCACCCGCACCACGCGCACCTTCGGCTCCACCACCGCATCGGTTGCATAAACCACGCCCAGC
Organism: Vannielia sp.; assembly: GCF_029212645.1. GTDB lineage: Bacteria > Pseudomonadota > Alphaproteobacteria > Rhodobacterales > Rhodobacteraceae > Vannielia. The sequence continues at coordinate 66,341 of NZ_JARGND010000004.1, read as the reverse complement.
GCCGCCTCGCCCCGCGCCACCAGCCGCAAGGCCGCGCGTACGTTATCCCCCTGCACCACACGCGGCGCGATCCGTTCCCACCAGCCGAGTTTCTCAAATGCCGCCTTGCCGTAAATCCCCGCTGGCACGGCCTCAACCAGGCCCATCGCCACGCGGCCATCGCCCAGCAGCGCAAAGGGGTCATCCCCCTCCGCCGCTACCGGCGCGATCAAAACCAGGCTGTTGGAAAGCAGGTCCACCCGGCTCCCGGCCACCACCGCGCCGCGCGCCTCCAAATCATCCATCCATGCGGCATTGGCCGAGAAAAACACATCCACCGGCGCCCCCGCCGCAATCTGGCGCGCCAGCTGCGAGGAGCCGGCGAAGCTCAGCACAACGTCAGTGCCCGTCTCGCCCTCAAATGCCGCCGCGACCGCGCTCAGGCTTTCGCGAAGCGACGAGGCGGCCGAAACGCGCACCTCCGCCACCGCAGGCAAGGCAGCCAAAAAGGCCAGCGTTATCAAAAGACTCCGGGACATGGCCCCAACCATACCGCGCCACCGCCCGGCGAGAAAGGAATTCACAGCGCCCCGGTGGCCTGCCCCCTCACTCGCATCACAGCTCATCGCCGCAGGTACTCCCGCAGCACACAGCGCGGGCCGTTCTCTCGCAGCACCGCCTCACCGGCGAGGCGGAACTCGTCTTCCTCAAAGCCGGGAATAAAGGCATCCGCGCCTTCAATCTCCAGTTCAACCTCGGTGATCAAAAGCCGGTCCGCCAGCGGCATCAAAGCGGCAAAGATCGCCTCGCCGCCAATGCCATACACCCGTCGATGCCCCGCCTCATGGGCATATTCCACCGCCCGTCGCGGATCACCAAAGGTGCGATCCCCCACATCGGAGGCGCTAGAAACCACCAAATTCAGCCGCTCTTTCAACGGTTTGACCGGCAAGCTCTCCCATGTCTTACGGCCCATCACCACTGCCCCGCCCAGCGTTTCGCGCTTGAAAAACTTCAAATCCTCAGGCGCATACCACGGAATTTCACCACCCTTGCCGATGGCTCCGTTCTTGTCGCGGGCAACGATCAGGCTCAGCATCACACAGCCACCGGGGCCTTGATGCCCGGCTCCGGATCATACCCCTCAATCACGAAATCCTCGTAGCGGAAATCAAAGATCGAGCTGACCTCCCGCGCCAGCGTCAGCTTGGGCAGGGCATGGGGCGTGCGTGAAAGCTGCTCTTGCACCTGATCCATATGGTTGCTGTAAATATGCGCATCCCCGATCGAATGCACAAAATCCCCCGGCTCATAGCCTGTCACATGCGCCAGCATCACCGCCAACAGCGCGTAGCTGGCAATGTTGAAAGGCACGCCCAAAAACATATCCGCCGAGCGCTGGTAAAGCTGCAAATGCAGCTTGCCGCCGAGCACCCGCACTTGCCACAGCGTGTGGCAGGGCGGCAGCGCCATATCGTCCACCTCACCGGGGTTCCACGCGCTCACAATCAGGCGGCGGCTGTCAGGCGTGGCCTTGATCCGCTCCACCAAGGTGGCGATCTGGTCCACCGAGCCGCGCTCAAACAGCCCGTCCCTTGCGGCAATCAGCTTGGGGAAATCGCGCCACTGCTTGCCGTAAACCGGGCCAAGATCACCGTTTTCATCGGCCCACTCATCCCAGATACGCACCCCGTTTTCCTTGAGGTAGCCAATGTTGGTATCCCCCGAAAGGAACCACAGCAGCTCATGGATGATCGAGCGCAGATGCAGCTTTTTGGTAGTGACCAGCGGAAACCCTTCTGACAGCGGATATCGCGCCTGAAGGCCAAAGGTGCTGATCGTCCCGGTGCCGGTGCGATCACTCGAAACTTCGCCCCGTTCAAGAACGCACCGCAAGGCATCAAGATACTGCTTCACCGATTCCCCCTGTCTGTGACCGCCTCCTGCCTACCACATCTGCGCGGTCTCTTGAAAGCGGCCCACCGCATGTTGTGGCGTGCCTTTCGTCGCACATCCGAGCTTTTTCGTGCTTTTCCAACGCCGCCCCGCTCACAAATCGTTGACTCTCCCCCATCGCGTGATGAAGCTGTGCGCTAACAAAGAGCAGCCAGCAGAAACGAGACCCCATGCGCCCCATCCTCCCCGCTATCGCCCTCCTGGCAACCCTTGCAGCCTGCGACGCCGGTGGCGACGGAACCAACCCACTCACCGCCGGGCCGGACGATGAGGAGGATAGCGGCGCAGATCCCGGCACCTCAGTTACCAGTGGCACCACCACCAAACGGCTCACCGGCGAACTGACCGGCATCACGCTCAATGGCGACGGCACGCTCACGGTTGATAACCTGCCGTTCGACGGGCCCGAAGGCACCGGTGCCGAGCTATACAGACCAATGGGGTTGGCCGTTGTGACCGGCTTCACCGCCTACGAAAGCGGCGATGCCACGGCTGAAACCAACCAGGTGAAGTACTTCGCCGTCTACGCCGAGGGCAACCACAGCTCGGCCGGCGCGGTCGGCACCGGGGATTATGTCGACTACGGTTTTGGCGGCGCACAATATGGCCGCGACGCCGCCGTTGCCCCCGATATCGCCCGCGAAGGCGAGGCGGTTTACAATGGCAACTACGGCGCCGTGCGGGTTGTCACCGGGTCCAACGGCCCGGGCGATCTCAGCCTTGTTTCCGGTGATATCGAGCTTCAGGTAGATTTCCTCGACTTCGAAACCACCGGCGCGGTTGAGGGCTTCGTCACCAATCGCACCGTCTACGATACCAACGGCAGTATGCTCGGCACCTTGCCCACCATTATCCTCGGCACCGCCGAGATCAATGATGAAGGCTTCATCGACGGTGGCCAGGCGGTGACACTCCATAATTCCGGCCCCAACGCGGGTGAGGTTTTCGAGTCAGGCGGCTGGGAGGGGGCCTTCGCCGGGCCAAACTCCGAAGAAATCGTTGGCGTGATCGTCATCAGCGGCCCCGCCAGCCAAGCCGTCGACGAGGATGAATCCGCTCAGGAAACCGGCGTCTTTATCGCCACGGACCCGTAAACCATGCGCCCGCACGGGCTGCGTGCGGCCCTCACCTTGTGCCTCATGCTGCTGGCCCCACTCGGGGTGGCAGCGCAATCGCGCACCGTTACCCCGGAAGAAACCCGCAAGCTCGCCGCCGACGCGCTGCTCTCGGGCTACCCCGCCCACGCACTTGAACTCGCCACAGCGCTGATCGCCCTTGATCCAACCGACACCGCCGCGCTCGTCACCGCCAGTCAGGCCTCCCGCGCGCTGGGCCGCAACGATGATGCTATCGCCTTTGCCCGCCGCGCCAACACCACCGCCGATAGCCGCTCTGATCGGTTTTACGCCGCCCGCGCCACCGCGCAGGCCCTCGCCGCGGATGGCAAGCGCACCCGCGCCCAGCTTTGGCTGCGCCGCGCTGCGCAAAACGCGCCAACTCCCGGCGTGCGGGCGCAAACCATTCAGGAATTTCGCTATGTGCGCGGCCGCAACCCATGGCGCTCGCAACTGTCCTTTGGCATCGCACCCTCCTCCAACATCAACGATGGCTCTGCCTCCGGCACGGTGCTGATCTATGGCATCCCGTTCCAGCTTTCCGGCGGCGCTCAGGCGCTTTCGGGCACCGAGCTTTCGCTTGGGGCCGCTACCGAGCGGCGTTGGCGCACCGGTCGGCGCACCATTCTCAGCTTTGGCGCCCGCGTTGAAGCCCGCCGCTATTGGCTCTCCTCCGAGGCCAAGGATCTCGCCCCCGACGTTAAGGCGAGCGACTATGCCTTCACCTCCGCCGAACTCGCCTTCGGCCTGCAACGCGCCCCCAAAGGCTACCGCCCCGGCGCCATCGGCCCCGGCATCTTCACCCTGCGCTTCGCGCTCGGCAAAGGCTGGTATGGCGGCGATGATCTGCTGACCTACAGCAAGCTACAGGCCCAGAAAGCCTACCGCTTTTCCAAAACAACCGCCGGCTACGCCGCCCTCACCGCCGAGTGGCAAAACCGCCTTGATGACTCCAACCGCTCTCAGCAGGGCCTCACGCTTCAGGCCGGGCTATCCAGGCGGTTCGCCGCCGGCACCCTCAGCCTCAACGCCCATATCCGCGAAGTGGAAAGTGACGCAAATGATGTGTCGCACAGCGCCTGGGGCGTGGGGGCGGGCTGGACGCTGGCCAAGCCGGTCCTCACCGCCCGCACCACCGTTTCGGTGAGCTTTGAGGAGGTCGATCGCGGCTATTCGGCCTTTGGCGCCGACCGGATCGACCGCCGCAAGCGCCTTGGGGTGACGATGCTGTTTTCCGCGGCCGAGCTTTATGGCTTTGCCCCCGAAGTCGGCATCGACTGGCGCGTCACCGACAGCACGGTTGATTTTTATTCAACCGAAGAAGTCGGCCTGCGCCTCGGCCTCAAATCCACCTTCTGATGAGCGACCCACGCCTGCACATTGATGGCGGCACCCGCCGGATCGAGCGCAGCATGGGCGACTGGGCCCGCCGCCGCCTGCCGGGTTGGCTGGCAGAGCTGGTGATGTTCACGCTCAAGCAGGGCTGGGCGGCACTGTTCGGCGGGCTGATCCTGCTGGCCATCCTCGCCACCCGCGCCATCTGGGAGGATAGCTGGCCGCTGGCACGCTACGATTTCCTCGTGCTCTTCGCCGTCTCCACCCAAATCCTCTTCCTCTGGGCGCGGCTCGAAACATGGCAGGAGGCCAAGGTGATCCTGCTCTTTCACCTCACCGGCACCGCGATGGAATTCTTCAAGGTGCAGGCGGGCAGCTGGTCATACCCGGAACCGGGGCTACTCAAACTGCTCGGTGTGCCGCTGTTTTCGGGCTTCATGTATGCCGCCATCGGCAGCTACATCGCCCGCGTCACCCGCATCTTCGAAATGCGCTTCGCCCCCTACCCGCCCTTCTGGGTCACGGTGGTTCTGGCCACGGCGATCTATGTCAATTTCTTCGCCCACCACTTCCTGCCTGACATCCGCCTTGCCCTCTTCGCCGCCACGGTGATCCTGTTCGGGCGCACGAGGGTGTGGTTTTATATCGGCGAACGCCCGCTCTGGATGCCCTTGCCACTGGCCGCCTTCCTCGCCGCGCTCGCCATTTGGGTGGCCGAAAACATCGGCACCGTCACCGGCACATGGGCCTACCCCGGCCAACACTGGACCGAGATGGTCAGTTTCTCCAAGATGGGCTCATGGTATTTGCTGCTCTTCGTCGCCTTCGCCACCGTCACCCTGGTGATGCGCGATTTCATCTCGCGCAGGCCCGTCACGCCACCGCGCCGCGCACTGGTCCACACCAAACCAGGTGCCACCACATGAAACCCCGCCTCGCCTTGCTCGCCCTGCTCTGGGCCACCCCGCTCGCAGCCGATCCCGCCGATGATCTTGCTGCGGCGGCGCACGCACAAGTCGGCGTCACCGTCATCTACGACCCGCGCTATCAAGGGCTGGAGTTTCCGGGCGGTGATATCCCCCGCCTGCGCGGCGTCTGCTCCGATGTGGTGATCCGCGCCCTGCGCGATGCCTGGGAGATTGATCTGCAAAGCGCGATGAACGCCGATATGAAAGCCAATTTTTCGGCCTACCCAAAGATCTGGGGCCTCAAGACCACCGACCGCAACATTGACCACCGCCGCGTTCCCAATCTTGAAACCCTCTTCACCCGTGCCGGCAGCGCCCTGCCCCTCAGCTCCGATCCGGCGGCGTTTCACACCGGCGATATCGTCAGCTTTCGCCTTGCGGGCAACGGGTTGCCCCATATCGGCGTAATCTCCGCCCGCCGCGCTGCCGATGGCACACCTCTGGTGACCCATAACATCGGCTGGGGCACCCGCACCCAGAACATGCTGTTCGATCACCCCCTCCACGGCCACTTTCGCCTCACCCCGTCGGCGCGTGACTGGCTTGCATCGCGATAAGCGGCCTGTCCATTTTCTTGCTCAAAATATCCCGGGGGTGCGGGGGCTGGCCCCCGCTGCGAAAGCTCGCCACCAGCGATAGGCTCACAACCCTCCTCGCTCCTTCCGACCCAAGCGCAAGACGCATGCCGCCAAACCCGCACCCTTGGCCTTGATGCCTCCGGCTCGGTCAACACGCGCGACCATCGCTTCCAGCCGGATGGTCTAGTCACACTCCCGCCCAGAAAATCCCTGACGGGCTTTGCCCCCGTCGCGCCGTCAGCGGAGCTTCCCGTAGCGCCTTCGGCGCGGCTGCCGGTGGCGCCTTCGGCGGGTCCGTCGGTAGCGCCTTCGGCGCGATAGCGCCCAGCGCCTGCGGCGTAACAAGGCACAGCACCTGCGGCGCTGTACGCACGCACGGCGTTCAGACCTCCGGCTCAAACGGCGCCGGACCGGGTGCTTGCGCCGCCCGGCCCGGTTGCCTGTAGCTCCGCCTCAAAGGCTCGTTGGCCTAGTAGATGTATCTGATCTGGTCGCCCCAGTAGCGTTCGACCCGGCGCAGCGATGCGGTGATCATCTCCAGCCCGTTCATGTCGATCGCGGCGCTGTCTTCCAACCCCTTGGCGTGGCGTTCAAAAAGCTCTGCCACAAGGTCGCGCACATAGCGGCCCCGCTCGGTGAGCCGCACCCGCACGGAGCGGCGATCAATCTCGCAGCGCTGGTGGTGCATGAAGCCAAGTTCGACCAGCTTCTTGAGGTTGTAGGAGACGTTGGAGCCTTGATAGTAGCCCCGGCTTTTCAGCTCGCCCGCTGTGACCTCATTGTCGCCCACGTTGAACAGCAACAGCGCTTGCACGGCGTTGATCTCCAACACGCCGACACGCTCAAATTCGTCTTTGATGACATCAAGCAAGAGCCGGTGAAGCCGCTCAACCAACGCCAGGGTTTCGAGATAGCCGCCCATGAATCCCTGCCTGAGGCTGGGGGCGACCGGGGAATGAATGCTCATGGCTAACTCCGCCAGTTTCCGTCTGGATAAGGGTGTAGCGTTCGAAACCCTTAGAACTGGTTAAGTCTGATAGAATTTTTCCATGTATATTCCGCGAGATCGCTGAAAATCTCTCCGATCCGGCTCTATTGGGGGGTATTTTCGGTGTCTCGGGCACAGATGCGGGCCAGCATTTCGGCGTGTTCCTCAGGCACCGGCTCAACCCCGGTGACCCAGCGCAACAAATCCTGATCGGCCTCTTCCATCACCGCTTCAAAGGCATCAAGATCGGCATCAGAGAGACTGGCCATCTCGGTATCGGCAAAGCCGCCCATCAGCAGGTCCATCTCCTTGAGGCCGCGCCGCCATGCCCTGATCTTGAGGCGCTTGAGGCGGATTTCACGGGTTTCTTCGCTCATTTCGCAGCCTCCAGCAGCGTGGCAATCCGCGCCTCCAGCCGCTCCAGCCGGGCGGTCTGGGCTGTCATCTCGCCGCGCACCGCGCCCACTTCGGCCAGCAATCCTGCAAGATCGGCCCCGGTCACCTCCTTGGGCTCGCTGCCCGGAGCGGCCACGCCCGCGCCCACGCCCGACAGCAGCCAGCGCATTGAAACCCCAAGCATCCCGGCCAGCATTTGCAGCTTATTGGCGCGCGGTTCGCTCAAATCCTCTTCCCAGCCGCGCACGGTTTTGGCCTTTACGCCCATCCGCCCGGCAAGCTCTTTCTGGCTCCAGCCCAGCGCATCGCGCGCCGCTTCAACCCGGTCGCCAAAGGTGGCGGCCTCTTCGCCGTACCATTCCTCACCTGTCTCTTTCATCCCGGTCTCCTCTTGTGGCCCTGTTTCACGCTTGATCGCATGGCACTGCGGGCCTACACATGCACCGTCTCAAGCCTACGGAGCACCAGATGTCCTTCCTCTCCGACACGCTATCGCGCGTGAAGCCCTCGCCCACTATCGCCGTGTCCAACCTTGCCGCCGAACTGAAAGCCGCTGGCAAGGATGTGATCGGCCTCGGCGCTGGCGAGCCTGATTTCGATACCCCGCAAAACATCAAGGATGCGGGCACCAAGGCTATAGCAGACGGCAAGACCAAATATACAGCCGTCGACGGCATTCCAGAGCTGAAAGCGGCAATCTGCGCCAAATTCAAGCGCGACAACGGGCTGACCTATGAGCCTGCGCAGGTTTCAGTTGGCACCGGCGGCAAGCAGATTCTCTATAATGCGCTGATGGCCACGCTGAACCCCGGTGACGAGGTGGTGATCCCCGCGCCTTATTGGGTGAGCTACCCCGACATGACCCTGCTCGCCGGCGGCACCCCGGTGGTGGCCGAGGCCAAGGCCGAAAATGCCTATAAACTGCTGCCCGAAGATCTGGAAGCGGCGATCACCTCAAAGACCAAGTGGCTGATCTTCAACTCGCCCTCCAACCCCACCGGCGCGGGCTACACGCAGGATGAACTGAAAGCGCTCACCGATGTGCTGCTGAAGCATCCGCATGTCTGGGTGATGACGGACGATATGTATGAGCACCTCGTCTACGACGATTTCACCTTCTGCACCCCCGCCGAGGTGGAGCCAAAGCTCTATGACCGCACCCTCACGGTGAACGGCGTGTCAAAAGCCTACGCAATGACCGGCTGGCGCATCGGCTATGCCGCTGGCCCCAAGGAGCTGATCGGCGCGATGCGCAAGATCCAATCGCAAAGCACCTCCAACCCCTGCTCGATTTCACAGTGGGCTGCGGTGGAGGCGCTGAACGGCCCCCAGGATTTCATCGCGACCAACAACGCGACCTTCAAGCGCCGCCGCGATCTGGTGGTGGAAATGCTGAACGCCGCCGAAGGCATCACCTGCGCCACCCCGGAAGGGGCGTTTTACGTCTACCCCGATATCTCGGGCTGCATCGGCAAAACCTCTGCCGGGGGCGTGAAGATCGAGAATGACGAAGTGTTCTGCACCGCCCTGCTCGAAGAAAAAGGCGTTGCCGCCGTCTTTGGCGCGGCCTTCGGCCTCTCCCCCAACTTCCGGGTGAGCTACGCCACCTCGGACGAGAACCTGAAAGAAGCCTGCACCCGCATCCAGGATTTCTGCGCTTCGCTCAGCTGACCCTGAGCAGATTTGAACTTGGCAAAGGCCCGGCGCAACAGCCGGGCCTTTTTCATTTTGGCTCAGGTGATCCAATCGCGCGCCTGCGGCGCAAGTCTGTTTGTGATCTGGGCCTGATGGCCTGTGGATCGCTAAAAAAATCAGGCGGAAGGCTGGTGGCCCCTCTGGGATTGGATATTTGTAGCAAGAGAATGGAACAGCGCGGGTTGGCTGTTGCGCGGCTTCAATAACAACCCAAGCGGCGGGTGAACCCGTTTGGCGCGGCCCTCTCTAGCGCCACGCCCCGCGCCCTGCTATTCATGGAAAAACAACGGAGACAGGGCCGATGGCAGGCGAACTACCGGACTATTACTTCCGCGTGCGTGAGAACGGGGCAGTCGCCTTCCGGGTGGATACCGAAAACCGCCAGCGCCGGATCGAGATGGACCAGATCGCGGTGATCAACATCAAGAACGGCGAGGTCAAACCGCATGGCGACCGCCAGTTGAGCGAAGCCGATGTGGCTGCGATTTCCGAGTGGATGACAGAGCGCCAGGCCCTGCTGGCGGCCCGCGACATTGACGATATCCACCGCGCCGTGGATTACCTCAACCTCACCACCCAATGGGCACAGTCCAAGGCCGGGGACGACCAGCTTGAAGAGGTCACCGATGCGCTGCTGATGGCGATGCATGATCTGCGTTCCATTCTGGTGCGCAAAAAGGCCGACCGTCTGATGCGCGACAAAGGCAACACCTGAGGTGGCGGGGCAGTTGCCTCACGCCGGGGCATCTGCCAATCTGACTTCACCAAATCGTTAATACCTTTGAAAGGACCATCCCCATGATTAAAAAAACGCTTCCGCTTTTTCTCGCCCTCGCCCTCGCAGGTTGCCTGCAAGCCCCCGAGCCAGAGCCGGTGCTTGACGAAGACGGCGTTGAAGTGCTGCCAACCGATGAAGTGTTGACCGAGGACGATCTGCTCGGCTGATCCCCGCCCGCTCAAAACGCATCAAGGGGGCCATGTGGCCCCCTCTTTCGTCGCCCAATCGCCACCCCCAATCGCCATGCTTGACGACCATGCCTGACTACTTGGCGAACTCCAGTTCCTGCTCGGCGCGAAACAGCCGCTCTTCCGGGGTTGCATCCAGCATTTGCAAGGCGTCCAGCACCCGCTCATGGCCGGTTTTCAGCTCAAACCGCCGCCCCCAGCGGCGATCCAGCGCGATGAATTCCCAGATCTGCGCCAGCGTCATGCAGCCATAGCTTTCGGCCCGGTCATAGGCATCCACCACCCGGTCTTCACGGGCCTCCGGGGTTGGCTCCGGCATATCGGGGCCAAGCTCATACACCGCCCGCCGCCGCAACCCCCGGCCATGCACGCCTGCCAGCTCATCATATTGCGCCGCCGACAGGCTCAGCCGGCCAAACTCTGGCGGCGCGTTGTGGCTGGGGTTCCTGGTATGCGTCACCTCGCGCCCCGGCGGCTGCATCGCCACCGAAAGCGCCGCGCCAAACAGCCGCCCACGCTGGTTCTCCTCCAGCACCGGAATCAGCATCGACATCACATTCGGGTCGCCATGGCGAAACAGCACCGTTTCCCGGCCCGAGGCCCTGTCAACCGCGCCCACCTGCCTGCGCCCCACAATCGGCTCCGCCCGGCCCTGCGGGATTTCAACCATGTTGAGACGGCGCAAATGGGCATAAATGTTGTCTTGCGTCCTGGCGCCCTGATCGGGCCAGTCCCACCACACCACGGCAGGCGCCCCCGCCACCACATCACACACCTGCTCAACGGCGAACAGGTTGGCACAGGCCACCAAATGCGGCCCCCGCCCCAAAGCAGGCAGGTCGATCTCATCGGCAAAGAGCGGCAACGCATTAAGGCCCACATCGCGGATACGGCCCGGCAAGTCATCAAAATGCGCCCCGTCGACCACGGCAAAAATCCGCCCCGGCAGGCGGCGCAGCAAGGATCCCAGCGCATCGGTCGGCACAGCCGGTTGGGCGGTTTCACTCATCTCAGCCTCTCCCTCTCAGGTTGCGCATATGGGTAACACCGGGGGCGACGCAGCGGAAGGGGGCAGCGCGTGCCACGCCCTCAGCCGCCGAGCCGCGCTTCAATCCGCACCGAGCGGTGCCAGAACCGCCAGCTCAGCAGCACCGAAGCCACCGCCAGCCCAATCGCCAAACCGCCCCACACGCCAACGCCCTCAAACCCCAGCACAAAGCCCAGCAGCCAAGCCATCGGCGCGCCAATGCCCCAATAGGCCAGCGCCGCAATGCCCATCGGCACCCGCGTGTCCTGCACCCCGCGCAGCAAGCCCGCCGCTGTCACCTGCACCCCGTCAACCAGTTGGAACACCCCGGCCACCGCCATCAATCCCACGCCCACCGCCAGGATCGCCCCGCGGGCCGGGTCGCTTGGGTCCAGAAACAACCCCAACAGGAACTCCGGCACGGCAATATAGGCCACCATCGTCGCCAGCGCCCATACCACCGACAAGCCCATCGACACTTCTCCCCCCCGCCGCAAATGCCTCTCGTCGCCCCGGCCAAAGGCCTTCCCGGCACGAATCGTTGCGGCGTTTGACAGGCCAAGATGCACCATGAACGTCCCGGTCGTGATCTGAAGCGCAATGCCATGCGCCGCCAGCGGCACCGTCCCCAACCAGCCCATCAGCAGCGAGGCAAAGGCAAACAGCCCCGCCTCAGCCAAAAGCATCAGGCCAATCGGCCAGCCCAGCCGGAAAACCTCGCCAAGAGCCTCCCAATCAGGCTTCCACAACCGCTGGAACAGATGATGCTCCGGAAATTGCCAGCGGACATAGGCCCATAGCGCCACCATCGAAAATACATGCCCCACAGCCGAGGCCGCCGCCGCGCCGATCAGCCCCAACTCCGGCGCGCCCAGCTTGCCAAAGATCAACACCCAGTTCAGCCCAATGTTCAGCGCTGCCGCCGCAAGGGCGATCCACAGCAAGGCACGGGTCTTTTCCAGCGCCGCAAGGTAGGATTTCAGCACCATGACGATGAGCGCCGGCAGCAGCGCCGGGCCGCCAATGCGCAAGTATCCCTGCGCCGCCTCGGCCAGATCCGCCTCCTGCCCCAAGCCAATGAGCAGCGGCTTCGCCCACCAGAACACCGGGGTGAAAAACAGCCACGCCATCGCCGAAAGCCAAAAGCCCATCCGCGTCACCCGGCGCAGCCGCACCACGCCCGCCTCCCCGGCCTCGCTGGCCTCCGAAACCAGCGGCATCACCGCCTGCGAAAACCCGATGGATACAATGAAAGCCACAAACCAGATCGTGCCCGCCAGCACCATCGCGGCCAGATCCGGCACCGCATACCAACCGATCATCACCGTATCCGTGATCTGAATCGCCACCTGCGCCAGATGCCCGCCCACCAAAGGCAAGCCCAGCGTCAAAATGGCCACGACATGGCCCCATCTGGAAAGTTCGTCGCGCATGCTCACCTGCTAGGCGCTCCGCGCGGCCTCGGCAAGCCTCATCAGCGCTCCCGGTCGCGCCCTGCGGGACGGCGGGTGGGGCGATCCGGGCGCCAGCCCGGCAGCGTCACCCAAACGGCCCTAAAGCGCGCGCCACACCATCTGGCTCGCCACCACAGCCACCACCAGCCCGGCCACAATCTCCAACACCGGCCCAAACATGCGCATGGTGCCCCCCCTTGAGATCACCGAAGCCCAGGCCCCCTCGCGCATCACAACCGCCACCACGGCCACCATGATCGTCACCAGCGCCGTCCCCAACCCCATCGCAAAGGCCCCGGCAACGCCCACGCCGCCAATCCCCAAACGCCAGGTGATGATGAGCAGGAACAACGCGCCGGTGCAGGGCCTGATGGCAATCCCGCCCACCAGAATCAGCACATCGCGCAGCGATCCCGCCGCCTCTACCTGCTCAATCGTGGGCCCGTGCGCATGGCCACAGCTTTCACAAACCTCGCCTTGCCCGGCATGGTCGTGCCCGTGCCCATGCTGGTGCTCATGGTCATGCCCATGCCCATGCCCGCCCTGCGCCTCTCTCTGCTGGATAAGCCCCCGCACCCCGCGCCACAGCAACCACAGGCCAATCGCCCCGATCGCGGCATAGCTGAGCGGCGCCAAAACCGCCTCGGTCAAGCCCTCCACGGCCCGGCCCGTCCAGCCCAGCAACGTGATAGCGGCATAGACCAACAGCACAGCACTGCCCGCCTGCGCAAGTGACGAGGCCAGCGCAATCGCCGCCAACCGCCCCACTGGCACCCTGCGGCCCAAACCATATCCCCCCAGCAAAACCTTGCCGTGCCCCGGCCCCGCCGCATGGGCAACGCCATAGGTGAAGGCCAGGCCGATCAGCGCCCAAAGCGCTCCCGGCTGCCCGCCCTTCAAGGCGCGCAAACTGCGGGCCATCGCGCCCTGCGCCTCCCGCTGCACCCCCTCGGCCCAGCTTGCCAGCGCATCAAACCCGCCCAGCGCCCATGCGGCCCCAAGCCCTGCAACAGCCCCGATAAGCAGCAGCAGGATCAACCCGCGGCGCATGTCACCCGCACCTCTTGCGCAAACAAATCTCCCACCGGCGGAAACATCGCTTCCTCTTCGCCCGCCGCCATCGCCCCGGCCTGCAATTCATCAAGCGCGGCCTGCAACTGCTCTGCCGCCGCGTCGCCATCCGGCACCCAAAGCTCACTTTCGCAGGCAGGGCGGCCCGCAAGCCCGGTCTCCCACGCCACCTCATAAGCGCTGAAATAGGTTGGATCATAAGGCGAGATCACCAGCGCCCCGGCGCCCGGATCAACCGGCTCGGCAAAACGCCGCTCATGCACCGTTTCCACCATGCCCTCGGCAAACCCCGCCGACACCGCCTGCGGCGGACCAAGCGCCACCGCGCTGCCACCAAAGGTCACGTAAGTATCGCCCTTAAAATCCTCCGGCCACTCCAGATCAAACCCCTTGATCTTGGCCAATTCCTCCGCCGTCGCCACCCCGTCAAAATCGGCATCCACACCGTATTCCTCGGTCACATATAGCGAGGTCAGCTCATCATAGCGCCACTTTACCCGAATGGCCTCCACCCGCCCGTCCGGCGCAAACACCAGCTCAAACCCGGTCTCAACAAAAACATGCGGATGCGCTGCCGCCCCAAAGGGCAAAAGCGCAACGAGTGAGGCGATGATCCATTTCATAACGGGCAAACTAAGCCTCCCCCCCGGCCCCCGCAAGCCTGCGGGACGGCGGGTGGGGCGAGGTGGCCGCAGGCCAGCAGCGTCACCCCCCGTCCGGCCTCTCAAGCCGGGTCTTCACCACGCCGCATCGCCGGATGCAGCGCCGAGCCAAGGATATGGTTCGAATTGTGGATCTCATGTGCCCCCGCGCTCACAATCTTGGGGTCCGCACCATGCACCAGCTTCGTGTCCTTGCCCGGATAATCCAGCGACGACAGGAAGTGCTGCATACAGTTGATCCTTGCGCGTTTCTTGTCGGCACTCTTGACGATCGTCCAAGGCGCATCGGCGGTGTCGGTGTAAAAGAACATCGCCTCCTTGGCCTCGGTGTAATCATCCCACTTGTCGAGGCTCGCCTTGTCGATCGGGCTCAGCTTCCAGCGCTTCAGCGGGTCGGTTTCACGGGCCGCAAACCGCGCCCTCTGCTCCTCCTGCGTCACCGAGAACCAGTATTTGTAAAGCCGCGTGCCGCTGCGCGTCAGCATCCGCTCAAACTCGGGGGTCTGGCGCATGAACTCCAGGTATTCCGTCGGATCGCAAAACCCCATCACCCGCTCCACACCGGCGCGATTGTACCAGGAGCGATCAAAGAAAACCATCTCGCCCCGCGTCGGCAAATGCTCCACATAGCGCTGAAAAAACCACTGCCCCCGCTCCCGCTCACTGGGCTTGTTGAGCGCCACAAGGCGCGCCTCGCGCGGGTTCAGGTGCTCCATGAAACGCTTGATCGTGCCGCCCTTGCCTGCCGCATCACGGCCCTCAAACAGCAGCACAATCTTCTGGCCGGTCTCCTCCACCCACTTCTGCACCTTCAGCAACTCAGCCTGCAAATGCGCCTTCTGGGCCTCATATGAGCGGCGCGACATGCGTTTGTCATAAGGGTATTCGCCGCGCTCAAACGCCGCCCTCAACCCATCGGCTTGCGGCACCGCAAGGCTGTTTTTGGCGGCATCCTTGATTGCAGCAGCGGGATTGTCTTCAGCCATGGGCAGGCATCCTTTTTTTCGGGCTATAATCTACCCGCCCACATTAGCACGCCCCCACCTGCGCCACATTGACACGGGTCAACCCCACCCGCATCACCCCTCTTTCGCCGCGCCCGCACCGGCCCCTCAAGCCCACACATCACGGGCGGCTCCCGGCTTCACGTTGGGCCAACCCCGCTTCCCCCCGCCGCCCTCCTCCGCTATGCTGTCGCCCAAGCAAAAAAGCAAAATGAGCAGCCCATGGCCGACGACCTCCTCTCCGCCGCCGATTCCGAGTATGACGCCTCCCAGATCGAGGTGCTCGAAGGCCTCGAACCCGTGCGCCAACGCCCCGGCATGTATATCGGCGGTACCGACGAACGCGCCCTGCACCACATGGTGGCCGAAATCCTCGATAACTCGATGGATGAAGCAGTGGCCGGCCACGCCTCCCGCATCGAGGTTACGCTGCACGCCGACCACGCCATCACCGTCACCGACAACGGCCGCGGCATCCCGATTGATCCGCACCCCAAGTTCCCCGGCAAATCCGCGCTCGAGGTGATCTTCTGCACCCTGCACGCGGGCGGCAAATTCTCTGGCAAGGCCTACCAAACCTCCGGCGGGCTGCACGGCGTCGGCTCCTCGGTGGTCAACGCCCTGTCTGATAGCCTCATCGTGCAGGTGGCCCGCAACCGCGAGCTTTACGAGCAGCGCTTCTCCCGTGGCATCCCCCAGGGCCCGCTCGAAAAGGTCGGCACCGCCCCCAACCGGCGCGGCACCTCTGTCACCTTCCACTCCGACCCGGAAATCTTCGGCTCCCACAAGTTCAAGCCCAAGCGCCTGCACACCATGGTCCGCTCCAAGGCCTACCTCTTCTCCGGCGTTGAAATCCGCTGGAAATCCGAGATCGACGACGGCGAAACCCCAACCGAGGCCACCTTCCACTTCCCCGGCGGGCTGGCCGACTACCTGCGCGAAACCCTCGGCCAGTCCTCCACCTACGCCGAGGCCCCCTTCGCGGGCAAAGTCGAGTTCCGCGAAAAGTTCAACGAGCCGGGCTATGTCGAATGGGCCATCAACTGGACGCCCTCGCGCGATGGCTTCATCCAGTCCTACTGCAACACCGTGCCAACCCCCGAAGGCGGCACCCATGTGCAGGGCTTCTGGGCGGCGATCCTCAAGGGCATCAAGGCCTACGGTGAGCTTGCCTCCAACAAGAAAGCCGCGCAAATCACCCGCGATGACCTCATGTCAGGCGGCTGCGCGCTGGTCTCCTGCTTCATCGCAGACCCGGCCTTCGTGGGCCAAACCAAAGACCGCCTCTCCTCCGAATCCGCCACCAAAATGGTGGAAGGCGCGGTGCGCGACCACTTTGACCACTGGCTCGCCTCCAACACCAAATCCGCCGGGGCGATCCTTGATTTCCTGATCCTGCGCGCCGAAGAACGCCTGCGCCGCCGCCAGGAAAAGGAAACCGCCCGCAAAACCGCCACCAAACGGCTGCGCCTGCCCGGCAAGCTGGTGGATTGTTCGGCCACCAACCGCGCGGGCACCGAGCTTTTCATCGTCGAGGGGGATTCGGCCGGCGGCTCCGCCAAGATGGGCCGCAACCGTAAAAACCAGGCGCTCCTGCCGCTGCGGGGCAAAATCCTCAACGTGCTCGGCGCGGCCTCGTCCAAGCTCTCCACCAACGCCGAAATCTCTGATCTGACCCAGGCGCTCGGCGTCGGCCTTGGCACCAAGTTCAACGTCGATGACCTGCGCTACGACAAGATCATCATCATGACCGACGCCGATGTTGACGGCGCCCACATCGCCGCCCTGCTGATGACCTTCTTCTTCACCCAGATGCGCCCGATGATCGACACCGGACACCTCTACCTCGCCTGCCCCCCGCTCTTCCGCCTCACCCAGGGGGCCAAACGGGTCTACTGCCTCGACGAGGCCGAACGCGACGAATGGCTGGAAAAAGGCCTCGGCGGCAAAGGCAAGATCGACGTGTCCCGCTTCAAGGGCTTGGGAGAAATGGACGCCAAGGACCTGAAAGAAACCACCATGGACCCGGCAAGCCGCAAACTCATCCGCGTCACCATAGACGAGGACGACCCCGGCGAAACCGGCGATTTGGTGGAAAGGCTGATGGGCAAGAAACCGGAAATGCGGTTTCAATATATTCAGGAAAATGCGCGGTTTGTTGAGGAATTGGATGTGTAGGGTGGGTAAAACCCACCATTCTTCTCACCCCTCGTAGGCTAGGCAAAACTCACCACCCCGCTCCAACCCTGCCAACCAACACAAAACATGGCATCACCCATCCGTGGGTTATCACCCACCCTACGCCAAGCCGCCATCGCCCTACTCGCCGAACGCCCCCTCAGGTACGGCCCACTCCGGCGGCACCCGCCCGGCCCTTATGTCCCGGTGGATAGATGATGCCTCCCAATCCGTCGGTCGCGCCACCAATCCATGCTTTACTGGATTTCCCCAACAATAGGCCATATGCGCCGCCATGTCCGCAGGGTCGCGGATCACATGCTCCCAAAACCGACGCTGCCACACACCCACCTCTCCCTTGGCACGCTTGCTGCCGCTTCGGGGGCGCCTTGCGCCGAATCGTTTCGAGAACCCGGCCTTGATCTCCTTCCACCGTGTCGAGAAATCCGCATCGCCCTCAGGCAGTCGCCAGATTGCATGGAGATGGTCCGGGAGAATGACAATGGCTTCTGTCGCAAACGGGCGTTTCCTTGCAACCTCACCGTAGGCCTGCCTCAGCAAGTCAATGTGCTCGACCAGATCCCGGCGGTTGCGATCCGCAAGCGCGACGGTGAAGAAATAGGTTCCTCCCGGAACTCTGGCTCGGCGATAATTCGGCATTCTTCGAGCCTGCCGTAGTTTGGTTAACCGCTCGTAAACAAGTGGTGGGTTTCACCCACCCTACGGAGTGAGGTGACGTTGGTAGGGTGGGTGAAACCCACCATCATCCCCCCCAACAAAAAGCCCCCCACGCTCACACGCAGGGGGCCAACTCATCAAGCTATAACAGGCGAAAACGTCAGAGCTTTGCCTGCCACTCGTCGACCTCTTTTTCGGCAGCCTCTTTGGTCTTGCCATATTTCTGCTGCACAAGGCCCACAAGCTGCTCGCGCTCGCCCTTGGCCTGATCCAGCTCATCGTCGGTCAGCTCGCCCCACTTCTCGCGGGCCTTGCCTTTCCACTCTTTCCAGTTGCCTTTAACAGTATCCCAATTCATGTCAGAACTCCTTTCCATGTTGGCAGACCAACGCCGCTCCACGGTCGGAAGTTCCGCCTTTATTGCAGGCTCTGGATATAAGCGATCAAATCAACCACCGAGCGCGAGGTCAGCAGCGGCTGGCCGCTTTCGGTTTTCAGCGGCGTGTCGTCGCCCTCAAAAAAGTCACCGTAAATTGGCATCGCCGAGCCGTGCGCAACCAGCGGATCACGCCCGTCGATCCGCTTCACAACGCGCGTCATCGGAAACACCCCTGCATTGCCCGCGCTCAGCGCCGTCAGGACGGTCGGCTGGACCACCAGCGCCGGAGCCATTGGCCCCAAGCCATCGGCCTTGATCCCATGGCAGGTCGCGCAGTGGCGCTCGTATAGCACTTGCCCTTCCGTCACGTCCTGCGCCAGCGCCGGGCTGGCCGCAAAAAGGGCTGCAATGATGATCATCCGCATGGTTTCCTCCTGTTGCTATGCGTAAGTGTCGCGCCACAGGGCTTGCCTCACCATGACACAGATCAGGGCACGGCGGGTTAACGGCTCACCCCCGCATGAAATCTCCTATGCATGGGGTGTGCATCCCTTGTGCATCACTTGTGGCTGTGATCTTTTTGCAATTAACGCCCATTGCAGCCCCCGCAACACCCCCATAAACTTCTGAAAATGCGTTACTTTCCAGTCCTCCTCCTGTTGCTGCTCACAGCCTCCTGCGGCCGCCCGCTGACCGAAGCAGAAGTCGATTTTCTCAAGGAAATTCAAGGCGATACACTAGATCACTCCCGCGTCCACCTCGCCCCCTATTCCACCGTCGGCTCCATCTCCCGCACCTATCTCACCCGCCCCAGAACCACCTGCCGCGAGCTTATCCTGCCGCCCAGCCCCAAAAAGTCGTTCACCTCCACCACCGCAGGGCTGGTCGCCTTCAACCAGATTTTTCTCAACCCTGACTGGTACTTGGAGGATTATCTTGAGGGTTGGCCAGAGGAGCTGAACCTCTCCGCAGCGATGTTTCTGGCGCATGAACTCACCCATGTCTGGCAGTGGCAGCACCGCAAAACAACGCGCTATCACCCGCTGAAAGGCGCCGCCGAGCATCTGCCCGCGCAAGACCCCTATCTCTTTGATCCCGCAGCAAAACCTCGCTTTCTTGATTACCCGTATGAGCATCAGGCCAGCCTGGTTGAAGAGTTCGTCTGCTGCCGCGCCCTCGATCCCGAAGGTGCGCGCACCCAGCGGCTTGAAAGCCTTGTTTCGCAGGCGATGGACCCAAAACCCCTGTCGCTGTCGCGCGTCAAACGGGTGCTCATCCCTTGGGAAGGCGCTGAAATCAAAGGGATTTGCTCCTGAGCGGCCCGGTAAAGGCTTCTTTTACGTTTTGCACTACCTTGCTGATCTTGCGGCCCCCTGAACCTGCCCATAGGCTCTGGCAAAATCCACGGAGGACCGTATATGGCCGCATCACGCGCAAAAACCCTGCCCTTCTGGCTGCGCCTATACGCGCTGCTCCTGGTGATCGCGGGGATATTCGGCGGCCCGGTCGGCCTGCCCGCGCTGGATATCCCACTGGATGACCCGGCGTATTTTGCCCGCGGGGTCGGTCTTTCGGCGGTGATGCTGGTGGCGCTGTGGAAGGGGGGCGCAGCCGTCTATCTGGCGGGCTTTGCCGGCGCGGCGGTGCGCGATGCGGGCGATCTGGTGGCCAGCTACACCGGCGCTGACCTTAACGGCGAAGCGCTTGTTATTGCAGCCATATTTCTAGGAGTTGATCTTATCTGCCTGTTCACCGCGCTGCATGTCACCGATGCGGGGGCACGGCGATGAGCACCACCACATCAGCCCTCATCATGCTGGCGGCGGGCATGGGCATTCCGGTTTTGGCCGCGCTCAACGCCGGTCTCGGGCGGCACATCGGCTCCCCGGCCTCTGCGGCAACATTGCTGTTTATCGTGGCCTTCACCGCCGCTTTGGTCACTGCCCTCGTGACTGGCCCCGCGCCGCTGCACCGCTTCACCACCGCCCCGAAAGAGGTGTTTCTGGCCGGGTTGTTCGTGGCCTTCTACGTGCTCTCGATCACCTGGGTCGCCCCCAGCTTTGGCGTTGGAAACGCTGTGGTTTTCGTGCTTTTGGGGCAGATGATCTCCTTCGCGGTGATTGATCATTTCGGCCTGTTTGGCGCACGGGAAGTGGCGCTTTCGCTGTCGCGCGTGGGCGGGATTGGGCTAATGGCATTGGGCACCGTTCTGGTGCTGAAAGGCTAGCCTTACCCCGGCACAACCACCCCTTCGTCCAGCCGCAAGGTCCGGTCCATCCGCGAGGCCAGCTCAAGGTTATGGGTGGCGATCAGCGCTGAAAGCCCGGTCTCGCGCACCAGCCCCATCAACGCCTCGAACACCGTGTCAGAGGTGGCCGGATCAAGGTTGCCGGTCGGCTCATCGGCGAGCAAAAGCGCAGGCCCATTGGCCAAAGCCCGGCAAAACGCCACCCGCTGCTGCTCCCCGCCCGAAAGCTCTGCCGGGCGGTGACTGGCCCGTTGCGAAAGCCCCACCAACGCCAGCAAATCCTGCGCGCGTGCCTCTGCGGCCCTGGCGCTCACAGCATTGGCAAGCTGGGGCAGCACGATGTTCTCCACGGCGCTGAACTCGGGCATAAGGTGATGGAATTGATATATAAATCCCACCTCGGCGCGGCGGGCGGCGGTGCGTTTATCGTCGCTGGCGTGGGTCATATCCTCGCCCATCAGGCGCACGGTGCCCGCTGTTGGTGTGTCCAGCAGCCCGGCGATATGCAGCAGCGTTGATTTCCCCGATCCCGAGGGCGCAACCAGGGCCACCACCTCGCCGCGCGGCAAATCCAGCGCCGCGCCGTCGAGCACGCGCACCTCGTTTGGCTTGCCTTCGTTGTAGGTTTTGCACACGCCCTCAAGGCTTAAAACCATCTCACTCATAGCGCAGCGCCTCCACCGGATCGAGCCTTGCCGCCCGGCGCGCCGGGATCAGCGTGGCCCCCCAAGAAAGCGCCAGCGCAAGGCCTACCGCAAAGATCACATCCCCCGCCTGCAACTCTGACGGCACCTTGTAGATCCCCCGGATCGAGGCATCCCACACATCCTGCCCCGACACCCAGTTGATGAAGCCGACGATATTGTTGACGTTGAGCGCAAAGAGGCAGCCAAGCAGCGTGCCAAGCGCCGTGGCCACCGTGCCAATCAGCGCCCCACAGAGGAAAAACACCCGCATGATCGTGCCCTGCGTCAGCCCCATGGTGCGCAGGATGCCAATGTCACGGCCCTTGTTTTTCACCAGCATGATCAGGCCTGAGATGATGTTGAGCGAGGCGATCAACACGAGGATCGACATGATGATGATCATCATGATGTCCTCGATCACCAGCGCGCGCAAAAAGCTGCCCCAGGCGTCCTTCCAGCTCCACAGGATGGCCCGGTCACCCGCCGCACGCAGCAGCGGCACATCCCAGGTTTCAATCTCTTCGGGGGTATCAACCATCACCTCTATTTCGCTGGCCGCTCCATCATAGTTGAAAAAGCTCTGCGCCTCGCTGAACGGCAGGTAAACCCGTGTGCGATCAATGTCATAGCGCCCGGCCTGGAAGATATACACCACCTCATAGGCGTTCACCCGTGGCGTTACCCCCAGCGGCGAACGGGTGCCATTGGGGTTGATGATCTTGATCCTGTCTCCCACCGATGCGCCAAGCTCAGAGGCCACGCCCCAGCCGATCGCGACGCCCTCGTCAAAGCGCGAGATATCGCCCATTTGCTGCTCGGGCTCGGCAATGCGCGGCAGGTTCAACAGGTCATCATGGCGGATGCCAAACACCTCAACCCCCGCATTGGCGCTGCGCAGGTTGGCCAGCACCTGCCCCTTCACCAGCGGGGCCACAGTGGTGACACCCGGAACCGCGCTCAGCCGTTCCACCCATGCCTCGTAATCGGGGATCGCGCGGGTGGTTGCGCCGCGTTCATCCACATAAACCGAGGAGCGCACCGAGGTATGGGCATTCGCACCAATGATCGTGTCTACAAAGTCTGTGCGAAAGCCCGAGCGCACCGCCATCACCACGATCAGCGCAAACACCGCCAGCGTGATCCCACCCAGCGCGATCCACGTCAAAATGCTCACCCCGCCCTCGGAGCGCTGCGAGCGCATGTAGCGCCACGCGAGCATCCACTCAAAGCGTGAGAATGGGGCTGTTTTGCCTGCTGTTTTGGCCACGATGGGGCCTCCTGCCTGTTTGCGCGGGAAGATGCGGAGGGATGCGCGGGAGGTCAAGCGCTCAAACCGCCCTGTCACCGATCAGTGTTTGCCGGCGCTCTCGCGGGGTCGCCTACCTTCCAGCCGGTTTTGCAGGAGTCATCCGCCGCCCGCGACCCGTGGGCTTTCCGGGGCTGGTGGGCGTGTAGCGGTCCCGCACGACCCCCCGCTCGCACTGGTTGATGACGCGCTGCTCGGCCCCAAGCGACCCGCCGGTGCTACGCAGCCGCCTTGCGTGCCAACCATCAAGCTCACGCCCCCCTCCCACAAGGCCCTGCGGCGGGGTCACGCCCTAGCGCTTCCCCTCATAGGCTGCGGCCAGCTTGGCAAGCGCCGCTTCGGGAGACAGCTCCTCACTCTCGCCGGTGCGCCGGTTGGTCAGCTCAACCACGCCGTTCTTCAGCCCCCGCGGCCCCACGGTGATGCGCCACGGCAGGCCGATCAGGTCTTGGGTGGCAAATTTCGCGCCTGCACGCTCGTCGGTGTCGTCGTAAAGCGGGTCCATGCCGAGGGTTTTCATGGTGCCGTAAAGCGCCTCGGCGGCCCGGTCACAGGCCTCGTCGCCCACCCGCATGTTGACGATCCCGGCGTGAAACGGCGTTACCCCCTCGGGCCAGATGATGCCCTTATCGTCATGGCTGGCCTCGATGATCGCGCCCACAAGGCGGCTCACCCCAATGCCGTGGCTGCCCATATGCACCGGCACCGGCTTGCCATCCGGGCCTTGCACGGTGGCCCCCATCGGCTCCGAATACTTGGTGCCAAAGTAAAAGATCTGCCCCACTTCAATGCCCTTGCCCTGGCGGCGGCGATCCTCGGGGATGCCGGAATAAAGCGCTTCGTCATGGGTTTCGTCGGTGCGGGCGTAAAGGCTTGTAAACTCGTCACAAATCCCCTTCACCTGCGCCACGTCATCATAATCAACCTCCCGGTCGCCCAGCTTCAGATCGGTGACGCCTGCATCAAAGAACACATCGCTCTCGCCGGTCTCGGCCAGCACGAGGAACTCATGGGTGTCATCGCCGCCAATCGGGCCGCTGTCAGCCCGCATCGGGATCGCCGTCAGCCCCATCCGCTCATAGGTGCGCAGGTAGCTCACCATGTGGCGGTTATAGGCGTGCAGCGCATCTTCCTTCGTGAGGTCAAAGTTGTAGCCGTCCTTCATGTAAAACTCGCGCCCCCGCATCACGCCAAAGCGCGGGCGGATCTCGTCGCGGAATTTCCACTGGATGTGGTAAAGCGTCATCGGCAGGCTTTTGTAGCTGGCCACATGAGCGCGGAAGATGTCGGTGATCATCTCCTCGTTGGTGGGGCCGTAAAGCATGTCCCGCTCGTGGCGGTCGCGGATGCGCAGCATCTCGGGGCCGTAAGCATCATAGCGCCCGCTTTCCTTCCACAGATCAGCCGGTTGCACGGTGGGCATCAGCATCGGGATATGGCCCGCGCGCTGCTGCTCCTCATGCACGATCTGCTCGATGCGCTTCAGCACCTTGAAGCCCAGCGGCAGCCACGAATAAATCCCGGCGGCCTGTTGGCGCACCATTCCGGCACGCAGCATGTAACGGTGCGAAGCAATCTGCGCGTCGGCAGGGGTTTCCTTGAGAACAGGCAGGAAGTAGCGGCTCAGGCGCATGGATGGGTCCCTCGGGGCATGAATTTATGCCTTGAGCCTCTAGCCCATCACGCCGCCGCTCACAAGATTTAGCCCACCCAGCGGCGCTGGTCCGGGGATGGCGGCGGGGCCTTGCCCTCTGGCCGCTCGCGCGGGGCCTCGGCTGAGGGCGGATTTGCAGGGGTTGGGCGCGGCGGTTGGCCCAACACGGTGCTGAGTTTCACGAATCGAGTCATCGGTCTGCGCTCCTCTGCTGGCCCATTGCGCTATCTGGTGAGCTTGGGGGCCCGCACCGCCATAGGAAAGCGCCACACCGCAGCTTTCACAGGTTATTCACGCCGCGGGGCAGAAAACCGAGCGGCGTTAAGGAGGTAGAAAGGCGCCGTTCGTAGAAGGGTGGTCAACCCTGTGCCAAAAAAGGGCGCTTCGCCACATGTTGCACCACCTGACCATCGCGTTTGCGTTCATGGCCCCGCTCGCCGTAACGCCCCTTGCCCTACTGGGCCAACATCCCTCAGGCGCCGGGCCGGTGCTGGTGCTGCTGTCGCCCTGGGCCGATGGTCCGGCGCTGGTTGAGGCGGCGGGCGGGCATATCATCGGCCCCGCAGGCGCGCCCTTCGCCCTGCTCGCCGCATGGGACACCGCCGGCGATGAGACCCGCGCCCTGAAACACGGGGCCTGGGCTGTGCTTGATGGCAATGCCCTCGCCGCAATCTGTGGAGTTGATGATGTCTGAAGCGACTGCCCTCAAAGAACCCTTCATGCTGCAGCCTGATCAAATGGTGGCCCCGGTGAGCACCCCCCTTGAAGAAGATCGCGTGCAAGCGGTCAAACTGCTCTCAAAGCTCACGGTAGGGGCCGCGCTGCTCATGATCATGGTCTGCTGGATCACCGGCGGGCACGTGCTTGTCATGGCAATCGGCGGGGCCGCCTTTGCCGGGCTGGCTTTGCTGGCGCCGCTTGCCTCTGCGGTGCTGTCGCGCATCCTTGTGGCGCAAGCGCTGACCGGCACCGCCATTACCTTCACCGCGTCTCTGGCCGGGCACCCGCTGCAACTTGATAGCCACATGGTCTATTTCGTCACTCTGGCGATGCTGGTAACGATGGCCGATATCAAGCCGGTGTTGATCGCTGCGGGCACTGTCGCGCTGCACCATTTGGGCTTCACCCTGCTGTTGCCCGCGCTTGTTTACCCATCTACCGACCTCCTGTTCAACGTCGGGCGCACGGCCTTTCATGCGGCCGTGGTTGTCGTCGAAGCCGGGGTTCTGGTGATCGCCATTCA
Organism: Vannielia sp.; assembly: GCF_029212645.1. Classification (GTDB taxonomy): domain Bacteria; phylum Pseudomonadota; class Alphaproteobacteria; order Rhodobacterales; family Rhodobacteraceae; genus Vannielia. The sequence goes on along the minus strand of NZ_JARGND010000004.1, from coordinate 40,775 downwards.
CAAGCGGCTGTCGCTGTCGCGGCTGGCAATGGAGCGTTTGGCCCTTAGCAAATCCGCCGCTGCCAGCTCCGAGCAATCCGCTCAAAAGGCCGAGGCTGAAGCCGCCCGCGCAGCCGCCGCCCTCACCGAGGCCGAAAAAGAGCGCGCTCTTGCCGCCGAGGCCACCAGTCAAGCGCAAGAGGCCCTCGCTCAAGCCCGTGCCGAAGCCGCCATGCGCACCGACGCTGAGGCGCGCGAGGCCACGGAGCGGGCCGAGAACGATGCCATCCGCGCGCACCTGCTGGAGCATTTTCGCACCGCGCTGGAGCGCCTTGCCGCAGGCGATCTGGCCACCGGCATCACCGAAGAACTGGGAGAGGAGTTTTCGGAACTGGGTGAGAATTTCAACGCCGCCACAACACGCCTGTGCAACGCGATGCTGGCGGTGATCGACCAAACCGCCTCGATCGAGGAACAAAGCTCCGAAATTTCCTCCTCCGCCAATGATCTGTCGATCCGCACCGAACGGCAGGCCACCACGCTGGCCCAAATCGCCTCTGCCCTCAGTGAATTGACCCGCACCATCAAGGCCGTCGCCGAGGATTCCAGCGATGCCCGCACTCTGGCCGAAAGCACCTCCTCAGAAGCTGAAGAGGGCACTGTCATCATGGCCAACGCCGTTGACGCCATGAACCGGATTGAGGAAAGCTCGCGCGAAATCCAAAAGATCACCGGCGTGATCGACGATATCGCTTTTCAAACCAATCTGCTCGCCCTGAACGCCGGGGTCGAGGCCGCGCGCGCAGGCGAAGCCGGTCGCGGCTTTGCCGTGGTCGCCTCCGAGGTCCGCGCCCTCGCCCAGCGCAGCTCGCAAGCCGCGAGTGAAATCAATACCTTGATCTCCAATTCCGTGGCCGAGATCGCGGGTGGCGCAACCCTCGTCAACCAAACCGGCACCGCCCTCGCAGGCATCCAAAACGCCATCGGCAAAATCACCGAGCGCCTGCGCAACATTGCCGAGGCAACCTCCGATCAGTCCCGCGGCCTCACCGAACTCAACGGAGCGATCTCCGAACTGGAAGTTGTCACCCAGCAAAACGCCGGCATGTTTGAAGAGACCACCGCCGCCAACACCCTGCTCGCGGGCAATGTCCAGCGGCTCAACAGCTTGGTCGAAACCTTCAGCCTTGGCCAACCGGGCAAAATGCGGCTGCCGGGGCTAGCCACCGCCGATGGCCCGGTGGAAATGCCCCCCATGCGCGCCGCCGGGTAATCGCCCCGGTCGACCAACCCGCGCCACCGCCCCTTGCATGACCGCGCCCGGCGGGCAATATGAGAGGAAGGGAAAAAAGGGGCGGCATGTCACTTCCGGTCAGAGATCAGGCGAAATATTGGGGCGTCGCAGCGGCGGCCTTCTTCGCCGTGCTTTACCTGCTGGGTGATGTGATCCTGCCCTTTGTGCTGGGCGGAGCGGTCGCCTACTGCCTCGATCCGGTTGCTGACCGGCTTGAGGCGATAGGGCTCAACCGCATCCTTTCGGTCAGCTTGATTTCCCTTATCGGTCTGCTGATCTTCGCCCTCGCCGCGCTCCTTGTGGTGCCTTCCCTGGTTGAGCAAAGCATCGCTCTGTTCAAAACTGCACCGCAGGTCTTTTCTGATTTGCGCAGCTTTCTCACCACCCGCTTCCCCGATCTGATGGATGGGGAGAGCACCATTGCCAAATCCCTTGGGACGCTGGGCGAAACCATCCAATCGCGGGGCGGTGAGCTCATTTCATCGCTCGTCAGCTCGGTCTCGTCGATCGTCAATGTCATGGTGCTGCTGGTGCTGGTCCCCATCGTCGCTTTCTACCTGCTGCTCGACTGGGATCGCATGACCGCCAAGGTTGATGACCTGCTGCCACGCGACCACGCCCCCACCATCCGCCACCTCGCCTCCGAAATTGACCGCACCCTTGCCGGCTTCATTCGCGGCCAAGGCACCGTTTGCCTGCTTCTGGGCGTTTTTTACGCGGTGTCGCTCATGGGGGTTGGCCTCAACTTTGGCCTCGTCGTCGGCGCTATCGCCGGGGCGCTCACATTCATCCCTTACGTCGGCGCCCTGGTCGGCGGGGCGCTCGCTATCGGCCTGGCGCTGTTCCAGTTCTGGGGAGAATGGGCCTGGATCGGAGCCGTGGCCGCGATCTTTTTCACCGGCCAGTTCCTTGAGGGCAATATCCTCACGCCAAAACTGGTCGGCGATTCCGTTGGCTTGCACCCGGTTTGGCTGATCTTCGCTCTTTCGGCCTTTGGCACGCTCTTTGGCTTCACCGGCATGCTCGTCGCCGTCCCGGTTGCCGCCGCGCTCGGTGTGGTCGCCCGCTTTGGCCTCGCCGAGTATAAGGAGGGGCGACTCTATCAGGGCACCGACGCAAACCCAACCGTGGCCACAGCCGCCAAGGTCGCCACCGACAAAACCCAAGAAGTTCGCGACGAAAGCTAACAGATGGCGCGTCAGATCCCCCTCGACCTCCCGGTGATCGAAGCCACCGGGCGCGATGATTTTTTCGTCTGCGCCACCAATCTCGCTGCCACCCGCCTGATTGATGATTGGCTCGGCTGGCCAGAGGCGCGGCTACTGCTGACAGGGCCAAAAGGCTCTGGCAAGAGCCACCTTGCCTCTGTCTGGGCGGTTGAAACCGGTGCCGAAACCGCCCACAGCGTCACCCCGCCGCCGGTGCCCTCCACCCCGCTGGTGCTGGAAGACATTCACCGCTTCATGGGCAATCCCGAGACCGAAGAGGCGCTGTTTCACACGCTCAATCGCTTCGCCGCGCCCGGCACGCCCCTGTTGATGACGGCACAAGACCCGCTCACCCCCACCCTCCCCGATCTGGCCACGCGCCTTGCCGCCACCACCCGCGCCAGCCTTGGCGAACCCGATGATGAGCTGTTGATGGCCCTCTTGCTGAAGCATTTCACCGATCGCCAGCTTGATCCTTCGTCTGAACTGCTCAGCTATCTCGTGACCCGGATGGAGCGTTCGGCGCAGGCCGCACAGGCGCTGGTGGCTGCGCTTGATCGGCATCAGCTTGCCACCGGGCACCGCCTGTCGCGCGGGTTGGCAGCGGAGGTCTTGGAACAGCCGGAGTTTTCAGGCAATTAAGGGGCTCAAACTGTCACACCCCCGTGACAGACAAGCCCGATGATTGCCCCCATGACCCAGTCCGATTTTCTCGCCGCCCCCTACCCCGAACCCGTTGTGCTACCGCCCGAAGAAACCGCTGGCGCGCGGCGTTTTCACAACCGTGAGCTTTCGTGGCTGGGCTTCAATTGGCGGGTGCTGGAAGAGGCTGAAAACACCCGCGTGCCGCTGCTGGAGCGGCTGCGCTTTGTGTCGATCTCCGCCACCAATCTGGATGAGTTTTACACCGTCCGAGTTGCGGGCCTGCGCGAGTTGGCAAAGGAGGGCATCACCACCCCCGCCGCCGATGGGCTGACCCCGGCAGAGCAACTGGTGCTGATCAACGCCGATGCGCGCAAGCTGATCGCTCGTCAGCAGGAAACCTGGAAAAACCTGCGCCAGGAGATGGACCGCGAAAAAATCCACCTGCTCTCCACCGAGCAGCTCACCGAAGCCGATCACAGCTATCTCGCCGATTATTTCCTCACCTCGGTCTTCCCGGTGCTCTCGCCGCTGGCGATTGATCCCGCGCACCCCTTTCCCTTTATCGCCAACGGCGGCTTTTGCCTCGCCCTCCAGCTCACCTCCCGCGCGAATGATCGCAAGCTGAACGCCATCCTCCCGGTGCCCCACCAGATCGAGCGGTTCGTGGCCCTGCCCGCCGAGGAAGGCGAGCATCGGTTCCTGCCGCTTGAGTTGCTGCTGCGCCTCAACATCGGCTCTCTCTTCCCCGGCTATGAGGAGAAGGGAAGCTGCACCTTCCGGGTGTTGCGCGACAGTGACCTTGAGCTTGAGGAAGAGGCCGAAGACCTCGTGCGCGAGTTTGAAACCGCCCTGAAACGCCGCCGCCGTGGCGAGGTTGTGCGCCTTAATATGTCTGCCGCCGCCCCCAAGGCCCTGCGCGCGCTCATCATGGAAGAGCTGGAAGTCGGCGATGCGGAAGTCATTGAAACCGATGGTGTTTTAGGCGTCGCCGATCTTTCGGAGCTGGTGCTTGATAGTCGCCCCGATCTGCTTTGGCCCTCTTTCACCCCCCGCGTGCCCGAGCGGGTACAAGACCACGATGGCGATATGTTTGCCGCCATCCAGCAAAAAGACATGCTGCTGCATCACCCCTATGAAACCTTCGATATGGTGGTGCGCTTTCTTCAGCAGGCGGCGCGTGATCCGGATGTCGTCGCGATCAAGCAAACCCTCTATCGCACCTCCAAGCGCAGCCCGATTGTGGAGGCGCTGTGCGAAGCGGCGGAAGACGGCAAATCCGTCACCGCGCTGGTCGAGCTGAAGGCGCGTTTTGACGAGGCCGCCAACATCCGCCAAAGCCGCAGGCTGGAGCGCTCCGGCGCGCACGTGGTGTATGGCTTCATGCACTACAAAACCCACGCCAAAATCAGCACCGTGGTGCGCCGCGAGGGCCGCGAACTGGTCACCTACACCCACTACGGCACCGGCAATTACCACCCGAT
>NZ_JARGND010000004.1:0-36068 GCF_029212645.1 Vannielia sp. | reverse complement strand
TGCGGGCTGCGCCCCGGAATCGCGGGGCTTAGCGGCAATATTCGGGTCAAATCCATCGTCGGGCGGTTTCTTGAGCACTCGCGCATCGTCTGTTTTGGCAATGGCCACGGGCTGCCCTCCAAAAAGGCGCGCGTGTTCATTTCCTCGGCCGATTGGATGGGCCGCAACCTCAATCGCCGGGTCGAAACGCTGGTGGAATGCACCAATGCCACCGTGAAGGCGCAGATCACCGAGCAGGTGATGGCCGCCAACATGGCCGATACCGCGCAAAGCTGGGTCATGCAGCCCGATGGCAGCTTCACCCGCCCGCCAATCACCAAAGACACCCAGCTGTTCAGTTGCCACCGGTTCTTCATGGAAAACCCCTCCCTTTCGGGGCGCGGATCGGCTGGGGCGGCAGATGTGCCCGAGCTCACTCACGCGAAAGATTGACCTCGCCTGCCCGCGCCCTCTATCACTGAGGGGCGGTTGCCAACACCGGGGGATAACCATGGACGGATCAGCCGAGCAACAGCGCAACTGGGGCCCTTTTGGCCGACCGATTTATGACCATCCCGAAGCGCAGGCGCTGTCTCGGGTTGGGGTGATCGACATCGGCTCAAACTCCGTTCGCCTTGTGATCTTTGACGGCGCGGCGCGCAGCCCGGCGTATTTTTTCAACGAAAAGGTCATGTGCGGGCTTGGCGCGGGCATGGGGGAAACCGGGCGGCTCAACCCGGAGGGCCGCCAACGCGCCCTTGCCGCCGTGCGCCGCTTCGTGACGCTGGCCGAGGGCATGGGAATCCCCACCCTCACCGCCGCCGCCACCGCCGCCGTTCGCAACGCCGAGGATGGCCCCTCGTTCTGCGAGGAAATCGAGCAAAGCACCGGCCTCGTTGTTTATGTGGTGAGCGGTGAAGAGGAGGCGCGCCTGTCGGCCCAGGGCGTGCTGCTTGGCTGGCCCGGCGCCGCCGGTCTGGCCTGCGATATCGGCGGCTCGTCGATGGAACTGGCGCTGCTTGATGGCACCGGTGTTGGCCCCTGCGCCTCCACCTCGCTTGGCCCGCTGAGGCTCAAAACCATCAAGGGCGGTCGCAAGGCCCGCCGGGCCGAGATTGATCAGGTTCTCGCCCGCCTCACCGCCGAAATCCCCAAACACAAGCGGCTTTATCTCGTGGGCGGCTCGTGGCGGGCCATCGCCAAGCTTGATATGCACCGTCGCGGCTACCCGCTCGCCGTGCTGCACGATTATCACATGACCCCGGCCCAGGCCCGCAAAACGCTTGATTGGCTGAAGGGCAAGGACTTTGAAGTGCTGCGCCGCGAGGCGGGCCTGTCTGCGGCGCGGATCGCGCTGGTTCCCATCGCCGGAGAGGTGCTGCGGCGGCTGATGAAAGCCTTCGGCACGCGCGAAATCTGGATTTCCGCCTACGGCATCCGCGAGGGCATGCTTTATGAGCAAATGTCCGAGATGATCCGCGCCCGTGATCCGCTGATCGAGGCCTGCCACTTCAACGAAGCCCAAAGCGCGCGGATGCCCGGCTTTGGCAACACCCTTTACGAATTTGTCAGCCCGCTGTTCCGGCGCACTCGTGATGAGCGCCGCCGCCTGATTCGCGCCGCCTGCCTGCTGCATGATGTCAGCTGGCGCGCCCACCCCGATTATCGCGGTGAAATCTGCTTTGATAACGCCACCCGCTCCAACCTTGGCGGCATTGATCATCCCGGTCGGGTGTTTGTGGGCCTCGCGCTGCTGCACCGCTACCGCAATGCCGAGCCTTCGGGCCACCTGCTGGAAATGGTCGAGCGGCTGCCCGAGAAGGACCGCCATCAGGCGGCTGTTCTGGGCAAGGCCATGCGCTTTGGGGCGATGTTCTCCGCCAACAACCCCGATCATATGGGCCGCCTCGATTACCGCTCCAAAAAGCGCCAGTTGCGCCTCATCCTGCCCCGCGCCGCCGCCGATCTTTATGGCGAGGTCGCCGAGGCGCGCTTCATGTCACTCGCCGCCGCGCTTGAGTGCGAAACCGAGGTGCGCCTGGCGGGCGATTAACCCCGCAAAGCCCTCAAAGCTCGATCTCGCCGTCGGGATCAATCGGCCTGGGGTAAATTTTTTCAAGCGGCCCATCCGGTGCCGGATCATTTTCGGTTTTCCGGCGCAGGATAATATCGCCATTGGGCAGCTTTTCGGGCGGATGGTAGCGGTCAATCTCGTCAATCATCTCCGAAAGATCGGCCAGCACCGGCCCCAATTCTTCGGCCAGCCGCTTCAAGGCAGGCTCCATTTCGCGGGCCATATCTTGCAGCGCTGGCTCCATCTCCTCCGCCAACCCCTTGAAAAACAGCGTCAGCCCCTTTTCTACAAGGTTGAACCCCTCCTCCATATCGCCGTCCTCGCGCGGCTCGGCGCGTTCGGTCTCTTGCGAATCCAGGGGGCGGGGGCGCACCGTTTCAGCCAGCGCAGGCGTGGCAAGCAGGGCGATGAGGGCGGCGGCGCAAATCTGTTTCATGGCATGAATATAGGCGCTCGCCCGAGTCGTTCAAAGCCCCGGCAGCAGATCAACCGAAACCGGGAAGTGATCAGAGGCCATCAACAGTGCCTCGCGCAGCTCTGGCACCGAGTAACAGCGCGGGTCGTCAAACGGGTGCCAAATGCGCCACTCCAACGCCTGATCGCTCAGGTTGCGCGACAGCATCACATAGTCGAGCAGCGCCGTCAGATACCGCTTTTCCTCGTGGATATAAAACCTTGCCGACGTGTCATGCGCCTGCAAATACCCGCCCGAAAGCGCCCGTCGCGCGTGCGGGTCCACCAGCCGCAAATGCCCGGGCGCATCCACCCCCAGCACAATTTCCAGCCCCGAGCGGCCAAACAGCGCCTCATATTCATCCAGCCCCGGACCATCGTTGAAATCGCCCAGCACGATCAGCTTGTGGCCCCTTTCCAGATGCGCCTCCACCCTCCGGCGCAGCCAGATTGATTGCGCCAACTGCTTGCGCCGATTGGCAATGGATATGCGGGTCGCCTCCTCGGCGGTGCCCGCGCCATGCGGCGCCTTTGATTTGATATGCACCCCGATCAGGTGGATCACCTCCCCCGCCACCCGCAGCTCCACCTCCAGCGGCGGCTTGGAAAAGCGCACCAAATCCTCGCGGGCGTCAATATCCAGATCAATCCGGAACACGCTGTCAAATCGCGGCGCGTCCTTTGAGCCTTTCTTGCCGGTTTCCTCGCCCATCGGCACATGGCGGGCCGCAATCACATCCGGGTCGTAAAGCAGCGCAATCTCTTGCTGGGTGTCATTCGCAAAGCCCACCAGCGCCTTGCGCGCGCGCAGATCAAACAGCTTGGCAAAGGCTTCCAGCGCCATCATCGTGCGCCCGTTCTTGCCGTGGTCAGGCGCCTCAACCACCAGCACCGCATCGGCATCGAGCGCCGTGAACACGATGCCAAGCGCCTCAAGCTGCGCCGCGCGGGTCACGTCATAGCGGCGCGACCACACTTCATCGGCGATCGGCATCCCCTCGTCATCAAACAGCGCGTCAAACCACTCCACATTGTAGGTGGCAATCCGCAGCGGTCTCTGCACGGCCTCAGTCACCAATCTCTTCCCAGGCGCGGTTAAGGGCGATCATCCGGCTTTCGGCCATGCGCACCGCTTCTTTGGGCACCCCCCGCGCGATCATCACATCAGGGTGGCTTTCACGCACCTGCCGCCGCCATGCCGCCCGAATTTCCTCTGGGGAGGCGTCATGCGGCACCCCCAGCACATCATAGGGATCAGGCTCTGCATCGGGCACAAACCGGGCGCGCAGCGAGCGAAACTCCCGCTCGTCGACCTTGAAAATCTCGGCAACGCGGGTCAGAAAATCATCTTCCTTCGGGTGATATTCCCCATCCGCCATCGCAATGTGAAACAGCCCTTCCAGCAGGTCGCCCAGCGCCCCATGGCCACTGTCAAACATCCGCGCAATGCGGGCGGCGTATTCCTCAAAACCCGCCACATCCTGGCGCGCGAGGTTAAACACCCGCGCCGCGTTGTTTTCCTCGCCCTCGGGAATGGTAAAAACCTCGCGGAAAGCTTTCACCTCATCGCGCGTCACCTGCCCGTCTGCCTTGGCCATCTTGGCCCCCAGCGCGATCACGGCAATGGTAAAACCCACCGTGCGTTCCGGCGGGGTGCGCAGGCGATCAAACACCTCCGAAAGCCCCTCGCCCGCCCGCAAAGCCCCAAGGGCATCTCCTATGCGCGTCCAGATCGACATGTGCGCTACCTTAATGGCTGGCACGCGGCGCGTCACAGGAATTTCTGCATCAAAACAAAATCGTGCCAGCGGCTAAACGTCCACCCAACCTCGCCCGGCTGAGGTGCCAGCGCAATGGCCGCCGAACGTTTAACGCAGCCCCTTCGGCCCTTCCGGATGGTCAATCAGCGCCGCCAGCCCACCGCTGGAGGGATCATGGATCACCCCGTCCTCGAAAGCACGGCGATATGATCAAGAGCTACCATGCGCCCCATCAGGCCAGCATCCGCCGCGCCGTGCAACCCGCCTCATTTTCTTGCTGCAAATATCCAATCCCCAAGCAAGCAAAAGGCGCGGCCCTCGATCAAGAGCGCCGCGCCTCCCTGTTTTGCCGGGCTAGAGCATGTTGCTCAAAAGTGGGAACCGGTTTTGAGCTTCTCGAACATGCGAAATCAATAAGTTAGAGCGTGTCGCGTGAATTCGAATGAACGCGGCACGCTCTAGGCCCCTTAGTCGCGGGTGTCGCGGATGATCTTCAGCACATCTGCCGCCGCCGCCGGAATGTTCGTGCCCGGCCCAAAAATCGCCTTCACACCATTCTGATACAGGAAATCATAGTCCTGCTGCGGGATCACCCCGCCACAGATCACAATGATATCCTCCGCGCCCGCCTCCTTCAGCGCCGCAACCAGCTTGGGGGCGAGCGTTTTGTGCCCGGCCGCCTGAGACGAAATCCCAACCACATGCACATCGTTGTCCACCGCGTCCTGCGCGGCCTCTTCGGGCGTTTGAAACAGCGGGCCAACGTCCACGTCAAAGCCGATATCGGCGAAGGCGGTGGCAATCACCTTGGCCCCCCGGTCATGCCCGTCCTGGCCCATTTTCACCACCAGCAACCTCGGGCGGCGGCCTTCTTCTTCGGCAAAGGCTTCCACGTCCTTCTGGATCGCGGCAAATCCCTCGTCGCCCTCATAGGCGCTGCCATAAACCCCTGCGAGCGTCTTCACCTCGGCCCGGTGGCGGCCAAATACCTTTTCCATCGCCATGCTGATCTCCCCAACAGTTGCGCGGGCGCGTGCGGCCTCTACCGCGGCTTCCAGCAGGTTGCCGCCGTCTTTGGCGCAGCGCTCAAGCTCGGCCAGCGCCGCTTCGCAGGCGGCTTCGTCACGGCTGGCGCGGATGCTCTCCAGCCGCTTGACCTGCCCTTCGCGCACCGCCACGTTATCAACATTCAGAATGTCGATCGGGTCTTCCTTGTCCTTGCGGTATTTGTTGACCCCGACAATCACTTCCTCGCCCCGGTCGATCATCGCCTGGCGGCGTGCGGCACTTTCCTCGATGCGCAGCTTGGGCATCCCCGAGGCCACGGCCTTGGTCATGCCGCCCATGCCCTCGACCTCTTCCATCAGCGCCCAGGCCTGCTCGATCAACTCGTTGGTGAGGCTTTCCACATAGTAAGACCCGGCCAGCGGATCAACGACGCGGGTCACCTGCGTTTCTTCCTGAAGGACAAGCTGGGTGTTGCGCGCGATCCTTGCCGAAAACTCGGTCGGCAGGGCAATCGCCTCATCCAGCGCGTTGGTGTGCAGGCTCTGCGTGCCCCCCAGCACCGCGCTCATCGCCTCATAGGCGGTGCGGATCACGTTGTTATAAGGGTCTTGCTCCTGCAAGCTCACGCCGCTGGTTTGACAGTGGGTGCGCAGCATCTTGCTGCGTTCGGACTTCGCGCCAAACTCCGTCATGATCCGGTGCCACAACGTGCGTGCGGCCCGCAACTTGGCGATCTCCATGAAGAAATTCATGCCAATGGCAAAGAAAAAGCTCAGCCGCCCGGCGAACTTGTCCACATCCATCCCGGCCTCGATTGCGGCGCGCACATACTCGCGCCCATCGGCCAGCGTATAGGCCAGCTCCTGCACAAGGTTCGCGCCCGCTTCCTGCATATGGTAGCCGGAAATCGAGATCGAGTTGAACTTCGGCATCTCGTTTGAGGTGTATTCGATGATATCCGCGATGATCTTCATCGAAGGCTCAGGCGGGTAAATATAGGTGTTGCGCACCATGAACTCTTTCAGAATGTCGTTCTGAATGGTCCCCGACAGCACCGCGCGATCATGCCCCTGCTCCTCGCCTGTCACGATGAAACTGGCGAGGATCGGGATCACCGCGCCATTCATCGTCATCGACACCGAAACCTTGTCGAGCGGGATACCGTCAAACAGGATCTTCATGTCCTCAACGCTGTCAATCGCCACGCCGGCCTTGCCCACATCGCCCACCACGCGCGGATGGTCGCTGTCATAGCCCCGGTGGGTGGCCAGATCGAAGGCCACGCTCACGCCCTGCTGCCCGGCATCCAGCGCCTTGCGGTAAAAGGCGTTGCTTTCCTCAGCGGTCGAAAAGCCCGCATATTGCCGGATCGTCCAGGGGCGGCCCGCATACATCGTGGCCTTTGGCCCGCGGGTAAAAGGCGCCTCGCCGGGGATCGAGCCCATATGCTCCAGCCCCTCCACATCCTCCTCGGTGTAAAGCGGCTTCACGGTGATGCCTTCCAGCGTCTCCCAATCCAGCCCCTCCAGCGGCTTACCCCGCAGTTCCTTCTCGGCAATCGTTTTCCATGCGTCAGTTTTCTTGCTCATCGGAGCCTCCTATCTCAGGTCCGTCAATTCGTCGCGGCCAGCATCGGCCCCTTCGCATTCCGCCCGCCTGCGCCTATATCTTTTGGCAGAGGAGACATCATGCGGCTCATTTCATTTATCTTTCTGGCCTCTCTGGCCATGCCTGCGATGGCGCAAGAAACCGGCGTCGTCGCTGTCAGCCCGGGGGCCGAGGACGATGCGATCGCCGCCGAGGCAGGCGAAGCCGTGCGAGACGCCAACGCGCTGGCGGTGCTCGACGCCAGCGAAACCGACCTGGCCGAATTTCTCTGGCTGCGCCGCCCCGTCGTGGTCTTCGCCGATACGCCTGCCGATCCGCGCTTTGCCGAACAGTTAGAGCTGCTCGCCGCCCGCACCGATGCGCTGCTTGATCGTGACGTGGTCATCATCACCGATGCCGACCCCGCCGCCAATTCCGCCATCCGCACCAAGCTGCGCCCGCGTGGCTTCATGCTGGTGCTGATCGGCAAGGACGGGCAGGTCAAGCTGCGCAAACCCTTCCCCTGGGACGTGCGCGAAATCACCCGCTCCATCGACAAATGGCCGCTGCGCCGCGACGAGTTGCGCCAAAGGTGAGCTTGGGCGCTCATGCCCCCACCTTCTTTTCAAGCTGCCCCAGCCCATAGCCCGCCAGCACAAAAAACGGCAGGCCCACCACCACAAGCCCTTGGATCAGCGTCACGATCCCCTGCATCACAAGGGCTGCCAGCATCACCGTGGCGACGATGGTGGCGATCAGCCCCATCAGCCACCAGTTGAGCCGCGCGCCAAACCGCCCGGCAAGGCTTTGGCCCATCACGGCAAATACCAGAAAGCCCAGCACCCCACCGGCCACCAGCCACGAGGCAACCATCAGGTCGTTCACCCCGTCGCCCCAGTAGTAGGCGCCAAGGATCATGAAGGTGGCCCAAGCCACCCCGGCGCCCGAGGCATAGGCCAGCAACGTGGCCCCCCAGAGGCGCCAGTCGGCCATTATTCGAACTCCATGATCACATCGTCCACGGCAAGGCTGTCACCCGGCCCGGCGTTGATCTTGCTCACGATGCCGGTCTTTTCGGCGCGCAGGATGTTCTCCATCTTCATCGCCTCAACGGTGCAAAGCGCCTGACCTTCCTGCACCTCGTCGCCCTCGGCCACATCAACCTTCACGATCAGGCCGGGCATCGGGCAAAGCAGCAGCTTCGAGGTATCCGGTGCCACCCGCTCGGGCATCAGCGCGGCCAGTTCGGCCTGGCGCGGCGTCCACACCTTCACCGGCATATCCGCGCCCCGGAACCGAATGCGGAAACCGCTCACCAGCTTGCCCACTTTCAGCACCATCATCGCGCCATCAATCTGAATGCGCGCCAGCGTTTGCCCCGGACACCAGTCCGAGGTGATGCGATGCGAGGCCCCATCGGCAAAAGTCACGGTCGAGCCGTCCTTATCGGCGGCAATCACCAGCTGGAAGGTCTCGCCGCCGATGGAAACAACCCAATCCTCGCCCACATGGCGCTCGTGGTTGTCCATCCGGCCACTCACACGGGTGCGCCGGATTTCGGTCATGCGGTACATTGCCGCCGCCGCCACCGCGACCCGGCGCTTATCAAGCTCACCCAGCTCAACGCCTTCAAATCCATCGGGAAATTCTTCCTCAATGAAGGCGGTCGTCATGTTGCCGCTGGTAAATTTCGGGTGGTCCATCACGGCGGCAAGGAACGGCAGGTTATGCCCGATCCCCTCCAGTTCGAAGGTATCCAGCGCCACCCGCATCTCCTCGATCGCCTCCGCGCGCGTTGGCGCCCAGGTGCAAAGTTTGGCGATCATCGGGTCATAATACATGCTGATCTCGCCGCCCTCGAAAACCCCGGTATCGTTGCGCACAGCACGGGTTTTCTCCGACACTTCCTCCGGCGGGCGATAAGTGACCAGGCGGCCAATCGACGGCAGGAAGTTGCGATAGGGGTCCTCGGCATAAAGGCGGCTTTCCATGGCCCAGCCGTTCAGCTTCACCTCGTCCTGGGTGATCGAAAGCGGCTCGCCATTGGCCACGCGGATCATCTGCTCCACCAGATCAACGCCGGTGATCAACTCGGTCACCGGATGCTCCACCTGAAGGCGGGTGTTCATCTCAAGGAAGAAAAAGTTCTTCTCCCCATCCACGATAAATTCCACCGTGCCCGCGCTGGCGTACCCCACCGCCTTGGCAAGAGACACCGCCTGCTCGCCCATCGCCCGGCGGGTTTCCTCATCCAGAAACGGGCTTGGCGCCTCTTCAATCACCTTCTGGTTCCGGCGCTGGATCGAACACTCGCGCTCGCCCAGGTAAATCCCGTTGCCATGGGTGTCACAGAGCACCTGAATTTCAATGTGGCGCGGCTGGGTGACGAACTTTTCAATGAAAATCCGGTCATCACCAAAGCTGCTCGCCGCTTCGTTCTTCGAGCTTTGAAAGCCCTCGCGCGCCTCGTCATCGTTCCAGGCGATCCGCATCCCCTTGCCGCCGCCGCCGGCGCTCGCCTTGATCATCACCGGGTAGCCGACCTTGTTGGAGATCTTCACCGCCTCCTCGGCGTCTTCGATCAGACCCATGTAGCCCGGCACCGTCGAAACCTCGGCCTCCTGCGCGATCTTCTTCGAGGTAATCTTGTCTCCCATCGCCTCGATCGCCCCCACGGGCGGGCCGATAAAGGCCACGCCCTCGGCCTCCAAAGCCTTGGCAAACTTCGGGTTTTCCGACAGGAACCCATAGCCCGGATGCACCGCCTGCGCGCCGGTCTGGCGGATCGCCTCCATCACCTTGTCAATCACGATATAGCTCTGGTTGGCGGGCGGCGGGCCAATGTGCACGGCCTCGTCGGCCATTTCCACATGCAGCGCGTGCTTGTCCGCATCCGAATAGATAGCGACCGTCTTGATCCCCATCTTACGCGCCGTCTTGATGACCCGGCACGCAATCTCCCCCCGGTTGGCGATCAGGATTTTGTCAAACATCTGGTGTTCCTCTGGGTATTGGCCCCATGGATGGGACGTAGGCATACGAAAAAGCACCACCCGGGCAGGCAGCCCGGATGACGCTTGGTTCTGTTCGGTGGTCCGCGCCGCTCAGGGCACGAACAAATTTAGAAAGCGTCTGCGATCTCGTCGGAAAGGGCCCCAATGCCCGCGCCAACGGCCGCGCCAACGAGCGGATCATTGTCGGTGACTTCGGCTGCAACAGCGCCAACGCCTGCGCCAACGGCGGCACGCTGAACGTCGCTTTCAAGGCAACCGGAAAGGAGAAACGCGGAAGGAAGGGCCACGGCCCAGATGATTTTTTGCATTGCTGTCTGCCTCGAGTGTTTTTTTTCTTTATGGGCAGGATATTACAGCAAAACGAATCACCGGGAAAGGCAATTTCGCGTGACTTGGCAAAACGCGCGTTCCCTTCGGCGGTCTTCCGCATAAGGGCGCGCGTAAGTGGGCGTGACAGCACAAAAAAGAAGTGTGGCCCAACTCCAAGGGAGTTGAACCACACTAAAGGGGAAGGGTAACGGTTTTGACTTTTCAGAATCGACACAAACTTGCTGGAGAACGCCGATCCTTCGCCGACATTTGCAGACCCAACGCACCCAAACAAGGGTCGGTTGCCGCAAGGGCAATTTTGGGCTGATTCCTGCCAAAGGGGGCGTGTTCTCAGCAAATTCATGCCCAGTCCTCGTCGTCGTCTTCCTCAAACAAGTTGGGATCAAAGGCTTCGGGGAAGGCGGCGCGCGCCCTGTCGGCATCGATTTTGAGCAAGGCATCATAGCTGGCGGGATCAAACGGGTCTTCGGCAGGCACAACCTCGCGCCCGAACAGCCATGAAAGCCGCCCCGCATCCAGGTTGCCCCGCTCAAACGGCTCTTCCCCGAAATGGTGCCAAAGTGCGGCCATGAACCCCGAATCAGCCCGCCGGTCTGCGGCACGCCGATCAGCATAGCGTTCACGCGCTTTCAAAGGGGTCACACCCTTCTTGGCTGGCCTGCGGATGGTGAATTGGAAATCAGTGCCGGGGAGGCGGCCCGGAAAGCCGCGATGTTTCAACATGCGCCAACCCTCCCGGTGAGGGGGCGGATGGGTCGTTTGGGGGCAGCCGCGAACGCCTGCCCCCTAAGAAGTTTAGTACTTCTCGTAGGTCGGCTCGTCGATGATCTCGATTTCAACGGGCTCGTCCTGCTGGGCGCAAGCAGCCACGAAGGCAACGAGACCAACGGCGAGAAGGGTTTTGATGCTCTTGGACATCTCTGTCTCCTAATTATCTGCGAGGTAAGCAGAAAGCTTTGACACTCCCCAGGTCCCTCATTCTGAGTCACAGCCAAATAGGTCTGGCCAGTCTCAACATTAATGCAAATATTGTTGGAAAAACAGGCCTCAAGCGCCGGGTATGCCGCCTGTGACGTGTTTGCATCAAACACCCCACGCTTGTGCTGACTCTGCCTTGTTTTATTGGCTATTTCTTGCATCATTGCCACTCGCATCCCGCCTCGGTCACGGCATAGGTGGCAATGAACTGCGTTGCCTCAGGTGTGGCTTCGCCCCATTCAACGATTCTGTCCATCAAGGTAACGACGATTTGCTGCACGGGTGATTCATAGGCCCGCACGGTCGCCAGACCGGGGCCTTCGCAGAGCGCATCCATCGCTGCGACGGCTTCTTCATAGCCCTTGCTGCCCCCGTCCCGCGCGATCTCGGGCGCGAGGTAGCGGATCACCAACCATTGCTCTTTTTCGCCTGCCGCGGCGCTGCTGTGCTGCTCGATTCTGGCATCATGAAAGGTCGTCCATTCGGGCGCGCTGGCGGCCTGTGCTCCGCTTGCCGCGGTCAGCCCCGGAAGCGTCATTGCCAGTAGCGCCAATAGGACGCCGCGCCGGGGCCTCCCCTCCCCAACGCGGCGCTGCCGAACGCACGCGTTCGGGCACTGGCCACGCGTCTTCAAAAGGCGACTTATGCGGCCAAATCCTGGTAAGCGCACCTCCGGGCGGACGGGCGCGATAAAATGCATCATGCATGATTCATTCATAAAAACCATCCCCCTCAACGGGTAGCGGCAATCGGGCGCTCATTCACAGCGGAATATTGTCGTGCTTCTTCCACGGGTTTGTCAGCTTCTTGTTGCGCAGGCTGGCAAAAGCCCGTGCCACGCGCTTGCGGGTCGAGTGCGGCTGGATCACCTCGTCGATAAAGCCCTTCTCGGCAGCCACAAACGGATTGGCAAAGCGGGTCTCATAGTCTTTCGTGTGGTCCGCGATCTTGGCGTCATTGCCAAGATCAGAGCGATGCAGGATTTCCACCGCCCCCTTGGCCCCCATCACCGCGATCTCGGCGGTTGGCCAGGCATAGTTGAAATCACCGCGCAGGTGCTTTGAGGCCATCACGTCATAGGCGCCGCCATAGGCTTTGCGGGTGATCACCGTCACCTTGGGCACCGTCGCCTCGCCATAGGCAAAGAGCAGCTTCGCCCCGTGCTTGATCACCCCGCCATATTCCTGGCTGGTGCCGGGCAGGAAGCCGGGCACGTCCACAAAGGTCAGGATCGGAATTTCAAAGGCATCGCAGAAGCGCACGAAGCGGGCCGCCTTGCGGGAGCTGTCAATATCAAGGCACCCCGCCAGCACCATCGGCTGGTTGGCAACCACGCCCACCGTCTGTCCTTCAAGGCGGATGAACCCGGTGATGATGTTCTTCGCAAAGTCCTGCTGGATCTCGTAAAAATCGCCCTCATCACCCACCTTGGTGATCAGCTCCTTCATGTCATAAGGGCTGTTGGCGTTTTGCGGCACCAGCGTATCCAGGCTCTTTTCCACCCGGTCGGGCGCATCAAAGAACGGGCGCACCGGCGGCTTTTCACGGTTGTTGAGCGGCAGGTAATCCACCAGGCGGCGCACCTCGGTGAGCGCCTCCACATCGTTTTCAAAGGCCCCGTCGGCCACGCTTGATTTTTTGGTATGGGTCGAGGCCCCGCCCAGCTCTTCTGCGGTCACCTGCTCGTTGGTCACGGTCTTCACCACATCGGGGCCGGTGACGAACATGTAAGAGCTTTCCTTCACCATGAAGATGAAGTCGGTCATCGCGGGCGAGTAAACGGCCCCACCGGCACACGGCCCCATGATCACGCTGATCTGCGGCACCACCCCGCTTGCCATGATGTTGCGCTGGAACACCTCGGCATAGCCCGCAAGTGAGGCCACACCTTCCTGGATACGCGCGCCGCCCGAGTCATTGAGGCCAATCACCGGCGCGCCGTTTTGCACGGCCATGTCCATGATCTTGCAGATCTTTTGCGCGTGGGTCTCGCTGAGCGATCCGCCGAACACTGTAAAATCCTGCGAGAAAACATAAACGATCCGGCCATTGATGGTGCCCCAGCCGGTCACCACACCATCCCCCGCCGGGCGCTGGTTTTCCATCTCGAAATCGGTGCAACGGTGGGCGACGAACATATCAAACTCTTCGAACGAGCCTTCGTCGAGCAGCAGTTCCACCCGCTCACGCGCCGTCAGCTTGCCCTTGGCGTGCTGCGCGTCAATGCGCTTTTGGCCACCGCCCTGCCGGGCTTCTTCGCGGCGGTGCTCAAGCTGCTCCAGAATATTCGTCATGGCTGGTCTCCCCGGGATGAATTTCCCGTTCTATAATGGGGATGCCGCCGCCGCCCAAGCGGAATCGGGAAAATTTGCAAATCCTTGGCAATGGCGAACGTGCTAAGTGCAAATATGCAAACGCCGCTGGCCCGCAGGCTCCCCTACCCCCATACCTAGACAAAACTTCCCGCCTCTCTTAGGTCCGATTCATGAGTTATGGTCATTCCGTCCGTTTTGCGGACCGCAGCACACCTCCACATGCCTTCACCCTCGTCATGATCGCCGCGATCACGCCGCTGACGATGAATATGTTCTTGCCCTCGCTGCCTGCCATGACCGTCTATTTCAACACCACCGAAGGGCGAATGGGCCTCGCCGTATCGCTGTTTCTGGCGGCCAATGCGGTGCTGCAAATCATGATCGGGCCGCTGTCTGATTGGTTTGGCCGCCGCCCGGTGCTGATCGGCTCACTGGTGATCTACGCCGCCGCCACCCTTGGCTGCATCTATGCCACCACGGTCGAAACCTTCCTGTTTTTCCGCTTGTGCCAAGCCGTTGTCGCCTCGGGCATTGTGCTGTCGCGCGCGATCATCCGTGATGTGGTGCCAATGGAGCAAGCGGCCTCCACCTTGGGCTGGGTGACCATGGGTGTGTCGCTGGTGCCCATGGTCGCGCCAGCCATTGGTGGGCTGCTCGATGGCTGGTTTGGCTGGCGGTCGAGTTTCTGGTTGATGGCCGGTTTTGGCTTTGTCCTGCTCGGAATGGTCCTGCTCGATCTTGGCGAAACCCTGCAATCCCGCCAGGCCCGCTTCTCCCAGCAGTTTCGCGGCTACCCAGCCCTGCTCACCTCCTATCGCTTCTGGGGCTATGCATTTTCGGCCGCCTGCGCTTCGGGGGCCTTCTTTGCCTATGTGGGGGGCGCGCCATTTCTAGCGGTCAAATACTTCGGGCTGGAACCTGCCACCATGGGCGCGCTCTTTGGCTTTTGCGCCGTGGGATACCTGATCGGCAATGGCTTTTCGGGGGCCTTCTCAACCCGCATCGGGATCAACCGAATGGTGCTTTGGGGCGCGATCATCACGATGACCGGCCTTTGCGCCCACCTGTTGCTCTTCCTCGCCGGGATGCACCATCCTATCCTGTTCTTCGCCTTCTTCACCTTCGTCGGCCTTGGCAATGGCCTTGTCATGCCCAACGCCAACGCCGGTATCGTTTCCGTCCGCCCGGATCTCGCCGGATCGGCCTCGGGCCTTGGCGGCGCGTTGATGATCGGCAGCGGCGCGGCGCTTTCGGCCCTGTCGGCAACGATGCTGGGGGTAAGCACCAACCCCCTGCCGCTGCTCATCATCATGCTGTGCAGCGCCGTGTCGGGCTTCCTTGCCATCCTCCTCGTGATCTGGCGCACAAGGCAGCTTGGCGTCGGCTGATCCCCGGCTTTGCAAACACTGGCGCAGCCCGCGCGAATCTGCAAAATGCCGCCATGCCCACGCAAAAGCTCTACGCCGGCGCCAAGCTGCGCGAAATCCGCACCCGCCTTGATCTCACCCAAAAGGCCTTTGCCGCCAAGTTGGGGGTGTCTCTGCCCTATCTGAACCAGATGGAAAACAACAACCGCCCGGTATCGGCGCGGGTGGTTCTGGCGCTGGCACAGGAGTTTGGCCAGGACGTGACCGAGCTTTCCTCAGGCGATACCGAACGCCTGGTCACAGACATGCGCGAAGCCTTCGCCGATCCGGTGTTTTCCGATACACCTCCGCTCGCCGATCTGCGCCTCACCGCCTCCAACGCCCCCGCGCTGGCCCGCGCCTTTCTTCAGCTTCACCGCGCCCACCGGCAAAGCCACGAGCGCCTCGCCTTGCTTGATGAGGCCATGGGCACGGGCGGCACCGCGCCGATCTCGCCCTGGGAAGAGGTGCGCGATTTCTTTCACTATTGCGACAATTACATTGACGCGATTGACCGCGCCGCAGAGCGTTTTGGCTCTAACAGCGGGGCCGAAGTTGCCCAAACCCGGCTTGAAGAAGCGGGCATAACCCTCTCTTTAAGCGCCGATCCGGCCCAACGCCACTATGACCCCGCCCGCCGCCGCCTCAGCCTGCCCGCCGCCAGCAGCCCGGCCACCCGGCGCTTTCAGATATTCCACCAACTGGCCCTGCTCACCCAGAACGACCTGCTCGATGCCACGCTGGATCTTGCCCGCTTCCAAACCGCCGAAGCCCGCGCCATCGCCAAGATCGGGCTGGCCAATTATTTCGCCGGGGCGGCGCTCATGCCCTATGTCGCCCTTCTGGAGGCGGCCCGCGAAACCCGCCACGATCTCCTTCAGCTTGCCAACCGGTTCGGCGCCTCCATCGAGCAGGTCGCGCACCGGCTTTCCACGCTTCAACGCCCCGGCGCCAAGGGCATCCCCTTCTTCTTTGTGCGGGTCGATCAGGCCGGCACCATCACCAAACGCCACTCCGCCACCCGCCTGCAATTCGCGCGGTTCGGCGGGGCCTGCCCGCTCTGGAACGTTCACCGCGCGTTTGAAACGCCGGGCCGCTTCCTCACCCAACTCGCCGAAACTCCAGACGGCGTTCGCTACATCAACCTCGCCTGCGACGTGTCAAAACCCGGCAGCAGCTTTCACGCCCCGGTGCGCCGCTATGCCATCGCACTGGGCTGCGAAGTCACCCACGCCGAGGCGCTGGTCTTTGCCGATGGGTTGGAAGTGAACCGCGCCGAGGCCTTTGAGCCGATCGGCATCTCCTGCCGCATCTGCGAGCGCCCCAATTGCCACCAGCGGTCCGTTCCGCCGCTGGAAAAGCGCCTTCGGGTCGATTTCAACAGCCGCGGATTGCTGCCTTACGAGATCGAAAGCAACCAAACGTAAAACAGGGCGCAAGGTCTCCCCCACGCCCTTTATAATCAGGGCAAACCCCTTGGCTCAGGCTTCAGTAACGCCCAAGGCCAGCGCGATGGCATCCTTCAGGGCCAACCGCTCCTTGCGCATCTCAACCATGTGCAAATCATCCGTCGGCTCCACATTGGTTTCGGCGCGGTGAATGTCGCGGTTCACCTCGTGATAGCGCTCCACCTGCTTGGCAAAATGCGCGTCGTGTTCCTTCAGCTCAGAGATCACCTCTGCCTTGTCCGGGAATTCTTCGGCCAGTTCATGTGGCGTGTTTTGAGACATTATGCGCTCCTCCTTGTTTTGTTCGCCCAAGGGTAACCCGCCCCACGCCGCCTCACCTTGACACAGATCATCCCCTTGCAACTGCCCCGCCAAGGGCCTAATTCCGCGCCAGACCCTAGGTAAGAGGGAGCGCCATGCCGCTTCTGGTGATGAAATTCGGCGGCACCTCTGTCGCCACTCTTGATCGCATCCGCCGCGCCGCAAAGCGCGTGGGCCGCGAGGTGGCCGCTGGCTACGATGTGATCGTGATCGTCTCGGCCATGTCGGGCGAAACCAACAAACTCGTCGGCTATGTCGAGGAAACCTCGCAGCTTTACGATGCCCGCGAGTATGATGCCGTGGTCAGCTCGGGCGAGCAGGTGACCGCCGGGTTGATGGCGCTCACCTTGCAGGAAATGAGCGTGCCCGCGCGCAGCTGGCAGGGCTGGCAAGTGCCGCTGCGCACCACCGGCGCCCATGCCGCCGCCCGGATCGAAGAGATCGCGACCGAGAATATCAACACCAAGTTCGGCGAGGGTATGCGCGTTGCCGTTGTGGCGGGCTTTCAGGGCATCGGCCCCGATGGCCGCGTCACCACGCTGGGCCGGGGTGGCTCTGATACCACCGCCGTCGCCTTTGCCGCCGCCTTCAAGGCCGAGCGCTGCGATATTTATACCGATGTCGATGGTGTTTACACCACCGACCCGCGCATCACCGACAAGGCCCGCAAGCTTGATCGCATCGCCTTCGAGGAGATGCTGGAGCTGGCCTCGCTTGGCGCCAAGGTGCTGCAAACCCGCTCGGTCGAGCTGGCGATGCGCTATAATGTGCGCCTGCGCGTGCTGTCGAGTTTTGAAGAACAATCCGATGAAGCAGGCACGCTGATCTGTGCCGAGGAGGATATCGTGGAAAGCAAAGCCGTGAACGGCGTCGCCGCCAGCCGGGACGAAGCCAAGATGACACTCATCTCCGTGGCCGACCGCCCCGGCATCGCCGCCGCCATCTTCGTCCCGCTCTCCGAGGCCGGGGTGAATGTGGATATGATTATCCAGAACATCTCTGAAGAAGGCCGCACCGATATGACCTTCTCCTGCCCGGTGGCGCAGGTGAAACGCGCCGAAAAGGCGCTGAACGATGCCAAGGAAGCGGGCGATCTGAACTTCCGCCAAGTGGTCGCCGATACCGAGGTTGCCAAGATTTCGGTGGTCGGCATCGGCATGCGCAGCCAGTCCGGCGTCGCCGCCAAAATGTTCCAAACGCTGCGCGATGAGGGCATCAACATCAAGGTCATCGCGACCTCCGAAATCAAGATCTCGGTGCTGGTGGATCGCAAATATACCGAACTCGCCGTGCAAGCTCTGCACGATGCCTTCGAGCTGGAAAAAGCCTGAGCCTCAAAGCTGTTGCGGGCCGTCGGGGCCACACCCCGACGCGCCCCACCACCCTCGCAAGGCCCTGCCAACGCGCCCTAACTTATTGATTTCGCCTGTTCGAAAAGCTCAAAACAGGTTCACACGGTTCAGCAACACGCGCTAGTGCGCGTCGCCAAACAGCCCTGTCTGCACCGGATAATTCGCCGCCACCTGGTAATCCGGGTCATCATCGCTTTCATCCACGATCAGCCCGGTTTGGCTGAGCAGCGCATGGCAGTCCTTCGACAGGTGGCGCAGATGCAGCTCCTTGCCTTCTTCCAGGTATTTCTTCGCCATGCCCTCGATCGCCGATAGCGCCGATTGGTCCGCCACGCGGCTTTCGGCAAAGTCCACGATCACCAGTTTCGGGTCTTCCTTCGGGGTGAACAGCTCTGAAAAGCCATCAGCCGAGCCAAAGAACAGCGGGCCTTCTACCTGATACACCTTGGCACCCTCTGGCGTGGTGTAGGTTTTGGCGCTGATCCGGCGGGCGTTGACCCAGGCGTATTGCAGCGCCGAAACGATCACCCCCACAACCACCGCCACGGCGAGGTCTTCCAGCACCGTTACCACCGTTACCAGCAGCGTCACAAAGGTGGCAAACCGGGTCGAAACCCGCATGATCCGGAAGGTGTTCCAGGCGAACGTGCCAATCACCACCATGAACATCACGCCCACCAGCGCGGCCAGCGGAATTTGCTCGATCAGCGGGCTGGCAAACAGGATGAACGACAGCAAGAACAGCGCCGCCGCGATCCCCGCCAGGCGATGCCGCCCGCCGGAGCGCACGTTGATCATCGACTGACCAATCATCGCACAGCCGCCCATGCCGCCAAAGAAGCCCGTCACCGTGTTGGCCGCGCCCTGGGCGATGCACTCTTTGGAGGCCCCGCCGCGCTGGTCGGTCATCTGGTTCACAAGGTTCAGCGTGAGCAGGCTCTCGATCAGGCCAATCGCCGCGAGGATCAGCGCATAGGGGAAGATGATGTAAAGCGTTTCAAAGTTGAGCGGCGCCAGAGGCGTGCCATAAATCCCCTCGCCCGTGCCAAAGGGGATGTGGAACTCGGGGAAGCTGCCCGAGATCGAGGCCATATCGCCCACCCGCGGCACCGGCACGTTGAACACGATCACGATGATCGCCACCACCGCAATGCCCGCCAGCGGCGCGGGGATGGCCGTGGTCAGCTTGGGCAGGCCCCAGATCACCAGCATCGTCAGGCCCACAAGCCCCAGCATCATCATCAGCGGCCAGCCGGTAAGCCACTCGCCATGCCCGCCCGGCACCTTGAATTGGGTCAACTGCGCCAGGAAAATCACAATCGCCAGCCCGTTCACAAAGCCCAGCATCACCGCATGGGGCACCAGCCGGATAAAGCGGCCAAGGTTGAAGATCCCGGCGGCGATCTGCAAAATCCCCATCAGCACCACGGTGGCAAACAGGTATTCCACGCCGTGATCCATCACCAGCGCCACCATCACCACCGCCAGCGCCCCTGTCGCCCCCGAAATCATCCCCGGACGGCCGCCGAAAACCGCCGTGATCAGCCCCACGATGAAGGCCGCGTAAAGGCCCACCAGCGGGTGCACGTTCGCCACAAAGGCAAAAGCCACAGCTTCGGGCACCAGTGCGAGCGCCACGGTCAACCCCGAAAGGATCTCGGTTTTGATCATCCCCGCAAAGGGTTCTTCGCCTTTGTTGAGGCGCGGCATCAGGGTTTTGGCAAAGGCCGAGTAGGGGTTCGCACCCGGACGCGGAGTCTCGGTCATCGTGTTGTTTCCGGAATGAATTGCAGTTCGCTGCGCCGCCGCTACCACGATAGCGCC
This sequence comes from Vannielia sp., assembly GCF_029212645.1. Classification (GTDB taxonomy): domain Bacteria; phylum Pseudomonadota; class Alphaproteobacteria; order Rhodobacterales; family Rhodobacteraceae; genus Vannielia. The sequence continues at coordinate 16,219 of NZ_JARGND010000004.1, read as the reverse complement.
ACAGGGTGAAGCCCCAGCGCACCCCGGCGCGCCGATTGGCAACAGGTTTTTGCCCGCTCTCGCCCCTTCTCCGGGGCGCGCATGGCGGCGGTCCGGCGCAGGATCACCACGCCCCTGCTCTGGTGCCCCCTTCCCATCACGTCACCCGCCCGCTACCAATAGGCCAACCAATCAGGGAGATTTCCATGCGCCGCTTTATCATCACCGCCGCGACCCTCGTCGCCACCACCCTTCCCGCCCTCTCCGAGGCCTATGTCATGGGCTCTGGCCGCTGGACCTGCGAACGCGCCCGCGCCGCCTTCCTCACCGATAACGCCGCCGACAAGGGCCAGGTCGCGGGCTGGATTCTTGGCTACTGGTCCAAATCCAGCTTCGATCAAGACACCGGGTTCCTTGACCAGCTCCAGGAGGTCGGCGGCATCAAGATCGTCGATATCACCCTCGCCGAATGCCAGAAAAACCCCAATGCCATGCTCTTTCAGGTGACCGAGGCGATCTTGCAGAACACCCTCAAGGAAACCGCGGGGGAAGACACCCCCGCCGCCGAGTAACCCCTTGAAAACCGTTGCCGATTACATCCGCACCATCGCTGACTTCCCGCATGAGGGGATCATGTTCCGCGATGTCACCACCCTGTTCTCCGACCCGCGCGGCATGCGGCTGGCGGTGGACCAAATGCTCCACCCCTACGCGGGCCAGCCGATCGACAAGGTCGTCGGCCTTGAGGCGCGCGGCTTCATCCTTGGCGGCGCCATCGCCCACCAGCTTGGCACAGGCTTCGTGCCGATCCGCAAAAAGGGCAAGCTCCCCGGCCCGGTGATCTCCGAGGCCTATACGCTGGAATACGGCGAAGCGGTGGTTGAGGTGCATGACGATGCCATTCAGGCCGGTGAGCGCATCCTGCTGGTCGATGATCTTCTGGCCACCGGCGGCACCGCCGAGGCCGGGATCAAACTGGTTGAGCGGCTCGGCGGGGTGATCGTGGGCTGTGCCTTCATCATTGATCTGCCCGATCTGGGCGGCCGCGCCCGGCTTGAGGCGATGGGCATGGAGGTCCACGCGCTCACCTCCTTCGCGGGCGACTAACGCCGTAGGGTGGGTGAAACCCACCACCCCCCACGGCTCCAAAGCCCCCTACCTAACCCCGCGCCGCAAGCGCCAGCCCGTCCACCACCGCCGTGAACGCCTCTGATCTCAGCTGCGCCGCACCGGGGCACAGCGCCTCGGCTTCCTCGCCCACCAGCCCCATCAGGCTGGAGCCGCCCACCAGGATCACCCGCGCCACCTCGCCCGCGCCCACCCCGGCCAACGCCAGCGTTTCGCCCATGGCCTCGCGCAGCGCCTCCCGCGCCACGCCCAGGGCCGCGCCCATTTCCTCTGCCGTCACCCCGGCGGCAAGGCCCGGCGTGATGAAGCCCATGGCAATTTCGCCCGCCGCGCCGCCATTCGCCGTGATCTTGCCGCGCTCCACCGCAAAGGCCAGCTCATGGCCCAACTCCAGCTCCAACACCGTGGCAAAGCGCTCCAGCCGCTCCGGCTCAACCGCAAATTTCACCAGATCCGCCGCCATCCGCCGCGTTTCGGGGGTGTAAAGGAAAGGGATCTTAGCCCATGTCGCCAAATCGCCAAAAGGCGCGCGCGGCACCGGCAGCAACCCCGCGCCCATTTCCCGGCGCAACTCGCTGCCAAGGCCCAAAAGCGGCATCGCCTGCGCCATCGAAATGGCCCTGTCAAAATCGGTGCCGCCCAGCCTGATCCCGTGACTCGCCAGCACCTTTATCCGCCCCGCATCCTCGCTGCGAAACACCGTGAAATCCGAGGTGCCACCGCCAATATCCACGATCAGCCCCAGCCCCTCGGCCCCGCCCATTCCCGCGCACGCCCAGGCCGCCGCTTCCGGCTCGGCCAAAAATTCCACCTCGTCAAACCCGGCAGCAAGGTAGCAGCCGCGCAGGTCCACCTCGGCCTGCGCATCCTTGCCCGCATCCTCCGAATGAAACCGCACCGGACGCCCCGAAAGCGCCCGCGAAAAGCGCTGCCCGGTCGCCGCCTCGGCCCGCGCCTTCAATTCTGCGATAAACGCCGCCACCACATCGGCAAGCGTGCGCCGCTTGCCCTCGATCAACCGGCTCTCATGAAACAGCGGCACCCCCAGCACGCTTTTCAGCGCGCGCATATAGCGCCCCTCGTCGCCCGCAACCAGCGCCGCCCCGGCTTTCGCGCCAATCCGCATCGACCCGCCGCCTTCGGGGAAGAAAACCGCCGTCGGCAAGGTTTCGGCCCCCTCCTCCACCGGCACCCGAAACACACCGCCCTCCCACGCCAGCGCGGCGGCAGAGTTCGAGGTGCCAAAATCTATCGCCAGAGTGTTGGTCTGCATCGCGCGCCTCCTGCGGGAAAGGCGAGGCAGATAGAGCAGAAACCGGGCATGGGCAAGCCGCCCCGTTAACCCGGTCGTTGGGTTAACCTTTTTCAGCCATGCGTTTTTTCATGTGCATGGGTTGTGCATCGCTTGTGTATCGGTTGTGCAAGCTCAAAAAACAGGCTTAACCGCGTTCTCACGGCTCAGCCATGCAGGTTTAAGCACCGCACCGGGGTTAAGAATTCCGCCCGGATCGAGCGCATTTTTGATCGCCCGCATCGCCTCCAGCCGCACCGGATCGCCCCAGCGTTCAAGGTCATCCACCTTCACACGGCCCACCCCATGCTCGGCGCTGAACGATCCTTCCAGCTCAGCCAGAAGCCGGTTCACAACCTCCTTCACCTCCCCCGCCACATTGGCGTAATCGGCGCGGGTTTTGCCGGGCGCAGGGAAGATATTGTAATGCAAATTCCCATCCCCCAAATGCCCAAAACAGTTGATCCGAAACGCCCCCAACACCGCAATCTGCTCCCCCGCACGGGTGATGAACTCCGGCACATGCGACAGCGGCAACGAAATATCGTTCGACACCACCGAACCCACCTTGCGATTGGCCTCCGGAATGGTCTCGCGCATCGCCCAGAACGCGCTCCTTTGCGCCTCGTTTTGGGCGATCAAACCATCGCTCACCAGCCCGGCCACAAAGCTCTGTTCAAACACCGCCTCAAGCATCGTCTGCGCGCCCTGCCCGGCGCCGCAGCCAAGGTCGATCAGCACGCACCAATCAGGCGGCTCATCCCATGGCAGGCGGTGCTCCGGCATGGTCTCGGCCATAAACCTTGGCCCCTGCCCCGCGATCAGTTCAAAGGCAGAAAGCGCATTGCCTGCAAGCTCTTGCGCGATGCCAAGCAGCTTGAGCGCCGCCGCCGGGCTATCCACCACCATCAGCGCCGCGGCCCGCTCGGCAGGCTGGGGAAACAGCCGTAGCGAGGCGGCGGTTATCACCCCCAGCGTGCCCTCCGAGCCGATCAGCAGGTTGCGCAAATCATAGCCCGTGTTGTCCTTCCTCAGCCGCTTCAACCCGCGCAAAATCCGGCCATCCGCCAGCACCGCTTCCACCCCAAGGCAAAGCTCGCGGGCATTGCCGTAGCGCAGCACGTTCACGCCCCCCGCATTGGTGCCCAAAAGCCCGCCGATCCGCGCCGATCCTTCCGACGCGAGCGATAGCGGAAACAGCCGCCCCGCCCCCTCGGCGGCTTCCTGCACGTCGGCCAAAATCGCCCCCGCTTCGGCGATCAGAACATTCTCCTCCGGGTAAACCGCGCGCACCTTGTTCATCCGCTCCATCGACAGCACCAGCGGCACCGGCCCTTCGGCGCATATCTGCCCGCCAACCAGCCCCGTTCCGCCCGCATAAGGCACCACGCCCACACGCATTTCGCTGGCCAGCCGCAGCACCGCCGCAACCTCCTCGGCGCATTTCGGGGCCACCACCGCCCCCGCGCGGCCCGTTAACCTGTCACGCGGCTCCTCCAGATAGCGCGCCGCCACATCCCGCAGGCAGCCTTCCGGCAATTCCGCGCGAAAACGCTCCACAATTTCGGGGGTCACATCATTCAACATGGTTGAAGTTTCAACACTTTAAGCGGCTCAGGTCAATCAAACCCGGAAAACACCAGCGGCTCCAAAACCACAATCGTCGGGCGGCTCGGAAGGTCGCGCAATGTCACTGTAAGCGAAGTTTCCTGACGGCGATCAATGTCAAATTCGCCCGACATCCCGGCAAGGAAATTTTCCAGAGAATAACCGGAAAACCAATGCATTGGCAGCACAATGGATGAGCGCAATCGGCTCACGATCCGCTGCATGGTGGCAAGGTCCACCGTCATCCCGCCATCCACCGGCGCCATCAGGATATCAAGCCGCCCAATCGCTGCATATTCCTCTGCCGAAGGCTCATGATGCAGATGCCCCAAATGCCCGATACACAAGCCTGCAACCTCGAAAATGAAGATCGAATTGCCGTCAATCTCGGTGCCGCCAAAGCCCTGGCGAATGTCCGTTGTAACGTTGCGAACAAGCATTTCGCCAAGGTCCAGATGGTGCCTCGCTGGCCCATCCTCATCCCCCCAACCGCGCAACACATGGGGCACACGCGGGTCCGGGCTGGCCGTCCAGTGAGAGCTATGCGCGTGGTTCATCGTCACCACATCGGGCACAAAATCTTCCGGCCCCAGATAGCCGTTATAGTCGGTCGCCACAGCCATCCCACCCTCGGTTTGCAGCACATAAACCGAGTGATCCACATAGGTGATCCGCACCGCATCCTTGCGCACGGAATCTTCCCAACCGGCACGCCAGATCACCTCCAGCCCCGGCACGTTTTCGACCAATGCAATGCAGTGCGACGCCCGCCGCGATTCATCCTGCGCCAATGCAGGCAGGGTCGCAAAGCCCAAGCTGACAAGGGAAAAAACAGTCTGTCGGATCATGGCGGCAACCTCCGGTTTCACCCGAAGCCTAGCGCAGAATCACGCCCGCATAGCGCCTTGACGAAAAGTTTACGCGCCCACCTCGGTCCGGCCCCGCCGATCGCTGCGCAAATTGGCGTAAAGCACATGATTGCGCCACCGCCCGTCAATTTGAAGGTAGCTTTGCGCGACGCCCTCATACTTGAACCCCGCCTTCTCCAACACCCCGCGTGAGGCGGCGTTTTCCGGCAGGCAAGCGGCCTCAAGACGGCTCAAATCAAGCTGGGTGAAGCCGTAATGCACAACCGCATCAAGGGCTTCGCGCATATAGCCTTGCCGCGCATAGGGCTGGCCAATCCAATAGCCCAGCGTGCAAGATTGCGCCGGCCCGCGCCGCATATTGTCCAGCGTGATCGCGCCAAGCAGGCTTTCTTCGTCGCGCGTGAACAAGAAAAGCGGCACGGCAGAGCCGTTGGTAATGGCCCGCTGCGCCCAATACACACGATTTGTAAAGGATTTGCGGGTCAAATGATCCCGTGCCCAGGTCGGCTCCCATGGCGCAAGAAAGGCGCGGCTCTCCTGGCGCAGCAAGGTCCAGGGTTTGAAATCTCCATGCGCGGGCGGGCGCAATATCATGCGCGGCGTGTCAATTTTTATCTTTCGCCGCCCCAAGCGCATCAAGCCGCCAACCGCTCCTTCAGGCCCATCAGGGCCGGTGCACCTTCGGCCGGGCCATAAAGGGCCATGGCTGCCGGGGCCTCGCTGGCCAAACGCTGGGCAAAGGCCCGCAGATCGCTGAGGGTTACCGCGTCGATCTTGCCAACCGTCTCGGCCAGTGACGGCGCGCGGCCCCATATGTGCACCATCCGTGCCAAACGTTCCGCGCGCGACGAGGGGCCTTCCAGCCCCATCAGCAGGCCCGCCTTCATCTGGTTGCGGGCGCGGTTCAATTCGGCGTCAGTCAGGTCGTCGGGGGCGCGGCGCAACTCGTCGATCACCAACTCCGACAGGCCTGTAATATCATCCGCCGAGGTGCCCGCATAAATCGTCATCAGCCCGGTATCGCCATAGGCCCCGGCCTGCGCAAAGATCGAGTAGCAAAGGCCCCGCTTTTCACGAACCTCCTGAAACAGCCGGGAAGACATGCCGCCGCCCATCGCGCTGGCATAGATTTGCGCAGCGTAAATATCGGGGTCACGGTAGTTTGGCCCCTCCAGCGCCATGGCAAAGTGAACCTGCTCCAAGGGTTTGTTTTCACGCACTTCTCCGCCCTGAAACTGCGCCGCGTCCTGAATCCGGCTCGGGCGTGGGGTGAGATGGCCAAAGGCCTTGTCGGCGAGTTTCACGATCTGCTCGTGATCCACCGCCCCCGCAGCGGCAAGCACCAGGTGCTCTGGCCCATAATGCTCGGCGACAAAGGTCGAAAGGTCGCCCCGCCCAAAGCTGCGGACCAGCTCAGGCGCGCCAAGGATGGTGCGGCCAATCGGCTGGCCCGGAAAAGCCGCCTCTTGCAGCCAGTCAAAGATGATATCGTCAGGCGTATCCAGCGCCTGGCCGATCTCTTGCAGGATCACCCCGCGCTCCACCTCAATCTCGCTCAGATCAAAGGCTGGCTCAAGTGTGATATCGGCGATCACATCCAGCGCCAGCGGCACATCTGCCGCCAGAACGCGGGCGTAATAGGCTGTCATCTCGCGCCCGGTATAAGCGTTGATATAGCCGCCAACGTCTTCAATTTCCTCGGCAATTTGAAGCGCACTCCGCCGCGCCGTGCCCTTGAAGGCCATGTGCTCGAGGAAATGCGCAATGCCGTTTTGCTCAACCCGCTCATGCCGCCCACCGGCGTTGATCCAAAGCCCCACAGAGGCGCTTTCAAACCCCGGCATCGCCTCGGTAACGATGCGCATTCCATTGCCGAGCGTGTCGATCCTTACGGTCAAGAGACGCGCCTTTCCCTGATGAGAGTTTCAAGGGCGGCGAGGTCATTTTCAACGCGCGTCACCCGTTCGGGCTTGTCATAAAGGTCTGCCATGCGCTTGGGAAGGGGGGCATGAACGCCGCTCGCCTCTTCCACGGCCGCGGGGAATTTTGCCGGATGCGCCGTGGCCAGTGTGATCACCGGGGTCGCGCCCAAATGCTGGCGCGCCACATGGGTGCCACAGGCGGTATGCGGGCAGATCAGCTCATTGCTTTCGGCCAGCACACGGGCAATCTCGGCCTGCGTTTCCGCCTCCGAAGCCCGCCCCGAGGTATAGGTTTGCGTCAAGGCTCCCATCGCATTGGCCGAAACGTTAAAGCCGCCCTGCTGCAACTCATCCATCAGCGCGGCCACCGCCTCGCCATCTTTCCCGTAGGCCCACCAGAGCGCGCGCTCAAAGTTCGATGACACCTCGATATCCATCGAAGGGCTGATCGACGGTGTAACGCCCTGCTTTGCGTAAGCCCCTGATTCCATGCAGCGATGCAAAATATCATTCTGGTTGGTTGCAATGATAAGCTGCTCAATCGGCAGCCCCATCTGCTTGGCAAGGAAGCCTGCGAAAATGTCACCAAAGTTGCCCGTCGGCACGCAAAAGCTCACCTTGCGATGCGGCGCCCCAAGCGCCACGGCGGACGTGAAATAATAAACGATCTGCGCCAGCACACGGGCAAAGTTGATCGAGTTCACACCCGCCAGCCCCACCTCATCTCGGAAGGTGAAATCGTTGAACATATCCTTCAGCTTGGCCTGGCAATCGTCAAAGTCGCCGTCCAGCGCAAGGGCATGCACATTGGCCGCGTCCGGCGTTGTCATCTGGCGGCGCTGCACCTCACTCACCCGGCCATGCGGGAAAAGGATAAAAACGTCGACATTATCAAGGCCAGCGAAGGCCTCGATCGCCGCCGATCCGGTATCGCCGGAGGTTGCGCCAACAATCGTCACCCGCTGGCCGGTTTTCTTCAGCACGGCCTGAAACATCTGGCCAATAAGCTGCATCGCAAAGTCCTTGAAGGCCAGTGTTGGCCCGTGGAACAGTTCCAGCAAAAAGTGGTTGTCTGCCAGTTGCTTGAGCGGCGCGCGGGCAACGTGGCCAAAATCCGCATAGGCCTTGGCGATGATCTCACGCGTCTCCGTCTCATCCCCCAAGGCGCCGCCAAGGAAGGGCCAGATCACCCGAAAAACTGCCTCTTCATAGCTCACCCCCGCCAACGCCGCGATCTCGTCGTGGGTCATGGTGGGCACGGTCTCGGGCAGGTATAGGCCGCCGTCACGTGCCAGACCCGTCAGCATGGCCTCGTCAAAGCTCAGGACTGGGGCTTTGCCCCGCGTGGAGATATAGCGCATGTGGCGGTGGTCCTTCAGGCAGTTCGGCGCTTGATACGCCACAGGAGAAACAGTGTCATCCCCAGCCACACCAGCGCGAGGCCAAACCATGTCATCGCGTATTCAAGGTGGTCATTGGGGATGCCGGTGGAGCTCACCGGAAACGGCGTAATGCCGCTAGGCGGCGGGGTGATCTGGCGGGCCACAATCAGCACCGGCTCAGTGCCCAGCAGCGCCGCCATCGCCGGGATATCGCGGGCAAAGAACAGGCGGCCCTCAGGCTCAGGGGTGAAGCCATCAATCTCATCGGGCCAGTGCAGATTGCCAACCACGCTCACAGGCGTTTCGGCGCGGGCATCGGCGGGGGTGTCCACCGGGCGGGTGCCCAGATCAACCAGCAGGCGGCGGCCATCTTCGGTGGTGAGGGTAGAGATCACCCGGTGCACCGCCCCCACCTGTTTGATCGAGGCCAGCACAGTGATCTCCTGAATGCCAAGCAGGCCTTTCGCCTCAACCGGCAAAAAGCGGTCCGCCTGCGGATCGGGCTGGGCCGGAACGGCGACCGGGGCGGCGCTGATCCGCGAGTCGATCTCTGCAAGCACCCCCTCTTTCCACGCCATGCGTTGCACCTGCCATGTGCCAAGGCTCACCAGAATAGCGAGGCCCACAACGCCAAGGATGATCGGAAAGAGGTAGCGCATATCGGTCCTTCAAAGGCAAACGCGGGCCGTTTCCAGCCCGCGTTGTTAACTCGTCATCGGCCTGTGGTCAGCCCGTAGGGTGGGTGAAACCCACCGCTCAGCCGCCCCAGATGTAGATCGAAGCGAAGAGGAAGAGCCAAACCACATCCACAAAGTGCCAATACCAGGCAGCAGCCTCAAAGCCAATGTGCTGCTCCTGTGTAAACTGCCCGGCGCGCAGGCGCAGGTAGCAGATAAACAGGAAGATCGTGCCGATCACCACATGGGCGCCATGAAAGCCGGTCGCCATGAAGAAGTTGGCGCCATAGATGTTGCCAGAAAAGCCAAAGGCCGCATGGCTGTATTCATAGGCCTGAAGCAGGGTGAAGATCACGCCGAGCACCACGGCAAGGATCAGCCCCTCGCCCATTGCCTTGCGGTTGTTGTCATGCACCAGCGCGTGGTGGGCCCAGGTAGCCGCCATGCCCGAACAGAGCAGGATCAGCGTGTTGATCAGCGGCAGGTGCCAAGGGTCAAAGGTTTCGATCCCGGCAGGCGGCCAAACGCCATCCACGGCAGGGCTTTCGGGGCCCATCGGATACATGGCGTGCTTGAAGAAGCTCCAGAACCACGCCGCGAAGAACATGACCTCGGACATGATGAACAGGATGAAGCCGTAGCGCAGGCCAATTCGCACCACCGGCGTATGATCGCCAACTTCGCCTTCTTCAACAACTTCCGACCACCATGCGAACATGACGTAAAGCACGCCGGCCAGACCAGCGAGGAAAATCCAGGGCTGGTTGGTGTCAACCTGCGGTGAGATCCACTGGACCGCACCAAAAAACATGACAAACCCCGCAACTGCGCCCGCCAGGGGCCAGATCGAAGGGTTCAGGATGTGAAAGTCGTGGTTCTTTTCATGGGCCATTGGCTATCCCTCAACGGTCTCGTCTGTCTTCATTTAATTGGCACGCGGCGCGCCGGGGGCGGGCCTTGTTGCGACGGCAGCCTGCTCTTGGGGCAGGTCAATTTCGTAAAAAGTATAGGACAGGGTGATCGACTGCGCGTATTTCGCATCGCGATCATCCACGATTTCCGGATCAACGTAAAAGCTCACCGGCATCTGCACCCGCTCACCGGGTTGCAGCACCTGCTCGGTGAAGCAAAAGCAGTCAATCTTGGTGAAGAACCCGCCTGCCACATAGGGCGTCACGTTGTAGCTCGCCTGCCCGGCCACGGGGTGGTCGGTGGGGTTGTAGGCCTCATAAAAGGCCAGCCCGGTTTCACCGATCTTCAGTTCCATCTCTTGCTGCATGGGTTTGAAACTCCACGGCATATCGCGTTCCTTGGAAGCATCAAAGCGGATAACGATGGTCTCGTCCAACACCCGGTCAGCGCCCGCATCGGCCACCGCCGTGGTGCCGCCAAACCCGGTAACTTTGCAGAACCAGCTGTAAAACGGCACCGCCGCCCAGGCCATGGCCCCCATAAACAGCACAAGCCCCGCCGCATAAAGCGCGGTGCGGGTGTTGTTGGGCTGGTTTTGCGGGGTCTGGTCAGACATCAGTTTCCGGTCTCCTCATCAACGGTCATGGACGGGCGGACCGAATGGTCAAAGGCTTCCATGTTGGAGCCGCGCGTCACTTTCACCACGGTCAGCAGGAGCACAATCACCACCAAACCGGCGAGCGACAGGCCCAGGCCCACATTGCGGCCAAACCGCCGCCCGTGCAACTCATGCTCAACCTTGATCATGCGCCGCCTCCAATCAGCCCCAGACCGCGCAGCGCGGCATCTGCCAGAAGCGCGCCAAAGTGCAGGGAAAGGTAAATGAGCGAGAGCTTGAAGTAGCGCTTTTCCACCTTGTAGCTATCGGCCTGCGCCTGCTCGGTCGAACGGCGGAAAATGTCCCAGCCGCCTTTGACGAACATCAGGTTCATCACGATCGCGGTGGCAAGGTACACCGGCCCGGCAACCGAGGTCAGCCCAAGGGCAATCGCCGAGGCTGCCAGCACCAGGCTGTAGATAAAGATCTGGCGGCGCGCCGCATCATGGCCGTGCGTAACGGTGAGCATGGGCACCTTGGCGTCGGAGTAGTCGGACTTCATGAAAAGGCACAGCGCCCAGAAGTGCGGCGGCGTCCAAAAGAAGATGAGGCCAAACATCAGCACCGATTCGAGGCTGATCGAGCCAGTCGCAGCCGCCCAGCCGATCATTGGCGGAAAGGCCCCTGCAGCGCCGCCGATCACAATGTTCTGCGGCGTCCAGCGCTTGAGCCACATGGTGTAGATCACAGCGTAAAAGAAGATGGTGAAGGCCAGCAAACCCGCAGCCAGCAGGTTGGAGGCCAGCGCGAGCATCATCACCGACAGGCCCGAAAGTGCCACGCCAAGGCCCAGCGCCTCGCCCGGTGCAATCTTGCCTGCGGGGATCGGGCGCTTCTTGGTGCGGCTCATCACGGCATCAATATCGGCGTCCCACCACATGTTCAGCGCGCCGGAGGCACCGCCACCAATGGCAATGAACAGGATCGAGGTGAAGGCAATAACCGGATGCACCGGCACGGGGGCAACCATCAGCCCCACGAAAGCCGTGAAAACGACAAGCGACATCACCCGTGGTTTCAACAGGGCAACATAGTCCCCGAACCCCGGTTCGTTTACGCGCTCATAGGCGTTTATATCGCTCATCTATCTCTCGCTTCCCTTCCTGAGCCGCCGTTCGCGCGGGCAGCCTGGGTGAGGTAACAGGGGTGTGCGGGCGGTGCAGCCCCGCCGGGCCGCGCCGCCGCGCGCATGCTGGTCAGTCGGCCTGCGCCACCGTGACGGCGGGCGGGGTGCCGGCATATTCTTCGGCCATCCGGTCAAGCCACTGGGCATAAACCTCGTCGCTGACCACCTTCACGGTGATCGGCATATAGGCGTGGTCCTTGCCGCAAAGCTCGGAACACTGGCCAAAGTAAACGCCTTCGCGCTCGGCCTTGAACCACAGCTCGGCGGTCCGGCCCGGCACGGCATCCTGCTTCACGCCAAAGGCGGGGATGGTCCAGGAGTGGATCACATCACCACCGGTGACACGCACCACGACAACCTTGTTCACCGGCACAACCATCGCATTGTCGACGGCCAGCAGATATTCGTCGTCGGCGTAGCCATAGTCAGCCAGCTCGTCCCGTGCGAGCAGGATGCTGTCAAAGACAAAATCACGCTCGGGATATTCGTAGCCCCAATACCATTGGTAGCCGGTCGCCTTCACAATAACCTCGGGCTCGGGGATTTCCTGCTGTTTGAACAGCACGGGCAGCGAGAACGAGCCGATAAAGATGAGAATCAGGATGGGCACCAGGGTCCATGTGATCTCGATCGGGGTGTTGTGGGTGAAGCGCGCCGGCTCCTTGTTGACCCGCTGATTGAAGCGCACAATGATGATGGCAAGCAGCGCCACCACAAAGAGCGAGACGGCGATGATGATCACGTTGACCATGCCCTCAAGCCAGTGCAGATCGCGCGCCAACTCGGTGGCGGCGGGCTGAAAGGCGATGCCTTCCGCGTGAGGTTTCCCCACGGTTTCAAGGCCTTCGATGCCATCTTGTGCCCAGACTGCGAGGCTCATCATCCCGGCCGAAAGCCCGGCTGTGACTGCGGCAATCCGCTTCATAGTGTTCATCGGCAAGTCCCTTCGCTTGTACCGTCGCATCATGCAGGCCCCCGTTTCGGTGAAGGGGGTCGCGCCCTGCATCGGGCCACATGGTCGCGGCCCAGTTGTTCCCTAGCGCGTCTCAAACCATATTACATCGTATCGCTCAAGCGCTTACAGCGCGTCATCTTGGCGCGTTGGGCCGTAAACACAGCCGGAGACCCCGATGTCAGATACGTTTCGCCCCTTTGAAACAAGCCTCGATGACGCCACCGCCCTGCGGGCGCTAAAATCTGCAACCGATGGTGCCGAAGATGGCGAGCTGTTCCTTGAAAGGCGGCGCTCCGAGATGCTGGCGCTGGAGGATGGCCGGGTAAAGACCGCCAGTTTTGATGCCTCCGAGGGCTTTGGCCTGCGCGCGGTAAAGGGAGAAACCTCGGGCTATGCCCATTCCACCCAGCTCACCGAGGCCGCCCTGATGCGCGCCGCCGAAACCGCCCGGCTGGCGGTGGGCGATGGCGGCGGCATCATGGCCGAGGGGCCAAAGCCGACCAACCGCAAGCTCTACGGCGATGCCGACCCGATCGAGGGCGTGGAATTTCCGGTAAAAATTGACACGCTGCGCGAGATTGATGCCTTCACCCGCGGGCTTGATCCCCGCGTGGTGCAGGTTTCGGCCTCGCTCGCCGCTTCGCTGCAAGAGGTGGTGATCCTGCGCCCCGATGGTCAGATGGTCAGCGATACCCGCCCGATGACCCGCATCTACGTCTCCCTCATCATCGAGCAGGACGGGCGGCGCGAGAGCGGCGCGCATGGCGGCGGTGGCCGGGTAGAGCTTGGCGGGCTGATCGCCCCCGAAATGTGGCAGCCCGCCGCCCGCGAAGCCCTGCGAATCGCGCTGGTCAACCTGGATGCCGAGCCCGCGCCTGCCGGGATGATGGATGTCGTCCTCGGCCCCGGCTGGCCCGGCATCCTGCTCCACGAGGCCATTGGCCACGGGTTGGAGGGCGATTTCAACCGCAAGGGCAGCTCTGCTTTCGCCGGGCTGATGGGTCAGCGCGTTGCCGCCCCCGGCGTAACCGTGCTCGACGATGGCACCATCCCCGACCGTCGCGGCTCGATCACCGTGGATGATGAGGGCACGCCTTCCGGCAAAACCACCCTGATCGAAGACGGCATCCTTGTCGGCTATATGCAAGACCGCCAGAATGCCCGCCTGATGGGCGTTGAAACCACCGGCAACGGGCGGCGCCAAAGCTATGCGCACCCGCCCATGCCCCGGATGACCAACACCTATATGCTCGGCGGCAGCGACAGCCCCGAGGCGATCCTTTCGGGCCTTGAGGACGGGCTCTATGCGGTGGGCTTTGGCGGCGGCCAGGTGGATATCACCTCTGGCAAGTTCGTGTTCTCCTGCACCGAGGCCTACCGGGTGAAGGGGGGGCGCGTTGGCAACCCGGTGAAAGGCGCCACGCTAATCGGCGATGGCGCCACCGCCCTGCGCAACATTTCCGCCATCGGCAATGACATGGCGCTTGATCCGGGCATCGGCAATTGCGGCAAGGCGGGCCAGTGGGTGCCGGTTGGCGTGGGCCAGCCAACCCTTCGAATCGGCGGGCTCACGGTGGGCGGTGCCGCTGCGGTGTGAGTTCCGACCGTTAATACAATGTCGCCCCGGCTTCGCTTGGCCCGGGGCGCACCAGCCGCCACCGCCAAGATTATCCGCCGGGACGAGCCCTGCTCATTGCCCTTGTTTTCATGGCGATTTTCCCCATTGCGCCGGATCTCTACAAATTAAATGGCGTTCACAACGCATTTTTCTCTGCCCGTTAAGAAGCAATTAACCACTTAAGTTTAAACCTGAAGGTGCAAGCAGACGGAGCGATAACGGCGTGGATTTGTTTTCTTCCCCACCCCCCCTCGCACCACCCACCTCGGAAGAAGATAGGTTGTTGTGGCTTCGTCTCTTGCGTTCCCACCGCGTTGGCCCCACCACATTTTACCGCCTCCTGCACGAGCACGGCAGCGCCGCCGCCGCCCTTGAAGCCCTCCCCAAGGTTGCCGCCGACGCCGGTGTGAGAAAATACAACCTCTTCCCTGAAAGTCAGGCCCGCCGTGAACTCGCCGCTGGCAAGCGGGCCGGGGCCAGGTTGATCTGCCACAGCGACCGGCATTACCCCGCGTCCCTGCGCGAAATCCCTGATGCCCCGCCGCTGCTTTGGGCGCGCGGCGATCTGGAGCTTCCCGCACGCCCGATGATTGCCATCGTCGGGGCGCGCAACGCCTCTTCGCTGGGCCTGCGCATGGCCACCCGCCTCGCCGCCACCCTGGCCGAGGCGGGCCTTGCCATCGCCTCCGGCCTTGCCCGCGGGGTGGATACCGCCGCCCACAAGGCCAGCCTTGCCAGCGGCACCGTGGCCGTGGTCGCTGGCGGGGTAGATGTCGTTTACCCTTCGGAAAACGCCAGGCTGATGGGCGACATCGCTGAAGGCGGCCTCATCCTTTCAGAAATGCCACCGGGGCTGAAACCACAGGCGCGCCACTTCCCCAAACGCAACCGGATCATCTCGGGCATTGCCCGCGCGGTGGTGGTGGTTGAGGCTGGCGCGCGCTCCGGAAGCCTCATCACCGCCCGTGGTGCGCTGGATCAAGGCCGCGAAGTTATGGCGGTGCCGGGCCATCCGCTTGATGCCCGCGCCTCTGGTTGCAACATGTTGATCCGCGATGGCGCCCTTTTGGTACGCGGCGCAGATGATGTGCTTGAAGCGCTTGGCGAAATGCCCCTCGCCCGCTCCGAGCGGCAAATCACCGCCCCCCCCGTTGCCTCCGAAACGGGCGCACCCGGCCGCCGCACCCTGCGCGACACCAATGCGCTGCACCAGGAAATCCTGTCCCGCCTCGGCCCCGCCCCCATTGCCGAGGACCAGCTTGCGCGGGATCTCTCCCTGCCCGCGCGCTACCTGTCAGAAGGGCTCACCTCGCTGGAGCTTGACGGCCAGATTACCCGCCAGCCCGGCGGCCTCGTCCTCAAAACCGCGTGAACCTGCCGCGCCCGGGGCCATCTCTCCATAGGGTTCGCTGCAATTGCAAAATACCCTCCATTGACAAGCCTCAACCTGCCACCACATGTTGCGCGCCAATTCGAGTCACCCCTTTACAGGATACCCCACCATGCCAGTTGTCGTTGTCGAGTCTCCTGCTAAGGCCAAGACAATCAACAAATATTTGGGGCCGAACTATACGGTTCTAGCCTCCTACGGGCACGTTCGTGACCTGCCTCCAAAGGATGGCTCCGTCGACCCGGACCATGATTTCGAGATGAAATGGGAGGTCGCGTCCGACAGCAAAAAGCACGTCGCCGCCATCGCCAACGCCCTGAAAGACGACAACGCCCTGATCCTCGCAACCGACCCCGACCGCGAGGGCGAGGCGATTTCGTGGCACCTGCAAGAGGCGCTGACCAAGCGCAAATCCATCAAGAAGGACACGCCCGTCAGCCGTGTCACCTTCAACGCGATCACCAAGGACGCGGTGACCGAGGCCATGGCCAACCCGCGCCAGGTGGATATGGAGCTGGTCGAGGCCTATCTTGCCCGCCGCGCGCTGGATTATCTGGTTGGCTTCAACCTCAGCCCGGTGCTGTGGCGCAAACTGCCCGGTGCGCGCTCTGCCGGTCGGGTGCAATCGGTTTGCCTGCGCCTCATCGTTGAGCGCGAGATGGAGATCGAGGCCTTCCGCGCCCGTGAATACTGGTCGGTCAAGG
>NZ_JARGND010000047.1:9141-20088 GCF_029212645.1 Vannielia sp. | reverse complement strand
TCAGCTGGGAGAGCGCCTGCATGGCATGCAGGAGGTCAGCGGTTCGATCCCGCTAGGCTCCACCAAATTCCCAGCATTTCCTTACAGTGAAGCATGATAGTAGAATATTAAAGTGGTGTGACGCACAGGTGTGACACAAAATGCGACTTCACGCGTACCTCTATCCAGCCCGGCACGGCATCTACTGTTTCCGCGGGCCTCTCCCACAAATAGCCGGCTCCGCTTCACGCAGAACTTTACGGCTGTCGCTAAGGCACTCGTTACCCTCATAATGCCGGTGTGCTTGCCAGACATCTTGCAGTATGGGGGTTCCAACTAGGGTAGCGGGCGCCCCTCACCGCAGAGAGCCACAAGCGCGCCACTGTGGCACTCCCGCTTGACCCATCTTCCCTGTCTTCCTGAAACCACGCTCGAAACGCATTTGGCACAGGTGCTGATATGATCTACCCTTCCAAACAGGGCGGACCACAATCGGGGTTTAAGCAGACTCTCGCGATCCGCGGTTTTCACCGAAGCTACAGAGTCGCGATTGATTGACGTGTTGGGGGCTTCGGTTCAGGCACCACGGCGCGCAGCAACCAACCTACAGGATGGAGAGCGTTTTACATCACACGAGGTCTCTCAATGTCCCAAGAAAAAGGCCGCCTGGGTTTCCCCTGGCGGCCAATTGACGTGTGTTGTGGGTAGATGAGCGCTTATTCGTCAACGACCGGTGCTTCACCGCCACCCAGAGAGTGCACATAGGTCGCAACGGCACGAATCTCTGCTTCAGAGAGGCGGTCATTGTAGCTCCATGAGGGCATCACGCCGAACCGAGCGTTCACAACGGTGTCCATGAGCGTGTCATAGTCACCGCCATAGAGCCAAATTGCGTCCGTCAGATTGGGCGCGCCTTGCTCACGGTCGCCTGTGCCGTCTTCCATGTGGCAAGAGGCGCAGTTTTCTTCAAACACGACCGCTCCTTCTTCTACCATGGAGGCGTCTTGTGGCTCACCGGAGAGCGACATCACATAGTTGACGACCTGCGTGATCTGCTCGGGTTCAAGCATTTCGTCCCGGCCAAATGCAGGCATCTCCGAATAACGCGCGTCACCGTCTTCTTCGTTGCGGATACCATGGGCGATCGTGGTGTGGATCGCTTCGATATCGCCGCCCCAAAGCCAGTCGTCGTCCAGTAGGTTGGGATAGCCCTTGGCACCGTTGGCGCCAGAGCCGTGACACTGCGCACACCATGTGCGAAAGACCGCGCCGCCCGCGTTTTGGGCAAAGCTGTTGAGTTCGGGGTCAGCGCTAATTTCGGTCAACTCCGCGCCAACCAGCCTGTCACGCATTGGCCCGTTTTGCGCCTCGAAGCGGGCGATTTCTTCGGCCACCTGGGCGCGGGTGGAAAAGCCGATCACGCCAGCAGTCGCTTGTTTGACCATGGGCCAGGCCGGGTAGGCGATAGTGTAGCCGATAGCCCAAACGATAGTGGCGTAGAACGTCCAGAGCCACCAGCGCGGGAGGGGGTTGTTTAGCTCTTCGATCCCGTCCCAGCTATGGCCGGTGGTTTCGACCTCTTCCTTCTTTACGGGTTTCTTGCTCATTTCTTGGCCTCCTCGAAGCCGCCGCCCTTGGCAGGGCGCTTTTCATTGCGGAAGATCAGGTTGGCGCTTTCGTCATGAGCGCGGCGGGATCCGGGCCGGAAGGCCCAAAACACGACGCCCAGAAAGAAGACGAACATCAGCAGCAATACCCAGCTGTCCGCGATTTCGCGCAGGATGGAGTAGGTGTCCATTGGCTCTCCCCCCCTTTACCGGCTCTCGTCGGGCGTGAAGGTGGAGAAATCCACCATCGTGCCGAGCACCTGAAGATAGGCCACCAGGGCATCCATCTCGGTGAGTTCGGCCTGCCCATCGAAGTTGCGCACCTGCACGCTGTTTTCGCCGTAGCGTTCCAGCAACCCATCATAATCGCTGTCGGGGTCGGCCTGTGCGGTGTAATCCGCTGCCGATGCCTCGATCATCTCGTCTGTGTAAGGCACACCAACGAAGCGATGGGTCTTGAGCAGATCCTGGATGTAAGTCGGCTCAATGGGCTTATCGAGAAGGAAGCCATACTTGGGCATCACGCTCTCGGGCACCACAGATTGCGGATCGGTCAGGTGATCGACGTGCCATTCATCCGAATAGCGCCCCCCCACACGAGCCAGATCAGGCCCGGTCCGTTTGGAGCCCCACTGGAAGGGGTGGTCATACATCGACTCGGCGGCGAGCGAGTAGTGCCCGTACCGCTCCACCTCGTCCCGCATGGGCCGGATCATCTGGGAGTGGCATACATAGCAGCCCTCCCGGACATAGATATCCCGGCCCGTCAGCTCAAGTGGGGTGTAGGGGCGAACCCCTTCCACCTTTTCAATCGTGTTCTGAAGCCAGAACAGCGGGGCGATTTCCACGATGCCGCCAATGGCGACCACCAGAAAGGAGAGGACCAGCAGCAACGTCGCATTGGTCTCGATGATCTTGTGTTTGTCGAGAAGTGCCATCTTGCAGGTCTCCCTTATTCAGCGGCGACAGCGGCAGAGACGGGCGTTTTCGCCTCGCCCTTGCGCACAGTCATCCAGAGGTTCCACGCCATGATCAGCCCGCCGGCGAGGTACATCACGCCACCAAGCGCACGCACCACATACATCGGGAATTTAGCATCCACGGTGTCGGCGAATGCGTGTACGAGGAAGCCATTGGCATCAACTTCACGCCACATCAGGCCTTCCATGATGCCGCTTGCCCACATCGACGACGCGTAGAGCACGATGCCGATCGTCGCGAGCCAGAAGTGCCAGTTTATTGCCGACATGCTGTAAAGGCGTTCGCGGTTCCACAAGCGTGGCGTCAAGAAGTAGAGCGCGCCGAAAGTGATCATGCCATTCCAGCCCAAGGCACCGGAATGCACGTGGCCAATGGTCCAGTCGGTGTAGTGGCTGAGCGAGTTCACCGCGCGGATCGACATCATCGGGCCTTCGAAGGTCGACATGCCGTAAAAGCCGATGGACACCACCATCATCCGGATGATCGGATCGGTGCGCAGCTTGTCCCATGCGCCCGAAAGCGTCATCAGACCGTTGATCATGCCGCCCCAGCTCGGCATCCACAGCACGATCGAGAACACCATGCCAAGGGTCGAGGCCCAGTCCGGCAGGGCGGTGTAGTGCAAGTGGTGTGGGCCAGCCCAGATATACAGGAAGATCAGGGCCCAGAAGTGGATGATCGACAGCTTGTAGGAGTAGACGGGCCGCTCGGCCTGCTTGGGCACGAAGTAATACATCATCCCCAAGAAGCCGGCTGTCAGAAAGAAGCCAACCGCGTTGTGGCCGTACCACCACTGCGTCATCGCATCCTGCACGCCGCTGAACACCTGAACCGACTTCGAGCCAAACATGCTTACCGGGATCGAGAGGTTGTTGACGACATGCAGCATGGCGATGGTGACGATGAAACTCAGGTAGAACCAGTTGGCCACATAGATATGCTTTTCCTTACGGGTCATGATCGTCCCAAGGAAAACAATCAGGTAGGCGACCCAAACAACTGTCAGCCACCAGTCGACGTACCATTCCGGCTCGGCGTATTCTTTACTCTGCGTTGAGCCTAAAACGTAGCCGGTTGCCGCGAGAATAATGAACAGGTTGTAGCCCCAGAACACGAACCATGCGAGATTGCCGCCAAACAGGCGCGCTGCGCTGGTGCGCTGCACAACGTAAAAGCTCGTTGCGATCAGGGCGTTACCGCCAAATGCAAAAATCACCGCGCTGGTGTGCAGCGGGCGCAAGCGACCAAAGTTGCCGACACCGTCACTGAGGAGCTGGAAGTTCAGCTCGGGAAAAGCGAGTTGGAAGGCAATGACCGTGCCGACCAGAAAGCCCACAACGCCCCAAAACGTGGTTGCAATGACGCCGTAGCGCACAACCCCGTCCATGTAGCCTTCGTCATTCACCTCCGGCGCAGGCCTGGATTCCCAAGTGTCGCGGACCGACCAGATAAACAAGCCTCCCGCCACCAGGAAGATGATGATCGCATGGACCATATATGCCAGGTCTCGCGCATAGTTCGCGGCAATCGCCGCAAATAGCGCAATCAAACCCAGCAGGATGATTTTTACGTAATCCCACATGTTACGTCCCTTCGTTGTTTTGAAGCTTCCCGGCTACGGACAGACTCACCCCACCCAGCGTCTTCATTGGCGGCAAAATTGTCGTTATTTGCTGCGAATGCCTTGATCCACATCAAATGATTCCCCACGTTTCTGCGGCAGGCTTGTCCGGACGTTAATGTCGTATCGTTAAACGGCTGTTAAGCTAATTCAAGCCCGGAGCGACGGGGCGTCGCACTGTGGCCAATACTCCGGAGGTCAGCCCATGGATATAAAAACGATTCTCGTGCCGTTGCTTGAGCCGCTGGGCGAAGGGCATGCCAACTCCCGTGCGATGCAGTTCGCCGAAGGGCTCGCTGACGGTCACTCCGCCCATCTGGAAGTGATTGGTATTGGATGTGACCGCACCCAGGTTGGCTACTATTACGCCGGGACCAATGCACTGGTGCAGCAGGAAACCTTTGAAGAAGCCCGCAAAGATGCCGAGGCAATCAAGGCTTCGGTGAAGGATCGGCTGGGCAATAGCACCATGCGCTGGTCGGTCGAGGTTGGCGTGAGCCAGCTTTCGGGATTAAGCCAGCTCTTGGGGTCCCGTGCGCGGTTTGCTGATCTCGTTGTCATGCCGCAACCCTACGGAAACGATCGGGGCACCGAGTATGAGGTGGCCCTTGAGGCGGCGATGTTTGACGGCCATGCACCTGTGATGGTGGTGCCCGATGGCCTGAACGCCCCGGTGAAGCCCAGCCGCGCGGTGGTTGCATGGAATCAAAGCCCCGAGGCACTGGCTGCGATTCGCCGCGCAATGCCACTGTTGCGTCAAACAGATCTGGTGAATATCGCCATTATTGATCCACCCCGTCACGGCCCGGACCGTTCTGATCCCGGCGGCGCGCTCAGCCAAATGCTCTCACGCCATGGGTTGAAATGCGAGATCTCAGTGCTCTCGAAAACCATGCCGAAAGTTTCAGATGTGCTGGCGCGCCACGCGAGTGAAAGCGGTGCTGACCTGCTGGTGATGGGCGCTTATGGGCACAGCCGTTTTCGTGAAGCGATTCTCGGTGGCGCGACCCGAGACATTCTTGAAGAGCCACCCGTTCCGGTGTTCATGGCGCGGTAACTCAGACCTTGTGAGGCGGGGCATCGGAGGCGCCCGCCTTGCATATCAAGCGACCATGCCACCGTCGGCGTCATCGCCGGTTTCGGCAAGAAGGCGTTCATGATCAGGCACATGCACGCGGCGTTTGCCTTGCAGGTCGATTACGCCTTCTTTCTTTAGTGCCGATATCTGGCGGCTCACCGTTTCCAACGTAAGACCAAGATAGTCGGCCATCGCTTCACGCGTGAGCGGCAGATCAAAGGTCATTTGTCCAACTGTTGTGGTGCCCAGCCCAAGCGAGGCATCGCGGCGGCCCAGTATGAAAATCAGCGAGGCAATCTTTTCTCGCGCGGTCTTGCGCCCGAGGATCAGCATCCACTCACGCGCGGCATCAAGCTCATCCAGCGTCATTTGCAACAGGCGTTGCGCGATATGGGGGGTACGCTCCATCAACTTTTCAAAGGGCTTGCGCCGAAAGCAGCACATGGTGAGATCCGTCACAGCCGTGACATCATAGGCGGCCTCACCGCGGCCCGGACGACCCACAAAATCCGATGGCAGCAACAGGCCAACCATCTGTGTGCGCCCGTCTTCCATCGTTTGACTGAGCGTCGCAACGCCGGTGACGACAGAGCCGACAAAGTCCATCGGATCGCCTGACCAAAGGACCGTTTGCCCGGCTTCAAAGGAGCGATAGTATTTGATCTCCTCAAGCAGCGACAATTCATCATCGTCACAACGAGCACATACCGCCCGATGTTTGATCGGGCAGCCACCGCAATCATGCGCTGTGAATTGAATATCGACTACGGCCATTTTGCACCAGTTGCCCAAGGTTGATCTACGTCAAGGCATCGCGCGCCCGATATCGGCAATCTACTCAAATGGATCAGACTTCACAACTCGCACGGCACGGGCTTTTTGACGCGCGCGTGCCCCGCTACACAAGTTACCCAACGGCACCGCACTTTGCCGGAGGGGTTGATGGCCAGCGGTTTGAAGGTTGGGTCCGTTCCATACCGGAAGGCGGGCAAGTGTCGCTTTACCTGCATGTTCCGTTTTGTCGGCGGCTTTGCTGGTTTTGCGCTTGCCGGACCCAAGGCACCAGCACCAATGACCCGGTGCGCGCCTATCTGGAGGTTTTGAAAGCCGAAATCGCCATGCTCGGCAAAGTTTTACCCGAAGGCGTAACGCTTTCGCGGATGCACTGGGGCGGCGGCACGCCCACCTTGATGGACCCGGATATGATGGCCGAGCTCGCAGCCGCGGTGGCCGAGGTTGTGCCTATGTCTGACGGTGCAGAATTTTCGGTTGAGATTGATCCAAATGAGATCGACGACCCCCGCCTTGATGTCTTGGCCCAAGCAGGCATGAACCGCGCCTCTATTGGCGTGCAAGACTTTGACCCTGAAATCCAGAAGGTGATTGGGCGCGACCAAAGCTATGAGCTGACGGCGCAAGCGGTTGAGATGATCCGCGCTCGGGGAATTCACAGCCTCAACGCCGATATCCTTTACGGATTGCCGCATCAAACCAACGAGCGCATCACCGCCTCAGTAGAAAAGCTGCTCTCACTCTCGCCCGACCGTGTGGCGCTTTATGGCTATGCCCATGTGCCGTGGATGGCCAAGCGCCAGAACATGCTGCCGACCGAGGCTCTGCCAACCCCCGCCGAGCGGCTGGACCTGTTCGAAACCGCTGCCCGCCTGTTTCGTTGGGATGGTTTTGAGGCAATCGGGATTGATCACTTCGCCCGCCCGGATGACGGATTGGCGACTGCGCTCAGGTCCGGCAAGCTAAAGCGCAATTTTCAGGGCTACACCGACGACACATCCGATGTGCTCATCGGTCTGGGGGCCTCATCTATCTCTCGCTTTCCTCAAGGCTATGCACAAAACGCGGCAGCAACCTCGGCGTATATCAAGGATGTTCGCGCCGGCCAGTTCGCGACAGCGCGGGGCCATGTCTTTACCGAGGAAGATCGCGTGCGTGGCCGAATGATCGAGCAGTTGATGTGCGAGTTCCGCATCTCTTGCGACCAAATCCTTGCGCTTGGGGCAGATCCCAGCTGGTTGCACGGCGAGCTAACGCGCGTCGCCACCCGGTTTGAAGATATGGTTGATTATTCTTCCGCCGGGCTGGCGATCCGCGAAAAGGCTCTGCCTCTTGCCCGTGTCATTGCGCGGGCCATTGACGGATACGACCTGTCAAAAGCGGGGCATTCCGCAGCTATCTAACCGCGCTTCCCAGTGGCAGTCATGCCGCCGCGCTATCGATCCGTTTCTGGCGCATCACATTGATTATGAAGGCGGCAATAAACATGATCGTCATTGCCATCACGATTGTCGGCGCTGGCGCACTGTTGAGAAACAGGCTTGCATAGACCCCGAAGAACGAGCACCCCAAAGCGACCAGAACGGCCACACCCAGCATTGGCGCAAATTGGCGGGTCAGCAAAAAGGCGGTGGCTCCGGGCGCGATCAACAGCGCTATGGCCAAAATGATCCCTACGGCCTTGAGCGCTGCGACAATTGTCAGCGACAAGAGCACGAGCATCCCGTAATGCAGCCACCCCACCCGCAGGCCGCTGGCCTTGGCCTGGGTAGGATCGAAGGCGTGCAGCAAAAAGTCTTTCCACTTCGCCAGCAAGATCACGGTTACACCAGTGCCGATGATCCCGGCTTCCCACAGGTCTACCGGGCCGATCCCCAGAATGTCACCAAACAGGATGTGATCCAGGTGCACCTCCGAGGTGATCGCCGTGTACATCACGATCCCCAGCGCGAACATGCCAGAGAAGACAACGCCCATCACCGTGTCTTGCTTGATCCGGGAGTTCTCTTGCAAGAACCCTGTCGCGAGAGCGCAGCTCATGCCTGCGGCAAAGGCCCCAACCCCAAGTGGCAAGCCCACCAGATAGGCCAGCACAACGCCGGGGAGCACCGCATGAGAAACGGCATCGCCCATCAGAGACCAGCCCTTCAGCACCAGAAAGCACGATAGAAGCGCCGCAGGGACAGAGATCATCGCGGCGACCACGAAGGCATTGACCATGAAGGGCAGTTGAAACGGGAGCAGCAGTTCGTCGATCATGCTTCCAACTCCTCAACAACCGCCCGCGCCCGCCGACGCGCCGCGAGCAACCCATGGGTGGGGGCAAAGAAGAACGCCAGAAGGAAGAGCGTTGTTTGCAGCAAAACGATGATCCCACCGGTCGCTCCGTCAAGGAAATAGCTGATATAGGCCCCCACGAAGCCTGACACCGCGCCGATCAAGACCGAGAGCCAGATCAACCGCTGGAACCGGTCGGTGAGCAGGTAGGCCGTGGCACCCGGTGTTACCACCATGGCGATCACCAGAAATGCGCCAACGGTCATCATCGCGGCAACGGTGCAAGCGGCCAGGATTGTGAAGAACATTACGCGCAGAAAGTTCACCGGCAGGCCGATCGAGCGCGCATGGTTTTCATCGAAGAACGTGACCATCAGGTCACGCCATTTGGCGGTAAGAACAACCAGCGACACGCCCCCGATAATCGCCAATTGCACTGTGTCTGCCGGCGTAATGGCGAGAATATTGCCCAGGGTGATGGTTTGAATGTCGACGGCGACCGGGGAAATCGACACCATGAACAGGCCAAGCCCGAAGAAGCTGGTGAAGATCAGACCAATGATCGCATCTTCCCGCAAGCCCGTTCGTTGGTTGAGGAAAAGCATCGCACCCGCGGCCATGCCGCCAGCCAGAAACGCCCCCAGCGCGAAGGGCAGGCCCAGCATATAGGCCCCCGCGACACCCGGCACGATGGAATGGGAGAGCGCATCGCCGATCAGGGACCAACCTTTGAGCATCAGGAAAGCGGAGAGGAAAGCGCAAACGCAGCCCACCAGCGCCGAAACCCACATGGCGTTAACCATGTAGCCGTAGGAAAATGGCTCCAGCCAACTCATTCTTTGGCCTCGCTGTTTTCGTCGGGCGCTGGCTTGTCGTGATCCTGGTACATAACGAAGGGACGCTCGTCGTCGGTGATCACCGTAACCGAGCGTTTGTCATCATCGTCATGCAGATCCGGGCCACCCAATACGAAGTGCCGCAACACGCCGCCAAAGGTGCGCTCAAGGTTGTCACGGGTGAACACCTCGGACGTTGGGCCATAGCCCAGCACCGTGCCTTTGATCAAAATCGTTCGGTCACAAAACTCAGGCACCGAGCCAAGGTTGTGTGTGGAAACAAGCATCACCCGGCCTTCATCGCGTAACTCGCGCAAAAGCCTGATGATCTCGTCTTCGGTGGTCACATCGACCCCGGTGAAGGGCTCGTCGAGCAGGATCACTTGCCCTTCCTGGGCCAATGCACGGGCCAGAAACACCCGCTTCTTTTGCCCGCCGGAAAGCTCGCCGATCTGACGATGGCGAAACTCTTTCATGCCAACGCGCGCGAGCGCCTGAGTCACCGCCTCGTGGTCGGCCTGCCGAGGCCGCCGCAAAAAACCCATGTGGCCATAACGGCCCATCATCACCACATCTTCAACCAGCACCGGAAAGGCCCAGTCAACTTCTTCTGCCTGCGGGACATAGGCCACGATGTTCTTGCGGAGCGCCTCGCGCACCGGTAGGCCAAGCACCCGGATTGAGCCAGTAGCAAGGCTGAGGAAACCCATGATCGCCTTGAACAGCGTCGATTTGCCCGCGCCGTTGATGCCGACCAAGGCCGTGATCGTCCCTCTGGGTATTTCAAAAGACGCGTCCCGCAGCGCGGTGTGGCCGTTGCGGTAGGTGACAGTGATGTGCTCCACCAGCAAGCCAGCCCCCGCCTCCGGCGTGCCCGCTTCAAAAACTTCGGCTGGATCGGGCGCAAGGCTCATTTCGCGGCGTCTCCGGTCAGGCCCGAAAGGATGGTTTCGGAAGTAACCTTGAGCAGATCAAGGTAGGTTGGCGCCGGGCCGTCGGCCTCGGTCAAACTGTCCACATAGAGCGCTCCGCCATAGCGCGCACCGGTCTCGCGGGCCACTTGGCGGGCGGGTTTGTCGCTGACTGTGCTTTCGGAAAAGATCACTTCGATGTTGTTTTCCTTTACGGCATCAATGACGAACCGAACCTGCTGCGGGGTGCCTTGTTGGTCAGCATTGATTGGCCAAAGGTAAAGCTCTTTCAAGCCGTAGTCGCGCGCCAGATAGGAGAAGGCGCCTTCTGAACTGACGAGCCAGCGCTTGTCTTCCGGAATGGCAAGAATGGCCTCACGAAGGGGCGCAATCGTCGCCTCGATCTCGGCCTTGTAGGCCTCGGCGTTTGCTTTGTAGGTTTCGGCATTCTCGGGGTCATGCACCGCCAGTGCCTCAGCGATATTATCAACGTAAATCAACGCTGAAGCTAATGACATCCAGCCATGAGGGTTGGGTTTGCCGTTGTATGGGCCTTTGGCGATGCTGATTGGCTCGATGCCGTCACTGACCACGGCCTCAGGCACATCGCCAAGATTGCGAAAGAACTTCTCGAACCAGAGCTCAAGGTTGAGCCCATTCCACAGAATCAGATCGGCATCGCGGGCACGCAGAATATCGCGCGGCGTTGGGGAATAGCCGTGGATCTCCGCTCCGGGGCGGGTGATCGACACAACCTCCGCAGAATCTCCAGCCACGTTTTGCGCCATGTCCGCAATTACCGTGAAGGTTGTGGCCACTTTGAACTTCTCTGCCCCGGCGACGGCCGGCGTGAGGGCCAGCAGGG
>NZ_JARGND010000047.1:0-9041 GCF_029212645.1 Vannielia sp. | reverse complement strand
ATCCACGTTGCTTGCCGGTCCGGATTCCCCCGGCAACCTTTGGCTAATCCTGACGGATGGTATCAAAGTGACTTATGGCGAGTGGCCGCGTGTTCCAGCCGTGGCCAGCTTGCCGGGTGGCGCTTTGGCTGGCTGGCGTGCCGCGCCCAACACCACGGGTGACGGACGCTACAGCGCCGATCTCAGAAACGTCGCGGGTCGGCAGGATAGACTCCGAGAATTTTCACTTCTTCTGTGAAGTGGTCGAGTTCTTCCATCGCCAGTTGCACGTTGGCATCATCAGGATGGCCTTCAATGTCAGCGTAAAATTGCGTCGCAGTGAAGGAACCTCCGACCATGTAGCTTTCGAGCTTGGTCATGTTCACGCCATTGGTGGCAAACCCGCCCATAGCCTTGAAAAGCGCGGCTGGGATGTTGCGCACACGAAAGACAAAGGTTGTCATCATGCGCTCGGCGCGGCGGCTTTCATCGGCCTCCGGTGACATGATGAGGAAGCGCGTGGTGTTGTGGGCATGGTCCTCAATGTGGCGGGCGAGAATATCGAGGCCATAGATCTGGGCCGCAAGATCAGAGGCGAGCGCCCCGGCAGTGCGATCCCCTTGCGCCGCAAGTTCGGCGGCGGCACCGGCGCTGTCGGCGGCGGCTTCCCCCTTAATCCCACGGGATTCAAGAAAACTGGCGCATTGTGGCAGCAACACCAGATGCGCACGGACCGATTTGACCTCCTCCAACGTGACACCGGGAAGAGCCATCAGAGAGATATGTACCCGCACGAAAGCTTCATCATGGATGTGCAGCCCACTCTCGGGCAAGAGGCGGTGGATGTCGGCAACCCGGCCGTAGGTGGTGTTTTCTACCGGAAGCATGGCTTCGGTCGCTTCGCCGGACCGCACCGAAGCGATCACATCTTCGAAGGTGGCGCAGGGCAGCGCCTCCATCTCTGGGCGAGCGTTGAGGCAGGCCTCATGTGAGTAAGCGCCAGCCTCTCCCTGAAATGCGATGCGCGCTGTCATGGTCAAAAATACCCCCGATTGCATCAATTTTCGCCTCAAGGGCGTTTGGTCGCGTGTGATACGACTTGCAGGAGACGGGTGGAAGCGCGTAGAACCCCGCCAAACCCACACCGTGCACGGGATGCGACATGTTCGACACAATGACAATGGTTAAGGCGTTTGGCTGGCTCTGCGGCGCTTTGCTTATCTACCTTCTAATCAACTGGGGCTCCGAGTCGCTTTATGCGATGGATCAACATGGCGCTGGCCATGGCGAGGAGGAAGCCGAACACTCCAAAGGCTATGTGATCGAAGTTGCCGCCGCCGAAAGTGGCGAAGGCGAGGCCGAAGACACCGGCCCGACATTTGCCGAAGTTCTGGCAACGGCTGATGCCGGAAAGGGGGAGCGGGTTTTTGGCAAGTGTAAGGCCTGCCACAAGCTTGATGGCTCCAACGGCACTGGCCCGCACCTTGATGGGGTGGTTGGCCGCGAGATTGCCGCAGTTGGCGATTTTGGTTACTCCGATGTGCTGGCTGGCCTTGAAGGCGAATGGACGCCGGAGCACCTGAACGAGTTCCTTGCCAATCCCAAGGGCTATGCACCGGGCACCAAGATGTCCTTCGCGGGGCTGAGGAAAATTCAGGACCGCGCCAACGTGGTGGCCTATCTCGCGGAACAGAACTGAGCCGCAGGACAACAGATTTGATGGGCCGTGCCGGGAAACTAGCGCGGCCCTTTTCATATGGCCCCCGGACTTCACGCAATTTCACCTGCTCGCGCTCTGTTCACGAGGTTTCAACTTGCACCTTTGGGCGGCGGGCCTTTAGCTGAAATTAACCAAAAGTCGGGGATGGTGGCTGAGCCGCCGTGCCCAACAGACATAACAAAATGGGGAGCCCTTTATGCATAGAGCCGCGCACCGCCAGACCACCCAAAGCGAAGCCCGCGCTGCTGAGCGCCCTGTGAAGGGGCGCGCGTGGCTGTGGGGCATTGGCCTTGCCTTGGGCCTTGCAATGGCCGCCGCGCCGCTCTTTGCACAAGACACCATCACCCGACATGGGATTACCACCTTCGTTGGCGATGACCTGACTTACGGCCCTGATTTCCAGCACCTGAACTATGTGAACCCGAACGCCCCCAAGGGCGGTGAGATGTCGGTTTGGGGGTTTGGCGGGTTTGACAATTTCAACCCCTACACCATCGAAGGCCGGTCTGCCGGGCTGGCCAGCGCGATGCATGAGAGCTTGTTGACCGCCCCAGCCGACGTGATTGGCGAAGATTATGGCTTGCTCGCGGAAAGCCTGGAATACCCAGAGGACAAATCCTGGGTCATCTTCACGCTGCGCGAGGGGGTCGAGTTTTCTGATGGAACCGCGCTGACAGCCGAAGATGTGAAGTTTTCCTACGAGACCTTCCTTGAGGACGGGCTTCCATCATACCGCAAAGTTCTGGGGGAAAGCGTGACGGGTGCCGAGGTGCTTGATGCGCGGCGCATCAAGTTCACCTTCGCCGAGGACAAGCCCAAGCGGGACCTGATCCAAATGGTCGGCGGCTTGTCGATTCTGAACAAGGCGCAGTTCGAGGCCGAAGGCTTCGACTTGGAAAAGATGCAAGACGTGCCCTTCATCGGCTCCGGCCCCTATGTCATGGACATGGACCGCACGATCATGGGCCGGTCTGTCGTGCTTGCGCGAAACCCGGACTACTGGGGAGAAAGCCTGCCGATCAACGTGGGGCGCAACAACTTTGACAGCCTGCGGGTTGAGTACTTTGGCGACTATGCTGTCGCCACCGAAGCCTTCAAGGGCGGCGCCTACCTGTTCCGCCAAGAGGCCAGCTCGAAGGATTGGGCGACGGCCTATGATTTTCCAGCCGTGGAGAACGGCTGGGTGCAGAAGGTTGAACTGCCAAACAAGGAAATTGGCAACGGCCAGAGCTTTATCTTCAACCTGCGCCGCCCGCAGTTGCAGGATCCAAAAGTGCGTGAGGCAATATCCCTGTTGTTTAACTTTGAATGGACGAACAAGACGCTGTTTTACGGGCTTTACGACCGGGTAGACAGCTTTTGGGACAATACCGATCTGGAAGCGACGGGACTGCCGAGCGAAGCTGAACTTGAGCTACTGGAACCCCTTCGTGGGAAAATCCCCG
This sequence comes from Vannielia sp., assembly GCF_029212645.1. Taxonomy (GTDB): domain Bacteria; phylum Pseudomonadota; class Alphaproteobacteria; order Rhodobacterales; family Rhodobacteraceae; genus Vannielia. The sequence continues at coordinate 5,897 of NZ_JARGND010000047.1, read as the reverse complement.
ATGAGGTGTTCACCGAAGAGCCTTACACTCGCCCGGTTTCAAGCGCCGACAGCGCAACGGATCGGCGCAACCTGCGCCGTGCAAACAAGCTGCTCGACGAAGCTGGCTGGGACGTCGGGGACGATGGCGTGCGGCGCAAGGATGGGGTCACGCTACGGGTTGAGTTCCTGAATGATAGCCAAACCTTCGACCGAATCATCAACCCCTTCGTCGAAAACCTCCGCAGAGTCGGCGTGGATGCCGTGCACCAGCGAGTCGACAACGCCAGCGCCACGGTGCGGGAGCGCCCCCCGGAGTATGATTTTGACGTTGTCACCGGGTTTTTGAGCACCGGCTTCACCCCCGGCGACGGCATGAAGCAATATTTTGGCTCGGAAACGGCAAATACCTCGACCTTCAACAAAATGGGCCTGGCTGATCCGGCAGTCGATGCGCTGATCGAGCACATCAAGTCTGCCGAAAGCCAGGAAGAACTGGCGGTTGCGATTTCGGCGATGGACCGGGTGTTGAGGGCGCTGAAATTCCGCATCGGGCAGTGGAACAAAACGGTCTATACGGTGGCCTACTACGACATGTATGAGCACCCCGAAAACATGCCGCCCTACGCCCTCGGCAACATGGATTTCTGGTGGTATAACGCGGAAAGAGCCGAAGAGCTTAAAGCTGCGGGGGCCTTCCAATAGGTCCGGGCAGCTAGAAACGAGCAGTTAAAACACAAGAATAAGGGCCATAATGGGCGCCTATATCCTCCGCAGGCTACTCCTCATCATCCCAACGCTGTTCGGGATCATGCTGGTGAATTTCGTGCTGACAGAATTCGTCCCCGGTGGGCCGAAGGAGCAGGTGGCCGCGCGGCTGGAATCCGGGGCCGATGCCTCGACCAATGTGGCGGGCGGCGGTGACGCGGGCCAGAACATGGGGCAAACCGATGAGCAGATCGGCGATCCAAGCCTGCAAGGGCTGACGCCGGAGTTTATTGACCAGCTTGATGTGCAATTTGGCTATGCGAAAGTGGTTTGCGAAGAAGGATACACCCCGCGCAACGGCGAGGACCTGACCTATAAAGATCTGCGCGCGGATGAGTGCGAGAAAGAGTTTTTTACCCGCACTCAAAGATTTTTCATCATGATGGGTAACTACATTACCTTCGATTTCGGCGAGAGCTATTTTCGGAGTGAGACGGTGGTGAACCTCGTGATCGACAAGCTGCCGGTTTCGATCACGCTGGGCCTGTGGTCCACATTGATTGCCTACATCGTCTCGATCCCGCTGGGCATTCGCAAGGCTGTGAAGGAAGGATCGAGCTTTGATACATGGACCTCGGGCGCGATTGTGGTGGCCTATGCGATCCCCGGTTTCCTGTTTGCGATCTTGCTCTTGGTGTTGTTCGCGACCGGCAACTGCTTTTCTGTTCCGTTTGTGCCCGACGCCTGGAACCCGACGTGTCACAAACTCTTTCCACTCAGGGGGCTGACCTCGCCAAGCTGGGAGGGATTCAGCACTTGGGACAAGATCGTTGACTACCTGCACCACATCTTCCTGCCCGTGCTCGCCTCGTCTATCGCTGGATTTGCCTCGCTGACGCTGCTCACCAAGAACAGCTTTCTTGATGAGATCAAGAAGCAGTATGTGATCACCGCACGGGCGAAGGGGTTAAGTGAGCGCCGAGTGCTTTATGGCCATGTGTTCCGTAACGCGATGCTGATTGTTATCGCCGGTTTTCCGGCGGCGTTTCTTGGCGTGTTCTTTGGCACGTCGTTGATCATTGAGTGGATATTCTCGCTCGACGGGTTGGGCAGGCTCGGGTTTGAAGCGGCGGTGGACAGGGATTACCCGATCGTATTTGGCACGCTCTTCGCCTTTGGCCTCGTGGGCCTCATCGTTAACCTACTGAGTGATTTGATGTATGTCTTCGTGGATCCGCGGATCGACTTTGAGCGGAGGGCAGGTTGATGGCTATGCTAGGGCCACTGGGCCGCCGCCGCTGGACCAACTTCAAGAAAAACCGCCGTGCCTTTTGGTCGCTTTGGCTGTTCTTGTTGCTCTTCGGGGCCACGCTTTTTGCTGAGTTTCTGGCCAACGAAAAGCCAGTGCTCGTGCAATATCGCGGCGAATATTACATGCCGATTTTCAACTTCTACAGCGAAGAAACCTTTGGCGGAGATTTCCGCACCGAAGCGTCGTATCGGGATATAGAGGTGAAGTGCCTCATCCGTTCCGGCGGGCTTGACGCCTGCTTTGATGATCCGGAAGGCGTGATTGCACAAAGTGCAACAGGCGTGGTGGACGGCGAGGAAATTTCACAAGGCTGGCTTCTCTGGCCCCCCATCCCCTACGGCTACAACACGCCAAACGATGATATCGTTGGCGCGGCACCCTCTGCCCCGGATCGCAACCACTGGCTCGGCACCGATGATGGCTCGCGCGATGTGCTGGCGCGGGTGATCTATGGCTTCCGGCTTTCCGTTCTGTTCACCCTCGTTGTGACGGCTACGGCGAGCCTTGTGGGCATCGCGGCGGGGGCGATCCAAGGCTACTTCGGCGGCTGGGTTGACCTGTTTTTGCAGCGGATGCTTGAGATATGGGGAGGCATCCCAAACCTCTATGTGATCATCATCATGTTTGCGATTTTCCAGCGAAGTTTCTGGCTGCTGGTCTTGCTGACCGTCTTGTTCAACTGGCCAGCACTGGTGGGTGTTGTGCGGGCAGAATTCTTGCGAGCGCGCAACTTTGAATATGTGCGCGCGGCCAAGGCGCTTGGGGTTTCAGACCGGGTGATCATGTTCCGCCACATCCTGCCCAATGCGATGGTGGCGACACTCACATTGATGCCCTTCATCATCACCGGCACGGTCAGCGGCCTCGCGGCGCTCGATTTTCTGGGCTATGGCTTGCCGTCGTCAGCGCCGTCGCTTGGCGAACTGACGCTACAAGCCAAGCAAAACCTGCACGCACCATGGCTCGCCTTCACCGCGTTCTTTACCTTCGCCATCATGCTCTCGCTACTGGTCTTTATCTTTGAGGGCGTGCGCGATGCGTTCGATCCGCGCAAGGTGTTCTCATGAGTGCAGACAGGGTTCTGGAGGTCAGTGACCTCAATGTGAGCTTCAATCAGGACGGCGAGGTTACACGCGCCGTGCGTGGCGTGAGCTTCACCGTTGGCCGAGGTGAAACGGTGGCACTTGTAGGCGAAAGCGGCTCAGGCAAATCTGTCACCGCCCTGTCGACGGTGAGCTTGCTGGGCGAGAGCGCAAGCGTGGAAGGCTCAATCCGGTACGAAGGCGCGCAGATGGTTGGCGCCAGCAAAAAGAAGCTGCAGGAGGTGCGGGGAAACGACATTTCCTTCATTTTCCAGGAACCGATGACCAGCCTCAACCCATTGCATATCCTGGAAAAGCAACTGGCCGAGAGCCTTGAATTGCACCAAGGCGTCACCGGAAAGGAAGCGCGCAAGCGGATCATCACATTGCTGGAAGATGTCGGCATTCGCGATCCCGAAACACGGCTCGGGGCGTATCCACACCAGCTATCGGGTGGGCAGCGCCAGAGGGTGATGATTGCCATGGCGCTGGCAAACAACCCCGACCTTTTGATCGCCGATGAGCCAACCACGGCACTGGACGTGACCATTCAGGCGCAAATTCTTGACCTTTTGGCCGAGCTGAAGGCGAAACGGCAGATGAGCATGCTGTTCATCACCCACGATCTGAACATTGTCCGCCGCATCGCTGACAGGGTTTGCGTGATGAAGGATGGCGAGATTGTGGAAGAAGGTGAAACCACCGCGCTTTTCGCCGACCCAAAGCACCCCTACACAAAAAGGCTGCTGAGCGCCGAGCCTGTCGGCAAGCCGGACCCCGTCGGCGAGAGCGCCGAAGAGATCGTGCGCACCGACGCCTTGCGCATTTGGTTCCCGATCCAGCGCGGCCTGTTCAAGCGCACTGTCGGCCATGTGAAAGCGGTAAACGAGGCAAGCCTTAGCGTGCGCGCGGGCGAAACGCTTGGGATCGTGGGCGAAAGCGGCTCCGGCAAAACCACGCTGGCCTTGGCAATCATGCGGCTGATCGGCTCCGAAGGGCCGGTTTACTACATGGGCGAGGATATCAAGGGCTGGAGCACCAAGGCGATGCGCGAGTTGCGCCGCCATATGCAGATCGTTTTTCAGGATCCGTTTGGTAGCCTGTCACCCCGCATGACCATTGAGCAGATCGTGGCTGAAGGCCTGGGTGTGCATGGTGTGCAGAAAGGCCAAGACAAGCGCCAGCTGGTGGAGGAGATGCTGCGCGAGGTCGGTCTCGATCCACAGATGATGCATCGGTATCCGCATGAGTTTTCTGGCGGTCAAAGGCAACGGATCGCCATCGCCCGCGCGATGATCCTACGACCTCGGCTGGTTGTGCTGGATGAGCCGACGAGTGCGCTGGATATGACCGTGCAGGTGCAAATCGTAGACCTTTTGCGCGATTTGCAGCGGAAATATGGGCTCGCTTACCTGTTTATCAGCCATGATTTGCGGGTTGTCCGGGCGCTGTCGCACAAGGTGATGGTGATGAAGCAGGGCGATGTGGTTGAGGCCGCGAGCGTAGAAGAGATATTTGACGCGCCGAAATCTGAGTACACTCGCACGCTTATGGAGGCGGCCTTTGGCTCCGTTGACGTGTAAGCTGGTGGTCATGCCGGGGCTTGATGGCACCGGGCTCTTATTGGACGCATTCGCAAAGGAGATGAGCCGCTACTGCGCCGCAGATGTGCTGCGTTATCCCTCCGATGTGGTGTCTTACGACGATCTCGTGCCGTGGGTCGCAGAACGGCTGCCCGAAGCACCATTCATGCTGCTCGCGGAGTCCTTTTCTGGCCCTCTGGCGATCAAGGTGGCTAGCGCTGCGCCCGACGGCCTGCGCGGTGTGATCTTCATCACCAGCTTTGCGCGCGCGCCGATGGGCGTGCCTGCGGTGCTCGCCGAAGGGCTGCGCGGTGTGCCGGTAACATCGCCGTTAGCATTGAAAATCATCGCTCCCTTCTGTGTTGGCCTTGAGCCGCAACCCGAGATCATGGAGCTTTTTGCCAAGGCTCTGGAACAGGTTCCAGTTGATACGCTGGCCGACCGCCTACGCGAAATTCTTGATACAGACGAAACGGAGGCGTTGGCCGCCCTCCCCGTACCACATGGCGTCATCGCCGGAGCACATGACAGGTTAGTGCCGCCGCGACGGGCCGAGGAACTCAAGCGCGGGGCCGCCTTCTTTAAAACGATAGATGGGCCGCACTTCATGATGCAACGGCACCCTCGCGCTGCCGCCAAAGCGGTCAAAGAAGCGATGATCTGCCTTGGGGCGACTGATGTTTAAGGCAATCGTTTAGGATTTTGACGGCGCACTCAATCAAATCGAAGCGAACCGGGCGTTTCTTCCAGGTCCGACGGTTTGAACCCGACTGCCGCGCGCCTCTGGCCGATTTGAAGACGTTGTGACCTGCTTACCGTTGCTACCTCGTTCATAACGAGAGCCCTTGATGTTGCTTCGTTCCCCAACTATCGCGCGCCGGACGCTAGACTTTTCTGGCTGTTTCACAACAACGGGCCGGTGGCACCGTCGGGATAGAGTAAGGTGATCGGGGCGTTGTATCTGATCGCTACGTGGGGTCGGTCCTCGTTGGAGTGTCTACGCCAGCAGCCGTCAAGCTTTTCACGGGCGTCGGCTAGTCTCATGAACAACTGTGTGCTCCTCGCCCTTCTTCTCAATGAATGCTCTCATGCGATTCCGCTCCTCTTTACTTCAAAGAAAAAGAGCCGAAAACCTCGACTTCAAACGGTCCAGATTTCAGGGGGCAGAGCAGTCCACCTAATCGAAGTAGACCAGCCGGCCGATGGTGTTGCTTGGGCCGTCGGGGCCGTTGCA
>NZ_JARGND010000046.1 GCF_029212645.1 Vannielia sp. | reverse complement strand
TGGTGACGTTGATCAGAGTGTTGATAAAAGCCTATGCAGCTTGCCCTCGCGTTGGGTGCGGTTTTTCGACCCAGATCGCCCCAAGGCCGATCATAACCGCTGCGCCAAGCGCCAAAAGCGCGGGCGTTTTGGGTGATAAGGGGCTGGTCATGGTGGCGTTTTGGGCGGGCCTGCGCTGGAAACCCTCTTCCCAGAGCGGCGACAATCGGCTAAAGGCTGTGGCATGACCACAGCGAGCCACATCCTGCGCCGACGCCGCGCCTGATCTGCCACAGGGCCTATGCGCCCTGCCCGCCCGCCTGTGCTCCCCCTTCCTGAAAACCTTGACGAACGCCCCAAGCTCTTGCATTTCCGGGGCTTACCTTGAAAGGACGATCCGATGATCCCCTCCATTCTGCCGACCTACAATCGCGCGCCGCTCTCCTTTGTGGAGGGGCGTGGCTGCTGGCTGGTGGAGGCCGATGGGCGACGTTTCCTTGATCTGGGCGCGGGCATCGCGGTGAACGCGCTCGGCCACGCTGCGCCGGAATTGGTGGAGGTGCTGACCCGCCAGGCAGGCAAGCTTTGGCATGTGTCGAACCTCTATCAAGTGCCCGAGCAGGAGGCGCTGGCCGACAAGCTGGTAGAAGAAACCTTCGCCGATACGGTGTTTTTCACCAACTCGGGCACCGAGGCCTGCGAGCTGGCGGTAAAGATGGCGCGCAAGCATTTTGCCGAAGCCGGGCAGCCCGAGCGGGTTGAGATCATCACTTTCGAGGGATGCTTTCATGGCCGCTCCTCGGCGGCGATTGCGGCCTCGGGTGCGGAAAAGATGGTTGCCGGGTTTGGCCCGCTGCTGGAAGGTTTTGTGCATCTGCCATGGGGTGACCATGACGCGCTGCGCGCCGCCGTGGGCGAGCGCACCTGTGCGATCATGGTGGAGCCGGTGCAGGGCGAAGGTGGCATCCGGGTGCTGCCCGACCAATGCCTGAAGGGGTTGCGCGATATGTGTGACGAGGCCGGGATTTTGCTGATCCTCGACGAGGTGCAATGCGGCGTGGGGCGGACCGGCAAGCTTTTTGCGCATGAGTGGGCGGGTATAGCGCCCGATATCATGATGGTCGCCAAGGGCATTGGCGGGGGCTTCCCGCTGGGCGCTGTTCTGGCCACCGAGGCTGCGGCGAGCGGCATGGGGGCGGGCAGCCACGGCTCCACCTATGGCGGCAACCCGCTGGGATGCGCGGTTGGCAAGGCGGTGCTTGACCGGGTGAGCGACCCGGCCTTCCTTGAGGATGTTAACCGCCGCGCCGGGCTGCTGCGCCAAAAGCTTGAAGGGCTGGTGGCCGCGCATCCAGAGGTGTTTGAAGGGGTGCGCGGCGAGGGGCTGATGCTTGGCCTCAAGTGCAAGGTGGCCCCGGCCGATGTGGTGACTGCGGGCTATGACGCGCAGGTCATCACCGTGCCGGCCGCCGACAATGTGGTGCGCATTCTGCCGCCGCTCACCATCACCGAAGACGAGATCAACGAAGCGCTCACCCGGCTCGACGCCGCTGCAACCGCGCTGAAGGAGGCCGGGATATGACCCATTTTCTAGACATTAATAAAACCGACAGTGCGGACCTGCGCCAGATGATCGACGCCGCTCGCAGCATGAAAACCGCGCGTAAACGCGCCTTGAAGGGCGCGAAGGATGCCGAGCAGCCACTGAAAGACCACATCGTTGCGCTGGTGTTTGAAAAGCCTTCCACCCGCACGCGCACCTCGTTTGATGTGGGCGTGCGCCAGATGGGCGGCGAAACGCTGGTGCTCTCCGGCAGCGAAATGCAGCTTGGCCACGGTGAAACCATCGCCGATACCGCCCGCGTGCTGTCGCGCTATTGCGATATGATCATGCTGCGCACCTTCGCCGAGGAGACCCTGCTGGAACTGGCCGAATACGCCACCGTGCCGGTGATCAACGGGCTGACAGACCGCACCCATCCCTGCCAGATCATGGCCGATGTGATGACCTATGAAGAGCATCGCGGCCCGATCAAGGGCAAGCGCGTGGTCTGGGCGGGCGATGGCAACAATGTGTGCGCGAGCTTTGTGCACGCGGCGGGCAAGTTTGGCTTTGACCTCACCTTCACCGGGCCAGAGGTGCTGGACCCGGAGCGCGAATTTGTGGAAGAGGCCCGCGCCGCCGGATCGGATATCAGCTTTGAGCGCGATATCTGGACGGCTGTCGAGGGCGCCGATCTGATCGTGGCGGATACCTGGGTTTCGATGCACGACAAGCAAAGCACCCGCGAGCGCCGCCACAACATGCTGCGCCCCTACCAGATCAACGAGGATGTCATGGCCGCCGCCGGAGAGCAGGCGCTGTTCATGCACTGCCTGCCCGCCCACCGGGGCGAAGAGGTGACGAGCGCGGTGATGGACGGGCCGCAATCGGTGGTGTTTGACGAGGCCGAAAACCGGCTGCACGCGCAAAAGGCGATCATGCGCTGGTGCATCGGCGCCTGAGATGTGAGCCCATGAAACGCAAACCGCCGGCCCTTTGGGACCGGCGGTTTTTTATTGCGTTATGAGCAGCTTACCCGGCTGGGATGGTCAGGCGTTGGCCAACGTTGATCCGGTCGGGGCTGCTGATCTGATCAAGGTTGGCGCGGTAGATCGCATCGTATTTCGCAATCCGGCCATAGTAGCGGAAGGCAATCGTGGCGAGGCTTTCGCCAGAGCGCACGGTATGCACCACCGGCTCGGCAAGGCTCAACTCCGGGCGTGATTTGGGTGCCTTGCGGGTTGAAAGCTGGGTGGAAGCGCGCACCAGCGCACTCAGCACCAGATCGGTATCCACCTGCCCGTTGGTGTTCATCAGCGCGGCGGGGGCATCAAGCTGCCCGGCGGCGGAGAGGCCATCAATCAGGGCGATCAGATACTCGTCCGACTGCCCCTCCTGCATCGCTGCGGTGACAATATCCTCAAGCTTCACAATGTTGCCGGGCGCAAGCGCGGCCTTGAGGGACTGCTCAGCCGCGGATGGTTCCGTGGCGCTGCCGCCAAGGCCCGCAAGCACGTAATCGGTGGTGAACTCATGCACCGTATTGGTGGTGTCGACCCGTGTGCGCGGGCCAGCGCCGAGGGCGGCGAGCACATAATCGGTGCCTTGAGACAGCTCCTGACGGTGCAGATAGGGGTTTTCGCCGGTGATATCCGCGTAGAGCGTGCGCTCGGCGGGATCGGCCTTGAGGTCTTGCACTTTTTCAACATCGAGGCCGGAAAGCACATTGGCGCCAAGGGTGGCCATATCGCGGTTTTTGGCGGTGTCGCTTTCCCCGGCGATTGCCAGGTTGACGGCTGCTTGCAGCGGATCGGCAGCGGCGGGCTTTGCGGCCACATCGGCGGCCACATCGGCGGGCGCATCGGGTGTGGTCACCGGCTCCGGGGCCTGCTGATCTGCAATGATTGCGGCCAGTTCTGCCTCGCTTGCGGCGAGGTCTGCCTTGCTGACCGCCTCCGTTTCGTCACGCCCGATACCGGGCATGAAAAGGACGGTTGCAAGCGTCGCGGTGAGGAGCGCCGAAACGACGACAATTGCTCTGAGCATGGCATCAATCCCAAGGGTTAAATAAGGGTCAGGGGGCTTTTACGGTGAGGCCCAACAGCGACCAGACTTGCAGGCCACCGCGATAGTAACTCAGCTTTTCCGAGGGGTATCCGGCATCAACAAGATGGCGGATCGCCTGCGGTGCCTGAGAGCACCAAGGCCCGGAGCAATAGAGCGTAAGGTCTTTGGCTGCGCCAAAATCCCAGCCTGAGGCGCTGTCTTTTGCACCCAGCGCCTTGAGGATTTCATCGCGGTAAGGGTTTTCCGGATCAAGGGTGGCGAGGGGCACGTTGACCGCGCCGGGGATCGCACCCTTGATGAAGGTTTCCGGCATCCGGCTATCGAGCAAAAGCCCGTTTCCGGCGGTCACCTCAGATTGAAGGAAGGCGATCACCTCAAGCTCCCCGATGGTGGCAACGCCGGGCGCGGCTTCCATTGGGATGATGCAGGCGGGCGGGCAGTTTTGCGCCAGATCGGCAAGATCATCGGAGATCCCGCCGCCCTCTGCGACAGGGCCACGTTCGATGGTGATCGACTGGCCCTTCAAATCAAAACTGGAGGAGAGCATATCCTCGGTGATTGGCACTTGCTGAGCCACCGACGTAGCCCCGCTGGCAAGTAGCGCGACGATGGCGAGCGTTATGGAACGCATTTGATTCCCCCCGAAATCACATGAAGGCGTCTAATTTGGTAGATGACGCATTTTTTATTATATAGCTCAAAATGTAGCGAGATTTCGCCCAATTGGTCAATATGCGGTGGTTGTGCATATATGCCTTGTGAAGCGTCAGGCGCGAAAGCGGCAAGGTTTCAGTCAGTTAGAGGTGCGAAAAAATATTGACGCGGCGGCGGATTTCGCCGCCCCGCTCGCGCTTCAACCCACAGACCTGACCGATATAACCGACCAAATCGGCAGAATCACCGGGCGCTTTCCGCAGAAAGAATCGCCCCGGCGAGGTAAAGCGAGCCGCAGATCAGCACCCTTGCGTTGGGGTGGGTTTGCGCCACCTCGGCCAGCGCGGCGGGCACATCAGGCGCGGTGGCGGCCTTGAGGCCCAGGGTGCGGGCGGCGGTGGCGATTGTCTCTGGCGGGTGGGCCTTGGGCTCACCGGGGATCGGCACGGCGATGACCTTGGCGGCATGTTTCAGCGGGCTGAGGAAGCTTTCCAACTCCCGGTTGGCCAGCATCCCGACCACAAGCACCGTGTCGCGTGCAGGCAGGGCGGCGAGACCGGCGGAAAGCGCGCGGGCCGCTGCCGGGTTGTGGCCGCCATCAAGCCAAAGCTCCAGCCCGAGGCCGGGCGCGAGGCGCTGCATCCGGGCCGGCCAGCGGACGGCTGTCATCGCCGCCTCGGCCGCCGCTTCGCCCTGCCCCAGCGTGCGCAAAGCGGCCAGCGCAAGGCCCGCGTTGCCAATCTGGTGCGGGCCGGGGAGCGCGGGCAATGGCAGATCGAGCAGGCCGGTTTCATCTTGAAACACCAGCCGCCCATGCTCGGTGCCAACGTGCCAATGCTGGCCTTCCACCAGCAGCGGCGCCCCGGCGCGGGCGGCGGCACGCTCGATCACCGCTTCGGCCTCTTCGGCCTGGCGGGCGACCACGCAGGGCACGCCGCGCTTGATGATTCCGGCCTTTTCGCCCGCGATTTCGGCCAGCGTATCGCCAAGGTATTCCTGATGATCAAAATCGACCGGGGTGATCACCGTGAGTGCGGGTTTATCAACGACATTGGTGGCATCGAGCACACCGCCGAGGCCCACTTCGAGCAGGCACCAATCGGCGGGGCTGCGCGACATGGCCAGAAAGCCCGCCGCTGTTGTGGCCTCGAAAAAGGTGATCTCTTCGCCGTTGTTGCGCGCGATCACCTCTTCCAGCAGCGCCACGAGCGCCGGTTCGGAAATATCGGCGCCTGCCAGCCTGATCCGCTCATGGAAGCGCACCAGATGGGGCGAGGTATAGGCGTGAACGCGGGCGCCGGTTTGCTCCAGCCCGGCGCGAAGCATCGCCTGGGTGGAGCCTTTGCCATTGGTGCCCGCAATGTGGATCACAGGCGGCAGCGCACGCTCCGGGTGGCCGAGCGTGGCCAGCAGGCGGTGCATCCGCCCCAGCGATAGCTCCATCTCCGCCGGGTGGAGCCGCATCAGCTGCTCCAGCAGGGCGGCGCTTGTCACTTTGGCGGCTCTTGCCCGGGCGCAACGCTTTCAGGCGTGGCCTCGGGAGGGGTGGCGACGTTTTCGACCGGTTGGGCAGGCTCGGGGGCGGGCAGATCACCGGCAACGGGTGGGTCCATCCGCATCAGCATGCGGCAAAGCGAGACCAGCTCTTCCTTCATCGCCTTGCGGTGGGTCACCCGATCCAGCATCCCGTGGTCGAGCAGGTATTCGGCCCGTTGGAAGCCCTCGGGCAGTTGCTCGTGTATGGTTTGCTCGATCACGCGGGTTCCGGCAAAGCCGATCAGCGCGTTGGGTTCAGCGATGTGGATATCGCCCAGCATCGCATAAGACGCGGTGACGCCGCCGGTGGTGGGATGGGTCAGCACCACGATATAGGGCAGGCCCGCTTCCTTGAGCATCTGGATCGCCACGGTGGTGCGGGGCATTTGCATGAGCGCCAGAATGCCCTCTTGCATACGGGCGCCACCGGCGGCGGAGAACACGATGAAGGGGCGTTTCAGCTCAATCGCGCGCTGGGCACCGGCGATGAAGGCATTGCCGACGTACATGCTCATCGAGCCGCCGATAAAGGAGAAGTCCTGCGCGGCGGCAACAACGGGGGTGCGGCCCATTTCGCCCTCGGCGACCAGCATCGCCTCGGCCTCGCCTGTTGCCTTTTGCGCGGCTTTCAGGCGATCAGGGTAGCGCCTTTGATCCCGAAAGTGCAGCGGATCGGCGACTGGCTCGGGCACCTCGACCTCGGTGAAGATGCCCCCGTCAAACAACGCTTTGAAGCGCCCGCGCGGGGAGAGCTGCATGTGGTGGTCGCAGTTGGTGCACACATTCAGATTGTCAGCCAACTCGCGGTGAAACAGCATGGTGCCGCATTCCGGGCACTTTTGCCAAAGGTTATCCGGCACTTCCCGGCGCGAGAAGAGGGAGTTGATCTTTGGGCGGACGTAGTTGGAAATCCAGTTCATCGCATCTTTCCGCAGCTGCTGCTTGCCTTGTGAGATAGGCCGGGTGGGCAGGAATTGCAATCAGGTGGCCACCAGATCGCCCTATCGCTCCAGCAGGGTTTTGATCACCCACCAGATGCCAAAGAGGACAACGATGGAGAAGGCAAGGGCGAGGCTGTTGAAGCCCTCGGTGGCTATCCCAGCGGGGGACACATAGAGCGCCGCGCCGGTGATCCCATCATCAATCGACACCACCAGAAGAGCCAGAAAGTTGTTGGCAAAGTGAAAGCCCATCGCCGCGCCAAGTGAGCCGGTGCGCTCTGTCAGGTCTGCCGCGATGAGGCCAAAGGAGAAGGTTGCCAGCAGCAGGAGCGGCAGGTTGCGGCCTGCCTCCGGATCCCAGTGGAGCAGGCCGAAGACCAGCGCAGGCAGGGTGAACCAGATCCAGCGGGCGGTGAAGCGGGCGGCGAGGGCCTGCATGATGTAGCCACGAAACAGCAGCTCCTCTGCGGCGATCTGCAAAAACAGCAGCGGCAGGAACAGCGGCAGGAAATGCAGCCAGCGGGAGAAGGACAGCCCTTGGTTGGGCGGGTCGATCCATGCGCCCAGCGCCATAAGGCTGCCGAAGATGACCAGCACCACCAAGCCTGCCGTGACAAAGCCGCGCCACCACTCGGACCAGGGGCCAAGCAGCGAGCCGGGGCCGCGAAAGTGCAGCGCGGCGGCGGCGAGGATCGGCCCCAGCGCCATGCCCGAAAATGTTGCCAGCAGGGTGACAACCGCCCATGGCGTGGTGGGGTATTGCAGGCTTTGCAGGAAGGGCATCACCCCGTAGAGCCCCACTTCACGCGCAGCGATAGCGCTACCGATGGCGACCACCATCACCGAGAGGCTGATGTAGCAAAAGACGATCAGCAACAGGCCCAGCAGAATGCGCCAGATTTCGGGGTAGATCTTGGCCGGGGCAAGGGTTGCCTCGAATTCCGGGTGCCGCATGGGGGCGCTCCTTTGGCTCATGTTTTACATTGCTTACGGTGTGTGGCGGGCAAGGCCAAGAGGCCCCTAGCGGTGGATCGCGGCGCGGGCCGCCAGCCATGAAACAAGCAACGCCAGCATTTCGGCGGGCATCAGGGTGGCCAGCATCGGCGCATCGGGGCCAAACGGCAGGTGATAGAGCGCAAGGCCAGAGCCGGGCACCGGCATGGAGACACCAAGCAGGACCACGAGGTTATTGCTGATATGAAAGGCCAGCGCCGGGCCAAGGTTGCCTGCTCGCGCCGTCAGGTCTGCGGCGGCGATCGCAAAGCAAAAGGCCCAGAGCACCGACCAGATCGCATTATCGCCCGATGTGGCGCTATAATGCAGCAGCGCAAACAGCGCCGAAGGCACCGCCATCCACGCCCAGCTTTTGGGGCCGGTGGCGGCGCGGATTTGCTGGGTGAGGTAGCCGCGAAAGAACAGCTCTTCGGTGCCCGCCTGCACCACCACCGCCGCCACCGCCACCGGCAGCAGGAAAACCCAGCGAGACAGGCTCATCGCCTCGTTGCGGATGAGAGTGTATTCGGCGGGCATCAGCAGGATAAGGCCAATGTAGAGCGGCAGCAGCCAGTAGGTGACGCGAATGAAATCCCCCACCGCATCCACCGGCGGCCCAAGCAACGACGCAAGGCTGCGCCAGTGGATCGCCCGCAGCGCCAGCGTGAGGCCCAGCGCATAAAGCCCCATCGAGAACAGCATGGCGAGGGATTGGCCCGGCGTGTCTCCGCTGGATTCAAGCACCGCTGTTACCGCATCATTGCCGCCGATGAGGGCAAGCAGCACAAAGAGCAGCTGTTGCAGGCCGATAACCGCGAACAGCATCAGCGCCAGCACCGCCCCGATCCGCCAAAGCTCGGGCGTGGCGGCGGCGGGGGCGGCGTAGGTCTCAAGCCGTTCATATGCCATGAAGCTGCTCCATGGCAGCTGAGATAGGCGGTTGGACGAGGCGGGGCAATGGGGGCTGACGCTGGCTTTGGCCGGATCTGCGCCAAGGGCCATGCCTTCCCGCTGCGGAAGGTGCGCCGCGCGGGTGGCCGGGCCGTGACCCGCAAGGAGAGATCGCGCCACACGCGCATCAACCGCGCTGGGCGGCGCGCGGCCTTCGGCGAGCATGGCGGGGCGGCGGGCCTCGGCTTTACGCTCGACTGTGCCCTTGAAGGGCATATCGTGAGTGACGGCAGAGGGGCCAAAGCGGCACGCAACGCCTACGGATAAAGATGAGGGGAAAAAGCGGCGGCGGGGCGCCTGGGAATGGGAAGGTATGCCCCGCCGCCTTCACCGGGGGTTAGCCGGCGGTGATGAGGCCAGCGGCCACGGCGGCCTCCCACTCGGTTGCGTCCACCTCGCCATCAGCCGAAGTGTCGATCTGGGCAAAGACCTCTGGGGTGAGGTCAGGCATGGCGGCCGTCATCTCTTCCATCGAGTAGGTGCCGTTGCCATCGCTGTCTTCGACCATCGGCGCGTCCTGAGCCACCAGCGGGCCAGCAAGGAACACGGCGAAAGCGGTGAGTGTGAGTTTTTTCATTGGTTTCGTCTCCTGTTAGATAAGCCGTCATTGGCTGCGTTGCCCACTTGCTGCGGGCCTGCGAGAGAGAGGTAAGGCCGAGGCGGGGCGCTCTGCCATGGGGGGCGGCGCGGGGGGCGATTTCCGGCGCTGCGCCGCCAAAACCGGGGCGCGGAACGGGCGGGGAAACGCCGCGCCGCAGCCATGGTCATTTTGCCGCCCAGCCAGCAACCCCTCGCGGGCCGGGTTTCGCCGAAAAACCCGCGCCTTACGTGCAGGCGGGCGACCGCCGAGGATGGAACATTGCACCGGGCCGGGCCGTTGAGAAGGCGAAACGCAATTAACAGGAGGTGCCTCAT
Source organism: Vannielia sp. (assembly GCF_029212645.1). Classification (GTDB taxonomy): domain Bacteria; phylum Pseudomonadota; class Alphaproteobacteria; order Rhodobacterales; family Rhodobacteraceae; genus Vannielia. The sequence continues at coordinate 11,519 of NZ_JARGND010000046.1, read as the reverse complement.
GCCCCGCATTACCGAAAGCAAGATTCTCATCATTTCGACCCATGGCTTTGAACAATCTGAGCTGGAGTTCCCGCGTGACCAGTTGCGCGCCAAGGGGGCCGCTGTGCATGTGGCCACGCTTGACGGCAACGCGATCAACGGCTGGGAAGGCTCTGACTGGGGCCGCGAAGCCGAGGCGGACCTGAAGATCGCCGATGCCGATGCGGGCGACTATGATGCGCTCGTCATCCCCGGTGGCCAGATCAACCCCGACCTGCTGCGCGTGGAGCCCGATGTGCTGAAGCTGGTGCGGGATTTCCACGACACCGGCAAAACCATCGCCGCCGTTTGCCACGCCCCCTGGGTGCTGGTGGAAGCGGGAATCGCCAAGGGCCGGAAGATGACCTCGTATAATTCCATCAAGACCGACGTGAAAAACGCCGGAGCCGATTGGGTGGATTGCGAAGTTGCCACCGACAACGGCATCATCACTTCGCGCAACCCCGGCGACCTTGAGGCCTTTGTGTCAAAGATCGTTGAAGTGATCGAAGAGGGGGAGCACCAGCGAACCGCGGCCTGATCAGGCCCCGCACCTTGCCGCAGCCGGGATACTGCCCGGTTGCGGGCACCCCGGCCGCGCGGCCACGCCTTGCGGCTGGGTTTTTGGGCATAATGGACTGTCATTGTTGTATATTTCTTGGCCTGACTGCCGAAAAGGCTCGTTTCCACTTAACCAACGATGGCGGTGAAAACCGCGATATTGTCCGGCAGTTGTCCCATTTCAGCCTAATTTCAGGCCCATACCGATCCTCGAAAAACGCAGACACTTGAGGTAACGGCATGGATCGACTGACCGAGATGGAAGCCTTCGCCACCGTGGTGGACCAAGGAGGCTTTACGGATGCGGCCAAGAAGATGGGGATTTCAAAATCTGCCGTCTCCAAGCACGTCTCCTCGCTGGAAGCCCGCCTTGGCGCGCGGCTCCTGAACCGCACCACACGGCGCGTTTCACCCACCGAGATCGGACTGGCCTATTACGACCGCGCCCGCCGGGTGCTGAACGATGCCGGAGAGGCCGACGCGCTTGTCACCTCGATGCAATCGGCGCCCTCGGGGCTGCTGCGCATCTCGGTTGCCACCGATTTTGGCGTCAATCACCTGAGCCCGGTGCTGGGAGAGTTTCTGCGTGAATACCCTGATATTACGGTCAACATGGTGCTCAACAACCGCTATGTGGAGCTGATCTCGGAAGGCTTTGACATGGCCATCCGCATTGGGGAGCTGGAAGATAGCACCCTGCGCGCCCGCAAGCTGGCCGAGACCACCAAACGCATGATCGCCAGCCCCGCCTACTTTGAGAAATATGGCCGCCCGGAAAAGATTGATGATCTGAACGAGCATAAGCTTTTGCACTATTCCAACCAGTCCTCCGGCAACGTTTGGAAGCTTGCCGCGCCCTCAGGCGAAAAGCGCCAGGTGCGCACGGCGGGCTGGCTCACGGTGAATGACGGCCAGTCGCTGCTGAACGCGGCCATCTCGGGCCTTGGCATCGCCTATTTGCCTAACTTCCTTTACGCCGAGGCGGAAAAGGACGGGCTGGTGCAGGAGGCGATCCCCGATCTGCCCACCGAGATGTTGGGTATCTACGCGGTGTACCCGCCGGGCCGCTTCACCCAACCGAAGGTGCGCGCGTTCATTGATTTCCTGGTCCACAGTTTTGCAACCAAAGGCCCGGATACCTGGTAGGCCGCTGGCTTACAGATGTTTCCCCATCGAACAAACTGGCCGGGTACGCGAGTGCCCGGTTTTTTGTTGGGTTTTTTTGGGGGGGGCAGCCTTCCCACCCGTGGGGGGCCAGCCCCCCACACCAAGCCATCCGTAGGGGGCCAGCCCCCCACACCCCCCGGGATATTTCCAGAGCATTGAGAGGGAAAAGGCGTGGGCCGTGGGGCGTGGGTTATTCGGTTGAGGAGAGGATGACCTCGACCCGGCGGTTCGCCTCGCGGCCCTCTTCGGTGAGGTTGGAGGTGAGCGGGGAGAGGTAGCCGACGCCTTCGGCCTGCACCTGGCCCGGCGCGACGCCGAGTGCGGTGAGCTTGGAGCGCACCGAGCCCGCGCGTTTTTGCGACAGCGCCTTGTTGCCCAAGAGCGAACCTTCGGCATCGGTATGGCCGACCAGCACGATGGCGCGTTTGGGGTGGGCCTTGAGATAGCCTGCGAGCTGGTCGAGCGAGCGGTAATCGCCCTCGCCCAGCCGCGAAGAGCCGGTGGGGAAATCGAGATCGGCCAGCACGGCGCGGCCGTGGATTTCGAGCTGTTGGGTCAGCGGCATCGCGGTGCTGGTGGTGGCCGGATCGCCATTGGCGCTGGGGGATGTTTTAGCGGCGGCGGCGGCGATTTCATCGGACAGGGTCAGCGGGTCGGGGTTTTTGGTGGAGGCGACGAGGACATCTGCCTCTGCTTCCGCCGGTCCGACACGGGTGATCTGCAAGAAGCCGCGCCCCGAGGAGCGGCTGACCAGAAGCGATACATATTCGGGCCGTTCCTCACCCATTTTATGGGCGGCGATGAAGCGGAAATCGCCCAGGTCAACGTGCATGGCCGGTTCGGGCAGCACATCGGTTTCATAGCGGAAATCAAAGCCGCCGCAGGCCCGCGACTCGCACTCGAAGATCACCTCGAAGCCCGCGCTTTCGATCTGGGATTTCAGCGGCCCCATCAGTTGCAGCGTGGTCAACCCCTGGCTTTGCACCTGCCACGCGCTTTGGCGCACCTCGCCCTCGGCCCAGATGTTTTGCACTTCGCCGTTCTCATAGCCCGAGATCGGCACCCGGTAGCTGCCATAGGTTTCCACCTGCTCCGCCGTCTGGTGCGCGCCTGCCGGAAACTCCAGCGTGAGGGTCACGGCAGGCGTGGTGAACAGCGCTGTGCAGAGCGCGGCAACGGAAGGAAGCAGCCAGTTCATCGGTTTTGTGCGTGATACGCCTCGTTCGGTTTCATCTCTGTTGCGGCGGCCACGCGGTTTGTCATGTTGAAGAAGGCGGCAACGGCGGAGATATCCCAGATATCCCGGTCGCTCCAACCCACGGCACGCAGGGCCTCGCGGTCTTCTTCATCCATCTTGGCGCAGGATTCTGTCAACTTTGCAGCGAAATCGAGCATTTTGCGCTGTTTTTCGGTAAGATCAGCGACGCGGTAGTTCATCACCAACTGCTCGCCGAGGATCGGATCCCCCGACAGCGCCCGCACCGCCTGGCCATGGGCGGCGAGGCAGTAAAAACAGCTGTTGATCGACGACACCACGACCGCAATCATCTCGCGCTCAAGCTTGGTGAGGGCCGAGTCGGCCAGCATCAGATCATTGTAGATCGTGGTGAACGCGTTGAGCTTGTCGATGTCAAAGGCATAGGCCTGAAGCACGTTGGGAACGAGGCCAAGCTTCTCCTGGCATATCTCGAAATAGCGCTGGGTATCCTCTGGCAGAGGGTCGACCATGGGAAGGTCGAGCGCGGTAACACTCTTTTTATTCATCAGAACCTGTCTCTTCCTCGTTAGCGGCCTCTTTGTGGACCTGTTTGATACGATACATGTAATGCGTGCAAAAATCCATTTCCAACCGCGTGTAGAGCGCATTCGCCGCGGCATTTCCTTGCGTCACAAGCAGGGTGAGCCAGCGGGCCCCATGATCTTGTGCCCAAATGGCGGCAGCCCCCATGATATTGCGGCCTACGCCTTGGCGGCGGTCCGCCGGTCGCACCTCCAGCGCGTGCAGCATGGCGATATCACCGTGGAGCGCAATGAAGGCCACGCCTGCGGGCGAGTCGCCGGCGCGGGCCAGAATCGTGGTTTTTGGGCCCTGCACACGCGCCATGATCGCTTGCCGCTCGGGGCCGATGCCCCCCTCGGCCCAAAGTTGGCGCTGGATGGCGAGGGCCGGAAGATCAACCCGAAAGGCGGTGAGGGAAGGCGGTGCAATGGCCATGCGGGCGACCGGGGCGCTGTAGATATTGGTGGGGTCTTTCAGCGCGTAACCGGCGGCGGCGAGCCGGGCCTCAAGCTGGGTTTGCTCCGCCATGAGGCGCACCAGCGGGGGCTGGCCAAGGGCGCGCTGCGCTTCTTCCATCGGCGCAAGGGGGGCGTTTTCATCCAATGTGGTGGCGGCGGACACCCGTGAGCCGCCCCCTGCCCCTTTGCGGATCGTCCAGGCCCCGGCGGTGTGGGTGTGCTCGGCGGGCCATGTGCCATCGATCGCCGCGAGCAACGCCGCAACCTGGGGTTGGCTCATTCACAGGCCTCGGGAAACAGCGCCGCCAGCTCGCGCATGGCGCCATCCACCGCCGCGCCATCGCTGCCCCGGATCACGATGTTTGAGCCAAAGACCCCGCCCTGCTGAAACGGGTAGGAGCCGATGGAAAGCTCAGGGTGGGCGGCGGCCAGATCGGCCAGCGGATCGGCAATATCGCCCTCGCCGCGCATCACCCGCAGGGATTGCGACAGCAGCGGCGCGCCCTCGGCCACATCGGCCAGAACGCTGGCCACCATCGCCTGAAAAACGGTGGGCACCCCGGCCAGGACATGCACGTTTTTATAGGTGAAACCGGGCGCAATGCTCACCGGATTTTCGATCAGCGTTGCGCCCTCGGGCACCCGCGCCATGCGCTTGCGCGCTTCGGTAAACTCCATCCCCTGACGCGCGTAATGCGCCGCCAGCAGCGCCAGCGCATCGGCCCGCTGCGGGGCCGTGGTGCCAAAGGCGGCGGCGACGTTATCGGCGGTGATATCGTCATGGGTGGGGCCAATACCGCCAGAGGTGAACACATGGTCATAGGCCGCCGCCAGCGCCTTCACGGCGCTTTGGATCGCTTCTGGCTCATCGGCGATCATCCGCACCTCGCGCAGATCAATCCCGCGCTTGGCGAGTTCGCAGGCGAGGTGGTGCATGTTGCTGTCGCGGGTGCGGCCCGAGAGGATCTCGTCACCGATCACCAACATGGCGGCGCTGGGGTTGCTCATGGCGGTCTCCTTGAGGTGGGTTGGGCCAAGGTATAGGCCAGTGGCCATGCGCTTTGAAACCCCTCTGATCCCCGCCCGCCTGCTGCGCCGTTACAAGCGTTTTCTTGCCGATGTGGTGCTGGAGGACGGGCAGGAAGTGGTGGCCCATTGCCCCAACCCCGGCGCGATGACGGGACTGGCAGAGCCGGGCACGCGGGTGTGGCTGGAGCCAAATGACGACCCGAAAAAGAAGCTGCGCTACGGCTGGCGGCTGGTGGAGCAGGCGGGCGGGTTCATCGGGGTGGATACCGCACTGCCCAACCGGGCGCTTGGCGCGGCGCTACGGGCCGGAACGGTGGAGGGTCTGGGCGGCTATGACGCGCTGCGCGCCGAGGTGAAATATGGCGAGAAGAGCCGGGTGGATTTTTTGCTCGCCGGGACGGAGCGGCGCGACTGCTATGTTGAGGTGAAATCGGTGACGCTGTGCCGTAAGGCCGGGCTGGCGGAGTTTCCCGACACGGTGACAACACGCGGCGCCCGGCACATGCAGGACCTGGCCGCGATGGTGGCAGAGGGCCACCGTGCGGTGGTGCTGTTTTTGGTGCAGCGGACGGATGCGGAGCGGGTGGCCGTGGCGGGGGACATTGACCCCGGTTACGGCGCGGCGTTCAGCGCGGCGCGAGCGGCGGGGGTGGAGGCGATGGCGCTTGGCTGCAAGATCACCCCGCAAGAGGTGACGCCTGCCGGGGCTTTGCCCCTTTTGGAGTAAGGCCGGGGCGCTGCGCGCCCTTGGGTGGAGCGGGCCTCGCTTTGCTCGGCTTGGTGCCTGGTGGCCTCGCTACGCTTGGCGGGAGTTCTGGTTGCCTCGCTGCGCTCGGGCTGGCTTCTAGTGGCCTCGCTGCGCTCGGCGGGGCGTTCGGCAGCCTCGCTACGCTCGGCTTTTTCGCAGGATTCGTGGTGGGGCTTGATAGTGGGGCGCGGGCCGTTTCACACGCCTGTCGCCCTTTATTTTCTGCCGAAAATCAGCCCGTTAGAACATGTTTCTCAAAAGTGGGAACCGGTTTTGAGCTTCTCGAACATGCGAAATCAATAAGTTAGAGCGTGTCGCGTGAATTCGAATGAACGCGACACGCTCTAATGGCCAAGCACCTCAAGGCAATGCCGACGGAACGCCTTTTTCAGCATGTCGAGCTCGGCGCGCAGCAGATCGACCTCGGCGCGGATGTCATCCTCCAGCGGTTCGCCGGTGACGATGGTGAACGTGTCCAGCGTGGTGGAGGTTTTGCCATCGCTGATGACGAAGGTTTGCACCCCTTCCGACAGCAGCTTGGCGGGGATCGGCACGCGCACCGTCCAGACCTTGTCCATCTCGCCGTCGGCCACCACCTCAACGCCCTCAACCGGCGCGCCAAGATGCGTCACCTCGATTTGCGGCGTGTAAGCGCCCATCGCCTCGGCCACCAGCATCCCTTCCCAGACACCGCCACGGATGCGGGTTTTCTGGAGGGTGATCTGCGGGCTATGGGTCGTGTCGGGCATGGTCCGTCCTCAGATGTCAGCGCGGGGGCGGCGCGAGAAGGTAAGATCGCGCAGGATCACCTGATTCATCTCCGGGTTTTCGAAGATGAGATCAATCCACGCTCCTTCTACCCGCTTTTCGTTCAATCCGGTATAGGCCAGATCAAACTCCACCAGTTGGTCGGCGCCCTCCTGCATGGGCAATTCGCGCACCAGTTGCTCGGTGTTGGGACCGTGCTTGATGTTGATACGGGCGAAAACCTCGATCGGCTTTTCGGATTGCACCGTTGCGGCCAGCCCGATCACATGTTTCTTTTTCAGACCCTGCATGGCCTCACCGGGCAGATCGAGCACGAGGCTCAGGAAGGAACCGTCAAAGCGGAACACATCCATCCTCAGGCCGTATGGCGCAAGGTCTTCGGGGCTGGTGTTGCGGATCTGGCGCATGGTCAGCTCGCTCACCGTGCAATCGTGGTGCAGCGTCACCTCTTCGCCCATCCGGGTGCGGGTTTTGGCGGCGGCAATGCCGGGCGGGTTGATGGGGCCGCGCCACAGCTCCGGGCGCCATGACCAATCCGCGCCAATCGGCTTGCGCATGGCGTTGGAGCCGATCAGCGGCAGGGTGAGGCGCTCTTCGGCCACATGCAGGGTGCGGTCCAGATGGCGGCGCAGCTGGCGGGCGCGGCCACGGGCGGCCTTGAGCGCGCCAAGGTCCATCGCCTTGGCCTCATCGGCCACCCGCCGCCACCGCTTGAGAGCGTGGCGGTGCTGGGTTCGGGCGATCAGTCTTTCACTGTTGCGGGCCATGGCTTTGGCTTTATGTCTCTCATACTCAGGGTCGGGGCAGCAAACTTCGCGTTTTCTGCCTTTATTTTAGACCTGTATGAGGCTGACACCAAAACCTTTCAATCCCGCAAATACGCGCGGGCGGGTTTTTGCACGGCTTACGCGGGGGGAATGTGGCCTATCTGGCGCTCTCACGGGTGATCCGCTCCACGAAGCGCTCCAGCAGGCCAAGGCCCGCTTCGGTGGCAATTGGCTCGGCCTCAAGCGAGTGGAGCACCACCGTCACCATCCGCCCGTTCGCGGTGAAGAACCCCCGCCAGCGGGCCTGGCCAAGCTCTGGGCGTTTGGGCGGGCCAGCATCCCGCAGGGCCAGCAAAAAGGCGGGGCCGCGCACCTGGGTATCAAGCACCGAAACATCCGCCGCCTGCCCCGAATTGGCCAGCGCCGCCCGCCCCTTGGCGGAGCGGAAGTAGCCGCCCAGCAGATCGGGGTTGATCGGCTCTGTGCCCGAACCTTCAGCGCCAACGGTGGCGGTGAGCAGCCCCTTGAAGCCCGGTGCGGGATGTTCGGCAGCTTGCGAGATAGCGGCGCAGGAGGCCAGCAGCACGAAAGGCGCGCGCCCGGTCTTCGAGGCGCGCTCATCAATGCAATAGCCTTCGGGCGCGGCCACCACCACGGCACCGCCTGCAACGGGCTGCAAAGCCGGAGGCTTTGGCAGGAGGGAGCGGGCGGGAGCGCCGGAGGCGGCGCTGCCCTTGCCAAGGGTCGGCAGATCAAAGTTCCCACAGCCCGCAAGGGCAAGGGGCACCACCAGGGCGAAAGCCCGGGCCGCTTTGCGCCCACCGAGCGTAGCGAGGCCACCGGCAGCCAAGCCGAGCGGAGCGAGGCGACGAACAGCCGCCGCGAAGCGCGTTGCCCGCCGAAGGCGAGGCCGCACCCTATTGGTCCATATAAATATGGGTCTCTTCCTTGGCGCCCGGATGGGTCACCGCGCCATATTTCGCAGAGCCAACAAGCTGCGCATATTTCCACAGCGCGCCCGAGGCATAATCGGTTTCGCGCGGGCCGGGCCATGCGGCTTTGCGCTCGGCAAGCTCATCGTCGCTCAGATCAACCGCGATCACGCCCTCGATGGCATCAATGGTGATCACATCGCCATCCTTGAGCAGCGCAATCGGCCCGCCATGCGCCGCTTCGGGGCCGACATGGCCCACGCAAAAGCCGCGGGTTGCGCCCGAGAAGCGGCCATCGGTGATCAGCGCCACCTTCTTGCCCATGCCCTGGCCTGAAAGCGCCGCCGTGGTGGCCAGCATCTCGCGCATCCCCGGCCCACCGGCGGGGCCTTCGTTGCGGATGACGATCACCTCGCCTTCCTTGTATCCACGCTTCTGCACGGCCTCAAACGCCAGTTCTTCGCTGTCAAACACCCGTGCCGGGCCAACGAACCGCTGGTGCTGGGTGTCGATCCCGGCAACCTTCACAATCGCCCCATCAGGCGCAAGGTTGCCCGACAGGCCAACAACGCCGCCGGTTTTGGTGATCGGTGTTTCGATCGGGTAGATCACCTTGCCATCGGCGTTCCGGTCGATCAGATCAAGCTCTTCACCAATCGAGCGGCCCGTCGCTGTCATGCAGTCTTCGTGGATCAGCCCGGCCTTGCGCAGCTCTTTCATCACCACCGGGATGCCGCCGGCATCGTACAGGTCTTTCGCCACATAGGCCCCGCCGGGTTTCAGATCGACAAAATAGGGCGTCTCGCGGAAGATATCGCACACATCCTGCAGGAAAAACTCGATCCCCGCCTCATGGGCAATCGCCGGAAGGTGCAGGCCCGCGTTGGTGGAGCCGCCGGTGCAGGCCACCACGCGGGCGGCGTTTTCAAGGCTCTGGCGGGTCACCACATCGCGGGCGCGGATGTTGCGCTCGATCAGATCCATCACGGCGCGCCCGGAAGCCTCGGAATATTGGTCGCGGCTCTCGTAAGGTGCGGGCATACCGGAGGAGTTCATCAACGCGAGGCCAATCGCCTCAGACACACAAGCCATGGTGTTGGCGGTGAACTGGCCACCGCAGGCCCCGGCCGAGGGGCAGGCCACCCGCTCCAGCATATCAAGGGCGGCGTCTGACAACTCATCATTCTGGTGGCGGCCAACGGCCTCGAACATATCCTGCACCGTCAGGTCGCGGGAGCGGAAATCTTCGGGGATTTCCTCAACCTGTGGCGCCTTGCCCGGCAGGATCGACCCGCCGTAAATAAACACCGACGGCACGTTGAGCCGCACCATCGCCATCATCATGCCCGGCAGCGATTTGTCACAGCCCGCAAGGCCCACGAGGGCATCATAGCAGTGGCCGCGCATCGTAAGCTCCACCGTGTCGGCAATCGCCTCACGCGAGGCCAGCGACGAGCGCATGCCCTCGTGGCCCATGGCGATGCCATCGGTCACGGTGATGGTGGTGAACTCACGCGGCGTGCCTGCGGCGGCTTTCACCCCCAGCTTCACCGCCTGCGCCTGACGGTTGAGCGAGATGTTGCAGGGCGCGGCCTCGTTCCAGCAGGTGGCAACGCCAACCAACGGCTGGTGGATTTCATCCTCGCTCAGACCCATCGCATAAAGGTAGGAGCGGTGCGGCGCCCGCTCGGGGCCTTCGGTCACATGGCGGCTGGGCAGCTTGGATTTGTCGGTCTTGCGCTTGAGCATCTGGTCTCTCCCCGAGGTAGCGGGCCGCTAACGCGGCGGTTGCCCTGCAATAATCTCCGGGCGGGCGGGGGGCAAGGTGGATTGAGCAATGCCGCACAGGCCAAAAAGCCCCGCCAGTTTGCGAAGCAACAACATGGCGGGCTGAAGGCCTTGCTATTGTCAGCGGCATGAAACGGGACCGGAGCAATGTGTGAGCGCAAGTTTGACAGCCCAGATCTGACTCTTGACGAGATGTTCCGAAACTGGCCGGAAACGGCCACGGTATTTATCAATCATGGAATGCTGTGCGTCGGTTGCCCGATTGTCGCCTTTCACACGGTTGCAGATGCCTGCGCCGCATACGACCTTGATATCATTGCCTTCAAAGCACTGCTGCGCAGGGCTGCCGCAGGGTCTTCCCCCGAAATCAGCCCTGATTTGCGATCACCACCATCCGGTGAGGATCCGTCACCGTGATATGCTTGCGCTTGCTGGCCACGATGCCCTGCTTCTCCCAGGCCGCCAACAACCGGCTCACGGTGTGAATCGTTGAGCCGGTCATCTCGGAAATTGTGGCCCGCGTAATCGGGAAGGTGATCTCGATCCCCGCATCAACCTTTTGCCCGTATTGGCGCACCAGGCGCAGCACAACGGCGGCCACCCTTTGCTCTACCGCCTGTGTCGACAGCTCATCAATACGGTCGTGAAGCTCTGTCATACGGCCACCGATCGTGCGCCAGGATTCCGAGCCAAAGCCTTCATATCGTTTGACAAAATCCGCCCAATGATGAGCGGGCCAACCAAGGGTGATGCAATCGACCGCGGCAACCGCATCCGCAGGATAGGTTTTACGGCCCAGCGCGGGCGCAACCCCAAACAGCTCCCCTGCGGGGATGTGCAGGGGCACAACCCTGTCTCCGCCCGGCGTCAGGCGCTCCACACGGATTAGGCCATCCAACAGCAGAAAAAACCTCTCGGCCTCGTTCCCCTGGCTAAAAACGGCCTCCCCTTCGTTCCAGGTTTTCTTTGTGGCCAGTCCGATGATCTCGGCAATTTCCGAGGAAGACAGCCTTGAAAAGGGCGGCAGTTTCACCAGCAAGGTTTCGTCGATCTTGGCCACGGATGGTTCTCTATGTTGCTGAGTGGAAAGGATGGTGCCGCAGCCCAAGCGGCAAACCAGACGGAGGGAAACCATGGCCGCAGGGGGGAACAGTTTTGCGGCCCTGACCGCGATAGCACCCCTGCAAAGCAAGTGCAAAAGGATCGGCCATAGGGCGGATGCGCTATGGTTGGGCTTGGGTCACATCCACAGGCCGTCGCCGGTTGTTTCTGGCGGTTTTAATGGGGGAGCCGCCCTTGCGCCACGCATCTTGGTAATCGAGCGAGCGATGGGAGCAAAGGCGGCAAATGGGTGGATTGGCGGCGCGAGCGTTGCGCGCAGATTGCGCCGCAATTTGGGGGGCCAGTTCCGCGCCCACTTGCCCTTTTGGGGAGTTTGCCCGAGGCGGCGGCGTTGCTCTGGCCGCTGGCCTTACACGTTTTTTTGGGGGGGTTGGGCGTTGC
>NZ_JARGND010000045.1:8572-23157 GCF_029212645.1 Vannielia sp. | reverse complement strand
GCTATAAATTCTCCACCTATGCCACCTGGTGGATCCGGCAGGCGATCACCCGCTCCATCGCCGATCAGGCCCGCACCATCCGCATCCCGGTGCATATGATCGAGACGATCAACAAGCTGGTGCGGACCGGCCGCCAGATGCTCCACGAAATCGGCCGCGAGCCAACCCCCGAGGAACTGGCCGAAAAGCTGCAAATGCCGCTGGAGAAGGTCCGCAAGGTGATGAAAATCGCCAAGGAGCCGATCTCGCTCGAAACGCCGATCGGCGATGAGGAAGACAGCCAGCTTGGCGATTTCATCGAAGACAAGAACGCCGTGCTGCCGCTGGATTCCGCCATTCAGGAGAACCTGAAGGAAACCACAACCCGCGTGCTGGCCTCGCTCACACCCCGCGAAGAACGGGTGCTGCGCATGCGCTTTGGCATCGGCATGAACACCGACCACACCCTTGAGGAAGTCGGCCAGCAGTTCTCGGTCACCCGCGAACGCATCCGCCAGATCGAGGCGAAAGCGCTGCGCAAGCTGAAGCACCCAAGCCGGTCACGGAAAATGCGGAGTTTTCTGGACCAGTAGGATTTTGACAAAAAAGTCAGTTCTCATCAAAGCAATAGGTAGAGCTTCCAAGTCAGGGAAATTCGAAGCCGTCCAGAAGGGCGCAAAGCGTCCGGGCGCTTTTGTAAAGACACTGAGCACCATTCGGGAGTCGGTGGCCACACACCGAGAAGCGCTAGAAAGACTCGCCGAGCGCTGAATGGGGCACTATCGGATACGAGTGGCCGATGCACTTCAAGCGCACCAAGAGGCGCTTGAAGCCGGCGGTGGTAGACAAGGTGGTGTCAACTTGCACCGTCTGCCGTCGCCTGCGGCCCCTGCGACCAATCGCTCACTCCCCGTCCCGCACTGGCCGAAAGCCCGCCGCCGCGCTATATTACCCTCATGAAAAAGATCCTCCTCACCGCCGCCGCCCTTCTTGTTGCCAGCCCCGCTGCCGCCTTCATGGCCTCCAATGGGTACCGCGTCAGCGGCACCGCCGAGGCGATCCGCGTGGCGCCGCTGCCGGGGGCCGGTGGGTCGCAGGTGTTTTGCGCTGCGGCTGAATATGCCCGCACGCACCTCGGGGCCGCCACGGCGGACAAGCTCACCGTCATCACCCCCCGTTCCAAAGGGCTGGGCAGGGGCAATAGGACGGTGGTCTTTCGCCTCAGCAGCGGCACGCAAAGTGACCACGGGTTTCTGCTCAGCGTGTCAAAGGCGGGGGAAACAAGCTCCGTTGCGCATGTCATGCAGCTTTGTGATCCGCCCCGCGCCACAGCCGACACCGATTAACCCCACGGCAATCACCAATTTCCGGTGCGCACCGGGAACCGGCGGCGCGGGATCTGCGTTTTCCTTTCATGATGAAACACGCAGCCTCTCTCCTCGTCCTCCTTGCGGCTCTGGCCCCGGCCAGTGCCAGCCCGTTCATTGACTACCCCGATAGCCCTGACGCTCCGGTGGAAGGGACGGTCGAAATTGTTGTGCCCCCGCAAGACCTTGCGCGCTGCCAGATGACCCTTGCCGCCGTTCTCTCACCGCCGGTTGAGGCCGAGGCTGTCGCCATGCCTGCAACCAGCCCCAACCTGCCCGTGGCGATTTGTGTGACCGAAGAGAGCAAAGCCTCTTCGTAACGCGCCCCCCTTGCGCCGCCCTCTGCCGCTGGGCATCGTGGCGCCATGCAAACCACCTTCACCATCCCCACCCACGGCCCCGGCCTCACGCTGTTTACCGACGAGGTGGCGGCATGGTTGCACGGTAGCGCGGTGGGCGACGGGCTGCTCACCCTGCTGGTGCGCCACACCTCCGCCTCGCTCTTGCTGATGGAGAACGCAGACCCCGATGTGCGCCGCGACCTCACCGCCTTTTTCGCCCGCCTGGTGCCGCCATCCGATCACCCCTCGATGGCCTATTTGCGCCACACCTACGAGGGCCCCGATGACATGCCCGCCCACATCAAGGCGGCTCTCCTGCCGGTTTCCCTGCAAATCCCTGTTTCTGCGGGGAAAATGCGGCTGGGCACATGGCAGGGGATCTACCTTGTCGAGCATCGCACAGCGCCGCACCGCCGGGAGGTCGCGGCGCATTTCTTGCAAGGCTGACACAGTGCTACCGCTTCATCTGGGGGCGGCAATTCGGGTCTACCCAAACTCTGGTGAGGGTCCTATAGTGACTGTGGATAAGTGGGGAGTATAACCCCAGAGGCAGACCGAAAAGCAAAGAATAAAAGGGGACAGGAATGCGCTGCCCGTTTTGCGGAAATGTAGATACCCAGGTAAAAGACAGCCGCCCGGCCGAAGACCATGTTGCCATCCGGCGACGCCGGTTTTGCCCGGCTTGTGGCGGGCGTTTCACAACCTATGAGCGCGTCCAGTTGCGTGACCTTGTTGTGGTCAAATCCAACGGACGCCGCGAGGATTTTGATCGCGACAAGCTGGAGCGCTCGATCCGGATCGCGCTGCAAAAGCGCCCGATTGATCCCGAGCGCGTGGACCAGATGATCTCTGGCATCGTGCGCCGGCTTGAAAGCATGGGCGAAACCGATATCGACAGCAAGATCATCGGTGAGATCGTCATGGAAAGCCTCGCGCGGATCGACACCGTCGCCTACGTGCGGTTTGCCAGCGTTTACAAGAACTTCCAGGCCGCAGATGATTTTGATCGTTTCGTCTCCGAGTTGCGCCCCCCGGCGTTGCCGGATGACAGTGACGGGTGAGTTCTACCGCTGACGATGCCCGCTGGATGGCCCGTGCCCTGAGCCTTGGGGCGCGGGGGCAGGGGCAGGTGTGGCCCAATCCGGCGGTGGGCTGCATTCTGGTGAAAAACGGGCGCGTTCTGGGGCGCGGCTGGACCCAACCGGGTGGGCGCCCGCATGGCGAGGTCATGGCGCTGGCGCAGGCCGGGGCTGGCGCACGCGGGGCCACTGCCTATGTCACGCTGGAGCCCTGCGCCCATTTCGGCAAAACGCCGCCCTGCGCGGGGGCACTGGCCAAGGCCGGGGTCGCCCGCGTGGTGAGCGCCATGCAAGACCCTGATCCCCGCACCGCCGGGCAGGGCCACCAGCACCTTGTGGATGCCGGAATATCCCTCACCACCAATGTGTTACGCGACAAGGCTGAAGTGGCCCACGCGGGCTTTACCAGCCGTATCCTCAAGGGCCGCCCCCGCCTCACCCTCAAACTCGCCGCCAGCTTTGATGGCCGCATCGCCACCGCCTCGGGCGAAAGCAAGTGGATCACCGGCCCCGCCGCCCGCCATGCGGTGCAGGGGCTGCGGGCCAGCCATGATGCGGTGATGGTGGGCGCGGGAACGGCGCGGGCCGATGACCCGGCGCTCACCCTGCGCGGCTATGGCAACCGCGAGGCCCCGGTGCGCGTGGTGGTGTCGCGCCGCCTTGCCTTGCCCGCCGACAGCCAGCTTGCCCGCAGCGCCGCAGAGGTGCCGCTATGGCTCTGCCATGGCCGCGATGCCCCCGCCGAGCGCATTGCCGCGTGGCAGGCGCTTGGCGCAACCCTGATCGAGGTGCCGCTGGGCGATGATCGCCACCCCGATCCCACCGCGCTGATGCAGGCGCTCGGGGGCAGGGGCCTCACCCGTGTGCTCTGTGAGGGCGGCGGAATGCTCGCGGCCTCGCTGGTATCAGCCGGGGTGGTGGACCAGCTCATCGGCTTTTCCGCCGGGCTGATGCTGGGGGCCGAGGGGCAGCCATCGGTTGGCCCGCTTGGCCTTTCGGCACTGGCTGAAGCGCCGCGCTACAGCCTCACCGAGAGCCGCAAAATTGGCCCTGATCTCATGCACATATGGGATAAAACCTGAAAGATTCCGCCGGGCGGTTCAACGCCACAGATGCGCGTAGCCCGCAAGCAACCCCTGCGCCTTGGCGAGCAAGCGGTTGCCGAGGCCCGGCGCTGGCAAATTGCCGTTTTCCAGCCGCTCCAGCACCACCTCCACCGGGCAGGGCGTGCCTGTCACCGGGTCATGGTAGCGCGGATAATCAATCAGCACCGCCTGCACCAAAGCCTCCAGCGTAGGGCGCGCGCTGCGCCGCTCCGGCGGGGAGCCGCGATCATCGCTCAGCCCCCACCCGGCGTAAAACGGCGCGCCCAGCGTCACCACCGGCACAGAGCGCAGCAGCGCCTCGAACCCAAGGCCCGAGGTCATGGTCCACACCGCATCCACCCGCATCAAAAGCGCCGCAGGATCAACGCCGCGCAGCACCATATCGGCCAAGCCCTCATCGACCGCGCCCTTGCGCAGCCCGGCCTCCACATCGGGGTGGGGCTTATACAGGATCACCGCTTCAGGTTCTGCATCACGAACGGCTTGTAACAGCCCTTGATTGCTGGAAATTTCGCCAGTGCCGCGCAGGATAGAGGCATCGTCCTCCACCTGTCCGGGCACCAAAATGCGCCGCCCCTTGGGCAGTTCCGGCAGGGCGGTATCGCCCACGTTATACTTGCTCAACCCGGACGCCTTCAGCCGGGCGATGAGCGTTTCGGCCCTTGGATGCTCGGGGCGCGCGGCGGCGGCGCTTATCAGGCGCTCCAGCCGCGACGGGGCAGTGGGATCATAGTAAATCCCCAGATCATCGCGCACGAGGCTGAGCGGCGCGATCAGATCGGCCCCCAAGCCGCGTGAGCGCAAAAAACCGTCTTCCACGCGGAACAAATCAACATGGGCGCGCGCCGTTGCGGCCTCCAGCGCCTCATCCACCTTGCTTGACCAGGCGATCACCGGCGCCCCCATGGCGGCGGCCTTTTCTGCCGCTTTTTCCGGTTTATCGCAAAAAATCAGAGGTTTCTCACCGCCAAAGAAATCCTGCAAAGGCCGCCGCTTCCACAGGCGCATCCCATAGGCCACCGCCCCGGCACGATCCTCGCGCCAGGCGCGGGCGCGGGCCGCAAGCCCATCCATCACCTCTTCGAGCGAGGCCAATCGGTCGCGCCACGGGTCATACCACACCGGATAAAGGATCATCGCGGCGGCAAAAAGCTGGGCGCGGGTGAGCTTGCGTTCGCGGCGCGGGCAGGGTGCCTCATCCTGCGTCAGCCCCCAGCCGCCATAGAACGGCTGGCCAAAAACCCGTGGCCGGTGGCCGGCAATAATCGCCTCAAACCCCATGCCGGAGGACACGGTATAAACCGCAATCGCCCCTTCCAGCAGCGCCCAGGGCGAGACGGGTTCGCTGTAAAGTGACGTGCGCTCATCTTCATTTTCCGGGCCAAAATGCCCCTCCCGTGCGCCAGCGGCGGTTTCGGGGTGGGTCTTGATCAGGATGCGCGCGCCGGGATTTTCGATCTGGGCAAAGGCCAGCATTTCGCGAAACATGCCTTCGCCAGCCGCCCCATGGGTGATCGAGGCATCGCCGTGGGTTTGGTCGATCACCAGCACATAGCCCGGATCTGGCGCTTGAAGAGCGGGGTCAAAGCCGTTGTATTTGCTGAGATGTTCGCGCTTCATTCGCGCCATCGCCGCGCGGGCGCGGGCCATCAGCGCCCCGTCATCCAGCGGGTGGGTGGCAAGCATCACCTCAAGGTCAGAGGGTTGGGCGCTGTCAAAATGCACGCCGCGCGTATCAATCAGCAGGCCGACCGGCGGCTCCCCATCGGCGCGCCCCGGATGAACCGAGCGCAGCAGCGCATCTTCCACCCGCACCAGCGTGGCCCCGGCGGCGGCGGCCATGCCTTCGCCCCGCGCCGCATAGGGCGAGCGGCCCCAGACGCCAACGTAATCATCGGCCCCAGGCATTCCGAGCTTCACCTCCCAGCCCGCAAGCTCCAGCACCCGCCGGATGCGCTTCTGGAAGACAAAGCCGCCGGTATAAACGTAAAGCCGCCGGGGAGCCTCATGCTCCCCGGCGGCTGGTGTCAGAGTGTCCGGCGCGGGGGCCATTGGCCCCGTCAGTTTCCGGTGCTGGCGAGTGTGTTGGCGGTGCCAACGGCGCCGGTGAGGGCCGAAAGCGTTTTCTGCCACTGCACATAGGGGGCTTCGGTCACATAAACCGTGTCACCATCGCGGATCACGAAATCACGCGCCTCGAACATGCCGGTCGGCTCGGTGAGATCGAGCACATAGACCATGCGCTGCGTGCCTTTCAGATCGGTCCGGCCCAGCACCTGCTTGGCAATTTCCTCTGGCTCGTTACGGAACACAAACACGCCCGTCGGGTCTGCAAGGTTGGAGCTGAGGCCCCCCACCTGCGCAATTGCCTCGATTGCCGAGAGCGTTTGCGTGGTGAAATCCACCCGCTGCTGGGTGCCGGTTGCGCCCAATGCGGTAAAGGCGCGGCTGTCTTCCTCAATGAGGATGCGGTCGCCATCGCGCAGGGCAATATCAAACTTGGGGTTCTTGAAAACGTCCTCCCACCAGACGGTGCGGCGCTCTTTGCCACGGATCACGGTGATCTGGGCCACGTCTTGCTCGATGGCAATGCCACCGGCCCGCGCGATCATCGCAGAAAGGGTGCGGGTGGGCCGCTCGATCGGGTAAACGCCCTGTGCGCCCACGCCCCCGACCAGTGAAACGGTCGCGCCATCGCCTGCGAGGCGGCGAACAATCACTTGCGGATCAGGGGTTTGGGTATCCAGCTTCTCGGTGATCAACTGGCGGATGCGCTCCGGCGTGTTGCCCGAAGCACGGATGCGCCCGGCGTAGGGCACAAAGATGAAGCCGGCGCCATCAACCTGCACTTCTTCCAGCACGGTCGAGTTCAGCCCATCACCGGCGAGCAACCCGTCATCAACGTTTTCCCAAATGGTGAGGCCCAGAACATCGCCGGGGCGGATGGTGTCAGAGCCAAGCTGGCCGGCGTTTACGAAGCCCTCGGAAAAGCTCAGCACCGGCGTGACCGAGGTGGCCGCTGTCACCCGATTGTTGACGGCCACGATAAAGGCGTCGCCCTCTTTCATCACGGAACCTGCGAAGATTTCACGCTTGTTCGGCCCCACACGCGGCAATGCGCAAGAGGCGACAAGAGCCACCATGACGATAGCGGCCGCGGCCTTGGCCAACGGTTTTGTTTTGATACTCACTGCTCGGGCTCCTTACCGGATTTCTGCCTCAAGTTTTGAGTGTAAGCTACGGAGGCCCCGGCAAAAAAGAAAGCTGGCTGTGCGCGCCATGGCGCGGAGCGCGGCCATGTGTTGCGCTTGTGCCGCGATCTTTACCCATCGTCAGGCGCTTGAATTTTGGTCTATGTCGCGGCGCCCGCCCACATCTTGTGCGTTGGCAGGGCGTGCCCGCAAGGGCTGGCTCAGGTCACAACCTGCAATTGCAGCCTTGGCCCGGCCTTGCCCTCGGCCAGGGCATCATAGGGGTCTTCCGGGACCAGCATCATATCCACCACCTGCCGCAAAAGCTGCCGCCGCCCGCGCGACGAATAAAAGCCCCCCGCCAGTTGCGAGGTTTCCAGCAGGAACGAACGGTAATCGCGGTAGGCCTTGCTGTCAGGGCGGGTTGGGGTGGCGAAAAACTCGCCCAGCGGCTGGGTCGAAACAAACTCCGGCTTGGCATAAACCGCCTCGCCAAACACCCTCAGCGGCAACCCCCGCCAAAGCACCTGCTGCGCGGCGGTCGAGTTCACCGTGACCGCGCTGCGGGCATGGTTGAGCACCTGCGCCAGCTTGCCTCCACGCACATAATGCACCCGGTCCTTCACCCCGTGCGCACGCGCCAGCTTGCGGATTTCGCGGCGCAGCGGGCGGCGGCCGTCTTCCAGCGGATGCGCCTTGAACACAAGGTGATGGTGCCGCGGCGCGCCCTTGGAAAAGCCGTCGATCGTGAGCGCAAGGAATTCGGTCATGGTGGAAAAGGGCGAGTGCTCCTGAAAGCTTGAGTCATGCTCAAGCTGCAAGATCGCCAGATGGTAGGGAAAGCCGCCGTGCTTGATCCGAAAGGTCGCCTGCACCCGGTCGGCCCAATAGACCGGCATCAGCACCAACCGCTTGAGATATAATCCAAATTCCTGTGCCACCGTCAGAGTGCGGTGGGGCCGGAAGTTCTTGTAAGGGTGGTTCCAGAGCAGCACGAAGTAATGGTAGAGAAAGCCGTAAAAGATGTGCTGGCGCATGTCGCCCCAGCGGGCCGGCGCATCGGGCAGATCAATGTCAGACTGGGCCAGCGCGCGGCGCATATCCTCAATCGAGAAATCCATCATCCGCGAATGCCCGTTCGAGCCGCCGCGCTCATAGGTCACCCAATAGGGGCGCAGATAGCCTTCCTCAAACACATGCACCGTGATGCCCCGCGCCTTGGCAATTTCCACCGCGCGGGCATGGATGGGCCGGGTATCGCCATAAAGCACAATGTCGCTCACGCCCTTCTCGTCGAGCAACCCGGCAAAATGCTCGGGCCACGCTTCCAGCGTGCCGCGATAGGGGATGTAGCTGCGCTTGTGAAACCACAGCGCCTCGTCGCCCTTGTTGAAGCCCACGCGCCACACTTGCGCCCCCGCCGCGCGCAACATCTTGCCCAAGCGATAAAAAAACGGCCCGTGCGGCCCCTGTAAAAACAGGTAGCGGCGGTCTTCTGCGGCGATCTGCATCATCTTCGGGCGCATACTCCTGAATGTGGTCCTTGTGGACTACCCCATTCCTGCGGCAGAATTAAGGCCCAAGCGCGAGGGGTTTCGCACGAATTGCAGGGAGTTGCCGGGCATGTTTACAGGGATCGTCACCGATGTGGGGCGCATCAGTCAGGTTGAAATGCGCGGCGACATGCGCGCGCGGATCGCCACGGGGTATGAGACCGATAGCATTGATATCGGGGCCTCCATCGCCTGCGACGGCGTGTGCTTGACGGTTGTGGCTTTGGGCGATGATTGGTTTGAGGTCGATATTTCGGCTGAAACCATCTCGAAATCCAACATCCCGGCCAATGGCTGGGCGGCCGGGCGGCGCCTCAACCTTGAGCGCGCCCTGAAGGTGGGTGATGAGCTTGGCGGGCATATCGTTTCGGGCCACGTTGATGGCGTGGCCGAGGTCATCGCCATGGCTGACGAGGGCGACAGCACCCGCATCACCTTTCGCGCGCCCCAAGACCTCGCCCGCTTCATCGCGCCCAAAGGCTCCATCACGCTCAATGGCACCTCGCTCACCGTGAACGAGGTTGAGGGCAGCACCTTCGGCATCAACCTGATCCCCCACACCCAGGAGGTCACCACCTGGGGGGATGTGCAGGTGGGCGACGGGGTGAACCTGGAGATTGATACGCTGGCCCGCTACGTGGCCCGGCTGGCCGAGGCGGGGTAGGGAAGTGGTCGCCCGATCCTGCGGCATCTGATCCTCCGGCAACCTGGTCGTCGGGCATCTAATCCTCCAGCAGCCCAAAGATCCGGCCCTTCACCATCCAGCTCACCCCAAAGGCCATCAGCGCCAGCGCCTCGCACCAAAAGGTCATGTGCCGGGCGTTCCAGGCGGTGATAAAACCCACCGGGTCTGCCGACCATGTGGCCATGGCCATCTTCCCGGCCAGCCCGGCCATGCCCAGCAGCATCAGGCAGCCCATCGCGATATAAACCTTGTTACGCAACCTCTTGCGGCCACTCTTCGCGCCGCTCATCGTCAAGGTCGTGGTCGCCGCCGGAGTTTGCACGGCGGTGAACACCCGCAGCGAGAAATAGGCCAGAATGCCAAACATCGCCGCCGCCGAGATGTAATGCGCGTTGTAAAGCAGGAAGGGCACGTCTTCCGGGGTGGCCCAATACCCAAAGCTCATCCAGAAATCATAGCTGACAGCCCCGCTCACCACCCCATCCGTCACCTGCGTATCGAGCAGGAAAAACCGTGACACATCCAGCTCACCACTGTTCGGGTAATCACAGCCCACCCCACCCGTCGGGAAAAACGCCACCCCTAGTGCAAACAGCCCCGCGGCTTTGGCCAGCAGCGCATTGGTGCGGTTGTGGGCCACAAATTCCGGGGCGTCATTGCCCTTGTAAACATAAAACAGCACCATCACCGCCCCCACCACCGAGAGCGCCCCCACCAGAATATCACCGCCAATGCGGGTGTAGTAATAATGGCTGATCGAGAACATGAAGCAGGTCGTGTCCGAAGCCAACGCCAACAGATAAAGCGCCACCGGCAGCAAAAAGGCGATCGCGCCAATGGTGGCGTTGATTCGCTTCGCGTCCACATCAAAGGGCAGCGCGCGGATGGAAATGTCAGACATGGGAAACCTCGGGAAATGACTAAGGATTAAGCACCAGCCTAGCACAAAGGGCGCAAATCCCGCAGCGCCTCTTGGCAAGGCCGCACCACCGGGCAATGCTGGCCCCATGAGCACACCCCACCCCATCGGCCATAACGGCGGCCCCACCATGGAGCCCGGAGCCGGATGGCGCCGCCACGCCTGGAAACAGGCCCGCGCCCAGCTTCTCCCCCAGCTTCCCCTCCCGGTGATCCAGCGGCGGCTGCGACGCGCCAATCAGCTGGGCCTGCCCTATGCCACCTACGCCGCCGCCCACCAGGCCGCCGGGCGCGATATCGTGGCGCTGCTCTTTTCCAACAACGCCCTGCGCCTGATCCGCACGGGCGACCGCCTGCCCCCAACCCGCGCCGAAAAGCTCCAACGCCTCGCCGATTGCGGCACCGCCCTGCTGGCCCACCCGCCACAAGACCCCGCCACACTCGCCGCCCGCATCGCCGCCGACCACCAGATCACCCTCACGCCCGCCGCCCCCGCGCCCACCCTGCGCCAAAGCTGGGGCGAAACCCGCGCCGCCCTGCGCACCCTTCTGCACGCCGCAGGCCACCCACCCGGCGCCGTCATGCTGATCTGCGACACCGCGCTTGAGGCCGCATGGGCCCCCACCGCCAGCCTCGCCGGCCACCTCCCTGCCGCGCGCTACTTCTCCGCCTGACCTGCCTCTCAATGCTCCTCCAAATATCCCCGCCGGAGGCCCAAAATCTCTTCGGCGCGCCCTCTCCACCATAACCACACGCCCCGCCCCCTTTCCCTCGCGGCCCATCCAAGCTATCTCCCCGGTGATCAACAAACCGGGCCTGCCATGAGCGACACACACCACAGCTACGCCGACGCCATCTCCTCCACCGAGGAGATCATCGAAGATGCCCGCAACGGCCGCATGTTCATCCTGGTGGACCATGAGGATCGCGAGAACGAAGGCGATCTCGTCATCCCGGCCCAAATGGCCACCCCCGATGCGATCAACTTCATGGCCACCCACGGGCGCGGGCTGATCTGCCTCACCCTCACCGGCGAGCGGATTGACAAGCTCGGCCTGCCGCTGATGGCCTCCTCCAACTCTTCGCGCCACGAAACCGCCTTCACCGTCTCCATCGAGGCCCGCGAGGGGGTAACAACCGGCATTTCCGCAGGCGACCGCGCCCGCACCGTTGCCGCCGCGATCGATTCCAACGCCACCGCGCAAGACATCGCCACACCCGGCCATGTGTTCCCGCTGCGGGCGCGCGAAGGCGGGGTGCTGGTGCGCGCCGGCCATACCGAAGCCGCCGTCGATGTGTCGCGCCTCGCCGGGCTCAACCCCTCTGGCGTGATCTGCGAAATCATGAACGAAGATGGCACCATGTCGCGCCTGCCCGATCTCGTCGCCTTCGCGCAGCGCCACGGGCTGAAAATCGGCACTATCTCCGATCTCATCGCCTACCGTCGCCGCCACGATAACCTCGTCGCGGTGAAAAAGGAGCAGGTCATCACCTCCGAGTTCGGCGGCGAATGGCTGCTCAAGATCTACGCCGATGAGGTGCAGGGCGCCGAGCATATCGTGCTGGTCAAGGGCGATATCACCGGCCCCGCCCCGGTGCTCACCCGGATGCACGCGCTCGATCCCATGCTCGATGTCGTCGGCACCGGCGAGGCCGGGCGCGCGCATGAGTTCGGCGCAGCAATGGAGGCTGTCGCCGCCGAGGGCCGCGGCGTTGTGGTGCTCCTGCGCGACCTCACCATGAAGCTCGCCGCCGAAGATGAGGTCTCGCCGCAAACCCTGCGCCAATATGGCCTTGGCGCGCAAATCCTCTCGTCGCTGGGCCTCTCCCGGCTGGAGCTGCTCACCAATTCCCCTTCGCCCAAGGTTGTCGGGCTTGAGGCTTATGGCCTCGAGATCACCGGCACGCGGGCCATTCCGGAGGCCCCCTGATGGCGAGTTCCGAAACCCATTACACCCTGCCGCGCCCCGAGTTTGATAGCGCGCCCAAGGTGCTTATCGTCGTCGCGCCCTACTACAAGGACATCGCCGATGATCTGCTGGCCGGGTCCGTGGCCGAGCTTGAGGCCTGCGGTGCCTTCCACGAAATCGCCGAAGTGCCCGGCACGCTTGAGGTGCCCACCGCGATTCGCATCGCCCACCGCCAAAGCAACTTTGATGGCTTCGTGGCGCTGGGCTGCGTGATCCGGGGCGAAACCACCCACTATGATACCGTCTGCAACGATAGCTCCCGCGCCCTCACCCTGCTGGGGCTGGAGGGGGCCTGCATCGGCAACGGCATCCTCACGGTTGAAACCCACGCGCAGGCGGTGGTGCGCTCAAAGCCCGATATGCAAAACAAAGGCGGCGGTGCCGCAGCGGCAGCCCTGCACCTGATTGCGCTCACCCGCCGTTTCGGGCAGGAGCGGCGCGGCGCGGGGTTCCGCTCCCCGCTTGAAAACGAAATCCTGCTCGCAGGCGATCCCGAAAGCCCCAAAACCGCATGAGCGACAAACGCCAAAAGAAATCCGCCGCCCGGCTCTACGCCGTGCAGGCGCTGTTCCAGATGGAAGCCTCCGGCCAAACCGCCGAAGCGGTCGAAACCGAGTTTGAAGACTTCCGCTTTGGCACCGAGTTCTTCGAGGGCGAGGAAATGGCCGAGGGCGATAGCAAACTCTTCCGCAAGCTGGTCGGCGATGCCGTGAACCAGCAAGCCAAGATCGACCAGATGACAGACCGCGCCCTGGTTGAAAAATGGCCCATCAACCGGATTGATCCGACCCTGCGCGCCCTGTTCCGCGCCGCCGGGGCCGAGCTGGTAGAGGGCAACACCCCGCCCAAGGTGGTCATCGTCGAGTTCGTCGATATCGCAAAGGCTTTCTTCCCCGAGGGGCGCGAGCCGAAGTTCGTGAACGCGGTGCTTGACCATATGGCACGCGAGGCCAAACCCGAGGCCTTTTAACCCGCCGCGCTTAACCCGCCGCGATAGGCGGATTGCCGCAGGTTTGGCATTTTCGGGGGGGATTAACTGGTAGTGAAGCAAACAGGCCCTATGTTTGGGGTACCGCACTGCCAGCCCGTGGAGGTCCCCCAGATGCCCAAGCTCATTCGAATGTATATCACTCAGGCGTTGATTGGCTTCGCCATTTCGGCGGTCTTTGTGACAGGGCTTCTGTATCTGAACGTGGCCAACCTCTGGCACCTCGTCACCCACTCCACCGATGGGCCGCTCGCGGTTTTCCTGCTGTTCATGTTCAACGGCATCGTGTTTTCCGGCGTGCAGTTCGGCGTGGCGATCATGCGCATGACCGCAGATGACGATGACACCGGCAGCAAGCGCCAGCCCGAACCGTTGCTGAACCCCTCCATGATACCCGTCCCCGTGCGCCACGACGACCCGCGCGAACGCCGCCGCCGCTGAGTTGAACGCTTCGGCCTCAGCCGCATTGCGGTGAAGCCTGCCCCCGTTCGCACCCTTTCCTTAACCCTGCGGGCAAATATCCGATGCGCATGAGTTGTGCATCGCATGTGCATCGCTTGTGGCTGTGATCTTTTTGCGATTAACGGCAAAAACCGGGCAAACCCTAACGCCGCGCCTTTTGGTCGCCATCGGTTGGTGGGTTTTGCAAGCCCTTGAAATCGCGGATAAAACCTTGCGCTTGCGCCGCATTTACCACCCCGTAAGCCGCCTCTGCTATACCCTGTGAGCCGCTCACGCCTTCGGTTGCCCCCCAAACCCGGCCCCAAAATATCTCACCCGGCGGCGTCCAATGCTGACCCTCTGGCGCGGCCCAGTTAGGCCCGCCTTTGCCGCGCCCAAGTGCAGGGGCGGAGGAGAATCTCGATCCGCACCATTGGCCGCTACTGGCGTGATTTTAAAGGGGAAAAGGTGTGGCGGGGACCACCGCAGCCGGCAAGGCTTTCGAATTCCTGGGGACCTGTATGTACAGGTGGGCGCCAGATAACCGAGCCACGGCCCGGCCAGAGCCAGCTCCCTTGGAATTGCTTAAGGCCACTGGAATTGGGCCTCGACACGGGAAGGGCAGATCCGCCACACCCCTCAGATAGGGCGCAGGCGGCGGGCTGGCAAGGGGCTTGCCTCAGCGAAACGCCTGATTGATCCGTCGCGACGTGGTCGAGCGCTTCACCCCGCGTGAAAGCTGCGGACGCCCCTGTTGGATAAACGCACCATTTGGCGTGGTATAACCATATGAGCGGCCCCGCGAGGCCCCGCCATCATAAGAGAAGGCCCGGCCAATGAAAGGAAAAGGGCGGCTGTTGTCGCCATCGTAGCCACGCCCAAAGCCATACCCAATGTGATAATCGGCATCCGGGTGGCGGGAGCGGTCAGAGGGATGGAGCGTCCAGATTTTCGGGCGCTCCGGGCG
>NZ_JARGND010000045.1:0-8472 GCF_029212645.1 Vannielia sp. | reverse complement strand
ATGCTGACACCCGAATCCACCTCCCCCCAACCCGGCCAAATCCTCGCCCGAGGGGTCTGCCGCCATATGCGCGCCCATGACTTTGTGACCGTCGAAGAGCTCGTCCCCACAAGCGGCCTGCGGGTGGATGTGATGGGGCTGGGGCCGAAGGGTGAGGTTTGGGTGATCGAGTGCAAATCAAGCCGCGCGGATTACATGTCAGACCACAAATGGCAGGGCTATCTGGAGTGGTGTGACCGGTTTTTCTGGGCCGTCGATGCCGATTTCCCGACGGAGCTTCTGCCTCAGGAGACCGGGTTGATCATCGCAGATGGCTACGGCGGTGAGATCATCCGGATGGGGCCGGAAAGCAAGCTTCCAGCGGCGCGGCGCAAGATGATGGTGCAAAAATTCGCCCGTCACGCGGCGCTACGCCTGCAAAGCTTCCGTGACCCTCGGCCAAGCGGGCTTATTCAGGGGTAACACAGCTTATTGAATTGCCGAAAGTAACCGCGCCCTAGCGCGATTTGCCCGCGACCATTGCAGCGGCCCGTTGCGCGGCGCCCTTCAATTCTTCAGCGATTTCCAGCGCTTCTTCGGGGTCAAAATCCATCGGCAGGTCTATCCCGTCACCGATCACATAAAGCCGCACCATGCCTTGATCGGTGGGGCCGATCTGGATGTTGGCGACGACGTTGCTTTCGCTGTTGATGCCCATGTGTGGCTCCTTGGCTGGATGAGCGGAGGAGCTACCCCGCCAAGCCCTTGCAATCAAGGGGGGTAAGTGCTTGCTTTTGGAAAATGAGCGTGGGGGAGGGCCCGGTTTGAGCGATGATATCGAGGCGCTGCGCGGGTTTTCGCGCTTTTACACCCAGCGTTTGGGGCTTTTGGGGCAAAGCTACCTTGGCTCCGGCCTTGGGGTCACAGAGGTGCGCGTGCTTTGGGAGTTGGCCAATGGCGATGCGGCTCCGGCGCGCGAAATGGCGCAGCGTTTGGGGCTGGACGAGGGCTATATGTCTCGCCTTCTCAAGAGCTTCGAGAAGAAGGGCTGGATTGCCCGCACGCCCGACCCGCAAGATGCCCGCCGCCGTTTGCTTGCCCTCACCGCTGCGGGCCGGGCGCTGGCGGCGCGGTTTGACAGCGCTTCGCGGGAGGTTGTTGGCGCGGCGCTGGCCGATCTCAACCCCGATAACCGCGCCTTGCTCAATGATGGCCTGGCGCGTGTTCGCCAGGCCTTCGCGCCGCCACAAGCGATTGAGTTGAAAGGGCTTCAGCCGGGAGATGCGGGCTGGATCGTGGAGCGCCACGGCGCACTTTACGCCCGTGAAGAGGGCTATGACCAAACCTTTGAGGCGCTGGTGGCCGAGATCATGGCCGATTTCCTGCGCAACGCTGATCCTGCGCGCGAGCGCTGCTGGATTGCATGGGGCGATGGCCGCCGCTTGGGCTCGGTCTTTTGCGTTTCGCGCTCTGCCACAACCGCCCAATTGCGCCTGTTCTTCCTTGAACCCGAGGCGCGTGGCCTCGGCCTTGGGCGCAAGATGCTTGATGCCTGCCTCACCTTTGCCCGCGAAAAGGGCTACCGCGAGCTGGTGCTCTGGACCCACGAATCCCACGCCGCCGCCTGCCGTCTTTACGAGCGGGCGGGCTTTGAAAAGCTCGCCAGCCGCCCCGAGCGGGAGTTCGGCCAAAACACCGTGGTGATTGATTATCGGATCGACCTCTGAGACACTTGCAATCAACCGGGCCGCGGTTTAAACGGCCCCCCAGTGCCGCCTTAGCTCAGTAGGTTAGAGCGCTTGATTGTGGATCAAGAGGTCACCCGTTCGAACCGGGTAGGCGGTACCATCCCCCCCTGACAGACGTCGCGTTTGCAGCGCAGAGGCTCCTTTGCACCACCAGCAAAGGCACTTACTCTGCCGCCCCCCTGATCTGCACCTCTTGGCGCAGGGTGCCGCTATTGTTGTAAACAAGGAAGCGGCCATCATTGGTGACCACACCATACCAGCCTTGCCCGGCGGTCACGGCCCTTGCCTCAACCCCATCGGGCAGGGTGATTTCAGGCGGAAAACCGGGGCTTTGCGCTGATGAGAGCCGGATGATAAGCAGAGCGGCGATCACTGTAATCCCAGCGATCATCGTCAGCGTCAAACCCGTCACCAGCCGCTTGAGCCACTTAAGGTCAACCGGCATTTCGCCTTGTTCCGGAGCCGCCATGGCCAATGCCTCCCTCGTCACCTTCACCATAGCGGCTGACCCGCCGCCGCGCCTTGATAAGGCGCTTTCCCGCGATGTGCCAGAGAGCGCCTCGCTCAGCCGGTCGCGGCTTGTGCGGCTGATCGCGGAAGGCGCGGTGCGGGTGAACGGCGCCGAGGTAACAGATGCGCGGGCCAAGGTGGGTGAGGGCGATGCGGTGGAAATCACCGTGCCGATCGCCGCCGAGGTGGAAACGGTGGCCGAGGATATTCCGCTCGATATCGCCTATGAGGATGCGCATCTGGTTGTGGTCAATAAGACGGCAGGGATGGTGGTGCACCCGGCACCGGGCAGCCCGAGCGGCACGCTGGTCAACGCGCTGTTGCACCATTTCGGCGGGGAGCTTTCGGGGGTGGGCGGTGAAAAGCGGCCCGGCATCGTCCACCGGATTGATAAGGATACCAGTGGCTTGCTGGTGGTTGCCAAATCTGACGCGGCGCATCACGGGCTTGCTGCACAGTTTGAGGCCCACACCGCCCGGCGGCGCTACCTTGCGGTATGCTACGGCGTGCCCGATGCCGCAGACCCGCGCCTGCGCGGCGTGCGCGGCGCGCGGTTTGAGGGCGGCGGGGTGCTGCGGATCGCCACCATGCTCGCCCGGCACAAGACCGACCGGCAGCGCCAGGCGGTGTGCTTTACCGGCGGGCGCCACGCGGTGACGCGGGTGGAATTGCTGGAGCGCTTTGCCGAGGTCGCCTCCCTGGTGGAATGCCGCCTTGAAACTGGCCGCACCCACCAGATTCGCGCCCATATGGCGCATATCGGCCACGGGCTGATTGGCGATCCGGTTTACGGCGGGCGGCGCAAGATCTCGGAAAAGATCCTTGGGGCAGAGGCCGCGGCGGAGGCAAAGGGCTTTCCCCGCCAAGCACTCCACGCCGCCACGCTGGGCTTTGCCCACCCGGTCAGCGGCGAAGAGATGGATTTCACCGCCCCTCTGCCACAGGATATGGAGCAGCTCATCGCCGCCCTCAGAGGCTAGGCGCTGAGTGCATGTGATGTGCGCCCCCGGTTGGCCTGTAAGGGCGGGCGAAAAGGGCAGGGCCTTCGTGCAATACCATATGGCGCACGTCCCGGCCGAAATTTTAAAATTGCGCAACCGGGGCGAGGAGAGCGGGCCAGTGGCAAGCTTCAGGGTGATTTCTGTTTCCCCCGCGTGACCCTGCTGTAAAATGGTGGTTGGTGACGCACTTGAACCATTCGGTTTAGTGCATATATCCAATCTGTGTTGAGGGCAGCCCCTCACCAGGCCGTTGAAATAAAGTGAAAAGGGACCCGCATGAGCAACTATACAAGACTCCCGGCCCCCTCTCCCGAGCAGGGCCTCAACCGATACCTTCAGGAGATTCGGACCTTTCCGATGCTGGAGCCGGAGGAGGAGTATATGCTCGCCAAGCGCTGGGTTGAGGATGAAGACAGCTCCTCGGCGCATAAACTGGTGACCTCGCACCTGCGCCTCGCCGCCAAAATCGCCATGGGCTATCGCGGCTACGGGTTGCCACAGGCTGAGGTGATCTCAGAGGCCAATGTGGGCCTGATGCAGGCGGTCAAGCGCTTTGATCCCGAAAAGGGCTTTCGCCTTGCGACCTATGCGATGTGGTGGATTCGCGCGTCGATCCAGGAATATATCCTGCGGTCCTGGAGCCTTGTGAAGCTGGGCACCACGAGCGCCCAGAAGAAGCTTTTCTTCAACCTGCGCAAAGCCAAACGCAAGATTGGTGCGCTGGAAGAGGGCGATCTGCGCCCCGAAAACGTGAAGCGCATCGCAACCGAGCTCAGCGTGACCGAGGATGAGGTTATCTCGATGAACCGGCGGATGTCGGGCGGGGATGCTTCGCTCAACGCGACGGTTGGCTCAGACGAAGATGGCAGCGCCCAATGGCAGGATTGGCTGGAAGACGAAGGCGCCAACCAGGCCGAGGATTACGCCCGCGACAATGAGTTGCAGGTGCGTCGTGAGTTGCTGGTTTCGGCCATGGATGTGCTGAACGATCGTGAGAAAGACATCCTGATGCAGCGCCGCCTCAAGGACCGGCCTGTCACGCTGGAGGAGCTTTCTGGCCAGTATGATGTGAGCCGTGAGCGTATCCGCCAGATCGAGGTGCGCGCCTTTGAAAAGCTGCAAACCCGGATGCAGGAGCTGGCGCGTGACAAGGGGCTGATGCCAACGGGCGAAGACGCCTGATCGCCAAGTTGCCATTGATCCCGAAGGGGGAGGCAGCTAGACCCTGTCTCGAGCCGAAGGGGGCACGCGCGTGAAATTGCACGAGACTTTCATCAAACCCATGCACCGGGAAGGATACCGCTTTGTTGGTATTTTTGCCGCTATAACGCTGGTGCTTTTCTTTATCTGGGCACCGTTGGGCTGGCTTGGCGTTGTTCTGACCATCTGGTGCTATTATTTCTTCCGCGATCCGGTGCGCCATGTGCCAGAGGGCGATACGCTGGTCGTCAGCCCTGCCGATGGCATTGTGAGCCTGATCGAAATGGCCGCACCGCCGCCCGAGCTTGGGCTTGGCGACACACCGCGCCTGCGGGTGAGTGTTTTCATGTCGGTCTTTAATTGCCACGTGAACCGATCGCCGGTGCCGGGGCTTGTGAAAACAATGGCTTACAAGCCGGGCAAGTTCCTGTCGGCTGAGCTTGATAAAGCCTCTGACGAGAATGAACGCAACTCGCTGCTGATCGAAATGGCCGATGGGCGCGAGCTTGTTGTCACCCAAATCGCCGGGCTGGTGGCGCGCCGTATTGTGCCGCTCACCGCCGAGGGCGTTACACTGAAGCGTGGCGAGCGGTTTGGTCTGATCCGCTTTGGCTCTCGCCTGGATACCTACCTGCCCGATGGGGTGGAGCCGCTGGTTGCGGTGGGTCAGGCGATGATCGCCGGGGAAACCGTGCTGGCTGATCTTGCCAACAGCACCCGCCGTGGAGCGCGCGCCGACTGATATGCCGCGCGTCCCCCGCATAAAGCCGCGCCATTCCCGGCGCCTGCTGCTGGTTCAACTTTTGCCCAACCTTGTCACCATCGGCGCGATCTGTGCCGGGCTCACTTCGGTGCGGTTTGTGCTGGCGGATCGCTTTGGCATGGCGGTGGCGCTGATCGTTCTGGCGGCCATTCTGGATGGGCTCGACGGGCCTTTGGCGCGGATGCTCAAATCGGAAAGCGCGATTGGCGCAGAACTCGACAGCCTTGCCGATTTTCTCAACTTCGGCGTTGCTCCGGGGGTGTTTTTATACATCTGGGCGCTGGATGAGGCGCGCAATTTTGGCTGGATTGCGGTGCTGGTTTACGCGGTTTGCTCGGTGCTGCGCCTGGCGCGGTTCAATGTGTCCTCCCGCGAGGGGGGAGCAGACGGCGAGATTGACCTGTTGGACGATGACCCACCAAGCAAAAAAGACGTTTTCACCGGCGTCCCTTCGCCGGGCGGGGCCCTGTTGGCGCTCTTGCCTTTCACGCTGTCACATAGTCTTGGCAATGTGACGCTACCACCGGAAATGATTGCCGTGTGGCTGATTGTTGTGGGCCTGTTGATGATTTCGCAGATACCGACGCCGTCGTTCAAATCCATGCGGGTTGAGCGAGAGATGGTGCGGTATCTGATGGTGGGCTTGGTGGCCTTTGTGGCTATCGCGTTCACCTGGCCCTGGATTGTGTTGTCATGTGTGCAGTTTTTGTACCTGGCCATCATTGCGGTGGTCGCCTATCGTGCTCGCGGCGAAAGAGGATCTGATGGAACTTAACGCAGTTTCAAGTACTTATAAACGGTGGGCCCCGGTCTATGACAAGACCTTCGGGGCCGTTACCAACGCCGGGCGCAGGCGGGCGACGGGCTATGTCAGCGCCCGTGGCGGCAGCGTTCTGGAGGTGGGGGTTGGCACCGGATTGGCCCTCCCGCTTTACGGTGACGGGGTTGAGGTGACGGGGATTGATTATTCCCCCGAGATGCTCGCCAAGGCGCAGGAACGGGTGGCCGAAGAGAAGCTGGAGCGGGTCAAGGAGCTGCGCCAGATGGATGCCCGTGAGCTGGATTTCCCCGATGCGAGCTTTGACAATGTTTGCGCCATGCACGTGCTTTCGGTGGTGCCTGAGCCTGAGCGTGTGATGCGTGAAATTGCCCGCGTGGTGAAGCCCGGTGGCAAGGTGCTGATCGTCAACCATTTCGCCCGCGACAAGGGCGTTTTGGCAATGTTGGAGCGGGTTGCGGCACCGCTTGAATCCAGGCTTGGCTGGCACTCCGATTTCCCGATTTCGCGGGTGATGGGCGCGCCCGGCTTGGTGGAGCTTGAGCGCGACAAGCTGCCGCCGATGGGCATGATGACCTTCCTGCTGCTGGAAAAGCAGGGCTAACTTGCGCCGCTCCCGGCGCGGCGTTAGCGTTGGCGCTAACAGCCATCCGGGAGAGCAGATATGACAGACCAACCGCTGCGCTGGGGCATTCTTGGGGCCGCCAATTTCGCCCTTGAGCAGATGGGCCGCGCGATCCATGCCGCCGAGGGGGCCGAGCTTGTGGCGCTGGCCACCTCATCGGCGCAAAAGGCCGCGCCCTTTCAGGCTTTTTGCCCGTCGCTGCGGGTGCATGACAGCTATGAAGCCCTGCTGGACGACCCCGAGATTGACGCGGTTTACATCCCGCTGCCCAACCATTTGCATGTGGAATGGACGCTGAAGGCGATGGACGCGGGCAAGCATGTGCTTACCGAAAAACCGATTGCCCTGAGCGCCGATGACATCGACCAACTTATTGAAAAGCGGGATCAAACCGGGCTTCTGGCGGCGGAAGCCTATATGATTGTGCATCACCCCCAATGGCACCGTGCCAAGGAGATGCTGGAGAGCGGGGCGATTGGCAAGTTGATGCATGTGGAAGGGGTGTTTACCTACAATAACCCGGATGCCGACAATTTCCGCAACCAGCCGGAAAAGGGCGGCGGCGGCATTCCGGATATTGGCGTTTACACCTATGGCAGCACCCGCTGGATGACGGGCGAGGAGCCGCTGGAGATCACCCATGCGGACCTCACCTTTGAAAACGGCGTGGATGTGGTGGCGCGGGTATCGGCACGGTTCCCGAGCTTCACCGCCCATTGGCTCAATTCGATGCGGATGCACCCGATTCAAACCATGGTTTTCATCGGCGATCAGGGGATCATCAGGATGACCGCGCCATTCAATCCCAATGTCTTTGATATTGGGGAAATCGAGCTGCATCAGGATGGTTTGGGCAGGCGGATAGAGCGGTTTCCGCGCATTAACCAATACGTTGAGCAGGTGCAAAACTTTGGCCGCACGGTGCGCGAGGGCGTGGACTATCCGTGGACGCTGGAAAACGCCAGGGGCACGCAGGCGGTGATTGATGCGGTGTTTGCCAAGGGCAGGGAGGGCTGAGATGGCCGAACGCGATGACAAAAATTTTGAGGGCAGGATGCACGGCCCGCAGGATGAGCCGGATGACGATAACCTGTTGATGCGGCTTCTTTTTATGGTGCTTATCTGGATCATGGTCCAGATCGGATATGCGGTGCTGGGTGTGATGACGGTGGTGCAGTTTGTGCTGATGGCCATCAACAAGGGTGAGCCGAACCCGCGGCTGGCGGAGTTTGGCGAAAGCCTTGGGATCTGGATGGCCAAGGCCGCGCGCTATCTGACCGCCGCCAGTGACGTGAAGCCATGGCCCTGGACCGAGCTGGATTAAGGCCGCGCGTTAACCAAGGTGCCGCTCAGGCGAGGTAATCTGCCTCGCTCACCTGCTCCAGCCACGCCACGGTGGTGCCGTTTTCGGCTTCGTGGACCGCGACATGCACCATGGCGTGATCGGCTTGTGCGCCGTGCCAATGGCGCTCACCCGGCTCAAACCACACTTTGTCACCCGGCCGGATCGCCTGCTTTTCTCCGCCGTCACGCTGCACCCAGCCAAGGCCAGCCGTGACGATGATCAACTGCCCGCGCGGATGGGTGTGCCAAGCGGTGCGCGCTCCCGGTGCAAAGCTCACGATCGCGGCCCCCGCAGCGGCCCCGGCCTCGGGGCTATGCGCATTGTCGAGCCGCACATCGCCGATGAAGTAATCGGCAGAGCCTTTTGCGGTTGGCTGATCTTCGGCCCGTGTGATCTTCATTTTAGGCTCCAATGGTTGTTGAAGGGTAAATAGGGCGGCGGCTGCGGGTTTCACCCTGCGTCCGGCGGGTCCGTTCGGCTTTGACCCTCGCCCATGGGAGAGGCATTATGCAAGGACCGAAGA
>NZ_JARGND010000044.1 GCF_029212645.1 Vannielia sp. | reverse complement strand
GAGGGTAGCTGCATATAGCTTCCCTCGGCGTCACGCGTTAATAGCCCCCACCCAGTGCGTGACGTCGAGGTTCTTATGCGCTGTCACAATCACCAAATCATGCCAATGCCTTGCCGCTATCCCGCAGGGGCCGTACCGTCCGGTAACGGAGGGAATAAATGCGTGATTTTCAAAGCCCCGGGCGCTCGCCGGTATTTGCAACTAACGGCCTTTGCGCCACGTCGCACCCGCTGGCCGCCGAGGCCGCGGTCGAAATCCTGAAGGCAGGCGGCAACGCGGCTGATGCGGCGATTGCTGCGGCGGTTTTGCTGGGGATTTGCGAGCCGCAAAGCACCGGGATCGGCGGCGATTGCTTTGCGCTGGTCAAACCGGCTGGCACGGAAGAGGTTGTCGCGCTCAATGGCTCGGGCCGCGCCCCCGCTGGCCTTGATCCCAACGCCCTGCGCGCCTCTGGCCCCACCATCCCGCTTGGCTCGGCCCATGCCGTCACGCTGCCCGGCGCAATCGCAGGCTTTGCTGCCCTCTCCGAACGGTTTGGCAAGCTCGGCCTCGCCCGCAGCCTCGCCCCCGCGATCCACTACGCCGAAGAGGGTGTGCCGGTGGCCCCCCGCGTGGCCTTTGACTGGCACCAGGCGCAGGGCACCCTGCAAGGGGTGGCGCAGCAGCATTACCTGCAGGGCGGCATGGTGCCCGCCATCGGCTCGCTGTTTCGCGCACCCGGTCAGGCCGAGGTGCTGCGCCGCATCGCCGCCCATGGCCCGCAAGCGTTTTATGAAGGTGAGGTTGCAGACGATCTGCTCGCCGCCCTCGCCAATGGCACCCATACGGCAGAGGATTTTGCCACGACCCAAGCCGATTGGGGCGCCCCGATGGAAGGCCCCTACCGCTCGCGCAGCGTGCTGGAGCATCCGCCAAACGGGCAGGGCACGGCGGCGCTGCTGCTGGCCGCCATCCTCGCAGAGTTTGACATCGCCTCGATGGACCCGCTCGGCCCCGAGCGCACCCATATCGAGGCCGAGGCCCAGAAACTCGCCTATGACGCCCGCAATCGCTTCATTGCCGATCCGTCGCATATGGCAGATCCCGCCCGCCTGCTGTGCCCCGGCCTTGGGGCTGAACTGGCCGCGCTGATTGATCCAAACCGCGCTCATCCGCAGGTGACCAGCCTCACCGAAGCCACCCACCGCGATACGGTTTACCTGTGCGTCGTGGATCGGGATGGCATGGCGGTGTCGCTGATCTATTCGGTGTTCCACAGCTTTGGCTCTGGCCTTTGCTCGCCCAGGTTTGGCGTGCTGCTGCAAAACCGTGGCGCGGGCTTCACCCTCACCCCCGGCCACCCTAACGAGGCCGGGCCGGGCAAGCGCCCGATGCACACCATCATCCCCGGTATGCTCAAGCATGGTGAGCGGATTGAAATGCCCTTTGGCGTGATGGGCGGGCAGTATCAGGCGGCAGGCCATGTGCGCTTGATCTCCAACATGCTGGATTTCGGGATGAGCCCGCAGGCGGCCATTGATTTCCCGCGCGCCTTCGCCGTGGGGGGCGCGCTTGAGCTGGAAAGCACCTTCCCCCATGAAACCCGCGCCGCACTGGTGGAAAAGGGCCATCGGATCATCACGCCCAAGGCCCCGATCGGTGGTGCTCAATCCATTCGCATCCTACCCACCGGCGTGCTGGAGGCAGGCTCTGACCCGCGCAAAGACGGCGCAGCCATCGGCTACTGAGCCACAGAAAAGGCCGCCCTCACCGGGGCGGCCATTCCGTTATTTCCAAGGGCAAATCAGCCTTCGTTGATGTCTTCGTCAAAGGTTTTGGTCTGGCTCCCGCGCCCGCCCATCACCTTGTAGAGCACCGCCCAGGCGATCAGCGAGACCACGGCGAAAAACAGCGTGATCCAGGCGATGCTGCCGCCAAAGCTGATCCCAAGCGCCAAAAGCACGCCCGTCAGCCCGGCGCCAACGGCGAAGCCGACAAAGATGAAACCGGGCGCCAGGACCTCAAGGATGCCCAGCAGCACGCCCAGCGCGATCCATGCCCACCAGGTTGTCATGAGGCTTGCGAGGGTCATTTGCGGATCCCTCCCAGCATCTTGAAGGCATTGCCAAAGCTCTCCATGGCGTCAGCGGGTACGATGATCGTTTGCTTGCCGTTGCCAGCCCCAAGGGCCGTCAGGCTCTCTACCTGTTTCAGGGCAATCTGATACTGCGCCGCTTCAATGCCGTTGTCCTGAATGGCGGTGGCCACCACGCTGGTGGCATAGGCTTCGGCATCGGCCTGCACGCGGCGGGCCTTGGCGGTTTGCTCGGCGGCATAAAGATCAGCGTCAGCGGCAAGTTCCACGGCCCGGCGCTGGCCTTCGGCCTCTGTCACCGAGGCGCGGCGGGCGCGCTCGGCGTTCAGCTGTTGCAGCATGGCCGAGCGGGTGGCCTCATCAAGGTTCACGTCAAGGATTTCGGCGCGCGTCACCTCGATCCCCCAGTCATCCACCGCGCTCTCGACCAGCATCTTGATCGAGGAGATCAGCGACGAGCGGTTGGATTGCACCTCATCCAGCTCCATCTTGCCAATCTCCGAGCGCACGATACCGGCCACGGTTGTGGCAATCGCCGGGTCAACGTCGCGGATACGATACACCGTCTTTTCCGGCTGAAGGATGCGGTAGAACACGCTGGTTTCCACCTGCACCAATACGTTGTCCGAGGTGATCGCATCCTGGCTGGCATTGGGAAGCTGCCGCTCAAGGATGCTCACCTTGTGGCGCACCCGGTCGATGAACGGCACGATGATGTTGATGCCCGGTCCAAGCACCGATTTCAGGCGGCCAAACCGCTCAACCACGTATTTCTCGGATTGCGGAACAATCCGCACGCCAATGAAAATGCAAATGACGATAAAAAGCGCGAGAAGCGCCACCACAATGGTGCCACCGCTCGGCATGAACTGCATGTAATCCATACGCGAATTCCTGATATAAACTGCCCAATGCCTCCACTTATGCGGAGAGATCGCGCATTTTTGAAGGGTTTTCGCCGCCCGCTGCCTATCTGTGCGGCAGTTTGGGGCGCATGTGTCCCCTTGGACACGGCGCGCCACGGGTCTATCGTGATGCTGCCATTTAGAGGCCACAAACACCCCATGCCCGCCCTCTGCCGCGACTGTTTGCACTGTTTTCCCGCTGGCGCCCGCTGCCCGGCCTGCGGGCGTCCGCGTGTGCTGTCGCACCCGGAGCTTTACGATCTGAGCATCGCCCATATGGATTGCGATGCGTTTTTTGCTTCGGTCGAAAAGCGCGATAACCCTGAGCTTGCGTCAAAGCCGCTGATCATTGGCGGCGGCAAGCGGGGCGTGGTGTCTACCGCCTGCTACATCGCCCGGATCAAGGGCGTGCGCTCGGCGATGCCGATGTTTCAAGCGCTCAAACTCTGCCCAGAGGCGGTGGTGATCAAGCCGCGCGGCGAGGTTTATGCGCAAGTTAGTCGCCAGATCCGCGCGATGATGGAAGAGCTGACCCCCGCCATTGAGCCGCTCTCGCTGGATGAGGCCTTTCTGGACCTCACCGGCACCGCCCGCCTGCACGGCGCCCCGCCTGCCGTGCTGATGGCCGGGTTGGTCAATCGGATGAAAAAGGAGCTTGGCCTCACCGGCTCGATTGGCCTCTCGCACAACAAGTTCCTCGCCAAGATCGCCTCTGACCTTGATAAGCCACAGGGTTTTTCGGTGATCGGCAGGGCCGAAACCGAGGCGTTCTTGCAAGACAAGCCAGTGCGGATGATCTGGGGGGTGGGGCAGGCGTTTCAGGCCTCGCTTGATGCGGCGGGCATTCGCACCTTTGCCGACCTGCGCCGCTGGGAGAAAGACGCGCTGGTGGCTCGTTTTGGTGCCTCGGGTGCGCGGCTCTGGCACCTTGCACGCGGCGAAGACCAGCGCCGTGTCAGCCGCGATCCGGGCCTGAAAACCATCTCGAACGAAACCACCTTTCATGAAGATACCGCCGACCCGGATATCCTTGATGGCCATATCTGGCGGCTGGCCGAAAAGGTTGCTGGCCGCGCCAAGGCCAAAGGGGTGGCCGGCCGGGTGGTGACGCTCAAGCTGAAGCGCGCCAATCACCGCCTGCTCACCCGCCGCCAATCCCTGCGCGACCCCAGCCAGATGGCTGACAAGCTCTACCGCGTGGCGCGTGATCTTTATGAGGCAGCGGGCGATCAAGGTCCGTTCCGCCTGCTTGGGGTTGGCCTGTCTGATCTGGTGCCCGAATCAATGGCCGACCTGTCGGGTGATTTGCTGGATCCGGATGCCGGTAAACGGGCGCAGGCCGAGCGCGCGGCGGATAAGATCAAGGCGCGGTTCGGGGAGGGGGCGATCCTGAAGGGCAGGGCGCTGCGCTAGAGCATGTTGCGCAAAAGTGGGACCCGGTTTTGAGCTTCTCGCACATGCGAAATCAATAAGTTAGAGCGTTTCGCGTGAATTCGAATGAACGCGACACGCTCTAGGGCCGCGCTACTCCGCCGCCAGCGGAACCGCCGCCGCGCCGCGCCCGATCTCGGCAATCTCGGCGATCACCCCTGCCAGCCGCGTCTGCATCTCGCCAAAGCCGGGACCGCGCTCGATTTTTGCTTCGTCCATGTAGAGAGAACGATCAATCTCCACCTGCACCGCATGTTGGCCTTTGGCCGGGCGTCCGTAGGTTTGCGCCACATAGGCCCCCGCAAAGGGGCTGTTGCGCGCCACCCGGAAGCCCGCATTGCTAAAGGCCGCCTCGATCCGCTCCATGATCTCGCCGCCACAGGCCGCGCCAAAGCGATCCCCCAGCACGATTTCCGGCAGCTTGCGCAGGCCGCGGGGGCGGCGGTTGGAGGCGGCGTCAATCGCCTCATGGGGCATCGAGTGGCAATCAATCAGGATGGCTTCACCAAACCCCATGCGCGCCGCTTCAATCTCTTGTTGCAGGGCGCGGTGATAGGGCCGCCAGTAATCGGCAATCCGGGCGTGGGCCTCTTCCATCTCGATCTTGCCGCGATAAATTGCCCGCCCCCCGGCCACCACACGCGGAATCACCCCAAGCCCGGAGCTGACCCGTGGATTATGGGTCACAGCGGCCACCCCCTTGATCAGCGCCGGATCAAGCTCATCGGCAGCGCGGTTCAGGTCGATGAAGGCGCGCGGCACCGTCGCGGCCACCAGCGAGGCGCCCATATCGGAAACAGCGCTGAAAAGCTCGTCTACAAAGGCATCTTCCGAGCTTCGCACCTGCACTTCGTCCAGCACCGAGGCCCGCAAAAACGCCCAAGGATACTCACTTCCGCTGTGCGGGCTGGCAAAGACAGCACCCGTTGTCCGCGCCTTTGGCGCAGCAATCCGGTAACCCTGTCCTATGCTTTCAGTCATATCATGACTATAGCGCCAAACCGTCGCGCCTCAAAAGCCCTTGAACCGCGCGAAAGATCACTTTATACGCCACCGCACCGACGCGGACCGCCCCGCGTCCTTTTACGTTGAGGACGGGCGATTCGAAGCGGTACGGGCGATTAGCTCAGCGGTAGAGCACTTCGTTGACATCGAAGGGGTCACTGGTTCGATCCCAGTATCGCCCACCATCGTTAGCCGACCCTTCCAAGGGTCATTGTTGTAAAGGCGCCCCGTCGCCGATTGAGAGGAAAGGTTAAACCATGAAGGTTCGCAACTCGCTCCGCTCGTTGAAAAACCGGCACCGGGATTGCCGCGTAGTGCGCCGTAAAGGCCGCGTCTACGTGATCAACAAGACCCAGCGCCGCTTCAAGGCCCGTCAGGGCTAAGATCGCTTTCAGCGCGTGATGGAAGGGCCGCCCAACTCGGGCGGCCTTTTTCGTTTGTTCATGTGCTTTTGCTTATGCCGCCTCAGTCACCGGCAGGCGGTTTGGCCGGATCAGGCCGCCCGTCTGGTGGGCTGGCATTGCTGCGGTCAAGGGTTGGCAGGCCCGCATCCGCCAGCATCCGCGCCACCGTCGCCTCATCCAGATACCCCGTTACGCCAAGCTCCCGGTCGCGCTGGAAACGGCGGATTGCGCGGCGGGTCGAGGCCTCGAAGCGGCCATCGGTTGGCCCCGGCTCCAGCCCCAGTTGCGCCAGGCGCCGCTCTACCAACACGCGGGTCAGTTGCGTGAGCCCCAGCGCGGTTTCACGCGCCTCGGCTTCCTTGCGGTCGGGGCTTTCGGCCTGGGTCAGCGTTTCGATCCTCGCCTGGGCTTCCTCGGCAAACGCGCCTTCGGGGTAGGCTACCAGATAGTTGCGGAACGCGGCGACCGAATTGGCGTTCACCGCCCTGTCCCAGGCGGTGCGGTCCTGCGCCTGTGCTTCACGGCGCTTTTCATCGGCAATCACCGCAAGCTGGTCCTGGGCGATCTCGCTATAAAGCCCATCTGGGTATTTCTTGAGATACACGCGCAAGCCCGCCTCATCCCCCTGCGCCCCGGTGGCGTCCCAGTAGTCCCGGTCAAGCCGCTCCTGCTCCAGCCTGCGGCGCTCGGCCTCGGCCTCCAGCTCGGCAGAGCGGCGCTCGGCCTGCTCCGTGAGGCGGGTGATCTGCTGGGGCGTCAGGTAGCTGGTTTCGGGAAAGCCCGCCTTGCCCTGAAAGCGCTTGATCGCGCCGCGCGTGCCGGGGCCAAAAATACCGTCAATCCCCTTGGGCGCATAGTTAAGCAGGGTCAGGTTGCGCTGAATTTGCCGCCGGTCATCCCGGCTGAGGCCAAGCGCCTCCTCGGCCTTGCGCTCGCTGCGGTAAGGCTCTGCCTCGATCTCGGCGATCACCTGCCGTGCCTCCTCGGCAAAGCTGCCCAGCGGATAGCGTTCAAGATAGCCCAGATAGCTTGTCACGCTGTCCTCGGCCTCGGCAGCTTGCCAAACGGCCCGCTCGGCCTCTTCGGCCCCCGGCAGCGGGCCAACAACGGCGCTCGCAGGTTCCTCGCCCGCAGGACGCCACACCGTCGCGCCCGAAAGATAGCCCTCGGCAGATAGCCGGCTGCCCGCCTTCACCAGCGCCTCAAGGCTTTCGCCGCGCTTCAGCATCGGCCCGGTGGCAAAGGCCCCGATATCGGAGGAGGCCCCGGTGATCACTGTCACCCCCTGCGGCACCTCCAGTGCGCCGATGCCGGGCTGCAACCCGGTGCCAAGGCCATCAGGGGCGCCCTTGGTGCCGATCAGCACAATCGCTTGCCCCGGCACCCCGGCGGCGATTTCCAGCACGGTTGATAGCGCCAGCCCCTCGCCCGCAACGCTGGCGAGGTTGACCTTGCCCGCGCTGTCACTCAGCAGCCATGTGTCGCTGCCTGAGCGGGCAAACTGCCCCGCGAGGTGGATCACCAGCCGCCGCTCTCCGGCGACCCCTTGCAGGAATTCTTCCAGCCCGCCGCGCATCAAGGCCGCGCTCGCAGGGGAGGCCCCCACCACGGTAAAGCCCGCCCCCTCCAGCGCCTCGGCCAATTCGGGCGCACCGCCGCCAAACAGCCCGCCGCCATCGGGGCTGCCGATCAGCAGCGCCCTGTCAGCCGCGGCCATGCCCGGCACCATCAGGGCCAGCGCGAATAGTAAAGACCTGCTCATGCCCACCTCCCGCGCCGCCCTGTGGCTGGCGCTAGTCGTATTGCCTCTGGTCGTCTATTATCTTGCCGTCTTTTGGCAAACTTCCCAAGGGATGAATGCTGATCTCACCGGAAAGTTTCATAATCTCGCGCACGGCGGTGCTCAGGCGGGCCTCATCGGCGTTATCTGCCTCAAAGGCGACTGCCATGTGATCCTGCTCGCCTTGCCGCGTTACGGTGACCCGCGCCTTGGCCGCGCCAACCCGCGCCACAAGGTCGGCCACCTGTTCGGGGCGCACAAACATGCCCTTGATCTTGGCGGTCTGGTCTGCCCGGCCCATCCAGCCCTTGATGCGCCCATTGGTGCGCCCACAGGGCGATGCGCCCGGCAACATGGCCGAAAGGTCGCCCGTGGCAAAGCGGATGAGCGGGTAATCGGCGTTGAGCGTGGTCACCACCACTTCGCCCACCTCGCCCTCTGGCACCGGATCGCCGGTTCCGGGGGTGACGATCTCCACGATCACGCCCTCGGCCACGATCAGCCCGCTCTCGGGGGAGGATTCATAGGCGATATTGCCCAGATCGGCGGTCGCATAGCATTGCAGGCAGGTTATGCCCCGCTCGGCGTACCAATCGCGCAGCGACGGAAAGAGCGCCCCGCCCGAAACCGCCGCGCGGGTGATCGCAAGGCTCAGGCCAAGCTCATCGGCCTTTTCGAGGATGACCTTCAGGTAATCCGGCGTGCCCGCATAAACGGTGCAGCCAAGGTCTGCCGCCGCGCGTGCCTGAAGCTCGGTTTGCCCGGTGCCCGCTGGCAGCACGGCCGCACCCACGGACCTTGCGGCGCAATCAAACATCATGCCAGCCGGGGTGAGATGGTAGGCATAGCAGTTGTGCACGATATCGCCCGCGCCAATCCCCACCGCATTCAGGAAGGGGCGGAACCGCCACCAATCGTCGCTCGCCATGCCCGGCTCATAGATCGGGCCGGGGGATTGGAACAGGTAATCAAAGCCCCCCGCTTCCACCGTCGCGAGACCGCCAAGCGGCTTGCGCTTGCTCTGCGCCTCCCTCAGCGCCGATTTGCGCAGCACCGGCAGGGCGGAGAGCGCCTCTGCACCGGTGATCGCTGCGGCATCCACATCCGCCAGCGCCTCGCTATAGCCCGGCAGGCCCTGTGCGCGCGCCACCTGCTTTGGCAACGCCTCGGCAAACTCTGCCGCGCGCGCGTCTTTGCTCTGCCATTCCGGTCCTTTGGTCATCTGTTCCTCCTTGCTGGCAGCCCGCGATTTCCCGCTCAGGTTGCGCCATTTGGGTGATATTCGTGAAATTTCGCGTTTCAGGTGCCATACTGGCCCTTCACGCGACGAGT
This sequence comes from Vannielia sp., assembly GCF_029212645.1. Lineage (GTDB taxonomy): Bacteria > Pseudomonadota > Alphaproteobacteria > Rhodobacterales > Rhodobacteraceae > Vannielia. The sequence goes on along the minus strand of NZ_JARGND010000044.1, from coordinate 14,891 downwards.
TTAAAGAAAGGTCCGGCCCCATGCCCAAGATTGCTGGCAGCAAAGCCTCTCCTCTTGATGATCTTGCGCTGGATGCGCGGATCAACTTCCATGAAGCCGAGGCCATGATGGAGGTTGAGTTCACCGAGCTGCACTTCACCACCTCTGCCGCGGTGAACCGCTTTTATGACCGGATTGAAGAGCGCATCGCCGCCACTGGTGAAGACAAGTGGTTTTTCCTCGTCAACTATTCCGGCAACCAGTTTGATCCGGCGGCCTGGGTTGCTTTTGCGCGGCGCGGCAGGGCGCTGAACCTGGCGCATTCCATGGGGTCTGTCCGCTATGACGTAAGCGATGAAACCCGCGCCCAGATCGAGCGTGACGCAGGCACCGAAAGCTTTGATGCCAACCTCTTCAATGACCGCGAAAGCGCTTGCGTGCGGATCAAGAGCTTCAAAAACACCCGCCCCCGCAAGATCACCCACACCGCCAGCTACACCGAGGATGACTTCCGCCCTCGCATCACCTTTGACCGCTCTCTCCAGATCATGACCGCCGATTTCTCGGATTTCACCTTCCACAACCGCGTTGATGTGGATGGGTTCTATGACCACATCGAAGACCGCATCCGCGAAACCGATTCGCGGTGGTTCTTTCTGGTCGATTATGATGGCTGCCGCATCGAGCCTGCGGCCTGGGTGCAGTTCGCGGCCCGTGGCAAGCGGCTCAATATTGCGGCCTCGCTCGGGTCGGTGCGCTACGCGCCCGGCAGCGAAACCGAAGCGGATATTCGCCTGCGCTCCGAGAGCCAGGATTTTGAGCCCAATATCCGCAACACCCGCGAAGAGGCGCTGGAGCGGATCGCTGAAATGCGCGCCGCGCTGGAAGAAACCTGAGCCTGCAAACCCGCCTGTGAGCGAGGCAATCGCCGCCATGGTAGGGGCCTCAGGCCAGCCACCTCTTGCGGCGACGGTAAGAGCGCACATCGCGGAATGATTTGCGCCCCTCTTCGCTCATCCCGAGGTAAAATTCCTTCACATCGGGGTTCTCACGCAGCTCGGATGCGGGGCCGTCCATCACGATGCGGCCACTCTCCAGAATATAGCCATAATGGGCAAACCGAAGGGCGACGTTGGTGTTTTGCTCGGCCAGAAGGAAGGTCACACCCTGCTCCTCGTTGAGCCGCTTCACGATCCCAAAGATCTGCTCCACAAGCTGCGGGGCAAGGCCCATCGAAGGCTCATCCAGCAAGATCATCTCCGGGCGGGCCAGCATCGCGCGGCCGATCGCCACCATCTGCTGCTCGCCGCCCGAGGTATAGCCCGCCTGGCTTTTGCGCCGCTCTTTCAGGCGCGGGAAATAGTCATAAACCATCTGCAAATCGGCATCCACGGCACCGCGCCCATCATGGCGGGTGTAGGCGCCTGTCAGCAGGTTTTCTTCAACGGTCAGGTGCTCAAAGCAGTGCCGCCCCTCCATCACCTGAATAACGCCGCGTTTCACCAGCGCCGCCGGGTTCAGCTCGGTGATGCTCTCGTCGCGAAAGGTGATCGTGCCTTTGGTTACCTCGCCGCGCTCGCTTTGCAGCAGGTTGGAGATCGCCTTGAGCGTGGTCGTCTTGCCCGCCCCGTTGCCGCCGAGCAGCGCGGTGATCCCGCCCTTGGGCACGTGCAGCGATACGCCTTTCAACACAAGGATTACATGGTTGTAGATCACCTCGATATTGTTGATCTCAAGCAGCGTCTCAGGCTTGGGTTTTGCGGCGTCCAGCATGTCTCGTCACTCCTGCGGGGCAGCGCCTGCCCCTTGTCTCAGCGATTTAGTCCTGGGGTCCCGGCCGCCGCCTCTGCCGCAGCCGGGAGTGGTGTGCCTTTACTGGCAGCGCGGCTTTACGCTGTTTTCGGCGGCATAGGCCTCGCTATCGTCTTTTATCAACGCCTGGATCACCTCTTGATCCGACTCGATAAAGTCGGTCAGCGGCTTCCATACCTTGGCCGCAGCATCCCATTGCTGAATAAGGGCCATGCCCGAGCCACCATGTGCCTCGCAGCTCACCGAGAATGATGGGCCAATGCCGGGCATGCCAAGCGCTTCCATCTTGGCGTCGGTGATCTCCAGAGCTTCCAGACCATCCCGCATCATCACCGCAGTGATCTGCGCGGTGCCGTGGATTTCCTGCGCGGTTTTGGCAGCTTCCACCGCCAGCATCGCCGCATACATGCCCCGTGTGTAAAGCACCGATCCGACGTTGGAACCATCGCCAGCCGCGTTACCTGCTTCATGAACGTGCTTCTTGATGTCGGCAAAGACCGGCATATCAATAACGCGGTGCAGGTTCAGGGCCTTGTAGCCGTCGGCGTCCATCCCGGCAGGGGTCACGTCATGCTCCGCCCCGGACCACCAGCTGCCAATGAAGTTCTCCATCGGGAAACGGATGTTGATGGCTTCCTGCACGGCGACCTGGTTCATCACGCCCCAGCCCCACATGATCACGTAATCGGGGCGTTCGCGGCGGATTTGCAGCCACTGGCTCTTTTGCTCCTGGCCGGGGTGATCCACGGCGATGATGTTCAACTCATAGCCATGCTTCTTGGAAAGCTCTTCCAGCGTGCGGATCGGCTCCTTGCCATAGGCAGAGTTGTGATAGAGCAGCGTAATCTTCTTGCCGTTCAGATCACCGCCGTTTTCGTCGAGCAGGTGGTTGATCGCCACCGAGGCCCCATCCCAGTAGTTGGACGGGTAGTTGAACACCCATTCAAAAACCTTGCCATTGGCAGCCGATGTGCGGCCATAGCCCAGGGTGTGCATCGGGATGTTGTCGGCGCTGACCTTGGGAATAAGCTGATAGGTGATCCCAGTTGAAAGCGGCTGATAGATCAGCGCGCCCTGGCCCTTGGTCGCCTCGTAGCATTCAACGCCCTTCTCGGTGTTGTAGGCGGTTTCGCATTCGATCACCTTGGTCATCTCGCCGCCGATCCCGCCGTCACGGGCGTTCACCAGCGCAAAATAATCCTGATAGCCGTCCGAAAACGGCACACCACCCGCGGCATAGGGGCCGGTGCGGTAGCTGAGATCGGGGAATACAAGTTCCGCCGCGGCTGGGCCTGCCACCATGGTGGCGGCGAGGGCCAGTGTTGCAAGTGTCTTCTTCATTGGGGTCTCCTCCCTTGGTTTGTCCAACGTTTCGGTTTCGCCGGGCTTTCTGCCCGATCTCGCTCCGTCGCAGTTACCCCGTGCGTTGTCGCAAAAGGTATTCATTTGGGTGGGCGTGCCCCACCCTTGCCCCTCCTCAGTGGGGGAAGGGCCAAAGCCGCAGCTTTTCCTTTGCCACGCGCCAAAGCTGTGCCAGCCCGTGCGGTTCGAGGATCAGGAAAATGATGATGAGCGCGCCCACAATGGTGATCTCCACATGCGCCGCCAGATCGGTTGGCCAATCCAGCGTGCCAACCAGCACGTTTTTCAGCAGCACCGGCAGCAAAACCAGAAAGGCCGCGCCCGCAAAGCTGCCAAAGATAGAGCCAAGCCCGCCGATGATCACCATGAACAGCACAAGGAAGCTCTTGTTGATGCCAAAGGCCTCGCCCACCTCCACCGCGCCAAGGTAAACGCTGAAAAACAGCGCCCCGGCGATGCCGATGAAAAAGGAGCTGACGGCAAAGGCGCTCAGCTTCGCGGTCAGCGGGTTCACCCCGATGATCTCGGCGGCGATGTCCATATCGCGAATCGCCATCCACTTGCGCCCCACCGTGCCGCGCGTGAGGTTGCGCGCCAGCCATGCGAGCAGGAACACGAACACGAGGCAAAACATGTAGCTCGCCCAGGCCGATGTGTTGGCCCCGGTCACCGGAATGCCAAACACCGTGCGCTCAGGCGCCGAAATCTGCCCGGAGGCGGAATAGTTGTAAAACCACGGCACTCGGTTGAAGAGCCAAACAAGGAAAAACTGCGCCGCCAGCGTGGCCACGGCGAGGTAAAAGCCCTTGATCCGCAGCGATGGCAGGCCAAAAACCAAACCCACCGCAGCCGTTATGCCGCCCGCCAGAATGACGTGAAAGAAAATGTTGATGTCAGGAAAGGACGTCATCAGCTTGTAGCAGGCATAGGCCCCCACCGCCATGAACCCGCCCGTGCCAAGGCTCAACTGCCCGCAATAGCCGGTCAGAATGTTCAGCCCGATGGCGGCAATCGCGTAGATCAGGAAGGGCAGGAATACCGCGTTCACCCAATAATCATTGATCACAAAGGGCACGATCCCGAAGGCGATCGCGATCACCGCATAATAGCCCATCCGGTCAAACTTGATCGGAAAGGTCTGCCCGTCATCGCTGTAGCGCGTTTTGAAATCGCCTGCCTCGCGGTAGAGCATCAGCAATATCCCCCTTTTGGTGGCAGGCCTGTCGCCTGTCCGTCACCTGCGTTTTTGTTGGTTTGCGAGGGTGTGGCCGCGCCGCCCGCCTGTTGGAACGATTTTGGCGCATTTCCCTCGTTCTGCGGCAATCCCGCCAAGCGGCTGCCGCAATGTTCGGTCATCTTGGCCGCTCCATCTGAATAGAGAGCGCTAATGCCCAAACCCGACCGTCGCTTTGTCCCGCTAACCTCCCAGAACCGGATCCAACCTTTGGATCGGGATGAGGACACTTCCGGCGAAGAGGCAGGCCGTTGGGCGCGGTTCAAGGCGGGAACGGTGGGCCAGATCGTCGCCGGCCTCCTGCCATTTCTCCTGGTGGCCGTCGTACTGGTGCTGGCGATTGCCATTTTCTTTGGCGTGTCGGCCAAAGCGGCCCTCGCCCTGCTTGGCCTTGGGGCCGTCGGGCTTGGCGCATTCGTCGCCGCGCATAACTGATCAGTCCTCCTGATGCTCATTCCTGCCCCAGCTCCTTATGCTCGGGCAGCACCCGTTCGGCCGGCTTGCTATAGCCTGTGCGCTCGCTGATCCGCACAAGCCGCAAGTAAGCCCAGATCCCCACGAAAGCGCCCAAAACCGCCAGCCCCCCCGCGATCATCATGCGCCGTTCGTGGGCTGGGTCGGTGGTCAGCGCCAAATAACCAAAGGCCCAAAACCCCGACCACGCGATGACATTCATGATTGCGATCAGTTTCGACATCCACTCAAACCCTCTCGATGATCTTCTCGCCAAACAGCCCCTGCGGGCGGAAAACAAGGAAGACGAGCGCCAATACATAGGCAAACCAGTTTTCCGTCGCGCCGCCCACCATGGGCCCAACGAGGAATTCAAACAGCTTCTCGCCAACCCCAATGATGAGCCCGCCGACAATTGCTCCGGGGATCGAGGTGAACCCTCCCAGCATCAATACCGGAAGCGCCTTCAGCGCGATCAGCGAAAGGCTGAACTGCACACCGGATTTGGTGCCCCACATGATCCCGGCGACCAGCGCCACAAACCCGGCGATCGACCAGACCAGCACCCAGATGAAGCGCAGCGAAATGCCCACCGAAAGCGCGGCCTGGTGGTCATCCGCCACGGCGCGCAGCGCCCGGCCTTGCTTGGTATATTGCGAAAACAGGACCAACCCGGCCACCAGAAGCGCGGCAATGACCGTGGCCACCAGATCGAGGTTATCGATGAAAAACCCATAGCCCAGTGCGTTCAGCGTGGTCTCATCAATCCAGCCGTTGATGCCTTGGGGCAGGCCCACATCAAGCTTCTTGATGTCGCTTCCCCACATCATGTCGCCGAAACCTTCAAGGAAGTAGGCAAGCCCGATGGTGGCCATGAACAGGATGATCGGCTCCTGGTTTATCAGGTGTTTGAGCACGAGCTTTTCGACAACCCAGGCAAACAGCACCATCACCGCAATGGTCCCGATGATCGCCACAATCGCCGGCAAGTGCCAGCCAAAGTGATGCAACTCGGTGCCAAAAATCGCGTTGATCAGGTGGCTGAACGGCACCTGCCCATCCTGCAAACCCACCAGCGTCAGCGCTGCGAAAAGCGCCATAACCCCTTGAGCATAATTGAAAACCCCGGAGGCTTTGAAGATCAGCACGAAGCCAAGCGCTACCAGCGCATACATCACCCCCGCCATCAGCCCGTTCAGGGTGACCTCCATGGCAAAAAGTAGCTGGTCAGGCATGGTTCACTCCCCACATATTTTCTTGGCCACCACCTCAGGGCACAAATCCAATGCCCCGCAAATCGGTTCGGGGCTGGCATTCGTCGGGGCGGCACGCCGCGCAATGGTGATTGCAGCGGCATTCATCACTGGCACCCCTTCGAGGTGATGCCCGTGGTGAAAACAGCCGTCGCCAGCCCCAGCTCACGGGTTTCCGGCCCGTTCAAAATCATCGCAACGGCCTCAGCGCCAACGCAAATCGTCGCCGTCATATAAAGGTTGCCGTTGTAGCGGCTGCGCGATTTGTCGACGGTTTCAACATTGCGCAGAAATTCCTCCACCAGCGTCGGGAACAGCCGCTGCGATTTGTCGCCCAGCACGCAGGTCCAATCGTCCCGGCTGTCGCGGCCCATGATCAGGTGGTTCACCCGCCCGCCCGTCGCCAGCGCTTTCTCGTCATTCGCGTCAATCCCCAGCGGCACCGGCACACCGCGCGGCGATTTTGCCGCGACCGCCTTGAGGCAGTAATTCAAATGTTCCGCGATCACCTCCGAGGAGACAGCCCGGGCCGGGGTGGCGGCAAAGAGGCTGCCAAAGATTAACGCGATGGCGAAACCTGCTCCTGCGAATCCCGTGCGCATGGGTTGTGCATGGGTTGTGCATCGGTTGTGTCTATGAAGTTTCCGCACCCTTTCGGCGGTAAACGCAGCGATCTCTCTAATCATGCGCAACTCCGAGGTAGGCGTCGATCACAGCTTGATTGTTGCGCACTTCATCGGGCGTGCCGTCGCCGATCTTCTTGCCGTAGTCCATCACGACAACCCGGTCAGAGAGGTCCATGACCACGCCCATATCATGCTCGATCAGCGCAATTGTTGTGGAATATTCGTCATTTACGTCCAGGATGAAGCGGCTCATGTCCTCCTTCTCCTCCACGTTCATGCCCGCCATCGGCTCATCCAGAAGCAGCAGCTTGGGCTCGGCGGCCAGCGCCCGGCCCAACTCTACGCGCTTTTTCAAACCATAGGGCAGGCGGCCCACCGGGGTTTTGCGGATGTTCTGGATTTCGAGGAAATCAATAATCTTTTCAACGGCTTCCCGGTTCTTCACTTCTTCCCGCTCGGCCTTGCCCCACCATAGCGCCTGGCTCAACAGGCCAGACTTCATGAAGCCAAGTCGCCCGGTCATGATATTGTCGAGCACCGACATGCCTTCAAACAGCGCAATGTTCTGAAAAGTCCGGGCAATTCCCTGTTGGGCTACCTCGTAGGGCTTCATCGGCGCACGTTTCTCGCCATGAAACCAAACCTCGCCCTCCTGCGGGTTGTAAAAGCCCGATATCACGTTGAGCATGGAGGATTTTCCGGCCCCGTTCGGCCCGATGATCGCGCGAATTTCGCCCTCGCGAATATCAAAGGAAATATCCTTGATCGCCACCACACCGCCAAACCGCAGGGTGATGTTTTTCATCTCCATCATGACGCCACCAATGGTGCGCCCGTCTGGTGTGGTGAAGCTTTCTTGGTCGTCAAACATTGCTCAACCCCCGGATTTTGCGCAGAAAAAACGTCATTCCGCAGCCACCTGATGGGCCCGGTCAAATACCTTGGCATCCCGCAGGGACAGCGTCGCGGTGATCTGGCCTTTGCGACCATCTTCATAGGTCACTTCCGTCTCGGTATAGATGCTCTCGGCGTCGCTATAGAGCGCCTCCACCAGATCGCTGAATTTCTCTGCAATCACAGCGCGGCGCACCTTTTGCGTGCGGGTCAGTTCGCCATCGTCGGCATCAAGCTGTTTGTGCAGCACCAGAAAGCGATGAATCTGGCATCCCGCCAGCATCTCATCCTGCGTCACCGAGGCATTAACCTCTTCTACATGCTCCTGGATCATATTCAGCACAAGCGGATGACCAGCCAACTCCTGGTAGCTCGCGTAGCTGACATTATTTCGTTCGGCCCAGCTCGCCACGGCGGAGAGGTCGATGTTGACCATGGCGCAGCAGCGATCTCGCCCGGCGCCAATCACCACGGCCTCAAGGATATTGGGGTAAAACTTGAGCTTGTTTTCAACGTACTTGGGCGCAAACATCGCGCCATCGGCCATTTTGCCAACGTCCTTGGCCCGGTCGATAATCCGCAAATGGCCCGAGCTTTCCTCAATGAAGCCCGCGTCACCGGTGGCCACCCAGCCTTCGGGATCCTTGGTTGAGGCGGTGCTTTCGGCGTTCTTGTAATACTCCACAAACACGCCCGGCGAGCGGTAATAAACCTCACCGCTCTCGTCGATCCTGATCTCCACACCCGGTGAAGGCACGCCAACAGTATCCGCCCGCACCTCGTTATCCGGTTGCTGGGTGATAAAGACGCTGGCCTCTGTCTGGCCATAAAGCTGCTTCAGGTTGATCCCCAAAGAGCGATAGAAATCAAAGATTTCCGGCCCAATCGCCTCACCGGCGGTATAGCCTACGCGCACATTGGAAAAGCCCAGCGTGTTCTTTAACGGCCCATAGATGAACAGCTCGCCAAGGCGGTATCTCAGCTTGTCACCGGCGCTTACAGGTTTGCCGTCCAGCAGGTCAGGGCCAACCTTGCGGGCAATCGCCATATAGTGATCAAACAGCCGTTTCTTGAAGCGCCCGGCATCTTCCATCCGGATCATCACATCGGTGAGCTGCGTTTCAAACACCCGTGGTGGCGCAAAGTAATAGGTCGGCCCGATCTCGCGCAGATCGGTCATCATCGTGTGCTCGCCCTCAGGGCAGTTCACACAGAACCCGGCCCACATCGCCTGCCCCATCGAGAAAATGAAATCCCCCACCCAGGCCAGCGGCAGATAGGCCAAAACTTCTTCTTTTTCAGTAAGATGGTCAAAGTCGGCAGAGTTCTTGGCCGTCTCGATGATATTGCGGTTCGAGAGCACAACACCCTTGGGCTTGCCGGTGGTGCCCGACGTATAAAGCATCACGCAAGTGCTGTCGTAGTCGAGCACAGCTTCGCGCTCTCGCAGGATCGGCTCCAGCCGGAAATGCGCCGCACGCCCCTCGGCCTGCACGTCCTGAAGCGCGTTCATATGGGTGTGGTCATACTTTCGCAGGCCCCGCTTATCGACGTAAATAATCTGGTCAATTCCATGCACGGTTTCCTGCACGTCGATCACCTTGTCGACCTGCTCCTGATCGCCACAAACCACGAAGCGGGCGCCGCAATGCTCCATCACAAAGGCCATCTCTTCGGCGTTGGCGTCCTGGTACAGCGCCACCGGAATGGCCCCGCATTTTTGCGCCGCAGCGATAGACCAGTAAAGCGCGGGGCGGTTGCGCCCGACCACCGCCAGCTTGTCACCCGGCTCCAGACCCAGCGCCAGAAAGCCCATGGCAATTGCGTCAATCTCCTCAGCAGCCTCGGCCCATGTCCAGCTTTGCCAGATGCCAAATTCCTTTTCCCGGTAGGCCGGGCGGTTGGCAAAGGTCTGAGCATTGTGCGCCAGCAGCGCGGGAATGGATGTGAGATCACCCGTGGGCGTTGTCGCGTCCGTCAATGTATCCTCCCAGATGGCACACGTTGCAGGGTGCCGACCGTCCTCCACGGCCTTGTCGGCCTGAGTATGAGCAGGGTCGAGGGCACCCGTCAAATGTTCTTTTTGAACGAGCGTTCAATATTTTTCAGACAGGCTGTGCTGTAGTGGGCCATGGATGCGGTTTCGCTCACATACCGTGCACCGGTCTGCGGGCTGCTCGCTGGCCTCGTGGCGGTAAGGGTGCCGCCGCTGGTGCGAGCATTGTTTTAGGCACGATCCGTTTGCACCCAAGGCCGCCGCGCGGTTAAGTCAGGCCAAACAACAAGCCGGGAGCTGCCGCGATGGTGCATTTATGGGTTCGCGCTGAACAACGCGAGAATGAACGCCGCGTGGGGCTAACCCCGCATGGTGCCGAGGCGCTGCTTGAGGCGGGCCTTCGTGTGACCATCGAAGAAAGCCCAACCCGCATCATCCCGATTGAGGGCTACGCTGCTGCGGGTTGCGAGATTGCGGCACAGGGCAGTTGGCGCGACGCACCTGTTGATGCGCTGATCTACGGCCTCAAGGAACTCCCCGATGATGGCACCGCGCTGCCGCATCGCCACATTATGTTTGGGCATGCCTACAAGGGCCAATCCGAAGCCGAGCGTTTTTTGGCGCGGTTCGCGCAGTCTGGCGGGGCGCTGTACGATCTGGAGTATCTGGTTGATGAGCAAGGCCGCCGGGTGGCCGCTTTTGGGTATTGGGCCGGGTTTGTTGGCGCGGCGCTTGCCTTTAAAACATGGGTCGCCCAGCAAAATGGTGACATTTGCGGAGAGGTGCGCGAATGGGAGGAACAAGAGGCGCTTGTTTCGGAGATCGAGGCCGAGCTGGACGCCTGTGAAAGCCGCCCCCGCGCCCTGATTGTTGGCGCGCTTGGCCGGGTTGGAACGGGCGCGGCAGACTTTTGTGAAGCCATGGGCATAGAGCCAACCCGCTGGGACATTGCCGAAACCGCCTCTGGTGGACCCTTCCCAGAAATCCTGCACCGCGAGATATTCCTGAACTGTGTCCTCGCTGGGCCACACACCCCTGTTTTCGTGCCAGAATCCGCCCTCGCCGCGCCGCGCGTGCTAACCGCCATCGGTGATATCGCCTGTGATCCAACCAGCGATTTCAACCCGATCCCGGTTTATGATGAGGCCACCGATTGGGATGAACCGGCCCTGCGGGTGGCCGGTGATCCGGTGCTCGATGTGATGGCCATTGATAACCTGCCCTCGTTGTTGCCGCTGGAAGCAAGCGAAGATTTTGCCGGGCAGATGCTGCCCCATTTGCTGACGCTGGGGGCCATTGAGGGGGGCGTCTGGGGCCGTGCAGCATCCACTTTTAAGGAGCATTCCGCATGACTATCCATTGGTGTGGCACCGGCCTTTCCGCCCTTCCCGGCCTGCGAAGGCTGATCGAAGAGGGCAAGGATGTGCAGGTTTGGAACCGCAGCGAGGACAAGGCGCGCGCAGCGGTAGGTGATCTGACAAATCGTATCACGGCCTTCACCCAAGAAGCGCTCGCCAAGGCCGTCGCGGAGGGTGATATCGTGGTTTCCATGCTGCCCGGCGACTGGCATGTGCCCCTGGCCGAGATGTGCCTGGAAAAGAAGGCGCATTTCGTGTCTTCCTCCTACATCTCGCCAGAGATGCACGCCCTTGACGGGGCTGCACGCGAAGCCGGGCTGCGCTTTGTCAACGAGGTGGGTCTTGATCCGGGGCTTGATCACCTGATGGCGCATTGGCTGGTCGCCGATTACCGCGCCAGTGCCGCCTATGCGCCTGATAATACGGTCAGCTTTCTGTCCTACTGCGGTGGCGTGCCGAAGGAGGCAAATGCCTTTCGCTACAAGTTCTCATGGTCGCCGCTGGGTGTTCTCAAGGCTCTCAAATCGCCGTCGGTCTCGATCAAGAGCTTCACCGAGTTGCGGATCGCCCGCCCATGGGATGCCCTCACCCGCTATGACGCCCCGCTGCCCCAGCCCGAGAGTTTTGAGGTTTACCCCAACCGTGACAGCCTGCTTTTCATGGCGGATTACGGCTTTTCGCCAACATGGAAGGTGAAGGATTTCGTGCGCGGCACGTTGCGGCTGAATGGCTGGGCCGAGGCGTGGAAGGATGTCTTTGCCGAGGTTGAAGCGCTTGAAGGAAAGCCCGAGGCGGATGAGCGGCTTGCCGAAATGTCGGCTGAGTTCTGGGACAAGCACAGCTACGCCGAGGGCGAGGCCGATCGCGTTGTTCTTTGCGTCGACTTCAAGGCCGAGACCGAAGGCAAGCCGATCTACCACAAAACCTGGGTGATGGACGCTTGGGGCGATGCTCGCGGCTCTGCCATGGCGCGGCTGGTCAGCCAAACCGTGGCAATGGCGGTAGAGGCCGTGCTGGCGCATGAGGTGCCCGCAGGCGTGTCCGCCGCACCGTCAGACCCGCGCCTGGTGCAGCGCTGGCTTGAGGCAACCTATACCACCGCGCAGCACCTGATGGTGGTGGATCACCTCGCCTGATTTGGCCCGAGGCCAAGAAAAAGCCCGCTTCCGGGTGGGGACCGAAAGCGGGCAGGGACAGGGACGGTCAGGCAGGCGACCGTCACCGGACGATGGGCCGGGGAACGGCCCATATTCACGCAAGGCGGCTTACTTGCCGTGCAACGCGCGCTCACCAGCGGCCACGAGTTCGGCCACCATTTTCTGATGGCCCCACTGCACATGGCCGGGGATGGAAACATGCACCCGCTTGCGCCGCAGGGCATTGGTGGCAAAGCTCACATCCGCCTCAAACCGGCGCAGCGCCGGGTCGTAGATAACTTGGTCGATACAGGGTCCGCTATAAGACATCGCCGTCTCCTATCTTGGGTATTACCATCCCAACGCAACAACATGTGGGGATGTTCCCAGATTTATCCACAGGCTGTAACGGAACCGTGAAAATGCCGCAGATCAGGCTCTTGAGATGGGGCGCATGGCGTCCCAAATAGGTAGGGAAGGCCCCAAACGGGTCTGTGCCGCCAAGCGGGCAGATCCCCAGTCAGGGCGCTTAACTATAAAGGAGACGACCGATGGACATGAACCAGTTCACGGAGCGGTCACGGGGTTTCATCCAGGCCGCGCAGACCATTGCAATGCGAGAAGATCATCAGCGGATGGTGCCCGAACACCTTCTAAAAGCGCTGCTTGATGATGATCAGGGCCTCGCATCAAACCTTATCAAACGGTCCGGCGGCAGCCCCGAGCGCGTGACGGAGGCGCTGGAAACGGCGCTGGCCAAACAGCCCAAGGTTTCGGGCGAGGGCGTGCAGCCCTATCTCGACGGGCAAACCGCGAAGGTGCTCGATGAGGCCGCCAAGTTGGCCAAGAAGGCTGGGGACAGTTTTGTGCCGGTCGAGCGCATTCTTACGGCGCTGGCCGTTGTGCGCTCGGGGGCGAAAACCGCGCTTGAGGCGGGGGCCGTTTCGGCGCAATCGCTCAACACCGCGATCAACGATATCCGCAAGGGCCGCACCGCCGATACCGCTTCGGCGGAAGAAGGCTATGACGCCCTCAAGAAATACGCGCGTGACCTCACCGAAGCCGCCCGTGAAGGCAAGATTGACCCGATCATCGGCCGTGATGAAGAAATTCGCCGCGCGATGCAGGTGCTGTCGCGCCGCACCAAGAACAATCCGGTTCTGATCGGCGAGCCGGGCGTGGGTAAAACCGCCATCGCCGAGGGCATTGCCATTCGTATCGTTGACGGTGACGTGCCCGAGAGCCTGAAGAACAAACGCTTGATGTCGCTCGACATGGGTTCGTTGATTGCGGGCGCCAAGTACCGCGGTGAGTTTGAAGAGCGGTTGAAGGCGGTCCTCAAAGAGGTTGAGACCGCTGCGGGCGAGATCGTGCTGTTCATCGACGAGATGCACACGCTTGTTGGGGCCGGTAAGACCGATGGTGCAATGGACGCATCGAACCTGCTCAAGCCTGCTTTGGCGCGGGGTGAGTTGCACTGTATCGGTGCAACCACGCTGGAAGAGTATCGCAAGCACGTTGAAAAAGACGCGGCCCTTGCCCGCCGGTTCCAGCCGGTGATGGTGGAGGAACCCACCGAGGAAGACACGATCTCGATCCTGCGGGGCATCAAGGAAAAGTATGAGCTGCACCACGGTGTGCGGATCAGCGACTCGGCGCTTGTGGCGGCGGCAACCCTTTCGCACCGCTACATCACCGACCGCTTCCTGCCCGACAAGGCGATTGACCTTGTGGACGAGGCCGCCTCGCGTTTGCGCATGGAGGTCGACAGCAAGCCAGAAGAGCTTGACCAGCTTGATCGCCAGATCCTGCAAATGCAGATCGAGGCCGAGGCTTTGAAGAAAGAGGACGATCAGGCCAGCAAGGACCGGCTTGAGAAGCTTGAGAAAGAGCTTTCCGATCTTCAGGAAGAGTCGGCCGAGAAAACGGCGCAATGGCAGTCAGAGCGTGACAAGCTGGAAGTGGCCCGCGATCTGAAAGAGCAGCTCGATCAGGCCCGTGCCCAGCTTGACCAAGCCAAGCGTGATGGCGATCTGGCCAAGGCCGGCGAGCTTTCCTACGGGGTGATCCCGCAGCTTGAGAAGAAACTGGCCGAGGCGGAAGCATCCGAAACCGATGTGATGGTTGAAGAGGCGGTGCGCCCCGAGCAGATCGCCGAGGTGGTTGAGCGCTGGACGGGCATTCCGACGGCGCGGATGCTGGAAGGCGAGCGTGACAAGTTGCTGCGCATGGAAGATGAGATCGGCAAGCGTGTGATCGGCCAGCGACAGGCCGTGACGGCCGTGGCAAATGCCGTGCGCCGTGCCCGTGCCGGGCTGAACGACGAGAGCCGCCCGCTGGGCAGCTTCCTGTTCCTTGGCCCGACGGGTGTGGGTAAAACCGAGCTGACCAAGGCCCTCGCCGAGTTCCTGTTTGATGACGATAACGCCATGGTGCGGATCGACATGTCGGAATTCATGGAGAAGCACGCGGTGTCTCGCCTGATCGGTGCGCCTCCCGGCTATGTTGGCTATGACGAAGGCGGCGTGCTGACCGAGGCCGTTCGTCGGCGTCCCTATCAGGTTGTGCTCTTCGACGAGGTTGAAAAGGCGCACCCCGATGTCTTCAACGTGCTGTTGCAGGTGCTTGATGACGGGCAGTTGACCGATGGCCAGGGCCGCACGGTGGACTTCAAACAAACGCTGATCGTCCTCACCTCGAACCTGGGCGCACAGGCGCTGAGCCAGATGCCCGATGGGGCTGATGCCTCGGAGGCCAAGCGTGACGTGATGGATGCGGTGCGGGCGCA